>JBFWXW010000080.1:0-28079 GCA_050187075.1 Kofleriaceae bacterium | reverse complement strand
TCGTGGGGCGCCCCCGGGGGCGCGTCGTGGGGGGGGGGCTGGTGGTGCGTTGCAGCCCGATTTTCGGTGCGCCCACGGGGGCGCGACCGCACTTCCGCCCGAACCCAGGTTCGCGAAATCCCGGCGCCGCGGTCGACTTTCCGACGAGAAACCGTGATCCGGGATCTGAACTAGCTGGGCGTGCGGGGTGAACAGCGGGGAGTGGGGCTCCCCCGAAGGTCGGCGGGGAGAACTCAAACCAACAAGGATGTGTGTAGATGTACGACCGCATCAATTCAGGAGGGCTTTGACCAATGCGCACCGTACTGATCGCCGACGACGTCGATGCTGATCGTCGGTTCATTGCCGCGCGCGCGTCGCGCATGGGGCTCGGGGTGGAGCTAGCCACCAGCGGGAAGGAAGCGCTCGAACGCGCACAACTGGTGGTCCCAGCCGTGCTGGTGATCGGGACCGAGATCGGTGGCCTTCGCGTGTGCAGCACACTGCGCGCGACCCATTCGACTCAGTCGATCCACACCGTGCTGATGACGCCGCAGGAACAGCTCACCACGACAAAGAGCTGGGGCAGCAAGCACGGCGTCCACGAATACCTGTGCAAGCCGCTCGGCGAGCGCGAGGTCAACGAGATCTTTCGTCAGTTTGCGGAGTCGCGCGTCGAAAGCGCGTCGATGATGGATAGCGGACCAGTGAACGCGGGAGGAGGAGCCATGGATAGCCGTGTGATGAGGGAAGTGGGCAATGCGTTAGCTCGTCACATGACCCAACCGGTCGACACCGTGATGAAGCTGTTCATCTCACCCGAGCTCAGGAAGCTGGGGAGTCCGGTCGAATCGCTCACCGCGACCGAATACGACGCGCTGTTGCAGCGACTCGCAAACCGGATCATCAGCCTCGATGGCAAGAGCCGGAACGCGTTCCTCGACGAAGCACGCAAGATCCGCTAGTCGGGAATCGCGAGCCATCGTGCTTCGATGAGCTGTCGCGCGAGTCGGGGGGGGCTTACTCGCGCGACAGCTCCTGCAGCATGTGATCGACCTGATCGCGCGTCGCCTGCTCCGACACGCTCGTCGAACCATCGAGCGAGCTCATGTCCGTGCCGGTGAGGCCTAGCGGCATCGCGAACAGCGTCTGATGTGCAAGCTCGGCGGCCTGTGCAGGCGTCATCGGCTCGCCAGGCTTGCCGTCCTTGCCAACCGGCGGTGGCTTCGGCTCCTCCGGGGCGCATCGCAACAGGCTGCCCTCCGGCGTACGCAAGCAGATCTGGTATCCGCCGAGCGCCTGCTGAACATCGACGATGAACCCGCGATCCGATGCCGTGAACCGGGGGGAACGCCCGAGCATCGTCACGACCTCCTCGGTCCCCGGCCCACCGACGATCCGAGTCGGTAACGCCAGACCACGCCGGCGAATCACGCTGGGATCAAGCTGGTACGCGCGCGTCAGGTAATCGAGCTTGCTCGCGGGATCATCGAGCTGATCGGCGGCCTCGGCCGCGACCGCGGCGACCCGAGCACGCAGGAGCGCCTCACTCGGCGGCAATCGCGCGAGCGCCTGATCGGCCACCGTGCGCGCCTGCTCGGCGCGACCGCGCGCCAGATGAACCTCGGCATCGACGGAAAGCCAGTACGGCTCGAACGGCTCGGCGTTGGCCTGCCCGCGCGCCGATCGCAACACCACCGAGACCACGCCCGGTCCGAGGACGTCGACCAGATCGCCCAGCAGCCAGACCGGGATCGATGTGATCCCCCGCTCACCGAACAGGCGGAACGTATCGACCAGTCGATCGTCGTCCTCCAGGACACCTCGGATCAGCTCATCGTCGGACAGCGTGCGCAGCCGATCACGCGCGGCGTCGACGACGCCCGGGCCCGCCTCGTCGGCCACCCCGGCGGCTTCCTCGAGCACGTGTTGGTGCGCCCGGCGGATCGCGCGCCGGATCAAGGCGTGCGCTGCGCGGGTCTGCCAACCGCTGGTCGATTCGAGCCCGCGTCGGTCTGGAAACTCGATCGCACGATCGACAAGCCGCACCGCTGCTTCGGTTCGCCCGGTGACGAGCAACACCGATGCAACCGCCACGTCGTTCTCGGCGCGATCCTGATGGCGGAGCTGCGGCGGCTGGCGCACGCGCCAGCGATGCATCTCGCGCAGCGCGCTGGCGGCGTCGCTGCCGCGTCCTTGATCGAGATAGAAGCCGACCAAGAACCGCCACGGGTTTGCCGGCGTGAACGCCAGCCGCTTGGTTCCGGCGAGCGCGAGGCGTTCGGCCTGCTCCGGAGCGAAATCAGCGCGCGCCGCGAGCGCGGCGTTGTACGCGTGCACCGCAAGCGACGATTGGTGCTCGATATCGAGCGCCGGAAGCTGTGCATCGATCGTGGCTGCATGATCGAACGCCGCGACACAGGCCGCACGTGCAGCTGCCCGATCGTTGCCCGCACGTCCGATCGCACACAGCGTGTTGAGCCCCAGCGAGCGCTGCGAAGGATCCTTGAGCTTGCTCGCCTGCTCGGCGACCTCGCGCGCCTCGGCGATCCGGCCGAGCTTCATCAGCGGCCAGGCTTGCTCGCCGGGTCGCGCAGGGCGGTACAGCGCATCGTGATAGCGCAGGATCTCGAGCTGGTACTCGTACTCCTCGAGCTCACCGGCGAGCGTCGCGATCGCCAGCAGCAGCTCGCGGTGAAACTTCCACGGGCCCGATTCCGGATCGCTCGCCGAGAATCGTTGCTCGTAGAGCTCGCGCGCGTGTCCGAGGTGATAGATCGCGCGCGCCAGATCGCCTTCGGCCTCGTGCAGCACTCTGCCGAGGACGTAGTGACCGACGATCGAATCGGGATCCTCCGCGATCAGCTGGTCCGCGAGCCTTCGAGCCGTGATCGGCTTGTTCTTGTCGAGGATCGCAAACGCCTCCTTCTCGGTCGGCGTCATCCAGTCGGTGCCCTCGCTCTGGCCACCCGCGACCGGCCCATCGCCGCCGAGCACGAGCACGGGGACCAGGCTCGCGGCGGCGATCAGCGCAGCGATCGACGTGCGTCGCGTCATCGCCTGGCCAGGGTCTTGGCGGCGAGCGCTTCGAGCGGTTCGACCAGACACTCGCTGATCATCTCGCGCGCGTCGCCTGCACCGGGGGCGAGCTCGATCCGGTGACAGTAGATCGCATGGGCGAGCGCCTCGACATCATCGGCGATCACATAGTTTCGGCCGCGGGTCAACGCGCGCGCTTGCAACGCCGGCACCGCGAGCACGAGCGACCGCGTCGACACGCCCTGGAGGATCCGCGGGTGCGTGCGGGTCTTCTGGGCGATCGCAACCAGCGCCTCGTGGATCGCCGGATGGACGTGGATCTGGTTCTCCACCTGTGCGCGCGCGTCGAGGATCTCGGTGCGCGTGACGCGCGGCAGGTCATCTCGCGAGGTTGCCGCCTTGATCGCGCGCATGTCTCGCAGGATCTCGAGCTCGGCTTCGGGCGCGATGTGCGTCATCCGGATCTTGAACAGGAACCGATCGAGCTGCGCATTGGGTAACGGAAACGTGCCCGCGACATCGAGCGGATTCTGGGTGGCGATCACCAGGAACAGATCGTCGAGCGCGCGGGTCCGGTTGTCGACCGTGGTCTGCTTCTCCGCCATCGCCTCGAGCAGCGCGGATTGCACCTTGGGGCTGGTGCGGTTGATCTCGTCGGCGAGCACGATGTGCGCGAACAGCGGACCCGGGCGAAAGAAGAACCGGTTGGTGTTGGGATCGAAGATCGTGGTTCCGGTGACGTCCGAGGGCAGCAGGTCCGGCGTGAACTGGATCCGGCGCAGCGTCACGATGTCATCGTTGGGCTTGTCGTCGATGATCGCATCGCCGAGCGCCTTGGCCAGCGTGGTCTTGCCCGAACCGGGAAAGTCCTCGAGCAACACGTGCCCGTCGGCGAGCACGGCGCAGATGACCATCTCGATCACCTCGTCGCGGCCGCGCACCGCGGCCCGCAACCGATCGCGCAGGCGGGTGTAGACGCCGTGTGCCCCATTGAGGTCGACGATCCGCGGCGCGAGCTCGTGCGTGATGTGCTTGCTCTGCAGCGGCTGACCGTCGTTGGGTCCGTGGGCCTCTTGGGACATGTACATGAGTGTCTCCTGATTCAGTGACGACTACCGTGACAAACGGAACGAGATTGGGTTCAGTGCGGCGAGCACGCGACGCCATGCCGGTGCACGCGTTGCGAGCTCGACGCGCAGGCGAGTCAACAAGTCACGCCACGCCACGCGATCCGGTGGCTGGTCGGTCTGCGGACCGAGACGAGCGGCGAGGTGGAGCGTGGTGAGCTGGACGAACGTTGGAAGCTCGCTGCCGACCCGGGCGGCGAACCGCTCGCGCGTCTCGCCGAGGTTGCGCGATCGGCCCACGCCGGCAAGCGCATCGAGTGCCGCGCGATAGCTGACGCGCGGCAGCTCGCCCGCGGGCGCAAACCGCGGCGCGATCCTGCGCCAGATCTTCAGCCCATAGAGCAGGAGCAACACGCACGCGGCGAGCACGCCCGTGGAGATCGCCGCGATCACACCCAACCGCGTCCCGGTCGTCGACACCGGGGTCCCATCGAACGGATCCGGCGGCGATCCGCGCACGAGCTCTGCGAGCTGGAGCTGAACTTCGTCGTCGGGTGGAATGCCCGGCGGATCGAGGTTTCGCTGCGCCGAGATGTCGAGGATCACCCAGCCAACTCCCTCGAGATACAGCTCGGGCCAGGCATGCGCCTGACTCTGCCGGATCAGCAACGACGATCCGCGGCGATGCTCCTCCTCGACGTAATAGCCAACGCCGACACGCGCCGGGATCCCGAGCGATCGCCACAGAAATACCGCGGCGTGCGCGAAGTGAACGCAGTAACCGATCCGGTTGCCGAACAAGAAGTCGGCGGTGGGATCGGGCACGTTGGCGTGCCGCTCGCGGGTCGAATACGTCATGTTCACATCGAGGTACTGCTTGATCGCCGCGGCCTTGATGAACGGATCGTTGCGGCGATCCTCGGGCAGCTCGCCGATGATGCGCTGGGCCAGCTCACCGAACCTCGGATCGCGTGAGGGTTCGAGGTAGTACGACATCACCTCGGAGGTCCAAGACGGATCGCCGATGGCGTGACCGACCAGCTGCTCGTAGCCCAGCTCCGGTACCACGGCCTCGAATCGATATGCGCCCACAAACTGTTTTGGATCGGGATTGGTGAGCGGCTCCCACTTGGTCGGCGAGCCGAGATAGAGCTGCTTGCGTTGCGCGACCAACATGGCGACGTCCGCGTGCAGCAAGCTCATCCCCGGCGACGATTCGGTCACCGCCGGCGTCGCGACACCTCGCTGCGTCGCGGGAACGTCGACGTCGATGCCGGCCCACCGCGTGGGGACCAGCCGGGTTCCCGAGAACGCGCTCCATGCCTCCTGGCGGAAGTAATAGGCCTGTGTCGGCGGCGAATAGTCATCGCCGAGCAACACGACCGCCACGACCGGGTCTTTGCCGCCTGACCCCTCGCTCGGTTCCTGCCAGGTCGGTTGTTGTTGCGACCCCTGTCCGGATCCACCGCCGGGCTGACCTGGGATCGGTGGGCCACTCTGACCGGACCCCTGATCAGGTCGCCGATCCGAGCCTTGCGCGGATCCGCCGTCCTGACCCTGGCCATCGCCGAAGCCCGATCCCATGGTGGGCTTGGGCGGATCGCCGCGTTCTGCCTTGGTAGCTCCGAGCTCGGAGACCTCGCGCCGCGGTTGCGCGGGCGTGATCGCGAAGATGATCGCGCCGAGGATCACCAGCACCGGCAGCATGGCAAGCGACGCAACCGTCGGCCGCCGCTCCGATTCGAGCAGCATCACGAGCGCCAGCGCGCCTGCCACCGTCGCACCGATCGCGAGCAGAACGATCGATGGATCGATGCCATGACGCCATGCCCAGTCGCTCAACCACAGCGGACGCACGATCACGCCATCGCGGTGGGCAGCGAACGGAATCGCAAACGCCCCGGCCACGATCACCAGCTCGACGGCAGAAACCACCGAAACCCTGCGTGCCGCGGCGCGCACCGCGGTCACGAGTGCGAACGTCGCGAGCCCGAACCGCAAGATCGCCGACAGCCGCAGCGCATTGGCCGGCCCAACCAGGTCGGGTGCGAGCTCGTACGTCGTCGCGCCCGAGGCGAGCCACAAACCGAGCGTGACCAGCACCAGCGCAGCTGCCGCGATGAACCACAGCCGGACGCGCCGGCGTGCGAGCAGCTCGCCGAGGCCGATGCCCGCGAGCGCACCGATCACCGCGGCGACCCGGCCGGTGGTCCCGGTGATCGATGACGTGACGCACAACGCCGCGCCCGCGATCGCGAGCACGCGCAGCCCATGGCCGAGCCCGCGGATCACGCCGACGCTCCGATGCGAAGCCCTCGCGCGGAGACCATCCGGCCGGTCGCGCGATCGACAACCACCACGTTGGCGCCGGTCTTGGCCAGCCGATCGACCACGGTCATCAGATCTTCATGGACCGCGCGGCCGAGCTCACCCGGAGCGGGCGCAAGCGCTGCGCGCTCCCACACCGAGCGGCGAACCCGCTCGCGGACACCATCGCGGACACCATCGCGGACACCATCGCGGACACCATCGCGGACACCATCGCGGACACCATCGCGGACACCATCGGTGCACACGACGAACTCGACGCGCGAGGCCGGCCCGCGGGCGAGCGCGACCTGCGTGACGCGATCGATCCACGGACCCGGCCGTGCGGGCACGAACACCATCGCACGCGCGGTGGCACCACTGCGCACGCGCCCCAAGAACGAGCGCAGATCGCCTGCTTCCTCCAGCCGTGCCCGCGCCGACTTCGCGAGCACATCGAGGGCCTGCTCGCGCGAGCTCGCGATCTCACCACAACCATCTGCGCCGAGCTCCCAGGTCGCGCCGAGCGCACCACTATCGACGGCGACGCGCGCGGCCCCCGCCGCAGGCTCGTCGCCGTCTCCCGCCACCAGGTATGCGATCGTCCGGCGATCCGGAGACACCGCGATCTCCGGCGTTCGCACCAGCAGCTCGCGCGTCCGTGCGAACACCTTCCACAGCACGAACCGGATCGGATCGCCCGCACCGTAGCGCCGCATGTCGTAGTAGTCGCCCACCGGGCTGCCGTCGGGATGCGCCAGTGCATCACCGCTGGCGAAGCCGTGCGCCACCTGGATCTTCTGCAGCCCTCCCACCCACGGGGCGAACCGCCCTGCCCGCGCTTGGTCGACGCGAAACGCCACGCGGACCAGCCCGAACGGATCGCGGATCTCGATCCGGCGCGTGATCGCGGTGAAGTGATCGCGCCGCGACGGCCGGATGTCTTCGTACACGAAGCCGCGCCCCCGGCGGACGATGACCTCGACGGAGGGCTCGTGCCAGGACCACGACACGTCGACGAACGGCAGCCAGCGCACGCTGCGGATCCGAAATCCCGTCGAGGTCAGATGACCGCATTCGGCCACCAGCGGGCCGTCCGCACCGGCGCTGCGCGACGATCGCCACGCGATCACCGCCGCGAGGACCACCAGCAGCGTGCACATGCCGACCAGCACGAGGCCCACCACCCCGACGGCGAGCAACACATGATCGCGATGGTCGACGCCGTAGATCAGCGCAGCCACCAGCGACGCGGCGATCACGACGAGACCGCCGGCGGTCAGCGGAAACCAATCGATGAGCCGGCGGAGCCTGCCGCTGCGTCGCAACCACCGCCAGTTCCGCGCGCGCACTAGCAGCCTCCGGTACGCCGCTTGGGAAAGAACGCGGGTGGCTCGACGGTCCGCTCCTGCCGCACACCGTCGTCGAGACATGCGATCCGGCGAAACAGCGTTGGCTCGTTGACCGACGTCCCGCCGTCGTTGTTGATCGCCTGAAACTCCTGCAGCTCGCGATCGAGTCGCCCGGTGAAGTTGTCGGGGTTATAGCCGCCGCGCCCGCCACAGATGATCTCGACCAGCTCGTATTCGTCGCTATAGAACGCGACCTCGTCGTTGATGAACGTGCCGCGTCCGGTCATCTTGCCTCGCTGATGCCGGATGCACGTCGCCGGCGGCTCTGGTTCCGTGACCGGTCCCGCCCAGTACTCGACGTACTGCACGCCGATCAGCCGCGTCGGATCCGCTTCGTCCTGATGAAGCTCGAGCGTGCGCTGGTACCACGACGACGTGGTGTGCGAATACACCAGCGCCTTCCAGCGCCCCGCGATCGGACTCTGACACTCCGCCGCGGGTGGCAGGCGCGCGCGTTGCTCGGCGACGGTTGCGGGCGCCTCGGAGACGCCGATCGTCATACCCGCCACGGTCACGATCGCGATGCGCGTGACGAATCCTCGACCGCGCGCCACGTCAGCAGCCACCTGTACGTCGTTTGGGAAAGAATGCCGGCGGGTCGACCTTGCGATCGCGGACCACGCCCTCGTCGACGCAACGGATCCGGCGGAACACGGTCGGCTCGTTGACCGCGTTGCCGCCGTCGTTGTTCACCGCCTGAAACTCCTGGCGCTCCGGCTCGAGCCGGCCGGTGAAGTTATCAGGGTTGTAGTGCACGTTCTCGCCGCAGATCGCAGCCACCAGCTCGTACTCGCCGCTGAAGAACGCGACCTCACCGTCACGGAACGTACCCGTGCCGGTCATCTTGCCCTTCTGGTGGCGGAGGCATCGTGCCGGCGGCTCGACGTCGTCGCGACCGCCGCGCCAGTATTCAACGTAGTGCATGCCGGTGAGCTGGGTGGGATCGGTTTGATCGTGCTGGATCTCGAGCGTGTGTTGATACCAGGCGAACGTGTAATCGGAGTACGTCAGTGCTCGCCACGTGCCAGCGATCGGACTGTCGCACTCTGCCGCAGGTGGCAGGCGCGCACGCTGTTCGGCTACCGTCGCAGGCGCTTCGGAAATTCCCACCGTCACCCCGCCGACCACGATGAGGATCGTGCGCATCGCGTAGCGTCGGATGCGCTCGATCATGTCAGCAACCACCTGTGCGGCGCTTCGGAAAGAATGCGGGCGGGGCGACCCTGGTGTCGCGCGGTTTGGGTCCGTTGTCATCCAGGCAAGCGATGCGGCGGAACACGGCGGGCTCGTTGACCGCCGCGCCACCGTCGTTGTTTACCGCTTGAAACTCCTGGCGCTCCGGTTCGAGCCGACCGGTGAAGTGGTCCGGGTTGTAGCCAATCGCGTCACCACACAGGACCGCGACCATTTCGTAATCCTGGCTGCGAAACGACACCTCACCGTCGATGAAGCTACCGGACGCGGTCATCCTGCCCTTCTGACGTTGCAGGCAGCGTTTGGGTTCCGCGTCGTCTGGTGTGCCGATCCAGGCGTCGACCTGATGGGTACCCATGAGGATCGTCGGATCGTTCGGATCCTGATGGATCTCGAGGTTGTGCTCGTACCAGGACTGAGTCGGATACGAGTACACCAGCGCCTTCCAGCGCCCGGCGACGGGGCTCTCGCACTCGGCGGCGGGTGGTAGCCGCGCGCGCTGTTCCGCCACCGTCGCTGGCGCCTCGGCGAGGCCGACGGTCAACGCGATGAACGCCGCAAACAGTGGCAGTGCCACCGACCGAACCATCGTCGAACGTAACGCGCGCATCGCCACGGTCATTCGATCAGACGACCCGAGGCGACCCAAGTTGCGCCACATCCAAGGGGGTAGCGGCGGGAGTGCAGTGAGTCAAGCGCAAATGACAACCTCCACCTTGGGTCGGCTGATCAACTGCCGATGCGTAGGGACAACTTGGTGTTCGGTGGCCAATGACCAGCGACGTGACGAACCGCATTGCGCAGCTCGCTCCACCCCGGGCAGCGCGAGCTCGCAAGGCCGGTGCACGCCTCGACGGCCGTGACGACGGTGTCCAGATCCACGATCGGTGGCTCGCGACCGCGATCGTCGATGTGATCATTGAGCTGCTCGCAGATCCGCGTCCACGCGGCGCGCTGGCGATCCGTGAACGCGGTGAACGATGCCTCGAGATACTCGCGCAACATCGGCCAGCTCACCGCATACCCGCCGATGATGCCGTCCTGAAGATCGACCGCGAGGTTCATGCCGTACGCGAGCTCCTCGGGCCATGGAAACGCCACCGGGATCATGACCATCGGCCAGCGCTTGGCGAGCTCGGCGCCGACCACCGGGCGGCCGTAGGTCTGCGCCACGGTCACCCTCGAGATCCGGGGCATGGCTTCGAGTGCGCGATCGAGCAGGCTCACATCTTCTTCGCTGGCGAGCGCCGGTGCATGGAGCTGCTCCAGCTGAGCACAGATCGGCTGATGCACGAGCATCGCGAGCGCAGGTGTCACGCGATCGCCCCAGAGCGCGTTGCGATTCCGGGAAAGATCCAGTGTCCTCACGGCGGGAAACCGCTCGACCGTGACCAGCGCGCGGCGGTACCACGCCGGCTGTGCGCCTGGTGGCACGACGATGGCCAGCTCGGTCACGCTGGGACAGCGCAAGCCGTCCGGCCCGAGGGTATCGAGCGCGAGATCGACGATTCGTAGCCGCTCGACCGAAGGATGTTCGAAACCCGCGAGCGTCAATCGCCCATTGAGCTCGAGCTCGACGAGGTTGGGCGTGGCCGCGACCAGCTGTTGTAGCAAGTCGTGAGCGAGCGCCATTCCGCTCCACGCACGCAGTGTCAGCCGCGTCAGCCACGGCCGCGGTCGCGACACCAGCGCGATCAACGCTTGCTCGGCGGCGGGATCCTCGTCGAGATTGAACGCGCGCACGTAGTCGCCGGCAGGGCTGGTGAGAAACGCGGTCGAGGTCCGTTCGTCGAGCTTGTCGAAGAACCCGCACCACAAGCTGCGCTCGACCTCGGACACCAGCGGCCCACCCACCCACGCGGCGATCAGATCCTGCCTGCGCTCGCGCCACTCGTTCGCGGATGGCGCCTTGCGGTCGTCCGGGGCGGAGAGATCGAGTGCGATCAGCTCGCCTCGAACGTCGCCTTCGGCCTGCAGGTGATCGGCGTAGACCGCGAGGTCGTCGCGATTCCACGACGCCCGGACCGTCGCCTCGAGCTGAGCGCGAATGGTTCCCACGACGGTCGAGTGTACGTGCGGAACCGCAGACCGTCATCCGGTCGCCGGCAGGACTGAGCACCGCGCGGTGCATACGTCTGTAACGCCCCGCGGTCGCGCTCGTAGCACTCCATCATGCGACCACAAGTGGCACTGTGCGCGTTCGCGCTACTGGCGTGCGGTAACGGCCCCGAGACCTACGGCGATGACCTCGGCGATCCCGAGACACCTGCGCGCGGCTGGAAGGACATCGCGACCTGGCTCGACGCCGGTCACTACCGGGCATGGAACTGCCAACCCGAGGCCCACGCTGCGGTTCCGCCGTCGCCCCACGGTGCGAATCGGATCTGCAATAACGCAGCGCTCAGTGGCGCCGCCGACACGGGGCCGTTCGAGCCGGGCTCGGCGTCTGTGAAGGAGATCTATGACAGCAGTGGCGAGCTGGCGCTGTACGCCGTGTACCGCAAGGTCGAGCCGGGGGCAGGCGGCGACACCTGGTACTGGTATGAGGGGCGCGGCGACGAAGTCGTGGCCAACGGTGAGGGCGACGACACCTGCACGGACTGCCATGCCCGCGCCCCGCGTGACTACGTGTTCACGCTCGTGGAGAACTGACCCGCGGCCGCAGTGGCCAACTTCGATTCCGGAGCCAAGCTGACCGCAGGAGGCCGAAGCCATGCAGGAAGCCATCCAGGTCGGATACCAGGCGTTCATGTCCGACGGCGGAGAGACGTTCGGAGCCGTCCGCGAGGTGTCTCCCGATACCGTCGTCGTGTACGTCGAAAACTCAGGGGACTTCGCGATCCCGACGAGCGCGATCCATGCGGTGCATCATCAGAAGGTCGTGTTCGACGCGGGCAAGCTGGAGCCCACGTTGATCGAAGCGATCGGTCACGCACACGAAGCGGAAGAGCCGGGGATGTAGGTCGCTACCCCTGCGGCACGATTGTTTCGGCGTGTGTTGCCCGGGCAGGCGGGCCTCGTCGCTCGACGAGCGTGGTAGATTGGAGCTGTCACCGTGGCGGTTTTCGCGCGAATGGTCGGGGCATTCGCAGTCATCGCGTTGATGGCTTGCGGTGCCACCGCAACGAAACCCGCACCCCCGCCGCTTCCCACCAAGCCCACGCTCGCCGTGCTTCCCGCCGAGAGTGCCAACTTTCCTGCAACCGCGAAGCTCGTCACCGAGCACCTCGGAAGGGCACGCGTGCGAGGGTTCACCGAGCCGGCGATGTCGAAGGTATCGCTCGAGGTCGTGCAGCTCTCGATCGAATGCGTCCAGCCGACGCCGACCTGCTACGAGGCCGTGGGTAGGTCACTGTCGGCAACCCAGTTGCTGTTCGCGCAGATCGAGCCCGGCGGTGATGCCGAGGCCGTGAAGGTGACCGTCTCGCTGTTCGATGTGGTGGACAAGCAGTTCAAGCGGCAGGCATCGAAGACGTTCCCCACCGAAGACGACGTCAAGTACGGGATTCGCGACGTCGTGAACGAGGCTACCGAACCGTGACCAAACCAGCGCCACCAGCGCCACCCGAGGGCGACGCATCACCAGCCGGCCAGGAGCTCGAGATCGAGGCCGATGGCATCGACGAGTGGAACGGCGACCAGTTCACGCCGCAGGTCCAGTCGCAAAAGATCGACGCGTTGATCAAGGAGACCGCGGCGGCCGCATCGCGCGGGTCTGGCTCGGGCGTTGCGAATCCGTTCGAGGCCGCGACCGTACGGAGGATCACGACCGCGACCACGCCGCGCAAGACCCCTCCGGCCGGATCGCCAATGCCAAGCGGAGCTACGCCCGCGAAGGGCTCACCCGCGCGAATCACGACGTCGGCCGAGCCGCGCGCCACGACCGCGCCCGGCGCAATCCCGACCGGTTCCGCAAGCGCGCCGCGCGCGAACACCGCGCCCGGCGCAATCCCGTCCGGTTCCGCGAGCGCGCCGCGCGCGAACACCGCGCCCGACGCAATCCCGTCCGGTTCCTCGAGCGCACCGCGCGCCAGGACCGCGCCCGGCCCGATCTCGAGCGATTCGTCGAGGTCACCACGCGCGAAGACCGCGCCGGGCGAACCGTCAAACGATGCGTCGATCCGCGCCGCTGCACCGCCCTCGCGTGCTCATACGCCAGCCGGGGCCACTGCCAGTCCACGAGCAACCACGTCGGCGACCGTTCCGCGTGCGAGGACCACCCCGGCCGCGGGCGCACCGACGACAACCGCCGCACTCACCCGCACGACTCGGGCCGCGGGTGCCGCAGCGTCACCGCCAACGGCGCGCGCGACACCGGCCACCGGCGGCGCAACCTCCGCGCGCTCGACACCCGCCAGCAGCGCCACGCACAGTCCACCGGCGCCCGTGAGCAGCGCAGCATCCACGACGGCCGCGCTCACGCGAACCACACCGGCCGGTGGAGTCCCCGCCGTGCGAGCGTCGAGCGCTCCGCCGGCGCGTCGAGCGAGCTCGTCGGGTGATGCGCAAACCCCAGGATGGTCGCTGCCCGACGAAGCGGACGATTCGTGGTCGTTGTTGCCGAGTGCATCGTTGCCCGACCGCGCGTTCGAACCGCCGGCCCACGCTCCGTCGCTCCCTGACACCCCGCCCCCGGCACCACCGGGTGTCATCGCGTTCGACGATCTACTCGCGGAGGTCGACAGCGCGATTCCCGGCTCCGAGTCGTCGAACGAGCCACTCGGTTCGCAGCCCTTACCGCTGTCGCTCGCGCCGGTGCTCGAAGCGACTCCTCCGGCGATCATGCCACCTCCGCCCGTGATCCCGCCGGTCGCGACGCCACGCGCATCGGTCGAGGACCTCGCGTCACTCAATCGCTCGCTCGGGCTCGCACCACCGCCGCGGCCCACGGATGTCGGGCTCGGCCACTCTCCACCGCTTGCCCCATTCGCGTCATCGCAAGCGCGTCGCGTCCCATCGCGCACGAGCTTGCTCGTCGGCGCAGCGGTGGTTGTCGCGATCGCGATCGGGTTGTTCGTGGTGACGCGGGACAAGCCCGCACCGCACACCGCGCAAGCGGCTGCATCCGCGCCCCGACCGGAGCCCGACGAGCCAAGCGATCCGCCGAGCGATCCCGAGCCCGCGCCGCCGCCGGCCGTCGCCCCTGCGCCCGACGCCACGAAGCCGGCCAGCAAGCCCGCAACCGGTTCGCCCGCTCGCGGCTCCGACGCGGGGTCCGGTGCCGCGCCGTCGCTGCGCCGCGGAGCAGGTCAACGAGCCCGCGCCTCCCGGGTGACCGACGAGGCCGGCGAGCCCGCGTCGAAGCCTCGTGGGGGCGGCGACACCGAACGGGCGAAGCAGGACTACGCCGAGGGCAACCAGGCATTGTTTGCAGGCGATGCAGCCGGCGCGATCCGTGCGTACCGTGCCGCACTCGCCGCCGCGCCGGGATTCGTCGCGGGATATCGTGGCCTCGGACTCGCATATACCCAGCAGGGCAACAAGGCCAAGGCGATCGAAGCGTTCGAGAAGTATCTCGCCGCAGCGCCCGGCGCCAACGACGTCGAGCTGATCAAGAGGCGGATCGCGCAGCTCAAGCAGTGACGCGCGCCCGCTGATCGGGTCGCGCCATGCCGATCACGATCGGCCGATCGCTCGCCTGCGCCGTGAGAAAATCGCCCCGGCAGGTCAGCCCGCGCCAGCGCCTCGCGATCAAGATCTGTGCGAGGGCGCCGCCAAGGTTGTCGCCGGGGCCGGGCAGGATCAGCACATCCGGTGCGAGCTCACCGAGCACCGTCGAGACCGCGCGCTCGAGATCGAAGGGCTCGTCGATCTGCGCGCCAAGCGTGTAGTCCCACAGCTGTCGAGGATCCGCCCACGGCCGGTACACCACGCCGTCACCGCCGATCAGCGTGACGGCCGGTGACCGGATCGGCAGATCCGCGAGCTCGTGACGAGCCCGCTGTCGCGTCGCCGCCATGAGCCGGGTGTGAAACGCCGAATGAAGCGGCAGCTGGAGCGGATACACCACGCCGCCGCGATCGAGCGCCGGCAGCACGCGACGCACGTGAGCCAGACCGACGTCATCGGTTCCAAGCACGATCGATCCGCCGAGCCGGATCGACACGAACACGCCGGGAAACGTCAGCGCCTCCGCGACCGCGGCCTCGAGCGCCGGATCAGCGCGCCAGTCAGCGTCGACGACCGGATAGACCAGCTGGTGACCGATGACATGATCGATCTGATAGCTCCCCATCGTCTCGACCAGCCGCGCGGCGGCTTCGAGCTCGAGCGCTCCCGCGGCGTACAGCGCGGTATAGAACCCCATCGAGTTGCCGGTCACGCCGACGACGTCGACGCTCGAGCGGTCGATCGCCGCGAGATCGACTGCGCTGCACGCGAACGTCAAGAGCGACGCGTGCTCGCCGGCGACGTGGAGCCGCGGCGTGTACGTCGATGCGCGATCGAGCTCCGACACCGGTGGCCGCCCGTGCGCTGCTCGCATCCGATCGAGCGTCGCGACGATCGCGCTGCCGCGGGGCAGACTGCCGAGCTGAGCGCGCCCGTATGAGCCACGGCCCGGGCACACGATGACGGCGCGGAGCCTCGCGGTCACGGCGCCACCGCCTCGAGCGGACGCTTGCCACACAGCCCGAGCGCGGTGCGCTCGATCTCTGCCTCGGAGACCAGCACGTGGTTCGCGGCGGCGCCGAGCGGAATGAACGTGTCGCGCGAGGCCACCCGGCCGATCGGGCCGGTGAACCCGCGATCGATCAACGCCGTGATCACCGCCTCCGAGACGCCGCCCGACTGCCGCGTCTCATCGACGACCAGTACCGCGCCAACCTGTGCGGCCTCCCGCGCAAGCTCGTCCCCCGGCAGCGGCGCCAGCCACCGGAGATCGACGACGCGACAGGTCACGCCGTGGTCGCGCTCGAGCCGGCGCGCAACCCGAAGGCTCATCCACAACCCGTTGGCGAACGAGACGATCAACAGCTGCTTGCCATCACCGTAGCGGCGCGGCGATCCGATCGCGACGTGCGGCGCGGCGGGGTCGTAGGGCGAGGTCCACAGTCCATCACCCGTGTCGTGCAGATCGCGCGTCATGTAGAGCGCGATCGGCTCGACGAAGACGCACACCGATCCGGTTTCGCGCGCCGCCGCCACGCACGTCCGCAGCATCGCCGCTGCATCATCGCCGCGCGCCGGCGAAGCCACGATCAGCCCGGGAATATCGCGGAGCACCGCGACCGAGTTGTCGTTGTGAAAGTGGCCGCCGAAACCCTTCTGGTACGCGTACCCCGCGATCCGGACCACCATCGGATTTCTGAACTGGCCGTTCGAGAAGAACTGCAGCGAGGCGGCCTCGCCGCGCAGCTGATCCTCGGCGTTATGCAGATAGGCGAGGTACTGGATCTCGGGGATCGGCAACAGCCCGAGCTGACCGGCACCCAGCGCCAGGCCAAGGATGCTCTGCTCGTCGAGCAGCGTGTTGAACACGCGGGCGACCCCGGCGCGACGCGACAGCTCGCTGGTCACGTTGTAGACGCCACCTTTGCGCGCGACGTCCTCGCCGAACACCATGAGCTCGGGATATTTCGCCAGCAGATCGCCGAGCACACGATTGATGTGGATCGCGAGATGCGAGGGCCGCTCCAGCTCGGGCAGCTTGTCGTTCCAGATCGCTCGCCGGGCGGCGTCCGAGGCCTCGCGCGCGACCTCGATCGCGATCCGCTCGGGGTCCTGCGGCGAGAGCGGCGCCATCACCTCGGCAGCGGAGCCGAGCCGCGGCCGCCGGATCGCTTCCTCCGCGAGGCTCGCGACGCGCGCTCGAACATCCTCGTACTGCCAGCGCAGCTGTTCCGGCGTACGAGCGCCGGTCTCGACGAGCAGACGCGCGGTGGCCAGGACGGGATCCGCGGCTTCGTCCGCCTCGATCTCGGTGAGCCGTCGATAGGTCTGCTCGACATCGGAGCCGGCATGACCGAGCAGGCGCACGGTGCGGACGTGAAGAAACGCCGGCCGGCGGGTGGTGCGAACATGCTCGACGGCCTCGCAGGCGGCATCATACGCATGCGGCAGATCGAGGCCATCGGCCCATACGTAACGAATGCCTGGGCGCGCCGCGAAGTTGGCGGCGATCCAGCCCTCCGGCGTCCGCACGCTGATCCCGATCCCGTTGTCCTCGCACACGAACAGGATCGGCACCGGCAGGTTCTGGAACGCGGTCCACGCGGCCGTGTTGAACGCGCCTGCAGCCGTCGAATGATTCGCCGACGCATCGCCGAACGTCACGGCGATGATCGCGTCGTCGGGGGCCGACGCAGCGATCCCCAACCGGGTCGCGCGATCGAGCGCCACGGCAGCGCCCACCGCCTTGGGCAGGTGCGACGCGATCGTCGAGGTCTGCGGAGGAATCGCGAGCGCCGCGCTGCCGAACACCTTGTGCCGACCACCCGCGATCGGGTCATCCGCACTCGCACACAGCCCGAGCAAGATGTCCCAGAGTGGGGTCTGGCCGGCGACTTGCCGCGCCCGCGCCACGAAGAACGCGCCCGATCGATAGTGCAAGAACGCCGGGTCGGTGGGTCGCAGGGCTGCGGCCACTGCGGCGTTGCCTTCGTGACCCGATGAGCCGATCGTGTAAAAGCCCTCGCCGCGACCGCGGAGCATTCGCGCGGCAAGATCGAGGTGCCGGCTCGCGATCTGCGCGTCGAACAGATCGATCGCCATCCGCGCCGACAACCGGCTGCCGGTGCGGATCGGCGCGTCGAGATCGAGCACCAGATCGCGCGGGCGCAACGCGGTCAGTCCGTCGAGGAACTGCTGATCGAGGACTGGCGCACGGTCGACCGCCACGCGCGCGTTATAGCGCAGTCATGGTCCGAGCAGCTTTTCGACGATGGCGTAATCCTGCTCGCGTACGCTACCGGCGCGGGCGCAGCGGGTTCGGCCGCTGCCGTCGACATACACATGAATCGGGATCGGAGGCGCGCCGTCGAGGCCGACGCTGGTGAACCATGGCTGGAGCTGGTCCGGGTCGGGGATCCGCAGCGACGCGGGCAGCTCGGGATGCTGCTTGCGAAACGCCTCGACGTCCGCGGCGGATTCATCGACGGAGATGAACGTCAGCTCCACCTTGTGTCCCGCCGCCGCGAGCTTGTCGCGCCATCGCACCAGCCGCGGCATCTCCTCGATGCACGGCTTGCACCAGGTCGCCCACAGGTTGATCCACCGCCAGCTCGTGCCGGAGGGCGGCGGCGTGCCGCCATCGGCCAGCGCGGGCCAGGCATACGGCGGCGCTTTCTCGGCGGTGAAATATCCGTCGCAGAATGCCTCGGTGGTGGCCCCTTGCTGGGGTGTGACGTGGGCAGCGTTGACGCGGCCCGCGACGACCGGCGGGTCGGTCTTGCGGTCATCGCACGCGGCGGCGAAGACCACGGCGACCGAGCTCAACGCGATGATGCGGGGCCTCACAGCTGACAATCGATCCATGCGACGAACGCGCTCCGGTTGAGCTCGTCGGGCGAGCATGCGCCCCCGGAGCTGCGTTTCCATTGGCAGAACTCCGCCTCGAGCTGCGCGAACTCCTCGCCCAGCCACAGCAGCCCGACTTCCTTGTCGAGCTCCTTGTCGCGCTCCGGGCTCTTGGCCTTGTTGAACGTGTCGTGCAGGTGCTTCATCACCGCCTCGGCGCGCGCCTTCGACAGATCGCGATTGTGGGTCACCGAGCCATCGGGAGACGCACGCGACACGACGAAGAACCAGCTCGCCCCGCGGCGATCGGCGTAGGCGTCGTCGACCAGCTGCTGATCGGCTGGATCGAGATCGGACCTGTCGAGATCGAACTGGATGATCCCGCCGCGATCTTTCATCGGGCGGAACAGCGCGTTGAAGTCGCCGCCGCTCATGGTGGCGACGTTCTTCGCCTGCGCAGGCTGGCAGCCGCGCGCCGCTTCGCCGCCAACCAGGCCGCAGCTCATGAGCACCCGGCGCAAGATCCGCTTCAGCTCGGGGCTGCAATAACCAAGGTCGGATGCGGCCGCCACCGGCGCGGCCTCGGTCGGCTTGGCTGTCGCTTCGTCGAGCCGCGTCTGTGCCGAGCTCACCCAGACCCCGGTGAGCGCGCCTGGAACCGCGAGCATCGCGGTGAGCAGTCCGATCCGGATGATCATCATTGCGCACCTCCGGGGTTGTCGGAGCCCGTCGCAGGAGCTGGCGCGGATGGCGCCGGCTCATGTGGCGACTCGGATGGCGACTCGGATGGCGATTCGGATGATGAATCGGTGGGCGCCGTCGGCTTATCCACACCGGGCTCGGCAGCAGGCGCGGCAGAGCCTGCTCTCGGTGGCTGCTCGGACGCTGCGGCGGCAGGTTCGCTGGGTTGTGCTGGCGATGCGCCCGGGGCCGGAGCCGCGGACGGCGAGGTCACCGGTTGATCGCCTGCCGGCGCGGTAGGTGTCGCGGTATCGACGGGCTTCGCCGCCTCGGGTGACGGCGCACGCCGGGTGGGCGGCGGCGGCGGTGCCACGGCGGGTGCAGGCGCTCCTGGGATCGGCGCTGCGATCAGCTGGCCGCGGCCACGGCGCTCCAGCATCGTCGACAGAGCAAACTCGAGGCCGAGATCGACGTCCTCGTCGCATAGCTTGACGCGGTCGACGAACAACTGCGGCGTCAGCACGCGAACATTGTTGGCGACGGCCCAGCGAAGCGAGCGGTTGAGCCGCGCGCGCACGTCCGGCGATCCGATGCATGCCGCCAGCTCGGGGAATCGCTGGCCGACGATCCGAGCCGCGGCGGCCGGATCCGCCCTGGTCTCGGCGAGGATCTGTTCCTGATTCTCGAACGCCCAGCGGATCACCTCGGCTCCGCGCTGCCCGTGGCCTCCGCGGTCCTCTGCGCACAGCACAGCCTCGCTCACCGTACACGCACCGGGATGCGTCGCGTCGGTGACCATCCAGTTGCAGGTGTTGTCGAGCGGGAACAGCACTGCCTTGCGTGCGAGCTGGTCCTCGAGGCCCGATGCCCCGAGCCGCTGCTCGAAGGCCTTGCACGCTGGACACAACGGATCGAGCACCTCGATCGCGGGTGCTGCGCTCGGCGCGCCCGCACCCAGCTTGATCATGACGCCGTAGTTGTCCTCGGGATGCGCGAGGGCGTCGCAGGTCCCGATGAACCGCGCATTGTCGGGCGCGAGCTTGAGATAGAGCAGCACCGGGATCAGCACGAACGCCACCCCGACACCCGCCATCGCTGCGAAGAACGCGGGCGTTGAGGGCGGACTGGTGAGGCCGCTCTCGAGCACGCGTTCGCTCGAACCGGGCTCGCGGATGGGTCCGCGCATCGCCTGACGCCACGTGACGATCGCGCCGACCGAGCACAACGCGCTGGCGATGTAGATCGCGACGCACAGCTTGCAGGTCGTCCCGAGCTTGGTGATCGAGATGATCAACATCACCAGCGAGACCAGCGATGGCAGCGCCGTCGCGAGCGCCAGGAATGCCGTCGCCCGTGGATCGCGCTTGCGCCTCGTGACCAGCAGGTCACCGGCATAGAACGCGATGAACGCGAACACCGACATCGCGCCCAGCGAGATCGGAATGCCTCCCCACAGGTGGGTGCGAAACACCGACGAGTACGGACTCATCATCGCGACCTGGCAGCCCGTTGCGCCGGCTTGCTTCCCTAGCCCCGGAATGAACGAGCAATGCAAGTCATGAACTTGCCGATCCAGGTGCTGAACGAAGTCGTAGGTCGACACGCCAGCAAACACCAGCCCCGCGACCGCGGCTACGAGCACCAGGATGAGCCATGCGGATGACTTCATGGTTCCTCCGAGGGCATCGTCCCACGGCTCGGCGCGCGCAGTGAAAACATCCTCGACGAACTACTCGCTCGGCGATTCTGTGACCGCGCTCGCGTTTCTGCTGCCGGCGTGCCGCGCAACTGCCTGAACGCGCGCATGCACGCCGCACACTTCGGCACATCATCGAGCCGCGATCATCACGCGCCTTCGACGAACGTCATCAACTCGCTACAAGCACGTCAACGTCGGCGTCGGCGTGGACGTCGATGTCGATGACGTCGCCGCAGACCGACGTCGACGTAGGTCGACTTCAGGTCGCACGGGTTGATCTGACGGATCGATCGCGCCGCTCCATCGCCTCGACGCCCTCACTCCATCATCTCCTCTGTGTCGAGGTTCTAGGCGTTGCGTGCCTGGATCCGGCTCGAGACCGTCAGCTGGGTCTCCCGGCTCCTGGTCTCGATCTGGATCTCGACGGCGTTGGCGTCGATCTGGACGTACTTGGCAATCACCGCGGCGATCTCCTCGCGCAGCTCCTGGAGCTTGGCGCCTTCGAGACCCGAGCGGTCATGGGCCAGCACGAGGTGGAGGCGACCTTTGGCGACCTCACTGCTCGACTTGCCGGTTAGAAAGCTCTTGATGCCGTTCCACATCGTTGACTCCTGATCCGCCAGCTCACGCCGGCGACGCCGACAACCCGAGTGCACGGCCAATGCGCGCGAAGAATCCGATGCTCACCTCGCGGTCGGCGTCCAGATTCGCCAGCTTGCGCGCGATCCGGATCAGCTCCTTGGCAGCGAGCGACTTGCCCTCGAGCACCGCGGGCATACCCTTGTTGGTCGTCGACACGATCTGATCGTCGAGTGGAATCGTGCCCAGTAATTCGAGCGCGAGGATCTCGATCACATCGGCTTGCGACAGCATGTCGCCGCGCTTTACCAGGTGCGGCGAGATCCGGTTGACGATCAACCGTGCCGGGATCCCGCCTGCCGCGAGCAACCCGACCACGCGATCGGCGTCGCGGATCGAGGCGACCTCGGGGGTCGCGACAACGATCGCTTCATCGGCACCGGCGATCGCGTTGCGGAAGCCCTGCTCGATGCCGGCCGGACAGTCGATCAGCACGTAGTCGTGCATCGCCTTGAGCTCCGAGACCAGCCGGGTCATGTCCTCCGGCGTCACCGCATCCTTGTCGTCGGTCTGGGACGCGGGCAACAGCCATAGATTCTCGAGGCGCCGATCCTTGATCAACGCCTTGCTCACCGCGCACTTGCCGCGGATCGCGTCGACCAGGTGGAACACGATCCTGCTCTCCAGGCCCATCACCACGTCGAGGTTGCGCAGGCCGATGTCTGCGTCTACGACGACCACGGAATTGCCGAGCTGCGCAAGCGCGGTACCGAGGTTCGCGGTGGTGGTGGTCTTCCCGACCCCTCCTTTGCCCGACGTGATGACGATAGCTCGACCCATGACTCCTCCTGCTGGATGGACGCTCTAGCCTAGATGCTCGCACTCAAGTTGCCGGGCAACTTGCCGTGGTAACGCTCGACGATGATGCTGTTGCCCGTGAGGTGGGCGATCTCCGGATACTCCGACGCCGTGTCGCTATCGCCTGCGCGCGCGACCTGACGACAGATGCGAAGCTGCTGCGCTTCGAGCCGGAGCGTCAGAATGAAGCCCGTATCACGGCCGATGCCCGCGTGAGCAGTGCCGCGCAGCCGGCCGAGCACGACGATATTTCCGCGCGCCCGGACCTCCGCGCCCGGGTTGACGTCGCCGAACACGATCAGATGCCCCGGATGCTCGAGGATCACGCCCGAGCGAATTGGGCCGACGATCGTGCGTGTCGGACAGTCGTCATCCGGTAGCTGAGCCGCGGCAGCGGTGGGAACTGCCGGTGGTGATACGGCGTGGACCACGGGCGCGGTGACCTCGATCACCGGTGCGGGCGTCGGCGTGGAATCGATCACGATCGGGATCGAGTCATGATCGGATGCGGTCGAGGTTGCCGGCGCGGGCGATGATCCCGTCGCGCTGGCTGGCTGTGGCACCGCCGCTGCTGGCGACGACCCCGCCGCCACGGCTGCCCCCGCGGGCAACGCCCCCGCCCGTGTGCCGATCGCGGCGGCGAGCGGCGCCGTGGTGGCGCGCGCGGCACCGACCTCCACGATCCGCAGCTCGAATCGTGTCGCGATCTCTTCGATCGCGGTGAGATAGCCCGCCGGAAGCGGACCGTCGTCGACGCGGATCCGGACATCACTGCCGCGAAAGAACCCGGGCGCCTCGGACAGCCGCGTGAGCAGCGCCAGGACGATCGCATCGATCGGAGCACGCGCGTTGATCACGGCCTCGAGTCCGCGTGCGCCGCCGCGAAGCAGCGCGGCGGGACGGGAGTCCCCCTGGGACGGAGAGGTGCTGGATGCAGGTGCACCATCACCCCAGCTTTCATCGCGATGTAGAGCGGTCACGGCAGCCTATAGAACCCGTAATCCACCCGCGGCAAGGTGGGCAAGTTTTCGCCACGATCAGCTCGCTGCACGGCCGCGCTTACCAATTTGTCGTGCTCGACAAGTTGCATGCCACCATGCCGAAGCGATGGAGCCGCTTGCCCACATTCGGCTCGGCTACGATCGGCGCGATCGGAGGTTCTCATGCGTACGAAGTCTCTCCTTGCGTTCGCGATCCTGATCGCCACAACCAGTGCGAGCCACGCTCAACGCGCGCCAGATTTGGCGACGCTGGATCGTGGTGATGGCATCACGCGGATCGGCCTCGATATGGGGCTCACGCTGCTCGATTCGCCGCTGTACTCCGCCGCGCTGCGACTCGAGCCGTACGGCCAGTACGTCACCAACAGCGGGTTTGGGATCTACGGCGCGATTCCGATCGCGCGAACGTTTGGCGGCGGCGAGTCTCCCGAACCGGAGGACACGTTCGCGCTCGGCAACCTCGAGATCGGCGGCCTGTACGTGATCGAATCGGATCCGAGGATCTCGTGGGTGTTTCGTGGTGGCCTCGTGGCACCGACGGCATCGGAAGGCCGCGACGAGCTGTTCACGAACTTCTATGCGACCTGGCCGCGATTCACCGACCTGGCACTGGTGGTGCCGGACGCGTTCTACGTCCGATTGTCCGTGTCGCCGTTGATCCACGTCAACAAGCTGTTCATCCGAGCCGATCTCGGGATCGACCTCGGTTCCGACGATGCCGGATTCGCCGACGAGTTGCTCAGGTTCAACGTCGGCGCCGGCTACGACTTCGGCTTGGTGGCGCTTGGACTGGAGCTGGTCAACACCTACTCGTTCGACGCGTTCGATAGCGACGAGAACGTCGAGCATGTCGTCGCCGGAACGGTGCGGTTCATGGGCGAAGCGCTGCAGCCGTTCCTCGCCCTGGGCACGCCGCTCGACGATGCGCCGCGCAGCGAGGTCAGCCTGTTCTTCGCGGGCGGGATCCAGGCTGTATTCAGATAGCGGCCCTCTGCGTGCTCCGCGCGTGACGTTTGCGAGCGCGACGCTACGTGCGGCGGCGGCGACGGATCAGGCCGGCAAGCCCGAACAACATCCCGAAGCTGGCGTACCCACCGCCGGCGTTGCAGCCGCCGCCGTCTTCGTCCTGTTGTTCGCCGCCGTTGCCGTTGCCATTCCCGTTGCCGTTGCCATTCCCGTTGCCATTGCCACCGCCGGAGCCGCTGCCCATGTCTGGCTCCATCGGCTTGACGACGATCACGCTGATCGTCTGCTGCGCCGTTTGATCCTCGGAATCGAAGGCGCGCACCCGAATCATGTGCGAGCCCTCCGCGGCGTCGGTCACATCGAACTCGTACGGCGCGGTGGTCGAGGTCTTGTAGAGCGCGTTGTCGATGTAGAGCTCCGCCTTCACCAGATCGGTGTCGACGATCGAGGTCTTCACCTTGAACGTCGGTGGGACCATCGCGCCGTTGGCCGGCTCGATCACCTGTGCCATCGGCGCCGGGTTCACGATCGGCATTCCATACAGCATCGCGGCACCGGTCAGATCGAGATTGGTGAACGCGAGGTTGGCCGAGGACCCGCCACACTGCGGGTAATGCATGATCGACGCGGCGTCGTAGGAGGTGATCGCCCGGAAGTCGTCATCCTCGGGACATTCCTGTCCCGGCGAGCGGATGTGCTCGTGGCGGAACCCCAGCGTGTGACCGAGCTCGTGACCCATGATGTTCGACAGCGGCCAATCCAGACTTGGATCGAATGAATCGGGATCGACGAGCACGTTGCGATCTTCACGCGTGTCGTTGGGGAAGAACGCTCGCGCCAGAAACTGCCCGTTGCTGTTGTACAGGTTCACATCGAACATCACGGCGTTGTTCGCTGCGGTGCAACCGACACCATCCTGTGCGGCGACGTGGACGAACTTGACGTCCGCCATCTTGCTCCATCCGTTGTCGGTCGCCTGGACCATCGCGGCTGCGATCGCGGCCTTCTGCGTGGCGCTGAAGGTGCTGCCGATGCAGTAGGTCAGGTGCTTCTTCTGTGTGTTGTTCCACACGATGTCTTCGCCGCCGATGTTGTAGACGGTGAGCCCACCCTGACGGCTGCGCAGCCAGTAATCGTAGAGCTGCTGATCACCACGGATCGGGAGATCCCACTCGAGCGTATACGTCCCCTTCGCATCGCGCTGCGACTGCACCGATGCTCGAAACTCCTCGAACGACATCCCCGCCGTGGAACCGAGATCTGGTGAGGTCGAGCATCCGAATGCCGTGATCGCGATCAGAGAGGTGATGAGCTTCATGGGTCCTTGTGGTCTCACGCTACGGGCCCAGTGCAGGGCAGCTTCCTCTAAAACCCGGTTCCCGTTCGTGCGGTCAATCGAGATGTCCACGCCGCAACATCGCTGCGCAGGCTTCACTCGAGATCTCGGTCACTCCATTGCGATCCGCATGCCGGACGCGCGCATCGAGCAAGTGCCGCTCGCGCCCCGTTTCTGTTGTGCTGCCGTCGCAGGGTCCGGTGACGACACTCCCACCGGACGACAACCACAAGCGCCGGTCGTTCGTCCTTGACATGAAAAACCGCGCGCGCTCGTGCCGCGCGGCGGTCACGCGAGTGTGGCCAGCCACACGTCGTACCGCGCACGACTCGGGCGCGCTCACCCAGCCTAGCCGCGGGGTTCGCGGTTCGCCTTGACCCGCTGCGGATCGCCGCGGACACTCAGTGCGTGATCGGGCACGTGATCGGGAACTATCGGATCGTCGGGGAGCTCGGGCGTGGCGGCATGGGACTGGTGTATCGCGCCGAGCACACGCAGCTCGGCCGTCCCGCGGCGCTCAAGATGTTGCTGCCGCAATTCTCGAGCGATCCGACGATCGTGCAGCGGTTCTTTAACGAGGCTCGCGCCGCATCGGCGATCGATCATCCGGGCATCGTCGAGGTCTATGACTTCGGCACGCACAGCGACGGCCGCGCATACATCGTGATGCCGCTGCTCAAGGGTGAAAGCCTCGAGCAGCGACTGTCGCGCGGCGTACTGCCTGCGGCGATGGCTGCGAGCGTCGCCGCGCAAGTCGCGGCTGCCCTGTCCGCGGCGCATCACCGCGGCATCGTCCACCGCGATCTGAAGCCCGACAACATCTTCCTCGTGCCCAATGATCTGATGCCCGGCGGCGTGCAGGTGAAGCTGCTGGACTTCGGGATCGCCAAGCTCGCCGACGATCGCGTCACCGGCGTGAAGACTCAGACCGGAGCGTTGATGGGAACGCCGGCCTACATGAGTCCCGAGCAGTGCATGGGCCGGACCGACCTCGATCATCGGACCGATCTCTATTCGATGGGCTGCATCCTGTTTCACGCGCTCTGCGGGCGACCGCCGTTCATCAGCGATCAGGGCGCCGGAATGATGATCGCTTCTCACCTCCGCGATCCGGCGCCACATCCACGCACCGTCAATCCGACGGTGCCGGACGCACTGAGCACGATCGTGTTGCGGCTGCTCGAGAAGGATCCCGCTGCGCGGTTTCAAACCGCCGACGAGCTCCGCACCACGCTGGCGACGGCCGGCGCGATCGCGCCGGTGACCCAGACGCACGCTGCGGAGCTCGAGCTCGGCGCGACGCTGCCCGGCTCGATGGCGATGACCGGTCCTGGTGCACGCGGGCCGCATCAGACCACCAACAGCGGTAGCGCCGCCGAGATCGTCGCGCAGCAGGCCACGCCCGCAGGGGCACCCAGGCGCCGGGGAGCCCTGGCCGCAGGGATCGCGGCCGTCGTGGTGGTCGCGGGTGCAGGTGCCGTGATCTACAGCCGCTCAGGATCATCGTCGTCACCGGGCGAATCGGTGGCGTTGACGCCCACGCCGGAGGCTCCGCTTGCGAATCGGCCGGCCGTGGCGCCGCCGCCGGTCACGCCGCCGCCGGATCCCATTGCCGCAGTGTCCGCCGATCCATGCCCGGTGGGTCAGGCGCGCACCGCGGATACGTCTGGCAACTGCTGCTGGCCGGAGCAGGCGTGGTCGAGCGCAAAGCGCAGGTGCATCGGCAAACCGCGGTGTCCACCACAGCTCACCGTTCGTGGCGACGACTGCACGGCCCCAGGTTCTGCAAAACGCCCGGCGATCGGTCCGGTCGGGAACGACGTCATCTCGCAGCCGGTCGCGGCGCGCATCACGTTCGCACTCGACAAACGCGCGTATGCGCCGGGGGAGGACATCGAGATCCGATTTGGTCGTCCGGTCAGCTCACCCGCCAATAGCCGCGCATGGGTCACCGTGATCGAGGCCCAGCAGCCCGACACCGCGTGGGGCACGTGGACCTATGTCACCGATGGAGCCGCGACCGCCACGCTCCAGGCGCCGACGAGGCCAGGCCCGTACCAGGTGCGGTTACACACCGACTACCCGACCAAGCGCACCAACGTCGTTCATCGCATCGCCCTCACCGTCGATACGCCGGCCGAGCGCCCGCTACCGCCTCCCACGCCGCGCGCGCAGCAGCGATTCAGCGTCGCCGATGCAACGCTCAGCGTGGGTGCCGTCGCACAGCTGCACTTCGCGACCGCGATGGTGCCTGCCACGAACGAGAAGTTCTGGATCACGGTGGTGCCGCGCAAACAGCCCGACAGCAAGTGGGGGCAATGGGAGTACCTGACGATCGGCGCCACGGAGCTCAAGCTCAAGATGCCGAGCGAGCCGGGCGAGTACGAGATCCGGCTCCACGCGAACTACCCGCGAATGGCGACCAATGTCGTGCATCGCGTCGTCGTGCGGCTGTCGCCGAACTGACCGCTCGATCGGGCCGAGAACGTGCGAGCGGTGGTGCCG
>JBFWXW010000079.1:0-28184 GCA_050187075.1 Kofleriaceae bacterium | reverse complement strand
AGACGAGACATCGACGGAGCCGCCGTGTGCACGCACGAGCTCCTTGACGATGAACAGCCCCAGCCCGAGGCCGCGTGCGTGGGCGCGGCGATGCTGAGCGCCGCGAAACGGATCGAGCAGCGTCGGTAGTAAATGGGCTGGAATCGCCCCGTAGTTGCGGACCTCGAGCGTCACGTGATCGGGCACCCGTCCGTCGAGCTTCACCGTGATCCCGCGCTCGACGTCGCCGTGCTGCCCGGCATTGGCGATCAAGTTCGACACGATCTGGAGGAGTCGATCGGGATCCCACGTTCCGCTCTGGGGCCCGTGCACCTCGAGGTGAAAACGCCAATCGGGGTACGACAGCTCGAGCTCTCCGATCGCCTGGCTACACAGATCGGCGAGATTGGTGTCGCGCGGCTGGACGTCGATGCCGCCGCCGGCGCGCGCTCGTGTGACGTCGAGGAGCTGATCGATCATGCGCGTCATCCGCTGACCGCTCGACAGGATCCTGCTCAGCGGCTTGGCGTTGCGATCGCCTTCGCCCTCCTGACGCATCAGCAACAGCTGCGCGGCCGTCAGCATCGCGCCGAGTGGATTTCGCAGATCGTGGGCCAGCACGCCGGCAAACATCTCGTTGTAGTGAATCGTGTCCTCGAGCTTGGTGACCGCGTTGAACCGGGCGATCACCGACGCGAGGTGGCGCGCGATCGCGGTCGCCAGCTCGAGCTCCTCGGGTGAGAACGGATGAGGCTCGCCATAGTACACCGTGAACGTCCCGAGCATCTTGCCGTGCACCACCAGCGGGATGAACGCGAGCGCGGCGATCGCTTCGCGGCGGAACAGCGGCAGGTACGGCGCCATCGCTGGATCGGCTTCGACGTTTGGAACCAGCACCGGTTGGGGTGCGGTCGCGTCGGTCGGCCACGGTAAGTGACCATCGACGGCGCGCCGGTAGTCGTCCGACAGGGCGCGCCACGCGCGAAATCGCATCACGTCATCTTCTTCGGCGAGCAGGATCGACGAGCGGTTTGCGCCGAGCACGGTCGCGATCGCGTCGAGCGCTGCCTGCAAGACTTCGTCGAGCTTTTGCGCGGTCACCACGACCTGCGCGAACCGGTACAGCTGCTCGGTACGCGTGCGGCTCTGCCGTTCGACATCGATCAGCCGGAGCCGCTCGACGGCCTGGCTGGCGTAGCGTGCAACCAGCAGCAGGAAGTCGCGCTCGTCCTCGGTCGCGGGCGTCTCGTCGTCGATCGTCAACCCGAGCGCGCCGAGGGCTCTTCCGCGGGCGATCAGGGGCAGGCACGAGATCCGATAGCCGCGTCCAGCGGTCACGGTGGGCCCGAGGTGCGGGTACGCCGTCAACAGCGCGCGCTGCGAGTCGATCCAGATCGGCTGTTTGGTCCGGATCGCGTCGAGCGCAGGAAACTGCGCCGGCCCGTCGAGCGGGACCGACGCGAACTGTTGCCGAGCTGGCTCGGCGTACCCAACCGAGCGCGCCATCGTGGCGTTCTGACCGCGGTCGTCGGTCAACCATAACGCAACACTCGACGCCTCGACGGCGGCGGCGACATGGTCGACCACAGCCTCGAACACCTGCTCGCTCGTCACCGCGTCGGCGACCGCGCCCGTGATCTTGAGCAAGCGCTCCGAGCGTCGCGTCGCCAGGGCCGCCGCCGCGGCGAGCCGGTCGCGCTCCGCGAGCTGCGCCGGCGATAGCTCCGCGCCGGGTTTCAGCGAGGGATCCGCGAGCACGCCTCCGTGCGCTTCCACGATCCCCTGCAGCCCGATGGGTTCCTTGTAGAACCCTGCCATCGCATACGCGCACAGCAGCGTGAACGGATAGTGACGCTGCAGCTCGGTCCACCAGCTCTCGAGCTGGAACGCCGCAACCCGGTGCCCGCTGCGCCACAACACATCCACCATCTCGCCGTACGCGCGAAGCCCTCCCGACGGCTTCGCCTTGGAGGCGATCAACGGGATCATCTCGCGGTCGAAGATCGATCGATCGAGCTGGCCGTCACGCATGAGCCTGGCAAGGGTCCGGTGCGCATCGAACAGCATCAGCTGACCCGACTCGGTTGCAGCCTCGACCGACACGCCGAGCGCGGCGAGCTCACGCACGATCAACTCGCGATGGGCCTCGGTGGCGACGGCGATCGCTGGATCGCCATCGAGCAGCGCGGTGCTCAAGAACTTCGCGACGGACGCCGCCAGCAGCTCGTCGGATGAATAGAACTGCACCAGGTGATTCAGTCCGCGGTGTGCCACGCCGGCTTGGCCACCATCCTTGACGATCGCTCGTTGCGCTTCTTCGATGTCGGTCATCTCAGCCCCTCACGCACGACGCCCCTCGACAACTCACCCGCCAGCGACCGCGCCTGGAGGAAGCTACACGCGTGGTTTGCAGGGAGGAACTCGGATCGTCGCAAAACGCGCCGGGACCATGAAACCGTGCGGGAGTGCGCCTAGCGCTTTGCGGACCCGGGCTTGGTTTGTTTGCCCGCGGCCGCTGCTTTCGTGGTCTCGGGGAGCACCTCGTGCATCAATCCTTCGACTTTCGACTTGAACGACCCGGCGAGCACCGAGTCCTTGCCTGCCAGCATCGCCTCGATGCTGTTCTTGGCCACCAGCTCCGCCGAATCCTTCTCCGATTGCCCGACCTTGGTATCCATCAGATCGGCGCGCTCGAAGAATTCGGTGTCGGTTGCACCGGGCTGCACGACCGTGACCGTCACGCCCGAGTCCTTCAGCTCGTAGCGGATCGCCTCACCGAATGACATCACGAACGCCTTGGTCGCGCCATAGACGGCCTGGAAGGGGTTCGGGGAGGTACTGACGACCGATCCGGTGATCAACACCCGCCCTTGTCCGCGCGCGATCATCCGCGGCAACACGCGCTTGGCCAGGTGAACGGTGTGGGCGCAGTTGAGCCCGATCATGCGCAGCTCGGCTTGTAGATCGGTGTCGACGAAGGCGCCGCCGAGCCCGAAGCCCGCATTCAGCAGCAGCGCATCGACCGGGAACGGATACTCGTGGATCGCGGCCGCCAGCGTCTCGACTCCGTCGTAGGTGGACAGATCGGCCTGGACCGGGATCACCCGCGCGCCGTCGCCCCCGAGTTGGCTCGCGGCATCTTCGATGCGCGCCTCGTCGGAGCAGATCATCACGTCGAAGCCGTTGCGAATGCATTCGCGGGCGAGCTCGAAGCCGATCCCCGACGACGCTCCGGTGATCACGGCGAACTGTCGTTTTGATTCGATGCCCATGGTGGTTCTCCTTGCCTCAGCGTGGTGCGAAGGCGGTGCCACAGCTGCCCGGGCGCACGTCGAGCGCACGTGCAGATGGTTCGCTTGCTCGCCCGGCGCGCACGCGATTCGGCAGTGCAACGGCGCTCCAGCTGGCATCGAGACTGCAATAGCTCGCGGCATGCGGAAAGACTCAAACACCCTGAACGTCCTGGACCTGCTGCAGAGCCAACACACCGAGGTCGACGAGCTGCTCGAACGGCTCGAGACCCAAAAGGGCGATCGCACCGCGATCTTCCAGGAGCTCGCCGACAAGCTCGCCGCTCATTCCAGCGTCGAGGAGAAGCTGTTCTATCCAACCGTGATGAACGACAACACGTCGGAGATGCTGCACGAGGCGGTCGAAGAGCACCTCGCGATGAAGCGGACGCTCGCGGACATGCTCGATCTCGATCCCGAGACCGACGAGGAAGCGTTCGACGCGAAGCTGGCCGTGCTCAAGGAGCAGGTCTCGCACCACGCCCACGACGAAGAGGAGGGGAAGCTATTCCCGATCCTCCGCAAGTCGATGTCGGAGGACGAGCTGCTGGGCCTCGGCAATGAAGTCCTCGCGATGTTCGAAGAGCTGATGAAAGAGGAGCCGCGCTACAACGTGCCCGACGAGACCGACGAAGCCGCCCATCTCCCCGGCTGACGATCCTCGGCCAACGGCCGGCGCGCTGGGGCGGGCCCGCGCGGAAGCGCTCGGGTGTCGCGATCGCGCACGTCAGAGGGCTCACGGCCACCAGCCGTTGCGGAGTTGCGCGGGTGCGCCCGCGTCTTGCAGTGGGCGATTGCGATGCCACGAGCCATCGATCAGTCGCCTGGTTCTCACGCCGACCCGGATCGTCGCGAACACTCGGCAGAGCGCGTTCGCGAGTTCTTCCGGGTCGTCGCTCGTTCCGCGTCGAACGCGATCGGGTCGCCGTTCGCGTTCATCGGGGCCGTGTTGCTGATCGTCTTGTGGGGTGCGAGCGGCCCGTGGTTTCACTACTCGGAGACCTGGCAGCTCATCATCAACACCGGGACCACGATCGTCACGTTCCTCGTCGTGTTCATGATCCAGAACACGCAGAACCACGATTCGCGCGCCATCCAGCTCAAGCTCGACGAGCTGATCCGGGCGATGAAGTCTGCGCGCAACACGATGGTCGATCTCGAGGACCTGCCCGACGAGGAGCTGACGCGGCTCGAGCGCGAGATGAAGGCGATCCGGACCGGCCGCCGGGGTGCCTCCAGGGCCGGTGACGCGCGAACCGACGCGAAGCGGGCTTAGTCCGGTAGTTACGTCAGAACGGAGGGGCGCGATGTTCAGGATCAGGGCGGCGGGCCGGGCGTGAACAGCTCGATCGCGTCGGTCACCGAGGCGCCGCCAGCGATCAGCACCTGATCGGTGGGCAGCGCGACCGCCACCGCTCCGGCGCGGGGTTCGACCGCCAGCTCGGCCAGCCGGGCCAGCGTGGCGGCGTCGAACACTTCGGCGGTCGCGATCGGAGCGCCGAGCTGGTCGACGCCGCCGGCGATCACGAGATGGCGCTGCGTCGCCGCGACGGCTGGCGAGAACCGCGCGGTGGCGAGCGCGCTGCTGGTCACGGTGCTCGCGCCGGTCAGCGGATCGACGATCACCAGATCGCGCGCGGTGTCCACGGTGCCGCCGCCCGCGATCGCGATCTTGCCGTCGGGCAACGCGGTCACGCCAGCCCGGTCCCGATCGCCGGGGGTGATCGTGAATTGATCGTCGTGGAACCAGATCACGCCGTCTGCACCAGCGAGGACCGCGGCATATTCGCCGGTGGTGGTGAGCACAGCTGCACCTGCGGGCGGTAGGGCGGCGAGGTCTGCGCGCGGGGTCAACACGCCGGCCTCGAGCACGAGCGGTGGACCTCCGGTGATCAGGAATCGATCGGCTCCGATCCGCAGCGCGAGCTGATGCGACCGTGCGAGCGCCGGCTGGTCGCCGATCGTGGTCACCGCGCCGTTGGGCTCGGCCGTGGTGTCGTAGCGGACCAGCGTCCCGGTGTCGGAGCCGTCGGCCGCGGTGCCGCCGAACATGTACACGGTGTTGACGACGTTGGGCGCGAGCGCGATCCCGCCGCGTGCAAACGGGGTGTCGACCCCGGCGGTGATCGTGTGATCGAAGGCGTTGTAGACGCCGACCGCGGCGACCGGTGCTCCATTGACATCGCGGCCGCCCGCGAACATCGCGCGAAATGGCAACGCCGCGACCGCGAGGTCGCTCACCGCGAGCGCCGTGCTCGATGGTGACCGGGCGATCGACATCGGCGGTGCGACATAGATCCGGATCCGCGCATCGATCGCCGCGACCGGAAATGGCGGCGACATCCCGCTCGCGATCAACGTGTTGTTGGCGTCGAAGCCCTCGACGATGAGTGAGCCGCTGTCACCGGTCGCGTCGACGTCGATCGCCAGGTTGAATCCGTCCGGGCCGCGCATCGCCTCGAGCACCGCGTGCGGATCGGTCACCGTCAGCCGGATCCGAGCGACCGAATCGATCAGCTGCGAGCCCGGTGCCGTCACGAGCTCGAGCGAGATCGTGCCGGTCTCTCCGGCGCATCCAGCCGTGGCGGATCCGGCGACGATCGCGAACGCGAGCCACCTCACGTCGCGGGCTCCGCGAGTCGTTCGATCGCATCGGCACGCACCCCCGCGACACGGATCGTCTTTCGCTTCGACGTCGCGCCGGCGATCACCTCGATCGCGCTCCTGGACACCCCGAGCTGCTTTGCGAACAGCTCGATCACCGCCGCGTTGGCTTCGCCAGCCACGGGCGGCGCGGTCACGGCGACCTTGAGGCGACCGCCGTGGACCGGTCCGAGCTTCGCGCGCGACGCGCGCGGTGCGACGAGGATATCGAAGGTCACGCCGCCGGGATGGACGGTGAGGTTGAGCAGGCCCCGGTCACTTGCTCCCACGGCCGAGCTCTCTTGCGCGCTTGGTGGCGGTCTCGACCGCGTTGATCAAGGTGGTCCGTAAGCCGCCTTCCTCCAGCGTGTGCAGGCCGGCGATCGCCGTGCCGCCCGGCGACGTCACCATGTCCTTGAGCCGACCGGGGTGCTCGTCGGTCTCGAGCAGGAGCTTGGCCGAGCCCATCACGGTCTGTGCGGCGAGTCGCTGAGCGTTGCGCCGCGACAGGCCGACCTTCACACCCGCATCGGCGAGCGCCTCGAGGATCAGGAAGATGTACGCCGGTCCCGAGCCCGACAGCCCGGTCACCGCGTCGAGGTGACTCTCGTCGAGCACCACCGAGATTCCCACGGCGTCGAACAGTGCGCGCGCCATCGTCAAATCGGCCTCGCTCGCGTGCCGGCCCGCGGCTACCGCCGTGGCACCCGCGCCGACGAGCGCGGGTGTGTTTGGCATCGCGCGAACCACGCGCACGCCGTCGGGGACTCCGCTCTCGATCGCTTCGGTGTCGACGCCCGCCGCGATCGAGACCACCAGCGTCCCGGCGCGGAGCTGATCGCCGATCTCGCCGAGCACCTTGTCCATGATCTGTGGCTTGATCGACAGCACGACCACGCCGGCGGCGCTCGCGACCTCGCGGTTGTCCGTGGTCACGGTGACGCCGTAGCTCGCGCGCAGCTCCTCGAGCCGCTCGCGCCGAGGGCCGGATGCGAACACGCGCTCGGCGGGAACGTGACCGCCGCGGACCAGGCCGCGGATCAGCGCTTCGGCCATGTTGCCGGCGCCGATGAAACCGATCTTGTGAGACGCGAGGATCGACACGGCACGGGTGTAGCACGGCGGCCGCGCTACCCGATGTTGAAGTCTTCCTTGTCGTGATGCGCTCCACTGCCGTCGCGGAACCGGGCGAGCGTGTAGCGCGAGAAGATCTCGTGCGGTGGACCGCCGCCGAGCCACTCGGCATAGAGCTTACCGACGATCGGAGCCATCATGAAGCCGTGGCCGACGAACCCACACGCGAGAAAGAAATCAGGGTGGCCGGGCGGGCTGCCCAGGATCGGATTGCCGTCGGGTGACATGTCGTAGGGGCCGGCCCACTGGCGCAGGATCTTGATGTCGCCGAGGATCGGCATCAGCTTGACCAGCCGATGGGCATAGGTCGCGAGGAACTCGAGCGTCGAGCCCATCGCATACGTCGACGCATGGCCGGGCAGGCTCACGCCGCCGACGATCTCCCCGCGCATCGATTGACTGCAGTAGAGCCCACTCGCGAGCTCTGACACCATCGGCCGCAGAAACGGCTTGAGTGGCTCCGACGAACAGATCTCGTGACGGATCGGCCAGGTCGGTACCTCGATACCGACCATCTCGGCGAGCTTGGGCGACCACGCGCCGGTTGCGTTGATCACGCGCCGAGCGCGCACCGCACCGCGCGGCGTGTGAACGGTGTATCCGCCGCCGGCGAGGCGCTCGAGATTGCCCACGGGGGTCTGCGTGAAGATCCGCACGCCCATCGCCGCGGCCTGACGCGCGTAGCCCCACATGAACGGCCAGGGAAACAGGATCCCGTCGGTCGGGTTGTAGGACGCGCCGACGACGCCGGCGAGATCGAGCTCGGGCACGATCTCTTGGGCCTCGGCCGGTTCGAGCATGCGAGTCGCGACGCCGCAGCGATTCTGGACGGCGATGTTCTTCTCGAGTCGCGCGACCTCGCGCGCGCTGCGCGCCAGGAACAGATAGCCACCCTGACGGAACCACACGTTGACGCCGAGGTCGACCGCGAATCGCCGGCAGAGCTCGACCGATTCCTGCATCAACCGGATGTTGATCTCGGTCGACCATTGCTGGCGCACGCCGCCCCCGTTGCGGCCGGATGCGCCCTCCGCCAGATAGCCGCGCTCGATCACCACGATGTCGGTCAGGCCATCGCGGGCGAGGTGGTACGCGATCGAGAGCCCCATGACGCCGCCCCCAACGATCACGACCTCGGCCGTGTCCGGGACCGGGCCGGCGCCCTCGAGCGTCGCCGGCAAGCGGATCTCTCCCGAAACATCCGCTCTGCTGGGGTCGTCCTCGTCGTCTTCGACCACGGTCAGCGGCTCTCCGGGTCGTTGCCGGCCTGCTCGTCGTCGTCGTCGCCGTGGGCCGCGGGATCACGCGCGAGCAGGCGGAGCGGGGTAGGGGCGAGCGGCGGGCGCGACGTGAACGGTGGAATCGCGGCGGCGGGTTGGTCGGTGAGCGCCGCGAGCTGGAGCGCGATCCCTGCCAGGCACTCCTTGCCCTGGCACGGTCCGGTTCCAAACCCGGTGTAGCGCTTCACCTCCTCGATGTCGCGATAGCCACGCGACACGCAATGCTCGAGGTCGGCGAGCGTCACGTCCTCACAACGACACAGCACGATCTTGCCGGCCACGACCCGACGATACTACGACGCCGCAACCTTGGCGCCGACGTACGCGCCATGAGCCGCGGCGGCTCCGGGACCGACGTAACCCGTGACGTCACCACACGCCCAGACTCCCGGCGCGCTCGTGCGGCCCTCTTCGTCGACCACGACGCGAAACCCGCCTGCACCCGGGTCGAGCATCACGCGACATTTCTGCTGGCGCGGGCCCTCCGACGCCGGCGCGGGCACGCCAGCAACCGCGACGAGGTCGCAATCGATGCGTCCGGTGGTGGTCTCCACCGAGGTCACCCAGCTGCGCCCGCGCGTCCCGAGCACATTGCGCAGTTGCACGCGCGTGACCTCGGCGCCGGCGGCAGCCAGCGCGCGCGACAATGCATCCATGGCGGGTTCTCGTGCGGGGACCTCGACGATGCAGATCTTGTCGCCCGACACGATGCGGTGCTCGACGAGCAACCGCCCGACCGCGCGCGCTGCGACGATGCCCGGGCGATCGTTATCGGGGAACGCGAGGTTCACGACGTAGCCACCGGTCGCCCAGATCCAGCGCCTAGCGTAGACGCGATACATCCGATCCGGCGCCGCGACGGCGAGCACTCCGCCATCGTCCTCCGGGAAGTATCCGATCGCCGTGGCGCGCGACAGCAGCAGCACTTTCGCCGCGACCGCATCGGCACACCGCGCCTCGGCTTCGGCGCGGCCATGCCGAGGGTCGGCGCGCAGGCTGCCACCAGGCCGCAGCTGATCATCGATGATGACGGTCGATCGTCCCGCGCGCGCGGTGGCAATCCCGGCGGCGAGGCCCGCGGCACCACCGCCGATCACGCAGACCTCGACGTCGATCCGATGCACCTCGGGCAGCTCGGTCGATGCGGTGGAAGGAAGCTTGCCGAGGCCCGAGAGCTGCCGCACGACCTTGTTCGCGAGCTTGTTGAGCACCGAAGAACCGGTCATCAACGTGTGATGATCCATGCCGCGCGAGAACAGAAAGTCGACCGCGCCGAGCAGATCGACCTCCGCGGATGGAAATGCGTTTTGCCCCTCGATCTCGGCGCCGGCGGTGCACGGCGCCTGACACGCGCGCAGATTCGGGACACCATCGAGCCGGACCAGGCAACCGCTGCAGTGACCTTCGAAGCAAAAGAACGTACGCGGGCGGTGATACTTCAGCGAGCGCGAGAGCACGCGTGTTCCACTCGCGAGCGCTGCGGCCGCGATGCTCTCCCCGGCGTATCCGCGCACTGCCGTGTCTGCGATGCGCATCTCCACGGCCTCACCGCGAACCACATCGTGTCCGGGAAGCCGGCGAGCCACTCCACACGAATAACACGCGCGCGAATCGCGTAGGGCGCTGCGGCACACATCACCGAGCACTCACGATGGGCGCGATGGGTGATTTCGATCGGTTTGATTGCGACGCCGGTAGCCCTGCGATACCGTTCTCGAAAGGACAGGGGACCCAGCATGGCAACACCAACTAGGCCGTGTCCGTACTGTGGTGCGGCCGTGCTAACGAATGCACCCGCATGCGGTACGTGCGGCAGACCGATGCCGCCGATCCAGACCGGTGCACCGCCGGCAGGCGGCGCGCCTGCCAAGACGATGTTCGGCTACGCCGCACCGGTCTTGCCGACGCGTCCATCGGGTGCACCCGCGCCTGCGCCTGGCGCGCCTGGATTGCCTGGAACGCCCGCGACGCCGGGTGCGCCTGGTGCCACGCCGCGTCCGGTTCCGCAACCCCAGGGGTTCCCGCCGCCACAACCGCAGGGGTTCGCCCCACCGCAGCAGCAAGGCTTCGGTCAACCGCCGCCGGCAGGTCAACCGCAGGGGTTCCCGCCTCCAGGTCAGCCTGCACCGGGACAGCCCGCATACGGACAACCGCCCGGTCAGCCCGCGTATGGGCAGCCGCCCGGCCAGCCCGCGTATGGCCAGCCGCCTGCCGTTCAACCGGGATACGGACAGCCGCCTGCTGCGCAGCCGGGATACGGACAACCGCCCGGACAACCCGCGTACGGAGTACCGCCCGGACAACCAGCCTACGGACAGCCGCCCGCGCAGCCGGGATACGGACAACCGCCGGGCCAACCTGCGCCGTACGGACAACCGCCCGGTCAGCCTGCGCCGTACGGGCAACCGCCGCAGCCGCAAGGCTATGGCCAGCCGCCTGCGCCGCAAGCCGGTGGCTTTGCGCAACCGTCGGGCTATCCGCAACCGCCCGCCGGTGGGTATCCGCCGCAATACGGTTCGCACCAGCCTGATCTGCCGGGACCACTCGATGATCTGGCGCGCAGGATGCCCGTGTCCGCACCCGGAACCGTGTTTGGAATTCCGGTCGCGCGACTTCGAGATCCGGGTCTGCAGAAGAAAATCATGCTGCTCGCCGGGATCGCGCTCGTGGCGTACGTCGTGGTTCCGTTCATGACGAAGCCTGCGACGATCTTTTCGTGGGACGCGGGCGATACGTTTCGCAACGTGGTGTGGCCGATCATCGCGGCGGCCGCCTATCTGTTCCTGACCGCCGCACCACCCGACATGCGTCAGAAGATGCCGCCTGCGGTGGTGCACTGGTTGCCGTTCGCCATCGCCATGCTGGGCGTCTTGTTCATGGGTTCCGGCGGCGGCGCGCTGAGCTTGATGTCACATGGGGTCGGCGGCCAGTACTGGTTTGGCTACGTCCTGCTGTGCTTCGGACTGCTGGCGCGAATCTCGCAGCCGCAGGACCAGGTCGCGCGCATCATCATCGCAGCCGGCGGTGTGTTGATGTTGATCTCCTGGATCAACAGCTTCGACTTCGTGTTCAACTTCAAGTACGTCGGAGCGTTCGGCATCATCCTCCATCTGCTGTGGTTCGTCGTGATGCTCGTCGGCGTTGCCAGCATCGCGTTCGTTGCGCCGCCGCACAAGATGCCACCGGCGCTCCAAGCGTTCGACGCGCTCGCTCCGCTGGTCACCGGGGTGTTGTTTGCATGGCTCCCGATTCAGGTTCTGCTGGGCTGGTTCCAGCTGATCGATGCGTACGGTTTTGTCAGCGGGACCCTCACGATGCTCCACATGCTCGTGGTGATCGTGGCGTTCTTCGGCGTGCTGATGATGACGTCGCCGGCCGCGTACGAAGAAGCCAAGCGACTATTCGCCGGCGGCGGTGGTGGCAATGCCGGCACTCCGCCTGGTGGCTATCCTCCGCAAGGGGGCGGCTATCCTCCGCAGGGCGGTGGCTACCCTCCGCAGGGCGGCCCGCAGGGCGGCGGCTATCCCCCGCAAGGTGGAGGCTACCCGCCGCAAGGGGGTGGCTATCCGCCGCAGGGCGGGGGCACGCCAGGCGGCTGGCAATAGTCAGCAATCTTCGTCGATAAGGCGACTTTGACCCGGCTCACGCGAAGGTGACGCCGGGTTTGTTTTTGGGCCTGACGCCGGTTGCGCTAGATTCGCCGGATGCGCGACCGCGGGCTCGAATTCAAAGTCGGCCTGCTGATCCTTGTCTCGAGCGCGATCCTGTTCGGCTTCATCTTCGTGCTCGGCAACCTGTCGCTGCGCTCGGGGTTCACGTTCTCGCTGGACTACGACTACATCGGAAGTCTCCAGCCGGGCGCGCCGGTCAAGGTGTCGGGCATCAAGGTCGGCAAGGTCGAGGACATCGTGTTCCTCGGCGGCCAGATCGATCCGAAGACCAACAAGCGCGTTCAGGTGCGCGTCAAGGCGTGGGTCGAAGATCGCGTGCGCGACAGCATCCGCAACGACGCCGAGTTCTTCATCAATACCGCCGGCGTGCTCGGCGAGCAGTATCTCGAGATCGTCCCGGGCAAGGACTGGGACCACCCCCCGATCGAACCGGGCGCGATCATCTCGGACGAGCACCGCGTCCACAACCCACCGCGTACCGATCTGGTGGTCTCGCGGCTGTACGAGGTGCTCGACGGTGTGTCGAGCGTGCTGCGCGACGACCGCGATGCGATCAAGCACCTGCTGTCCAACGGCGCCAGTGCGGTCTCCGAGGTCAACCAGCTGCTGGTCGACAATCGCAAGCAGCTCGGCGAGCTGATCGGATCGGCGGCGGAGCTCGCAAAGGAAGGCAAGACGACGCTCGCGAAGGTCAACGTCGGGCTCGGGGATGGCAGGCCGGTGGCAAATCTGATCGCGAGCGTCGACGCGACCCTCGATACCGCCCGATCCTCGATGGCGACGCTGACCCCGAGCGCTGCCGCGCTGATGACGGACGCCACCCGCGTCACCGGCATGATCACCGATCAGCGGCTCGGCGGCGTCGACCGGATCATCGATACGGCATCGGTCGCGGCGGGGCGTGCGAGCACGCTGCTCGACAACGCCAACGGCATGCTCAGCGATATGCGGGCCGGCAAGGGCACCGCCGGTGCGCTGCTCGCGCGGGACGAGCTGTACAGCGATCTCCGCGAGTTGATCCGCGATCTGAAGCGCAACCCGTGGAAGGTGTTCTGGAAGGAATAGCGTGAGTCTGCTCGCCCAGGATGAGCGCCTGACCCGCCGGGTGGGAGCGACGACGCTGATCCTGCTGTGCGCGACGATCCTGTTCCTCGTGTTTCTGCTCGACCGGCTCGAGCTCGGGTCGCCGATCCGGATCCGGGTCTATTTTCAGCACAGCGCCGCGTTGCACGCCCACGCACCGCTGATCGTGGCGGGCCAGCCAATCGGACGGATCGAATCGATCGACCCGGTCCCTCGCGGGGCGACCACGCCGCTCGGCGGCGAGCTCGGCACGGTCGCTCGCGTGTCGATCGAAGGCCGCCACGTCTGGCGAGTTCCGCGCAATGCCGAGATCTTCGTGTCGTCCCATGGGCCGCTGTCCGAGCGCTACCTCGAGGTGGGCCCGCCCGCGGGCGAGCCGGGGCCGCCCGTGCGCGATGGCGAGCAGCTTCGCGGGGTCGATCCGCCGAGCCTCGACAGCGTGCTCAGCCACACCTGGGCCAACATGAACACGTTCCGCGCGTTCATGGCCGACATCGAGCCGGAGCTCGACGCGCTGATCCGCGAGCTCGAGCTGCTCGCCGCGCAGCTCGACAGCTCCGCACCCGATGCCGCGACCGCACCCTCGCTCGATCGGATCCGGTCACTCGCGGGCGACGTCGACGCGCTGTTGACCGAGCTGCGCGTGACGACCGACCAGTCGCTCGGTGGCGACGCCGGATTTGCCAGGATGTCCGCTGCGCTCGCAAAGACCCGGCTCACGCTGGCGCAGGCGCGCGCGATGTTCGATCGCCTCGGACCGAAGCTCACCGCGATGGGTAACGAGCTGTCGCGCGTCGGGGGCCATCTTGCCGCGCATGATCCGGTCACCAAGGTGCAGGCCACGGTCGCGCTGGTTCAGGACACGCTCGCGAAGATCGAGCCGGTGCTCGCGACGATGAATGAGGTGATGGATCGGTTCGCCAACGGCGAGGGCACGATCGGCCGGTTGATGAACGATCCCGAGTTCCCCGAGGACGCCAAGGACCTCGGCAAGATCATCAAGCGCCAACCATGGCGCGTCATCGCGCGGCCCAAGCAATAGCGCCGGCGATGTCGACGCGGGCTATGGGACCGAGCGCAGCTTGGGCGGCGGCCGGCGATAGTGGCGCACGTCGTCGAGGACGCGCCTGAGCACGTCGATCGATACCGGTTTCACGACGTGATCGTCGAACCCCGCGTCGAGCGCGCGCTGGCGGTCCTGGCTCTGGCCGTAGCCGGTGATCGCGATCAGGTACGGGCGCGAGCTGCTCTGACGGGTCACCTGCTGCGCGACCGCGAGCCCGTCGAGCTCCGGGAGGCCGATGTCGACGAACGCGACGTCGCACTCCTCCTTCAGCAGCCGATCCAGCCCGTCGCGCCCGTTGGACGCGGTGATCACCGAGCAGCCCTGGAGCTCCAGCAGGTCCTTTGTCATCTCGAGCAGATCGAGGTTGTCCTCGATCACCGCAACCCGCAGGCCGACGTGGTTGGCGTGCTCGCGAGCTCTCGCGGGCCCGGCCGCGGCGCCGAGCTGGCTCACGGTCGGGAGGACCACCGTGAACGTGCTGCCCTGACCGAGCCCGCGCGAATGCGCCTCCACGCTACCGTGATGGAGCTCGACCAGCGAACGGACCAGCGTGAGGCCGATGCCGAGGCCACCTTGACTGCGATCGAGCGAGCGCTCTCCTTGCGCGAACAGCTCGAACACGTTGGCGAGCAGATCCGGGTCCATCCCGATTCCGTTGTCGGTCACATCAACCGCGACCTGCTCGCCGGCTCGGCGCGAGACGATCTGGATGCGTCCGCTCGGTGGCGAGTACTTGATCGCGTTGCCGATCAGGTTCTGGAACACCTCTTCGAGCCGGACCAGATCGCCACACACGTACAGCGGCTCGCGATGAAGCTCGGTCGTGAGCTCTATCGAGCGCGCCGCGGCAACCAGCTCGGCGCCTTGCACGCAGCGCCGCAACACGTCGTTGACGTCGATGATCTCGCGCTGCAGCGTGATCTTGCCCGAGGTGACGCGGGCAACATCGAGCAGATCGTCGACGAGCCGTGCGAGGTGACGCACCTGTCGATCGATGATGGTCCGCTGCTTGGCACCGACCGGGCCGCTGACGCCGCTCAACAGCTCGAGCGCGAGCATGATCGCCGACAGTGGATTTCGCAGCTCGTGCCCGAGCATCGCGAGAAACTGGTCGCGCCGCCGGATCGCCTCGCGCGCCTGGAATTGGCGGCGGCGGGCACGCAGCGCCGCCGCGACTGCGCTGAGCAGCGTGCGCGCGCGCACCGGACGTTCGAGCACGGTGACATTGCCGAGCAGCTCGCTCGCTTGTTGCGCATCGCTCTCCCGATCGGCACCGCGGGGTGCGAACAGCAGGATCGGTAGATCGGACCACGGCGGCTGCTGGGCGAGGACGTCGCGAAGCCGAGCGCGGCGGTCCACGGTGAGCGATTCGGCGGTGATCAGCACGCAGCCGGCTTCGGAGAGCTGGGTCAGGAACTTGTCGAATTCGGCGCAGGTTCTCCCGTTCAACGCGTGACGCTGCAGCAACTGAACCGCGAGCTCGGCATCGCGCTCGCTCTCGGTCCAGATGACGATCGAAGGGTCGTCGATCATGGCTGCGAGAGGTCGGTGACCTTTCCTCTGAACGATGGAACGCCGGTGAGAACTCCACTGAACCCCGAGAGCGGTTGGCCTACCTGGAGCCGCCCATTGCTTACCGTCAGCTCGCGAATCAGGTTCTCATGCGCGCCGCTACGCTTCTTGACGACCGAGATCGCCTTCCGGACCTGTCCTTCTGCCTCGAAATAGCGCAATAACAACACGGTATCCGCCAGGTAACTGACATCCACGGGTGCAGCCATCGTGCCGAACAACCCGTGCTGCGCCATCGTCAGCACCGTCGTGACACCCTGCTGAGCGAGATAGCTCAGGAGCTCGTGCAGCTGGACGGTGAGCAGCGTGTCCTCCGGCATGGCCTGCAGGTAACCGTTGAGGCTGTCGATCACGATCAGCTTCACGCCATCGTGCTCGACCATGCGGCGGATCGTATGCGTCAGCTCACCCACGCTCAGCTCCGCCGGATCGACCTGCTGGAGCACCAGCTTCTTCGAACCCGTGAACTTGTCGATATCGATGCCGAGCGCGCGCGAGCGATCGATGAGCGTGGAGACTCGCTCGTCGAACGCAAACACCGCCGCGCATTCGCCGCGTCCCGCAGTTGCCGCCGCGTACTGGACGGCGATCGCGGACTTGCCCGTCCCGGCAGGGCCGGTGAGCAACGTACAGGTTCCCCGGTCGATGCCGCCGCCGAGCAGCTGATCGAGCTCCACGAGATTCGAGCTCAGCTGTTCGGGAGCAAACCTGGTGTGATGCTCGGCGGCGACCAGACGTGGGTAGACGGCGATCCCGCCGGTCTTGATCGAGAAGTCGTGATACCCGCCACGAAATCGTACGCCGCGCAACTTGCGAATCCGGAGGCGTCGTCGATCTTCGCCGTAGAGCGGCGCGATCTGTTCGAGATGGATGACCCCGTGCGCGAGGCTTTGCAGCTGGAGGTCATCGGGCTCGGACGTTCGATCGTCGAGCAACAGCACGGTCGCGTGCTTGTCGGCGAAGTACTGCCTGAACCCGAGCACCTGCCGCCGGAACCGCAGCGCGTGTTGGGCGAGCAACCGCAGCTCCGATAGCGAATCGATCACGACGCGCGTGGGCCTCACTCGATCGATGTGCGCGAGCATGGTGCGCGTGGTCTCCTGGAGCTCCACCTCGGAAGGCTCGAACAGGGTATTCGCGGGCTCGAGTCCGGAGCTTTGCTCGATCGCCGAGAGCTCGACGACCTCGACTCCTTCGAGGTGCCAGCCGTGCGAGCTCGCAACTTCCTGCAACTCACGAAGGCTCTCGGAGAGCGTGATGTAGAGGCTGGCCTCTCCACGTGCCACACCGGCCATCAAGAACTGAAGCCCGATGGTGGTCTTTCCAACTCCGGGGTCGCCCTGAACGAGGTAGAGATGGTTCGACGGGAAGCCACCCCCGAGTACGTTGTCGAGTCCTTCGATGCCACTGGATGCGAGCTGCGATACCGTCACGCGCGGACCCTACCGCAACGGCGTTGCAACGTGGAGCGCGTGTTCGAGCCGAGCGCCTGCGCACAGCGAGCGATTCTGCCTCGTGCAGGTGGTGATGGTGCAGGGTGAGGTTAGAACCCGGGCGTCTCCATCGGGCCGCTCGATTGGCCGGTGATGAATTGCTGGACGATCGGGTCCTGCGAGGCGCGAAGCTCGGCAGGCGTGGCGACGGCATGGACGATGCCTTGATAAAGGAACGCGACCCGATCGGCGGTTCCGAAGATCGATGGCGGATCATGCGATACGACCACCGCGGTGACCCCGAGCTTCTCCGCGAGCTCCCGGATCAACCGATCGATCCGGCGGGAGCTGACCGGGTCGAGGCCGGTCGTAGGCTCGTCGAACAGCACGACCTCGGGGTCGAGCGCGAGCGTGCGCGCGATCGCCGCGCGCTTGCGCATGCCGTCGGATAGCTCGGCGGGATATCGCTCGGCGTACTCCGCCATGTAGACCTGGCCGAGCCGCTTGCGCGCCTCGACGAGCGCGTCCCGGGTACGCATCCGCTGGTGCTTGCGCAGGGGCAGGGCGACGTTCTCCTCGAGGGTCATCGAGTCGAACAGCGTGGCGCTCTGAAACACCATGCCGATCCGCTTGCGAAGCGGTGCGTAGCTGCGCTCCGGAAGCTGATCGATCCGCGCACCGTCGAACCAGATCTCGCCGCTGTCGATCCTGAGCAGTCCGACCAGATGTTTGATCGTCACGGACTTGCCGACGCCCGACGTTCCGATGATGAACATCACCTCGCCGGCGTTGATCGCCAGGTTCATGCCGCGCAGCACGGGCTTGCCCGAGAACGCCTTGGTGACGTTGCGAAACTCGATCAGCGGCGCCGCTGCGGTCACAGATCGCCCCCGGTGACGAACAGCGCCGCCGCAGACAGCACGAAGTCGAGCACGATCACCGAGAACGATGCGCCGATCACGGCAGCGGTCGTCGCCCAGCCCACGCCTTCGGAGCTGCCGCGTGCGCGCAACCCGCAGAACCCCGCGACCACCGGAATCGCGGCGCCGTAGGCGATCGCCTTGACGACCATCAGGATCACGTGGCGCGGCCGGATCAGCGATAGATCGAAATAGAGGTTCGGATTGACCCCGAACGAGTACTGCGCGGTCAGCCCGCCGAGGCCATACATGACCACGCCGCCGATCACGCTGAGCACGAGCGTCATCACGACGGACGCGATGAACCGCGGGACGATCAGATAGTCGATCGGCAACACGCCGCTCATTCGCAGCGCATCGATCTGCTCGGTCACCTTCATCGAGCCGATCTCGGCGGCGATCCCCGCGCCGACCCGGGTCGCCAGCATCATCGAGGTCAGGGTGGGCGCGAAGTCTGCGAGGATCAACCGGATGAATTGCTGGCCGAGCTGTGAGAAGTCACCGGTCACGCGCGCGAGCTGAAGGCACGCCTCGTACGTCATCACCATGCCGATGAACCCGAGGGTGACGACGATGAACAGCAACGACCGGTTGCCGATCGAGTGCATCTGGCGAACGATCTCGCCGCGCGGTCGGCCAGCGCGCGAGTTGCGCGAGAACCCGCGGATGATCCCGGCGATCGTCCCGACGTAGACCGACCACAGATCGATCATCGCGCGCCATCCCGACACCACCGGCGCGCCGGTGGCCTCGATCTTGCGGCTGAGATTGACGGTGATGCGCATCGGCTATCGGGTCAGATAGGTGAAGAAGAAGTCGAGCAGCATGATCGACACCGCGGCGGCGACCACCGCAGCGTTGACCGCCTTGCCCACGCCGACCGCACCACCCCGCACGGTCACGCCGAAGTAGCAGGACGACATCGCGATCGCGGTGCCAAACGCGATCGACTTGTAAAACCCGTGCAGGAAGTCGCCGATCTTCAGGTTGTCGGCGAACGAGTAGTACATCGTCGTCCAGTCGATCCCGAGCATCGTGCGGCCGAGCACCGCAGCGCCGAGCAGCGCGACCAGATCGCCGATCACGGTGAGCGCGATCAGCATCACGACCATCGCGATGACGCGCGGGACCACGAGAAACTGCACCGGATCGATCGCGAGCGCGCGCAGCCCGTCGAGCTGCTCGGTCACCGTCATCGTCCCGAGCTCGGCGGTGTTGTTGGCGCCGACCCGGCCGGAGAACATCAGCGCGATCAGGATCGGACCGATCTCGCGCAGCACGGCATACCCCGCGCCCCAGCCGGCGAGCGAGGTCGCGCCGAGCTTCTGCACGAACGGCCCGGCTTGCAGCATCATCAACGCACCGGTAAAGAACGCGGTCAGCGCGACGATCGGCACCGATCGGTTGCCCATCTTGTAGAGGTTGCGCAGCAGCTCCGGCCCATCGACCCGTGGCGGAACCAGCGCGCGGAGCACCAGCGCGGCGAGCACCACGATGCCGCCGACCTCCTGGGCGATCCGGATCGTGGTCGCGCCGACGCTCGCGATCGTGCGCGAGAGCATGCCGGGGGCAGCCTCGGTCATGCGCCCTGGGCTCCCTGGAGATCATCGAGCGGACCGGTGAGCTCGCCGCGCACGAACTGGCGGACGATCGGGTCCGGCGCGTCGGCGATCGTGGCGGCCGGGCCGCGATAGATCAGCTTGCCGCGATACAGAAACGCGATCTCGTCGACGAACTGCGCGAGCGCCACGACATCGGACGATACCGCGAGCACGGTGGCTCGGGTCCGCGTCTGATCCGCCGCGAGCAGATCGTAGATCTTCTGCGTCGTCACCGGATCGAGCCCGGCGCTCGGCTCGTCGTAGATCACCAGCTCGGCGTCGGCGACGGTCGCGCGGGCGATCCCGACGCGCTTCTTCATGCCACCGGACAGCTCGGCGGTGAGCTTGCGCTCGCTACCGGCGAGCCCGACCGCACGGAGCCGCTCGGCCACGCGTTTGGCGATGTCATCGCCGGACAGTCCGCCGCGTTGCTCGAGCGGGAACGCGACGTTCTGCTCGACGGTGAGGAAGTCGAACAAGGCGTAGTTCTGAAACAGCATGCCGATCCGGCGCCGCAGATCGCCGAGCTCGACCTCGCGGCGGCCAACGACGCTCTGTCCGAATACGACGATCTCGCCGTGGTCGGGCTGCTCGAGGCCGCATACCAGCTTCAAGATCACGCTCTTGCCGGACGCTGCCGGTCCGATCAGCCCCAGCCGCGTGCCCGTCGCGACCTCGAGCGACACGCCCGCCAGCACCGTCTGGCCGCCGTAGCGCTTGTGGACATCGTTGAGCCGGATCGCGGTCATGAGCCGCACCCCAGCTCGCGCGCCCTGGGAATGTACTTGGAATCGGGCGTCCGTTTCACCAGTCGAGCCACCGAGCGGCACGCGCCCGCATGATCGCCTGCCTTGTCGAGCGTCAACGCAAGCTCGTACTCGGCGTCGTCGATCAGGATCGAATCGGGATAATCGACCGCGAGCTTGCGGAACGCGGCCGCGGCTCCCGGCAGATCGCCAAGGTCATCGCGCAGCACCTTGCCGAGCTCGAGCTGCGCGTCGTCGAGCCAGATCGAAAAGTACGAACCGGCGCCGAACGCCACCTCGCGGGTCGCGAGCAGGCCGCGCAGTCTGGTCACGGCGCCCGCCGGATCGCCGAGCGCCCGCGAGATCCGGGCGGCGTTCCATCGCGCGTCGTCGCGCAACCCGCTGGCGGGATGCTCCTGTGGGATCCGGTCGTAGAGCGAGCGCGCTGCTCGCGGATCCGCGAGCTCGTGCTCGGTGAGGTCGGCGAGCGACCACAGCAGATTGTCGGCGACGGTGGTCGCAGCCAGCGGTGTGAGCAACGACGCGATCTGGTCCGCGAGCGCACGCGCGTCGCGCTTGCGCCCGTCCTCGGTGAGCCGGCGCAAGGCATCTCCGGCGGGCGCTTCGTCAGGCCAGTTGGTGACCACGCGCCACAGCGCCGTCCACGCGTCGGTGACCAACCCGGCGCGCAGCTGGAGCTCGCCCGCGCGATAGACCGCGATCGCAGCCGTAGCATCGTCGTCGATCACACGCCCCGGGATCGCGAGATACGTGGGGATCGCTTGTGCCGTGCGACCGGTTCGTTCCAGCAGCTCCGCTTCGCCCAGGAGCGCATCGGCGCACGCGGTCTTGGCGCGTGCGGCAGGACGCAACGAGCGACATGTGGTCTGTGCGGTCCGGTAGGCCGCGAGCGAACCTTCGACGTCCCCGGCGTCCGCGCGCTGTTCGGCCAGCGAGAGATCGGACAGCGTCGCAGGTGCCGAGCACCCGAGTAGCATCGTCAGGACCACGGCGGTTCGCATCACGCCAGCGAGCTAGCGATCTCGGCGATCACCGTGGCTGCGGTCATCACGCCATCGCGATCGACGTCGAGGTGGGTGACCGCGCGTACGCGTCGTGGGCCCGCCGAGCCGAGCAGCACGCCGCGATCTCGTGCCGCCGAGATCACGGCCTGCGCGGTGCCGCGCGCGAGGTCGATCATCACGATATTGGTGTGGACGCGGTCGAGGTCGACCACCAGGTTCGCACAGCCGACGATCGCCTCCGCGAGCGCGCGCGCGTTCGCGTGGTCGACCGCGAGCCGCTCGCGATGGTGATCGAGCGCGAAGCGGCCGGCTGCGGCAAGCACACCGGCCTGGCGCATACCGCCGCCGTGCATCTTGCGCAGCCGATGGCAGCGCCGGATGAGCTCGCGCGAGCCGGCGACCACGGAACCTGCAGGTGCACCGAGTCCCTTGGACAGGCACACGCTGACCGAATCGAACCCTGCGGCCAGCTCGCGCTCCGACACGCCTCCGGCGATCGCCGCGTTCCAAAGACGCGCGCCGTCGAGGTGCGCGACCATGCCTAGCTCGTGGGCGACGCTCGTCACCTCCGCAAGCGCCTTGTGGTCCCAGCACACGCCGCCGCCCATGTTGTGGGTATTCTCGACGCTGACGATCCGGGTCGGCGCGACATAAGGATCGTCGGAAGATTTGAACGCAGCGCGGACCTCCGCGGCGGTGAACCGATGGTCGGGGAGCATCAGGGTTTGAGCGCCGGCGAGCGCCGCGAGCGCACCTGATTCATGGCGCCAGCAGTGCGCATCCTTGCCGATGATCACCTCGTCGCCGGGACGCAGGTTCGCCTTGAGCGCGATCTGGTTCGCCATCGTTCCGGTCGGGACGAACAGCGCGGCTTCCTTGCCGAGCATCGCGGCGATCCGCTCTTCGAGGGCTCGCACCGTCGGATCTTCGCCGTACACGTCATCGCCCACGTCGGCGTTCGCCATCGCAGCGCGCATCTGCGCGCTCGGGCGGGTCACGGTGTCGGACCGTAGGTCGACGAAGCTCATGGCCGGCAGACTAGCTCATCGGCGATGCCAGATGCCTTAGAAACCCCAGGCCCGCCGCGGTCCCGTGGCAGAGCTTGCCATCGGGCGAGCTACGGAGTCGGTGACACCGGTGGTCCACCTTCGTACGGTGGAGGAGGCGCTGGCTCCTTCGGCGGCGGCTCCTTCGGCGGCTCCTTCGGCGGTTCCTTGCGCGGCGGGGTCGGCGGTGCGCCGAGCTCCGCTCGCAGCTTGCGCTCGAGTCGCGTCAACATCGCCACTTCCTGCCAGTTCGGCCGGTCGGCGAGCTGGAGCACGAACTTGACCGAGGGACGGTTGTCGCGAACGATCGTCACCAGCTCGAGCGAGCCGCGATAGGTCTTGCCCTCCTCGCGCAACTCGAACATCAAATATCCGGCCTCGGCGTCCTTTTCGATCACCTTGACTCGCTCGTCGACGACGAGGAACCGAACCGACGTCGACCACACCTGATCGCGCGGATAGGCCAGGGTCTTTTCAGAGCGCGCGAGCGCCGTGCCCGGCATCGCGAACAACAGGGCGAGCACACCGGCGCTACACAGGAACGCGTTGACCTTCGGCGATCGACAGGGGGCTTTGAAACCCGCCGACTGGCGACTGGCCCGGCGAAGCCGATCCATTCACCCCTCCGCGCGTCGCGTCGCGCCAACCGTCACGATGTCCCCCGACCCATGCGTTCGTGTTTAGCCCGTAGCCGTCGCATCAGGCGGATCGTCGCTGGTCACGGTCAGGTGCGCCAGTTTCTTGTCCGGCGGCATGGCGAGATCGGATCCAGCGCCACCGTTCGTGGTGGTCTCGGCGCTGCGTGCAACACGCAGATCGGAGAGCGAAACCCACGGCGTGGCGAGCGCCAGTGCTCCCATGCCGATGTACCACGCGACCTGAAGCAGGTGCTGGGCGATCGCGCAGGCGAGCGCTTCGGGGTACAACCGGCCGGTCTCGCTGACGATGTCCGTGCCGAGATAGAGCGAGAACCCGACCAGCGTGAGTGCCTGGAACTGACCGACCAGGCCGGGTGCGTTGGGCAGGCTGATGCCGACGGCGACGACGCCCATCGTCGCGAACCCGCCGATCACCGAGAGCGGCAAGCCAAACGCACGCGCGAGCACCCAGACGCCGAGGCCATTGGCGCCCCAGTAGAACAAGCTCCACAAGCAAAATGCGGCGAGGTTGCGACCGTCCTTGAGCACGGCGAACCCGCGAATCACCTCGAGGACCTTGGTCTCGATCACGGCGGCGATTCGCGGTGCAAACCGAGGCAGCAACGACAGCCGCAGGCAGAACCGCACGGTGGGCTCGGCGCGCCACATCGCGAACACCAGGAACACGAGCGCCGCGGCAAACACGCCCAGCGTGGCGTAGGCGGCCGGCATCATCCACGACGGAGCCGACGGCCCGCGGCGCGAGACGAACGCGATGAACAAGAACATCGAGATCATCAGACCATCGACGATCCGCTCCACCGCGACGGTGCCGAGCGCCGCCGATGCCGACACACCGCGCCGCCGCAACAGGCCGGGACGCACGAACTCGCCGAGGCGCGCCGGCAGCGCGAGGATCGCCATGAATCCCACCGACGAGATCGCCAGCAGTGGCCCCGCGGGTACCTTGACGTTGAGCGGCGCGAGCAGATGGTTCCAGCGCAGCGAGCGGCACACGTGAACCAACATCTGCAGCCCGAGGAACGCGAACAGGTACGGCGCGAACGATGCCCACTCGAGCCGACCGAACGCGTTCGCCAGACCTGCGCGCTGCACCGGATCGGGCCAGACGAGCCACAAGCACAGCGCCAGCATGGCGAACGATAAGAAGAGATTGAACGCGAGCTTCATGGCGCCACCGTGCGAGGAGCATCGGGCGCCGCGAGCAAGCGATTGAACGCGAGCTTCACGGCGCCACCGTGCGAGGAGCATCGGGCGCCGCGAGAAAGCGATTGAACGCAAGCTTCATGGTGCGACGTGCGACGAGCATCGGGCCCCGCGAAAAACAGATTGAACGCGAGCCTCATCCCTTCAGTCCGGTAAGTCACCCGCAAGGATTGCGCGGGGTGCGTGATCGAACAGTCGAGTCACCGCAGCGTGCCCGAGCTTCTTGTCGATCCAGGCAAGGCCGGCAGCCGCTTGCTGGAGGTCGCCGAGCTGATGAGCATCGGTCGCGACGGCGGTGGCGAGCCCGGTCTCGAGGAGGTGACGCGCCGCCTTGGACTCTCGCCGTCCGTGAAACCCGGCGATCGCGCCGAGGTCGATCACGAACGCACAGACCCGGCGCAGCGATCGGGCGAGCTCGTCATTGTCCCACAGCGCGTGGTAGCGCTCGGGATGCGCCAGCACCGGAAGCTTGCCGGCCATCCTCAGCTTGAACAGCTGCTCCGCCATGCCTGGAGGGAGCAGCGGAGGCGGGATCTCGACGAGCAGTGCGGGAGTTCCTCGATAGACAGGGACGGTGCCGTCCTGGACACGCTGGTGGAACACATCGTCCCACATGTTTTCGGCGCCGAGTCGCAACACCGGATGGTGAGGCTCGCGCAAGGTCTCGAGGTGGCCAAGTGTCTGCTCGATCTGGTCCCACGCCGGGAGGAATTGAGCCGCCTTCTGGTGTGGGGTGAGACACTGTTCGGTCACACCCAGGGCAGCGAGCCCATCGAGCATTGCCACCGCGGTGGCCTGATCCGGGGCGCCGTCATCCAAGCCATACAGGACGTGGCTGTGGAGATCGAGGTAGCCCATGCCGCCGGGGTGTATCGCAAGGCGTCGCACCGCACAACCTTGCGTTGCCGCGGCGGATCCTGCGTGATAGAGATCGAAGAGTCCGGAGGCGGCAGTCTCTGGCTTTCTTTAGTGAAGGACCGTTTTCATGGCCCAGTCCGAGAAGCGTGAAAATTCGGTGTTGTTCTCCCTGCGCGAGCTCCGTCAGATCGAGGAGAACCGCGTCCAGGAGGAAGAGGAGGCTCTGCGCAGCGCCGAAGAGCAGCGAATTCGCGCGAAGGAAGACGCCGAGCGCCGCGCCCGCGAGGCTGAAGAAGCGCGGATCCGCGAGGAGCGCGACGCCCAGCTGCGGATCGAACAGGCTCGTGAGAACGCGGAGCGCGAGGCACGTCTACGTGTCGAGCAGGCCGAGGCGGCGGAGCGCCAGCGCCATCAGGCAGCGCTCGAGCAGCAGCGGTTGCAACAGGAGATGGAGATCCGTCGCGCCGAGGTCGCCAAGAAGCGCCCGACGTGGATGGTGGCAGTCATGGGTCTGGCGATCGTCGCCGCGGTGGGCGCCGCGGTGGTGACCGTCTCCTCGATGACCAAGGAGGATGCTGCGACCGAGAAGGCCGCCGCCGCTGACAAGGCCCGCAAGGAGGCCGAGCGCAAGGCGGAGGAAGCAGCGCGTGAGCTCGAGGGATTGCAGCGCCAGCAGTCGGACATGATCAAGCAGATCAACGGCGCGATCGCGGCGGTCGACGCAGCGCAAGGTGAGGCCGAGCGCGCGGAAGCCAAGCGCAAGCTGGTTGCGCTCCAGAAGGCGCAGGCCGAGATGGAGCAGCGCGTCGCCGAGGCGAAGGCCAAGGCTGAAAAGGCGCAGCGCATGAAGGGCGCGACGATCAGCAAGGAGTGCCAGGAGAACCCACTGGCACGCGGCTGCTCGTAACGAGCACGAGCGGTTCGAGCACGAAGGCGGGCACCTCCCACGGTGCCCGTCGATCGTCAGAGCCAACGTGGGGTCAGTGACGACGCTGACGAGGTCTGCTGCGCTGTACGAGCGAGCGCGGACCGAAAAAACAACGCCCGGCTGGGAGTCCCCACGCCGGGCGTTCGCATGTGACCGACGGTCTGAGGATTACCAGCCGCAGTCCTTGCTATGCGCGGTCTTGATCGTCTCGGATGCCGCCTTGCAATCCGACGCAGCCTTCGTCTTGTCGACCCCGGCGGCGGTCCACGCCGCGAAGTCCTTATCGAACGACTGCTTCAGCTTGTCCTTGTCGGCGGCCGCGACCTTGTCGCAGGTCGCGAGCTTCTCGACGGTCGCCTTGTAGTCAGCGCACTCGGCGGGGATGTCGGTCGCGGCGGCCGCGGCCGGCTGGCCCTCAGCGGGCTTGGCTTCGTCGGTGCTGGGCGTGTCCGCGGCAGGTGCAGCCGGCGTGGTCGGCAGGGTCTCCGCCGGCTTCGCGGCCGGAGCCTTCCCTTCCTCGTCCTTCTTTTTGTTACAGCCGGCCAGCGCGAAGGTGGCGGACAGCGCGACGATCCCGAGCAGAGTGGTGAGCTTCTTCATGAGTTCCTCTTGGCGGACCAGGATGGTCCAAAACGTGTGAGCAAACGCTACGAAGCACTCCCGCGCCGTTCCAATATTTTCTTGTAATTTCGGCGTAGTAAAAAGTTCTCCGATGTAATCGTCGAACGACGATCCGGTCGGCGAGCCGGTGATTCCACCCACATGGCGAGCGACATGACTGCGTCGCTCGCGCTCACCGTGAAACAGCGTCGATGCTCGCTCGACGAGATGTCGCACGTGTTCTGATCAGAGAGAGGGCTACGCCCCCCGCGCGGCGAGGAGTAACGTTCGGTTAAGATGACAGCGAACAGGAGGGAGTAGATGTCCACCATTTTGATCGTTGATGACGCGAAGACCGATCTCGAGCTGATCGCTCAGGTCGTGAGCTCGACCGGCCACCAGGCGGTGCTTGCCACCAATGGATCGGACGCGATCGAGCTGGCCAAGCTGCACAAGCCCTCGCTGATCTTTCTCGACGTCATCATGCCGGTCATGGACGGCTACGCGACGTGCCGCAATCTCAGCAAGGATCCGTCCACCGCCTCGATCCCGGTCGTGCTCGTCACGTCGAAGTCGAACGACAGCGATGTGTTCTGGGGCAAGAAGCAGGGCGCGGCCGGTCACATCTCGAAGCCGTGGGCGCGCGAGACGATCGTCGAGACGATTCGACGCTACTGCTGAGCAGCCGTTCGATCGGGCATGATCACTTCGTGCCCAGTCGCTCGGCCTGCGCAAACCGAGCTGCAGCCACGTCCTTCGTCGCGCCCGAGAACCCGTGGAGCACGCGTGCGATCACGCCTGCGAGCTCCTGATAAGCCTCCTCGATCACGTCGTCACGACGCGCGATCTCGGCGACGATCTCGACCTCGCGATCGGTGATCCGTCGCATCTCGGACTCGTGGCGCGACAGCGTTTCGGCGAGCGAGACGGTCATCAGCTCGATCTTGTTGTCGATCACTTCGTCGATCGTGTCGTCGGTGATGTTGCGGCGATCCTTGACCAGCCGCATCTCGCCGAGGCTGAACCGCAGCGATGCCTCCTGTTCGCGCGCGACCTGTTCGGAGTGCGCACACTGACGCTCGAGCTCCTCGAGCTCGTCGATCAACGCGACCAGCGTGCGATCGAGCGTGTCGAGCTCGGCGATCGCGAGCACCAGCCGGACGTCGCTGCACCCGCCGTCGAGCAACACGTCGGCTGCGTTGCGCAGCGCCGATCGCCGCTCGTGAGACGGATCCTCCGCAGCATCGGGCTCCGACCCGCCGGGATGACCACCGCTGACCGCGGTCGCTTCATCGCTGATCGTCATCTGCAGCCAGTTCAGTGTGCGTGACTTGCGGCGCTCCTTCGGACGCTCCGGCGTGGCCAGCAGGGATTGAATCGCCGCACGCTGGTGGCGCGCCGACTGCGGCCGCCGCGCGGGGTTCTTCTCGAGGCAGCGAAGCAC
>JBFWXW010000078.1:0-28290 GCA_050187075.1 Kofleriaceae bacterium | reverse complement strand
GCGTTGCAGCCCGATTTTCGGTGCGCCCACGTGGGCGCGACCGCACTTCCGCCCGAACCCAGGTTCGCGAAATCCCGGCGCCGCGGTCGACTTTCCGACGAGAAACCGTGATCCGGGATCTGAACTAATTAGCCGGCGACTGGTTCCGAGGTCGTCGCGCGGCGGCTAGCGACCGGCTGTTCGCAACACTTGTTCACGGCGTCGATCAACAACGCGAGGTTGACAGGTTTCTTCATGGTCATCGCCCCGGGTGGAGCGCGTGATGGGTCCGACGTCGTGATGACGATCGAAACCTTCGACAACGTCGGATCCGCCTGCATGGCGCGATAAACCGCCCCTCCGTCGATCACCGGCATGATCAGGTCGAGGATGACGACGCACGGCGGCGCCTCGAGCTGGCTCAGCAAGCGCAGCGCCTGCTCACCGTCGGTCGCCACCCGCACCATGTACCCGTGATCTTCGAAGACATCCTGAAGCAGCTCGCAGACGCCGGGCTCGTCGTCGACGATGACGACGAGCTTTTCCGAGATCATGGCTGGTCCGCGGCCGCGGTCGGCAACGATCGTGGCAGCTTGATCGTCACGGTGGTGCCGGCGCCCTCGCTCGAGCGGACCTCGACCGAACCTTCGTGGGCGAGCACGATCTGGCGCGTGATGTAGAGCCCCAGGCCGAGGCCCTTGGAGTTCGCCCGCTTGGCTCCGGCGCGGATCGGCTCGAACATCACCGGCAGCACATCGGGCGGAACCACGCTGTCGTTGTGGATCTCGATGACCACGTCCGCGGCGTGCGAGCCATCGATCCGCACATCCACCCGGCACGGCTTGGTCTCACCGGGCGGAGAACCGCAATGGCTGATGGCGTTGCCGACCAGGTTGCTCAGGACCTGCAGCACACGCTCCCCGTCCCACTGCCCCGCCACGTCACCCCTCGCCTGGATCTCCACGGTGGTCTGCAGATGGGTGGTCTCCATCTCGGTCTTCACCTGCGCGACGAGCTCTCCGAGATCGGTCCGCTTGCGCGCGAGGTCGATGCCATTGCCCGCGCGGATCCGGGTGAAGTCGAGCAGCTGATCGATCATCCGCGACATCCGATCAGCGCTGTTGGCGATCCGGGATGCGGTGCGTGTGACCTTGTCGCCCGCGTTCGCGCGCGCCAGGTAATTCGCGCCCATCGTGATCGTGCCGAGTGGATTACGCAGGTCGTGGCCGAGCATGTCAGCGAACATCTCGCTCAGGCGGACGTGGCGCTCTGCTTGCTCGCGCAGGGCCTTTTCACGCGACAGCGCTTCGCGTAACGCGCCCTCGAGATCCTTGCGATACGCGTTTTCGGTCTCCAGCGTCTTCGCGCGCTGTTCGAGCTTGGTGATCTCGTCGGGGGGGCGTTCGGCGTTGCCGTTACGGGCGAGCGAACCGCCGCCGTGAGCCACGGACTGCTCGACGTCCGCGATCTTGTAGAAGTTCGCCATCACGTACGCGCACAAGATCGACGCCGGATAGCGGGTCGCCAGATCGTTCCAGTACTCCTCGACGCGGACCGCACCCTGGCGATTGCCGTCGCGCCAGAGCACGTCGGCCATCTCGCCCCAGGCCCGCACTCGTGTCGCCGACCGCCCCTCGAGGCTGCGATGGATCAGGCCACCGAGGTAGTCGCTGAACTTCTGCCAGTCCGGCGAGTCGCCGACCATGAACTGGCCGAGCGCGTCCCGAGCATCCAGCAAGGTGAGCTGACAGCTCGAGCGTGCACGATCGACGTCGATGCCAAGCTCATTCAACCGGTGGATCAACGCCTCCGAATGTACGCGCGTGGCGATCACGATCGCGGGCTCGCCCTCTTGTAGTCCCTGGGCGAGAAACCGCGCGACGTTGTCGTAGAGAATGTCTTCGTCTTCGTAGAACTGCACGATCAGGTGTTGGGTGGGTTCGACTGGGTGCTTGGCATCGCAGTTGATCGAGAACAAGCCGCGAGGCCGACGCGGATCTAATGACCCACTAAACGTTGGGGTGCCAATCTGTAAGACGGCTTTATCGCTCATCTGAGCTCTCCTCGCGAGCTTGTCGTCGCAAGCTACCTTCGGCACCGCTAACGCATGGTTCGTTACGGAATGCATCATCCGTGCAAGCGCTGCGAGCACGGCGATTGCCCAAGTGCCTGCCGACTGAGGGATCAAAAGGATGCACCCCGTCTCAGCGCCGCTCACCGCGCGTCTCCGCACACCGCGGGGCTGCAGCCGCGTCACGCGACGGTGGCTAACAGGGCGAACACGGACGGCCATCGGCTGTCATGATCGCCGCCCAGATTCAGTGAGTCGTCTTGGTCTTCTGCTCGCCAGGCCCCTGCTTGATCTCGAGCTGCCTGCCGCGGCGACCCTGGTCACGCTCGCGCAGCTTGATCGACAGAATGCCGTTATCGAGGCGCGCCTCCGCCGACTCGACCTCGACGGATTCGGGGAGCGGTATCACGCGCTGGAACTGACCGCGCATCCGCTCGCTCCGCCACACGTCATCACGGGTGTACTCGTTCTCGAACTTGCGCTCGCCCTCGATCACCACGGCATTGTCATCGATCGAGACGTGCACGTCCTCCATCGAGACCCCGGGGAGCTCGGCGGTGATCACGAACTGGCCGTCCTTGCGCGCGACGTCGACGCGCGGAGCGAACGCGAACCCGCTCATCCCACGCTGATTCATCAGCGACGGCTCGAGATCTCGGTCGAACGAGCTCCCGAACACATCCATCAGCCGCTCCATGTCATCGAACATGCGGCGCATCATCGCGAACGGGCTGAAGCTCGTCGAGAACGGATTCGACATGCTGGTGCCATAGCGATTGGCGCTGCGGCCGATCCCACTCTGCTGCGGACGACCGAGGCTCGTGCTCGATTTCGACCGATCGTCGGTCTGCGCCGCCGTGCGTTGCTCGGTCTTGGTGGTCTCGTCCTTCTGTCCTTGAGTCGCCATGACGCTCTCCTTGCGATTGCTTTGAGGTTTGCCGCCTGCCTGCATAACCGGCACCAAACGCAAATCCAGCAGGTCCGCCGGGATCGCGCTGGACCACCCGGCACTCGCGTCCCATGTGTGCGATCGCGCCCTGGCGATCACGCACGGTGCATCGATCGAGATCCGGCACCTGCGTTGCAATTCCTACCGGCAATAGGAGGTTGTTTATGCGTACGAAGCTTTGGTTGTCGTTGATCGCAGCTGGCGCGCTGTGCGGCGCGTGCAGGCAGAAGACCGACTCGGAAGACAAGATGGAGGAAGCGGCGCGCTCAGCGCAAAAGGCGCAAGAGAACGTGAACGAGCAGCGCGAAGACGTCCATGATGAGGCCGCCGATGTGGCGGACAAGCGCGGCGAGCTCGCCAATCAACAGGGCGATGTCGCCACGGAGAACCGGGAGCTCGGCAAGGCCAGTGCGGATCTCGCCCAGGCGCGCCAGCAGTTCAAGGTCACCGCGAAGGACCGGCTGAGCAAGCTGGACATCAAGCTCAACGAGCTCGCGATGCGAACGGATGCAGAGTCGAGGGACGCCGCGAACCAGCTGCGCGCGCGCCGTGACGCGCTGGCAGCCAAGATCGACACGATCGACACGCGGACATCGGGTGAATGGGATGAATTCTCGGACAGCGTCAATGACGAGTTCGATGCGATCGAGTCGCGCGTGAAGGACGCGATCGAATAGCTCGTCCTGCCCTGCGATCTTTCCCCGTGAATCGATGCCGCCGTCTCGAGGCGCACATGAGCGCGACTGGTTTCGCCTCGAGGCGGTGGTTTCGCAGACATCGGCCGGAACGGAGAATGCACGGTGTGAGTGAGCGGAGCCGCTCGGCTCGCGTGCAGGAGGACGTCATGTACACCAAGGCGAGGATCGCGGGCCACCCCATTCATCCAGCGCTCGTCGCGTTCCCGATCGCGTTCTACACCGCGGCGTTGTTCGGGTTCACGGTGTACTGGCTCAACGGCAACGCGCTGTGGTTTCGGATCGGCGTGGTCGCCAACATCGGTGGTGTGATCACAGCCGTGGCGGCGGCTATTCCCGGCTTCATCGACTGGGCGGTCGGCGTCCCGACAGGCAGCCCCGCCAAGATCACCGGACTCAAGCACATGCTGCTTCAGCTCGGCGCGACGGTGATCTTCTTGATCAATGTCGTTCTGCAGTGGCCGAAGTGGGGTTCGCTGGCGCCGGCCGTCGGAGCGTCGGTCATTCTCGCACTGCTCGGGCTGGTACTCGTCGCGGTCGGTGGGACGCTCGGATGGAAGCTGGTCGCCAATCATCACGTCGGAGTCGAGCTGACGCCGGAGCAAGAGCAACTCGAGCCGACCGCGGGCAGTCAACACGCAACGACCGGGCGGATGTTTCCACCCGTGTCGCAGCCACGGTAATGCAAGGAGCTCGTCATGGCCGAACGGTCGCACAAACGCTCGCGGCAAGAGCTGTCGCCGGCGCTACCCACCCGAGACGGCGACACGACATCACTGTGGATGGCCGGTACAGACCTCCCGCAGCTCGAGAGGCTCGACCATGATGTCTCCGTCGAGGTTTGCATCGTGGGCGCGGGCATCGCCGGCCTGACAACCGCCTATCTGCTGTCGCGCGAGGGCCGCTCGGTGATCGTGATCGATGACAAGCCGCCGGGCGGCGGGCAGACCGCGCGTACGACCGCGCACCTCTCGGCGGTGCTCGACGATGGGCTGCATCGGCTGGAGCAACTGCACGGCCGCACCGGGGCACGTGCCGCGGTCCAGAGCCACGCGTTCGCGATCGACCAGATCGAATCGATCTGCGGGCTCGAGGCCATCGACTGCGGATTCACGCGGCTCGACGAGTACCTGTACACGCCGCCGGAGGTGCCCGCCGATCAGATCAACCGCGACCTCGAACGCGAGGCCGCGGCCGCTCGCCGCGCTGGCCTGGCGGTCGAATGGGTGCCACGGGCGCCGCTCGGCTTCGACACCGGCCCGTGTCTGAAGTTCGCGCAGCAGGCGCAGTTTCATCCGCTCGCGTACACCAACGGGCTCGTGCGGGCGATCACGATGCGCGGCGGGCGGGTGTACTCCCAGACCCACGCGGACATCGTTCGCGGCGGCGACCTCGCTCGGATCCAGACCGGGCACGGGCCGACGATCACGTCGGCGGTCGTGATCGTCGCGACCAACGTTCCCGTCAACGACCTCGCGGTCGTCCACACCAAGCAGGCGCCGCACCGGACCTACGTGATCACCGCACGCATCCCGCGCGGTTCGATTCCACTCGCGCTGTACTCCGACACCCTCGATCCGTACCACTACGTCCGGATCGAGCAGGGCCTGGAGCTCGATACGTTGATCGTCGGTGGTGAAGATCACCGAACCGGTCAGGATCTGCAACCCGAGCGCAAGTGGGCACGGCTGGTGGAATGGGCGCAACAGCGGTTCCCGATGATGGGCGAGGTCCAGCAGCTGTGGTCGGGGCAAATCCTCGAGCCGGTCGACGGCCTGGGTTTCATCGGCCGCAATCCGCTGGACGCCGACAACGTCTACATCGCGACCGGCGACTCGGGTCATGGCATGACGCATGGAACGATCGCCGGAATCCTGCTGACCGATCTGATCCAGGGCCGGCAAAATCCGTGGTCGGAGCTCTACTCGCCATCGCGCCGGAGCCTGCGCGCGGTCACCGACTTCATGAGCTACAACCTCAACGTCGCCGCGCAATACGCCGAATGGTTTCAGCGTGGCGACGTCGGGGCTCCCGAAGCGATCCCACTAGGACAGGGCGCGGTGGTTCGCCGAGGTCTACGGTTGATCGCCACGTACATGGATCCGAGTGGCGTACGGCATGAGTGCTCCGCGGCGTGCCCGCACATGGGCGGCGTGGTGCACTGGAATCGTGCCGAGCACACCTGGGACTGCCCGTGCCACGGCTCGCGCTTCGATCCCTACGGACGGGTCGTCGAGGGACCTGCGATCTCGGGGCTTACGCCGATCGAGTCGGACGAGCCGTCGCGCGGCGACCCGCTGAAGTAGCGTTCGATCTGCACGCCGCACGTGGGGCGTGCGGCGGCCTCGAACATGCATTGGGTGGTCTCCACAACAAGGAATGGGGCCCACGATGCTGACGTCATCGCTTCGTCGTTTGTCGTTGAGTATCGCCCTGATCGCGCTGACCGCACTCGGCGGTGCGCGTGCGTTGGCCGATGAGCCGGCGTCGTCGGCCTCCAGCGTCGACCGATCGGTCGTCGAGCGAACGATCGCCAGCTGGCCGCCGCGCTCGCTGCTCGCTGCCCGCCAGATGCTGGACAAGTATGGCGCTCCCAACGAAGCGACGGCCGCGGAGCTGGTCTGGCGCGATCATGGCGGGTTCAAGCGAATCGTCGTATCGAAGGTCGAGCTACCGCACAACTTTCCCAAGCCCCACGTCGATGTCATCACGCACACGGTCGCCTATCGCGTACCCGCTGCGAAGGCGGGCGCGCTGGCGGCGTTCGACGGGAGCATCTCGTTCGATCGCACCGCGGGCGAGCTTTCGGTACGCGGCGATACCGAAGATCACAACTTCCTCGCGTTGAATCTCGCGCACGACATCATCACCAGGAATCTGTCTCCGACCGCCGCACGCGCCGCGTTCGCCAAGACCATCGCCGAGGCCTCCGCCGGTGCCAGACCGCGCTATGTGATGGCGCTCCAGTTCAACACCGCGGCGAAAGCGAAGACTGCGGCGGATGCCGGCGCGGCCACGATCGCTGGCTCCCCCAAGCGCGCGCCCGCCGGGCTCGTCGACAACTCCCAGCCGATGAGCGACGCCGAGATCCTGGGTACGTTGATCGCGATCCACGAGGGAGAGATCCGCGTCGCCTCACAAGCCGAGCGTGAATCGCTCAGCCCGAAGGTGTTGCAGTTCGCGATGACGATGCACAAGGACCACGGCAAGCTGCTGGCGAGCACGATGAAGGTGGCGAAGACCGCCAAGATCACCCCGCTGGAAACCACGGCGGTCGAAAACCTGCGGTTGCAGAATGCACGCGACCTCGCAGCGCTGGTGCCCCTGGAGGGGCCGCGGTTCAGCTCCGCGTTCCTGGCGGCGATGGTCAAACAACACAACGAGGTGCTCGACCAGATCGACGAGCAGCTTGCGACCAGCGCGAAACATGCGGCCGTGAAGAAACTGCTCGCGGAGACCCGGTTGCGAGTCGCGATGCACGCGGAGATGGCGGAGCAGTTACAAAACGCGGGCAGCGAGCCGCAGGCGATGCGGTGAACGCCTGCGATCAACGCGCTCGATGGTGCCGGGTGGCGCCGATCCAGCCGAGGACAACCCCCGCCGCGAGCGCCGCGGCAAACCGCCACACCCGCGAACGGGAGGCTCGCTTCACGGGCTCGATCGCGGGCTCGATCGCGGGCGCTAAAACCTCAACAGTTTCGAACGACGTCACCGCGTGATGCGAACCCCATCCCGGTGGATCGCTCGCAGGGAACGACTCGCGGCTCGCTTCATCAACAACGTCCCAATCGTCGGGATCCATGCTTGTCAGGTGCTGCATCGGCCATGCCGCGGTGCGAGATGACGTGTGCTCCCGCGCCCGACCATCGATGTCGAGTGCGCTCCTCGGATGCAGTGGTACGGTCCGGACCATGGGGAACGCTGTCCAGACGGTTCGTGATTCCTTCTCGACCTCAACTGCCGACCCAGCGTCCGCCACACGGCGGACCGCCGAGGATCTGCGGATCGCGATCCGATCGAAGATCGATCTCGGTGAAGGGTTTCGGCACCGCATCGAGCGTCAACTCGCTCACCGCATCGGTCATGCGTGGAGCATGATCGAGCAGGTGACCGTGCGGTTCGAGGACGTCAATGGCCCGCGCGGCGGCATCGATGCGGTCTGCCGGATCAAGATCGACGTCAAGCGCCGGCCGTCGATCCAGACGAGCAAGCAGGACGCGTCACTTGCGGTGGCGTTCGTTCGCGCACTCGACTCGATCGGCGTCGCGATCGATCGGATGCGGCAGAAGCATCATCTACACGCGCGACGCCGCGAGCCGGCCCCCGAGCCTGCGTTCATCGGCGAGCTCGACGTGGATCACTTCGCTCACCGGACGCGGCTGGCAAAGACCACGCGCGCGACGGCGGCGATCGAGGAATCGAACGCACGACCGTCGCGGAAGTCGACGCGGCGGTCGGCGAATCATGGCAAGCCGAGCCAGACCAAGGAGCGCGCCGCGGCAGCGGCGATGCTTGCGCCGAGCGCGAGAATGGAACGGAGGGGATAGCAACAACCGACGAACCGCGCCGAGCGCATCGGTCCGGGGCCGGTCATCTCAACAACACGTCGGTGACGGTCCCCGTGCATAGCAGCGCGATGAACGCCACCGTGATCGCTGCAACGACCCGGGCGGGTCTCGACGCCGCGCGGATCTCCATGAACGCCAGGCCCACGATCGACGCCTTGATCACGGCGATTCCGAGTGCGACGGGCGTGCTCGCAGCGCCCAGGTCGAGGTGAGCCACTCCCCAGCTGGCGACCGTCAGCACCACGAGCAGGACCACCGCACCGACCAGGGTACGTCCAGTGCTCACGATCTTTTCGTGTTCGAGATCAGACATGGGTCACCGGGTGAGATAGAGCAGCGGCCACAAAAAGATCCACACCACGTCGACGAGGTGCCAGTACAAACCGCTCAGCTCGAGCTCGACATGTCGCACGGCGGTGGTGCGGCGACGCGCGACCCGGCTGATCAACCACACGAGCAACGTCAACCCTGCGATCACGTGGATCGCGTGCAAGCCGGTCATCACGTAATACAGCGTGAAGAACATCTGGGAGCCGGGCGCGGTGACCTCCGACGACGAGTAGTACGCGCCTGGTGCGATGCCCTCGGCGAGGTGCTCGCTGTATTCGAGCGTCTTGAGCCCCAGGAACGTCAAGCCGAGCAGCACCGCTGCAGTGAGTGCGAGTAAACACGTCCGCCGGCGATCTCGCCGCAGCGCGTGGATCGACCACGCAACGAAGAAGCTCGAGACGATCAACACCAGCGTATTGGCGGTCCCGATCGCAGCGTGGTTGTGCGCGACCCCCTCGGCGAACGCCCGCGGAAACCACGCGCGATACGCCGAATACAGCCCGAACAGGCCCGCGAACAGCAAGGTCTCGCTGCCGAGGAACACCCACATTCCAAGGTGCAACGCGTGCTCGCGCGATTGCGGCTCGGCATAGATGGGCTCCTCCTCAGTCATCGTGGTTCTCCCGTCGGTCGTAGTCGTACGGACCGTGGCTGGGATCCGGGGGCACGATGAAGTTGTGCGTCGGAGGTGGCGACGGGATCTGCCATTCGGGCGCGGCGGAGCCCCAAGGATTTTTTCCGGCCCTGCGGCCGCGAAACAACGCAGCCGCGAGATAGCCCACCGTCAGCATCAACCCGAGCGCGAGCACGCTGGCTCCGGCCGTCGACAGCACGTTGAGCCATTGATAGCGCTCGGGATAGCTATAGTAGCGGCGCGGCATGCCGGCGTTACCGAGCAGAAACTGAGGCATGAACGTGAAGAAGAACCCGAGGGTCACCATGACCGCCGACACCAGCCCCCAGCGCTCGGAGTACGTGCGGCCGGTGATCTTCGGAAACCAGTAGTGGATCGCGGCCAGGTATCCGGTCAGCGCGCTGCCGACCATGATGAAGTGAAAGTGCGCGACCACGAAGTAGGTGTCGTGCCAGTGAACGTCGAGCGACGACGTCGCCACCGCCACGCCGGACATGCCTCCGAACACGAACAGGAACGAGAACCCGAAGAAGTACAAGATCGGCGTTGCGAGCGTGATCCGCCCGCCATACAGCGTCGCGGTCCACGTGAACACCTTGATCGCCGAGAAGATCGCGACCAGCATCGACAGCACGCCGAACATGCCGGCGTCGAAGGTCGACATGCCGGTGACGAACATGTGATGGCCCCAGGTCAAGAACCCGATGAACGCGATCCCGAGCGAGGCGATGAAGATCAGCCGATACGACACCGGCGGATTACGCGTGAACGTGCACACCACCTCGGTGATCACGCCCATTGCCGGCAGGATCATGATGTAGACGGCCGGGTGCGAATAGAACCAGAACAGGTGCTGGAACAGCACCGGATCACCTCCGGCCTCCGGATCGAACAGCCCGAGCCCCCACACGTGATCGATGCCGACGAGCGCGAGCGACAATCCCAGGACGGGCGTCGCGAGCACCTGGATGATGCTCGTCGCATAGATCGCCCACACGAACAGCGGCAACCGCATCCAGCCGACGCCCTTGGCGCGCAGCGTATGCACCGTGACGATGAAGTTGATCCCGCTCATGATCGTCGAGATCCCGAGCACGAACACGCCGGTCACCACCCACCCCACCGCACCCGGCGTCGACGTGCTGTACGGCGCGTAGAACGTCCATCCGGTATCCACGCCTCCGACGATCAGCGCGGTCAGCGTGATCACCGATCCGGCGACGTAGACCCAGAAGCTCATCAGGTTGAGCCGGGGGAACGCGACGTCCTTGGCACCGATCATGATCGGAATAAAGAAGTTCCCGAACACACCCGGAATCGACGGGATCAGGAACATCCAGACCATCACCACCCCGTGATGGGTGAACAACTGGTTGTAGGTGTGGACGTCGACGATCGTCTTGTCGGGCGTGAGGAGCTCGAGCCGGAGCACGAGCGCGAACACGCCGCCGATCACGAGCGCCAGCGTCGTACCAATGAAGAACATGATGCCGATCCGCTTGTGATCGGTGGTGAGCAACCAGCCGCGCACTCCGCGGCCATCGCGCCAGAACGATTCGGTCATGGCGTCCTCGGTGGCGAGCTGGTGGGTGTCGCCGCCGTGCCAACCGGCAACGGCGACCACTGGATGGGTCGATCGGCAAGCGATCGGATGTACTCGACGAGCGCCGCGATGTCGCCACCGGCGAGCAGCCCGCGATAGGTCGGCATGATCGGGGCAAATCCGGCATGCACGCGCGCGAGCGGATCCATCATCGATTCGGTGAGGTACGCCTCGTCCACGCGGATCCGTTCACCGCTCTGCAGGACGATCGTCGAGCCGTAGAGCCGTGCCCAGGAGGGACCGAGATGCGGCGTGCCATCGACGGTATGGCAGCGCAGACAGCCATGCTCGGCGGCGATGCGCGCCCCGGCGCTCGCCAGATCTTCGGCCGGTGCGCGATGGGAGTCGGCCCACCGCGCCCAGTCCGCATCGGACAGCGCGATCACGCGGCCACGCATCCGCGAGTGCTCGGTACCGCAGTACTCGGCACACAGCACGTCGCGCGCGCCGGGCTTGGTTGCCTCGAACCACGTGATGGAGGTGTGGCCCGGCACGACATCCTGTTTGATCCGAAACTCCGGGACGTAGAAGCTGTGGATGACGTCTCGCGAGGTCATCACGAGCTTCACCGGCCGGCCGACCGGGACGTACAGATCGCGCGTGGTCGCGGAACCATCTGGATACGCAAACGTCCACATCCATTGCTTGGCGACGACGTAGATCGGCATCGCATTCGGCGGCGGGGTTCGCAGCTCGACGAACTGACGGAACCCGACCACCCAGAACACCAGGAACATCGCGAGCAGACCACCGATCGCCGTCGCCTCGACCCACACCGGGACGCGCGCCCGATGGGTCTGAGGATGGCCGCTCGGCCTGCGGCGGAACCGATACAACAGCACCGCGACCGCGACCGCGACGCCGGTCGCACCGAGCAGCGAGGTCCCGATCACGACGTAGTGCAGGACGTCGATCCCGAGCGCCACCGACGAGGCCTGTTCGGGCAGTCCGAGCAGGGTTCGAAACAGCTCGTTCATGGTTGCCTCCGCCGAGCGACACGGCGCTCCCACCGCACGAGCGTGACGATGAGCGCGGCCAGCATTCCCAACACCGCGGCCCCGCCGATCCGCAGCACGAGCTCGACGCGCTCGCCGGCTCGGCGCAGCGCGGGATCGAAGCGAAAGCACCGGAGCAGATCCGCGGCCACGGCGGTGACCATCTTGCCGTCGCGGGCATCGCGCACGGCCGCGGCGAGCTCGTCGGGATCGAACTGGACGCCATGGAGGTAGCGTGAGACCCGACCGTCGGGGGTCGCCACGAAGATCACCGCGGCGTGCGCGTACTGCTCGGTGCGAGGATCCCACGCGTAGTGAAACCCGAGCGCGCCCGCGACCGCGTCGATGCTGGTGCGATCACCGATCAGGTACGCCCATCGCGAGCGCTCGCCCGGACGGCCGATCTGCTCGAGCAGCACCGCCTGCTTGCGCGACGCTTCGTCGATGGTCTCTCGCGGATCGAGCCCGATCACGATCAGCCGGTAGTCTTGCGCCGGAATCAAGTCCATCGCGCGAACCGCAGTCGCGATCCCTCGCAACACCAGGCTGCACAGCATCGTGCACCGGGCGTAGGCCAAGACCAGCACCACGGGCTTGGTGCCATCGATCAGCTGGCCGAGCTTCACCGTCCCAGCGCCGACCGCCTCGAACGTCGTCGCGAGCGGAAGCTGGGCGCCGACCCGCTCGTCGACCCTCACCTCGGTGAGCGCACGCGGTGCGACCTGGCCGACCGCTGGCCGCGCGATGCAACCGAGTACGACCACCACGGCCGTGCAGATCCGGGCGGTCACGGCGTGCTCCTCGGCGCTGCAAGATAGAGCTCGATCGCGACGTCCAGCGGTACGTGGATGGTTCCGGCGCGGCGATCGATCCAGCCCCAGCGGCTCAGCTGTCGGTGGGCCGCACGCCGTGCTTGCTCGCCTTCGGCCTCGCGGGTGTAGAGCTCGGTGTCGATCTGTGCTGCCGGCATGCTGCCGTCGTAGCTCAGCCGTCCCAGCTGTCGGCCGATCAGCAACACGGTGACACCCACACACGCTGCGATCGCCACGAGCACCGCGACGAACGACACCATCAAGGGACGGCGCGGGACCCGGTCGGGCTCTTGATGGATGTCGATCATAGGGGACTCTCGTAGCGAATCGCATCGCCGAGATACGGGTCGCGCGCGGTCACGGAAGGCAGCCCGCGCTGTCGCCACGCCGCGACCACGACACACGCACCGGTGATACCCACCAGCGGTGCGAGATCCATCCACGAGGGCGTGAACGCCGGCAGCGCTGCCGGAAGCACCAGCCAGTAGACGTCGATCACGTGACCGATCACCACCACTGCGGAAACCGCGACGAGATAGCGCGGTCGTTGCTTGAGCCCGCGCGGCAGCAGCAACAGGAACGGCAGCGCGAACTGCGTGATGATCGAGCACCACAGCGCGATGTCCCAGCCGCCACGCAAGCGCGCGATGTAGAACGTCACCTCGGACGGCCGATCGGCGATCCGGATCAGGAAACCCTGGAAGTACGCCGCGTATGCCCAGAACACCACAAACGAGAGCAGCAGCCTGCCCAGCGCATAGAAGTGCTGGGGCGTGATCGCGCCGGCGGTGAGGTCGGTCGCGCGTGCCCGCCAGGCCAGCACGACGAGCACCCCGATCCCCGACGAGAACCCGCCAGCAAACACGTAGATCCCGAACATCGACGAGAACCACGATGGATCCAGCGACATCACCCAGTCGAACGCCGCGAACGTGACCGCGAGGCCGACGGCGGGCAGGAGCCCCAGCGAGACCAGACGCGCGCGCTCGCGAAGCGCCTCGCTCGTGGTGGGATCCTCGCGATCTTGGCGCCGCGACAGCCTGCGTAACCACTCGGCAGCGACCAGCACGACGAGCAGGTACAGCGCCGCACGCAGCGCGAACCCGTCGGACGATAGCCACCTCGCCTTCACCTCGACCGCTTCGCGCAGCTCCGGCGTCGGCGCGGCGGCGGGATCAGCCCACACGTAGATGTACGCGACGCCCGCCGCGATCGGCACGAACAGCGCGATGAGCACCGGAAACACCACGGTCATCGACTCGTGCACGCGGCGGAGCGCCGCCGGCCAGCGCGCATTGGCGCCGTAGCCGATCATCAGCAGGATCAACCCGCCGATCGCCGTCGAGGCGACCGTGACGTACGCCGCGAGATAGCCGAGCAGCGCACGCGACGGTTCGAGCGCGACCCCAAGCGCGGTGACGCCGAGCCCGACCACGGCTGCGACCGCGCCGCCGATCAGCACCGAGCGGGCTCGGATCACCGGGTAGTCGCGAAGGATCATCTCAGCCATCGTTCGCCCTCCCGCGCGAGCTCGGGTGTGAGCTCGCTGATCGACGTCGCCTGGCTGCGCTGCAGAACCCGGACGTAGTGCACGATCGCCCAGCGATCGGCCGGTGCGACCATCGCTCGATACGGCGGCATCATCCCGTAGCCCTCGGTGATCACGTCGAACAACTGTCGATCGGTGACCTCGCGCAGCCGCGGCTCGTGCAGCGATGCCGGGGGACGCAGGATCATGTCGCGGGCCACGACGGAGCGCGCGTCGCCCAGCGAACCATGACACGGCGCGCAGAACCGCTCGAATCGATCGCGCCCGCGTTCGATCAGGGTTCGGGTCGGTGCCGGTTCGGTGTCCGTTCCGATCGCAGAGCCCCAGCTGACCGTACCCGCCGGCGCTCGTCGATCACAGTTGCCGTCGGTGAACCACGGTGTCGCTTCCTGCGACTCGCAGCGCGGTTGCTCGTTCATGCGCTCGAGGTCCCAGCTACAGCCCGCGGCGGCGCCAGCGGATGTGACCGCGATCGCGATCGCGACGTGGCAGGCACGGCGGTTCATCCGATCACCTCCGTGCGGCGCATCGCGCGTGGGTTCGTCGCGCGCACGCGTGCTTCGATCATCGCGAGGTCATTCGCCGGATCGAGGTGCTCGAGCTCGAGCCAGAACCCGCTCGCGGTGCTCGACTCGATGCCCTCGACCTCGTTCGAGTGGTGCCACAACCTGGCGAGCCGCCCGCCGATCAGCACGGCCGCAACCGCCGTCAACGACGCGAACAGCACGCCCATCTCGAACGTGATCGGCACGAACGCGAGCGGAAAATGCGGCGGCCGGCCTCCAACGTCGAGCGGATACAAGTAGCCGTCGAGCAACCACTGCAGGCCATACGCCGTGGCCGCCGCACCCATCCCGCCGGCGAACACCGAGATCGACAACCGCGACGGCCGTGCGCCCAGCGCCCGATCGATCCCGGGCACGGGATACGGCGTATAGGCCTCGATGCGTCCCAGCCGGTCCGGCACGAGCCGCTCGATCGCCGCGAGCAGCTCCGACGCAGTGGCGTATTCGGCGTAGACCCGGATCATGGCCGTTGACCTCCCTCATGCGCGGCCTCATGAACCAGCTCGGCGCGGAGCTCCTTCATCTCGGACACCGCGATGAACGGCACCAGCCGAAGGAACGTCAGGAACAGCAGCGAGAAGAACCCCAGCGTTCCGACGAAGATCCCGACGTCGACCCAGGTCGGCGAATAGTCGCCCCACGCCGCCGGCAGGAACTCGCGCTGCAAGCTCTGCACGATGATCACGAACCGCTCGCACCACATGCCGACGTTGATCAACAGCGACAGGATGAACAGCACCGCGACACTGCGCCGGACGCGCCGCCACCACAGCAGCTGCGGCACCAGCACGTTGCACGCGATCATGGTCCAGAACACGGCGTTGTTCGGTCCGAATGGCCGGCCGACGAAGTACTGGTAGTGCTCGGCGGCGTCGTTCGAGTACCAGGCTCCGAAGAACTCGCAGATGTAGCCGTAGCTGACGATCAGCCCGGTGACCAGGATCAGCTTTGCGCAGTTGTCCAGGTGTCGCGCGGTGATCACGTCCTGCATGCGGAACACCGCACGGGTTGGAATGATCAGCGTGAGCACCATCGCGAACCCGCTGAAGATCGCGCCGGCGACGAAGAACGGCGGAAAGATCGTCGAGTGCCAGCCCGGGGTGAGGCCGATCGCGAAGTCCGACGACACGATGCTGTGGACCGAGACCACGAGCGGCGTCGCCAGCCCCGCCAGCAGCAGGTATGCGAGGCGATAGTGCCGCCACGCCGTCGCATCGCCACGCCAGCCGAGCGCGAACAGGCCGTAGATCAGCCGCCGTCTGCGGGTCGGCGCGTGATCGCGCAGCGACGCGAGATCGGGGATCAGGCCCATGTACCAGAACAGCAGCGAGACCGTGAAGTACGTGGTGATCGCGGCCGCGTCCCACGGCAGCGCGCTTCGCACCTGCGGCCATACCTCCATCACCGACGGATATGGCAGTAGCCAGTAGAAGAACCACGGCCGGCCCAGATGGAGCAGCGGGAATAGCGCCGCCTGCATCACCGCGAACAGCGTCATCGCCTCGGCAAACCGGTTGATCGACGTGCGCCAGCGCTGCTCGAGCAGATACAGGATCGCCGAGATGAACGTGCCGGCGTGGCCGATCCCGATCCACCACACGAAGTGGACGATTCCCAGCGCCCAGCCGTTCGGGATGTTGTTGCCCCATACGCCGATCCCGGTCGAGACCGTGTAGGTGATGCAGATCGCCAGCAACAGCGTGAGCGCACCGGCGATCGCGAACGCGATCCGCCACGCTCGGTTGCCGCGACGCGCAGGCGCGCCGAGCAGGCGGCGGTGGAGCTCGGCTTCCGAGGGCGGGCCGACGAGCAGGGGATCGTTCACGCGTCACCCTCCCCGATCCGGATCTTCGCGAGGTACATGGTGCGCGGCCTCGTGCCGAGCTCATGCAGCACGGCATAGCTCCGCGGCGATCGCCGCCACCGCGTGACCTCGGCGTCGGGATCCTCGAGGGACCCGAACTGGATCGCGCCGGTCGGACATGCCTGCTGGCACGCCGTGACGACCTCGCCGGCACGGATCGGCCGCTTCTCCATGCGCGCCTGGATCTCCGCGCCGCGGATCCGTTGCACGCAGTACGTGCACTTCTCCATCACACCTCGGCCGCGCACCGTGACGTCAGGGTTGTGCTGGAGCGAACGCAGCGTCGCCGGCGTGTCGTAGCCGAACCAGTTGAACCGTCGCACCTTGTAGGGACAGTTGTTCGAGCAGAACCGCGTGCCTACGCAGCGGTTGTAGACCATCTCGTTGAGGCCATCGGGGCTGTGCACGGTGGCGAACGTCGGACATACGTACTCGCAGGGTGCGTGCTCGCAGTGCTGACACGCCATCGGTTGGTGAACGATGCGCGGATCGTCGGCATCGCCCGCGACGTAGCTGTCGATCCGCAGCCAGTGCATCTCGCGGTTGCGCCGAACCCCCTCGGGCCCGACGGTGGGAGTGTTGTTCTCGGCCTGGCACGCGATCACGCACGAGCTGCATCCGGTGCAGATCGTCGTGTCGATCGTCATCGCCCACTGCGGTCCGGTCGCCCGGCGGGGCTCGAGCAGCGTCGGCAGCGGACCGCGCAAGTGCGCGGTCGCCTCGGGGTTGGCGCGGTACGCCCGCAGCTCGAGCTGGGGCGCGACCTCACGGTCGTGATCGGAGGTGTGTTGCTGGGTGCATGACAGCTCGACGCGCGCGCCGGTTCGCCTCGCCTCGCCCTGCATCATCAACCGCCCGGGCGTACGGATCAGCGCCAGCGGATTCACGCCGAGCCGATCAGCGATCGGGACACCGGCCAGCGTCCGGCCATACCCGAGCTCGAGGCTGATGCACGCAGCGGCGTGCCCAGGCGCGATGATCACCGGGGCATCGAGCTCGCGGTTCGACGCTTTGATGCGCACGACATCACCGCTGGATACGCCCAGTGATCGCGCGGTGCCGGCGGACATCATGGCCGCGTTGCCCCAGGTCTGCTTGGTCACCGGATGCGGCAGCTCTTGCAGCCACGGATTTGCCGCGAACCGTCCATCGCCGATCGAGGGCGAGCATGCGATGTCGATCTCGAGTGCGCCCGGATCGCGCGACAGCGCCGCCGCGAGCTCGGAGAACAGCCCGGCGTCGGGCGCTCGCTCGACCGTTCGCGCGGGTGCGGCGGTCCCACCGATCACGCCTTCGGACAGCGCTTCGCGCCAGCTCGCGTCGCTCGCGAGTCGGGACCGCCACTGGGCGCGAACGAGCTCGCGATCGGAGGTGTCGACCCCCGCCAGCATCGCGAGCAGCTGCACCGTCGACCGGCTGGTGTGCAGCGGCTGGATCACCGGCTGGACTGCCGAACCGGTGCCGTCCCATGCGCGTGCATCGCCCCACGCCTCCAGATAGTGACTGAGCGGCAGCTTGAACGAGCACGCGGCCGTGGTCTCGTCCGGATGAACCGTCGCGTGCACCGTCACCGGCACGTGTGCCAGCGCATCGGCGAGGTCCGGTGACCCGTGTACCGGATTGCAGTCGATCGCGATGAAGGCGCCGAGCTGGTTCCCGCGCGCAGCCGCTACCACTCTCGACAGATCCCCCTCGTCGAGTGGCGCGATCATCGCCGGCTCGGTGTACGTGGTCGTCGTCCCGACGTTTCCGAGCGCGAGCGTGATCGCATATGCCAGGCCATGAATCGCCGGCGGCTGGCGATCACCGACGACGATCACCGAGCGACCGCGAAGGTTGGCGAGCGTTGCCGCCGTACGCTCGATCCAGTCGGCCGCGCCGATGCTCGCGATCCGTGCGAGCGCCCGGTCGCGCGTGGTCGCCGGCAGCCCGAGACCGGCGATCCCACGACCCGCCAACGAGCTCGCCAGCCCGATCGCCACGGCGGCGATGTCGGAACCCGCGATCGCCACCCGGTCGTCGGCGAGGCTACCGGTCGGTGTCATCATCGGCTCCGCCACCACCAGGCGCGCTGGCCGTTGACCAGGCTCGACCTCGCGATGGCGCGCCGCAAACTCGCGTGCCCAGCGAACCGACATTGGCATCTGTGCGAGCACGTCCGCATCGAGCGCCACGACGACGTCTGCACGCTCGAACGCGAGTTGCTGCTCGAGCGCGGCGCCGAATGCCAGGACGCTGCCTCGATAGGCGCGGCGATGATCGATCACCGCATGGTGAACGATGCGGACGCCGCGATGGCGTTCGCGCACTCGATCGAGCAGCGCCGCGATGGTCGGCGAGCTCTCGACGGGAAGCACGATGCATAGCTCGCCGGCAGGTACGGCCGCCAGCGTTGCCTGGACGCGTTCCCAGCTGGCCGGGAGCATGCCGATCGAAGGCGAGCGCAGACGGTAAGGGTCGTAGAGATCGGCGATCGAGGCCTGGTGCTGCGCGGTCGTCGCGCCGAGGCTCGCCGGATGTGACGGATTGCCTTCGATCTTGTTCGGCCGGCCATCGTGGGTCTCGACCAGCACTCCCGTGCCGAACCCGTCGACGGTCATCGTCGTCGCGAACCAGCGAGGTACACCCGGAGTAGCCTCCGGGTAACGCGCGGCGGCGCGGATCTCGTCGCCCGGGCGTTGCAGGCAGCCGGCGCCGATCGTCGCAAACCCGGCCGCAAACAATTGCAGCGCATCTCGGCGGGTGATCTCGAGTCGCGAAGCTCGTGACAGCGGAATGGGGGTCATGGTCGATCCGGGCATCAGCGGTGACACGCGGTACACGTGGTGAGGGAAGTGATTCGACGGCCGTTATCCACAGGCCCCGGTGGATTGCGATGGCAGCTCAGACACCAGCCCATCGTCAGATCAGCGACGCGCATGACGCGTGCCATCTGATCGACGCGCCCATGACAAGCCGAGCAATCGATCCCGGCCTGCACGTGAACGCCGTGGTGGAAGTAGACGAAGTCCGGAACATCGTGAACGCGTTTCCACCGGATCGGTTGATCGGTCTCCCAGCTCCGGCGCACGGGTTCGAGCTGCGGGCTATCGAGCCACACCTGGCCGTGGCAGCCCATGCACAGCTCCGCGGACGGAATACCGGCATGTGCCGAGCTCTCGGCGCCGCTGTGGCAGTACAGGCAATCGATCGCGTCGTCACGAACGTGATGGCGATGGTCGAACTCGACTGGCTGCTCGATCGCCGCGCCGCGGTCCGACGCGTACGGCGTCCGGATGTACAGCATCGGCGCGACCACGAGCGCGATCACGATGACGCCGATCGAGATCAAGACGATCCGATAAGCTGTGTTCGTTGAACGCGAGAACAGTGCCGGCACAGCGGTGACGCCTGCAACGCCCGCACCTACGCGGGAGCACGAGCGCGCGGTGCGGACGACCGATCAGCAGCGGCCTCAGCGCGCTGGATCGCGCGCCGCGTCATCATCGCGCGCACACTCACCGGATCGCGGTGAGCCGCCTGCGCGACCGCGCTCACCAGAGCGCCCGATCGCCGCGTCACGGAGCGCCTACACGTTATCGAGCTGGCGCGTCGCGGCTTCTTCGTCATCGAGCTGAGACAGTCGCGTTTCGATCTCGTAGCCATCGGCCCACACCTGCGGCTGCGCGGCGCGGAGCGCAAACAGCTTGATCAGCTCGGCGATCGAGGTCATCTCGTCCCGAAGCTGCTCCGCCTGGACCTTGTAGCGATCCCACCACGTGAGCTGGCGTTCGAGCAGCTTGCGGTGCTGGCTGCTCGTTCCATTGCAGATCTCCCGGGAGATCTCGAGCTCGAGCTCACGCGCGATCGCCGCTCGATCGACCGACCGCAGCGTGTCTCGGCAGCGTGCGTGCGCGATCGCGAGGTCGGCATACCGATCGAGCAAGTTGTCGAGCTCGAACCGGTCGACATCGGACGCAGACGCCCGATCGACATCGGATACCAGGTTGGTCAGATGACAGAGCTCGGTGCGATCGACGTTCGCGCGTTCGACCCGATCCTCGCGCTTGCAGCGCCGCTTGCAGCGGTCATCGTTGCGGCGTTTGGTCTCCACCGCACGTTGCACGCTCGGGCAACCGGCGGCGATCACCGACCCGGTCAGCACGGCGAGCAAGACCAGCCCAGCGAAGATCACGCTGCTCAGCGCGATCGCCGCGCCGAACCCCGCGATCATCGTGAGCCAGCTTGTTGGATGCCCGGCAACCACGAGCATGTACGATGCCCTCGAGCGCGTGCCCGAGGAGGTCATCAGCGCGACCGACGAAGATCCGTGCATGGCGTCCACACTGAATCGCTCGGTACAAGGGTCGTGCCATCGAACCGACCATGATTCAGGACAGATCGTCGCATCGCGATCCGCGCAAATCGCCCGACGTGCCCGTTTGTCTCCCCCGGGCCGGGTCCCGCCTGCGGGTCCCGCCTGCTCACGCCGTTACTGGCAGGGTCCCCACAGCCGTTCGAGCTCACGTTGATCGGCCTCGGTGGGCGGAGTCACCGTATTCGCGGGGTTCATCAGCGACGTGCGATCGTCGCGCTTGACGTGCTCGAGGCCAAACGCGTGACCGAGCTCGTGTGCGATCACGATCGACAACACGTCGACGTCGGCGATCGCGTCGTTGATGAAGATCACACCGGATTCGTCGTCGTATTGCCCCCAGAACGGGCCCGCCGCCTTCATGAACTCGATCTGAAGCGGAGGCTCGCTGGATGGCGACACGCCGAGCGCGGGCGCCCCGCGTGCGCGCCACAGCGCGGTAGATGCGTCGATGCCCGCTGCCTGGACCGCGGTGGCGAGCGGCGAGCTGAGCGTCGGAGGACTACAGACGTCGTGGACGATGTCGATCGTGGTGTCCCCGCCGCCACCGCATCCCACGAGCATCGCGAACGTGATCAATGATGTGTACCGCAAGACGTCGACGGTAACAGTCGACAGTCTTGCAGTTCAATCACCGAATTCGCGCAGTTTTTGCGGGCTGCTTCGGCTAGAACTCGTAGCCGACGGTCGCGTTGACGCCCCAGCGATGCATGTCTTCGGCGCTATCGACGTCTGCATCAGGGCTCGACAAGAACGCCGGCACGAGATCCTCTTCGCTCGCAACGCGGAATTCACCGCGCAGGTCCAGGACCAGACCGTTCCACTTGCCCGCGATGCCGAGCCCCAACGGGACTTCGAGCACGTCGTCCTCATCGAGGATGTCCGACGTGTTGGTGTCACTGTTGGTGAGCTGGAAGTGCGTCCAGGCCAGGCCGCCAAACAGGAACGGCTGGACCGGCTCATCCATCAGCAAGTTCACGCGCAGCGCGCCCTGCACACCGTTGCCGAGCAGCACGGCATCATCGTCCAGTCCCAGCGCATCGATCGCCTGCGCCGAACCGATGTACGAGCCCTCGAACGCGATCGGCGACCGCGTTCCGATCGCAGCACGCACGGTCCAGCTTCCACCGTCCGTTGTGGTGTCGCGCAGTGCGTCGTCGGTGAATCCCGCCACACCACCGCCGGCCGCCACTTCGATCCCGACGCGATCCCAATAGCTCTGGGTGGTCGTCACCGGCTCGGTGTATTGCGGCACCACCACCGTCGTATTCATGCTGTTGTCGATCGGCTCCTCCTCCACGATCGGCGGCGGCGTCGTATCGGGGATCGTCGGATCGGGCACCGCCGGATCGGGAACCGTGGGCGTCGGTACGGGGTCCTGCGGCATATCCGGTGATTGCGCGTATGCGGTCCCGCTAAACGCGGCAGCCGCAGCGCACCACGTAAACAGGCTTCCTTTCAACGTCTTCATGACAGCCTCCTCCTGCGAGTCGGAGCATCGGCCGTGCCATGTCGAGTGCGAGCGATCGCGCTCTGTCGTCGCAACGTCGCCGGAGTTGTCGTGCTGTTCACGCGACACCGCGCGGCGTTCGCTCACTCTACGAACGTGCAAGCTCGGCCTGTGCCGCGGCCGATCCGCGCGCTGTCATCGAGCTCGGCCCCGCGTCGTGCCCGGCGCCCCACCGCGAATGCGATGAACCGTCGGACACGAGGTCGCGAGCCCAACGCAACGCTGTAGCTCGGCGGTGATACGCGCGCAGCGCGAGACCACGTCGCGGCGCAGATCATGCGCGAGGCGCGAGCCTGCGCGTGCGAGATTCCCGTCGGATGCGGCGGATCCCGGCGGTAGCGCGCCTGCACGCTCGATCGCAGATCGCCAGGTCGAGCTCGTGCAGCGTGATGGAACGGTGGCGAGGAATCCGAGCCACGGCGCATCGCTTCGATCCTAGTGATCGGTGCGTTCGCGGTCACGATGACGAGATCCGAGTGCCGGCCGTTTCAGATCGCGGTCGCAGATCGCCGTCGTGGCGCGCGATGCGCTCGCGTCGAGTGCCGGCTCGCACAACACCGGACGATGGCGGGGCGCTCCGAGTCGCGAGACGCCTGCCGCTGCTCACCCGCGCGCTCGTGGGACTGACGGTTCGACCTGCCGAATCACCCAGCGGTCGCATCCCCGAGCAGCGATCACGCATGACGAGTCAGCTCGGATCACGGCCGCAGCGCCTCCGAGCCGTCGCGTCGAGTGCGGCGCTCGTAAAAGCATTGGATCCGATGGATCGCGATCGAACGTGAACCCTGCGCAGCCAAGATCGTGTTCGTCCATTCGATCGCCGCTCGTGTTGTGGCGGCCCGCCACGCATGAGCGCGATCGGCACTCATGCGTTCTTCGCTCGCCGTGCGTGAGGTTCGGTGGAACCCTTGTTCATGCTCCACGAGATCTTGTCCGCGCACAGATCCGAGCTGTTGGGCCGATGGAACGAGGTGGTCAAGCGCACGATCGCTCCCGATCGTGTATCGCGCGCAGAGCTTACCGATCACATGCCCGAAGTCATCGACGGGATCATCCTCGCGCTGCGCGATTTTGCCGCGTCATCTTCGGCGGTGATGACCGCGGCGACGCGCGGACCCGCGGAGAAGCACGGGATCCAGCGGCTGCGGCTCGGGTTCAGCCTGGACGCGGTCGTGAGGGAGTACGGTGCGCTGCGCAACGTCATGATCGAGACCGCACAGGCAGCCGACTACACGCCCTCACTCGAGGAGCTCGAACGGGTGTTCGACTGCGTGATCAACGGCATCGCCGATGCGGTCGCGGAGTACGCGCAACAGCGTAACGCCGAGACCAGCCGCGCGCACAACGAGCACGTCGCGTTCATCGCCCACGAGCTACGCAATCCGCTGACCTCCGCGATGACCGCGCTCGAGCTGTTGAAGCTCAAGCGGCAACTTCCCGAGGATTCGCGCGTGACCGCCGCGCTGAGCCGCGCGCTGCGGGCGATGCACGAGGTGGTCGATCACTCGCTGCGGATGGCGACCCTCGCGTCGGGGCTGCAGCTCAACTATGAGGCGGTCAAGCTGCGCGAGCTTTGCGAGGAGGCTGCCACGCTCGCCGAAGTCGAGGCCGAGAGCAAGGGCGTGGAGTTCCAGATGGCGATCCGCGATGACGCGATCCTGCTGGTCGATCGCCGGCTGATCCGCTCCGCCCTCGGGAATCTATTTCACAACGCGGTCAAGTACACGCCTAGTGGCAAGCGCGTCGACGTCCGCGCGCGATCCGATAACCGGCACGCGATCGTGGAGGTGGAGGACAGCTGCGGCGGAATCGATCCGGCGGCGGTCGAGCGCGCGTTCGCACCGTTCGTGCGGCTGACGACCTCCGAGCCCGGCTTCGGGCTCGGACTCACGATCGCAAAGCAAGCCATCGAGGCCCACGGAGGCGAGCTCTATGTGCAGAACCTCGAGGGCAAGGGCTGTGTGTTCGTCGTCGACGTACCGCGCCCTCAGCCCGGCGAATAGGCGAGCGCAGCTCGCACCGCGCCGTCACAGCGGCTGGATCATCACCTTGTTCTGCGCGAACAGCGGGATCAGCACGCGCTTGCGCTTGGAATCCCATCCGATATCCGCGGGCGACTCCACGCCGCTGATCACTTCCTTCCACTCGCCCCCAGGTGTGTTGCGATACACCGCCTTCCCCTCCCAGCTCGAGACCAGCACGTCGCCTCCTTCGAGCGCCACGATCCCGTCGAGCTGCCCCTTGGGCGGCTTGGAGACGTTCTGCTTTGCCCCCTTCGCATCGACCTCGTAGACCTCGCCGGTCCCGAAGGTTACCGCCCACAGCTTGTCGGCGGCTCTCACCAGTCCGTTCGGCGCCCCGAGCGCCTTGTCCTTTGCGCGCGGCGTGACCTTGCCGGCCGTATCGATCTGGTAGATCGCATCCGTCCCGGTGGGCTTGAAGCTGGCGTCGAGCCCGCTGTCGGAGACGTACACGCCACCGGCGCCGTCGCTGACGACGTCATTGAGGAACGTCGCGCCCTTGATCTTGACGTCGTCCTTCTGAGCGCCGGTCTTGAGGTCGAACCGACGAACCACGGTGATGTCGGCGACCCATAACATGTCGCCCGAGATCGCCATGCCCTTGGGGGCGTCGAGCTTGACGTCCGGCTTGGCTCCGTCGATCCACTTGGTAGCCTCGCCCGACGGCGTGACCACCGACAGGAAGCCGTTATCGTCCGCCGCCGCGGGTTGACCGTTGATGTTGGAGACGATGTATCGATCACCGGCTTCGTCGAACAGTACCGATTCGGGCGTCGACAGGCCCTCGACGGTGATCGCGCTCGGTGCGGGTTCGGCCGAACCTTGTGCGGCCGATCCAGACCCCGATGCCACCGGTTCGGCAGCGGATCCCGTGGCGGATCCCGTGGCGGGCTCCGTGGTCGAGCTCTTCTTCTTGCAGCCGCCCGCGGCGGCCAGACCGATTGCAACGATGAACAGGGTGCGCTTCATGCCGCGAGCCTACACAGCAACGAGCCCCGCGGCGTCGTGCGCACGCGAATTTCCACCGCCCGGTTGTCCAGGCGACACGAGGCGGCGGCCGGGGTAAACACCTGGGACCGTGTCTACCGAACGCGCCGCCGCACCGCCCGTCGAGAAGACCAAAGATCCGGTGTGCGGGATGACGGTGACCGTCGGCAAGGCGCGCGGCGGCAGCGCGACCCACGAGGGTCGTGAGTACTGGTTCTGCAATCCGAAGTGCCGCGACCGGTTCATCGCGGACCCGGCGAAATACCTGAGCCCGGCTGCTCCGGCACCCGGCGACCACGCGATGCCAGCGCCGCCCACCCCGGAGCAATCGCAAGCGCTCTACACCTGTCCGATGCATCCCGAGATTCGCCAGCGCGGACCCGGGAGCTGCCCCAAATGCGGCATGGCGCTCGAACCGGAACAACCGACGACTGACGACACCGCGGATCCCGAGCTGATCGACATGACGCGCCGCCTGTGGGTCAGCGCGATCTTGACCTTGCCGATCCTCGTGATCGCGATGGGCGAGATGATCGGACTACCCCGGATCGGAGGTACCGCGCGGCCGTGGATCGAGCTCGCGCTCGCGACGCCGGTGGTCGCATGGGCTGGTTGGCCGGTGTTCGCGCGCGGGTGGGCATCGCTCAGAAATCGCAGCCTCAACATGTTCACGCTGATCGCGATCGGCACCGGCGCCGCGTTCGGATTCAGCGTGCTCGCCGTGCTGTGGCCGTCGATCATTCCCGCCGCCATGCGTGGTCACGACGGGGCGGTGCCGTTGTACTTCGAGGCGGCGGCGGTGATCGTCACGCTGGTGCTGCTCGGCCAAGTGCTCGAGCTGCGCGCCCGCCACGCCACCTCGGGTGCGCTGCGCTCGCTGCTCGCGCTCGCACCCGAGACGGCTCGGCGGATCGAGGATGGCGGTGAGCGCGATGTTCCGATCGAGCACGTGCACGTCGGCGACCGCTTGCGCGTCCGCCCGGGCGAGCGAGTGCCCGTCGATGGCTTGGTCATCGAGGGCGACACCAGCATCGACGAATCGATGGTCACCGGCGAATCGATGCCGGTCGACAAGCACGCCGGCGCCAAGGTCACGGCAGGCACGCTCAACGCGACCGGTGCGCTGGTGATGCGCGCCGAACGGGTCGGCCGCGACACGTTGCTCGCGCAGATCGTGAGGATGGTGGCGGAGGCGCAGCGCACCCGCGCGCCGATCCAGCGCCTGGCCGATCGGGTGTCCGCGTGGTTCGTCCCCGCGGTGCTGGTGATCGCTGCGATCACCGCGATCACGTGGGCGATGCTCGGTCCCGAGCCGAGGCTCGCGTACGCGCTGGTGAACGCGATCGCCGTGTTGATCATCGCGTGCCCGTGCGCGCTCGGCCTGGCCACGCCGATGTCGATCATGGTCGCGACCGGTCGCGGCGCCCACGCGGGCGTGTTGATCCGGCAGGCGCAGGCGCTCGAGGCGCTGGAGACCATCGACACCCTCCTGATCGACAAGACCGGCACGGTCACCGAGGGCAAACCGCGCGTGATCGCGATCTCCGTGGTCGACGGCACGTCCGAAGCCCAGGCGATCGCGGTGGCCGCCGCGCTCGAGCGCAACAGCGAGCATCCGCTCGCGGCCGCGGTCCTCGAGGCGGCACGCGATCGCAACGTCGAGGTCCCGCCGGTCAGCGAGTTTCGATCGATGACCGGCCGCGGAGTGCGCGGCACCGTGCACGGCGCGCCAGCGCTGCTCGGCAACGCCAGCTTGCTCGCGGCGGAGGGCATCGCCGTCGATCCACTGGAGTCGGCCGCCAGCGGGCAGCGGGCCGCCGGACAGACCGTCATGTATCTGGCGATCGGCGGCCGGGTGGTGGCCGCGATCGGGATCGCCGATCCGATCAAGGCGACCGCGAAGGCCACCCTCGATGAGCTGCGCACGCGCGGGATCGACGTGGTGATGGTGACCGGTGACAATCGCATCACCGCCGAGGCGATCGCGCGTTTGCTCGGGATCGATCGGGTGATCGCCGAGCTCTTGCCCGATCAGAAGCGAGACGAGATCGAGCGCCTGCAGCGCGAGGGAAGGAGGGTCGCGATGGCCGGCGACGGTATCAACGACGCGCCGGCACTCGCCCAGGCGCACGTCGGCATCGCGATGGGCACCGGCACCGATGTCGCGATCCAGAGTGCGGGCATCGCGCTGGTCAAAGGTGATCTTCGCGGCGCGCTTCGCGCCCATCGCTTGAGTCAGCAGGCGATGCGCAACATTCGCCAGAACCTGTGGTTCGCATTTGCGTACAACGCGATCGGAGTTCCGATCGCGGCGGGCGTGTTGTATCCGGTGTTCGGCTTGCTGCTGAGCCCGATGATCGCGAGCGCAGCGATGAGCTTCAGCTCGGTCTCGGTGATCGCGAATGCGTTGCGGCTTCGACGTGCCGAGCTCGATCGCTGAGCGCGATCCCGTATGGAACCCATATAGATCACAAACGAGCAGCCCTCGCGAATCGGCGCACTACCGGTGACACGGTCGCGACACGGTCGCGCAGACCCCGATCGACGTTTCACGACGTTGCGAGATGTCGATGCTCGAGTCGCGGATCGTACCCAGGGGTTTCCCTGACACCGCCAAGAGCATTTCGACGAAGCGCCACGGAAAAAAAACATCGCGCGCTGCGATTTCCTCGTCTGGGTTCAACAGCCTGGATTTGGTTAGCTGGTTCCCGTCCCGAATCGCCTAACCCCGCGAGCCGAAACGCGAATCCTCGACGAAGATTCCGGAAATAAAGCATCGGGGCTCCCGAGTCTCTTGGGTCCT
>JBFWXW010000077.1:0-29078 GCA_050187075.1 Kofleriaceae bacterium | reverse complement strand
TCTGAACCTGATCGTTGGACATGACGTCTTCGGGCATGTGGTCGTTGACCTCTTCGAGGGTCACGAAGCCCTTGGTCTTGCCGAGCTCGATCAGCTTGTCGCGCATCGAGTCGCCATCGCGACCGCCACCACCACGACCCTTGCTGCCCTTGCGGGTCTCCGCCTCCATTGCCGCAGCGTCGGCCTCGCTCGAGGCACTCGGGCGCTTGGCCGGCGGGACCGCGAAATCGTCCTCTTCGTCGTCGAACGACCCGATCGGCGCATCGCCGTCATCGTCGCCAAGGTCGATCTCGGTCGGCTGCTTCTTCGCGCCCATCTTGCCGGGCTTGCCCGGCTTGGCCGGCTTGGGCGGAGCGAAATCGTCGTCCTCGTCGTCATCGTCGCCGTCGAAATCGTCGCCATCCTCGCGTGGCGCCTTGATCGGCTTGAGCGGCGCAGTGGACCGCATCGGCTTGGCCGCCTTCGGCGCGTTGGTTCCGTCCTTCTTGGCCTCGAGCTTCGCGTCCGACTTGGTCTCCGGCTTAGCGTTCGTCTTCGCCTTCCCATCCCTGGCGACCCCTGCCGCTGCAGCCTTCTTGGTCGGATCCTGCGCTTTCGTCGTCGGCTGCTTCTTCGCCTTGGCAGAAGCAACGGCGGCGCCAGAGGCGGTGGGCTTAGTCTTCGCTGGAGTACGGGCCATGTCTATTCGACCTGCTTGGTTGTGGTGCTGCTCTCGGCATCGGCACGAGAGTCGACAGCGAGGGAATCTTTGATCTTGGCGGCGAGCTCGTGATTGCCGGTGCGCTCGGCCACCGCGAGCTGAGCAAGCCTGCGCGCGAGCTCGCGATCGCCGCGACGGCCCGCGTCGACGACGCTCTTCTTGAGCTCGGCGAGCCCGACCTCCGCCTTACGCACCTCGAGATTCCGCGTCATCGCGATCAACGCGGCGCGTGGGTCGGTGGTTTCGGCGTACTTTCCGGACAGCACGTGCTGGGCGGTGGGCGGGGGCAGTTGCTCGGGGGCAAGCTCAAGGAAGGACTGTCCCGCCCGAGCCGCGGAATACATGGCTTGAAGGCGAGCGTCCGTCAAGAGCCAAAAAGCCTTGTCTGCCTCGGCGGTTGCGATCAGCGAGGGGTGGTCTGCGAGCAGGGTGATCAGCTCCAGCTCGTCGATCGGTGGCCCGGGCGTGGCCTGGTCGGGCCTCGACGGGGCATTTCCATCGTCGGGACGGCGCGACGAACCGCCGATGTGGCCGGCGTGATCGGGCGCATTGGGGTGGCGGCTCGACGCTGGTGCCCCCTGGCGGTCCCAGGCGCGCGCGCCCGCCTGCCCGCCGGAGGTGGAGGCGCGAGAAACCGCGCTGTGCACCACCCCGACGTCCACCCCCATCGCGGTCGCCAACGTGGCGACGATTAGATCACGTTTGATCGGGCTCGCAACTTTCCCGACGAGCCGGGCCGCATCCTCGAGCGCGCGCGCGCGGGCATCGCTGTTCGCGCGTGCCTTGCTCCATACTTCGAACGCGAAGAATTCGATGCCGCCCTTGGCGCGATCGACGGCCTCGCGCAGCAGCGCCGTGCCGCCACCCGCGACGACGCTATCGGGATCGGCACCGTCGGCCAGCGGACCCGCGCCACCGGACCGCGCATGTCCGGGCCGGGACGCGACCTGGACCTCGACGTCGGCTTCCACGCAGGTCTGCAACGCGTGCATCGTCGCCTTGTAGCCGGCGCGATCCCCGTCGTAGAGCAGCACCACCCGTTCGGTCAGCCGCTTGAGCACGTTCACTTGCTCGGGGGTCAGCGCGGTCCCCAGCGGGGCCACCACCTCGGTGAACCCCGCCTGGTGGAGCGTGATCACGTCGAAGTTGCCCTCCACGAGCACGGCGCGCTTGTTGACCTGCATCGTCTCGCGCGCCTGGGCGAGCCCGAACAGCAGCTTGGACTTCTTGTAGACCGCGCTTTCGGGGCTGTTGATGTACTTGGGTGGCTCGCTGCCGTCGGGGGCCTGCTGTGGTGCTCCCACCAGCCTGGACGAGAACCCAACGATTTCGCCGCCCGGCACGATCACTGGACAGATCAATCGATCTCGATTGCGGTCGTAGAACCCGCCTGATCTGGGACGATGGGCGATGAGCCCGACCTTCACCGCGAGCTCGAGGTCGACGTGCTTGGCCTTGAGGTGCTCCGACAACAGCGACCAGTCTGCCGGCGCGTAGCCGAGCTGGAACGTCGCTGCCGTCGCATCGGTGACGCCGCGCTTCGCCAGGTACTCGCGGCCGGGTGCACCGCGCGGATCGGCGAGCAGCTCGCGATAGAACGTCGCCGCGATCCGGTTGATGTCCAGCATCGCGGTTCGTTCGCCGCGAGCTCGCCGGAGCTCGGGAGATTCTTCGATTCGCGGCAGCGTGATGCCGACGCGCGTGGCGAGCTGTTCGGCGGCCTCGACGAAGCTCTTGCCCTCGAGCTCCATCACGAACGTGAACACGTCACCGTGCTTCTGACAGCCGAAGCAGTGAAAGAACCCCTTGTCCGGCGAGACGTTGAACGACGGCGTCTTCTCGCCGTGAAACGGACACAGCCCCTTCCAGTTGCGCCCGGCCTTGCGCAGCTGCACGTGCTGGCCGATCACCGCAACGATGTCTGCGGCGTCGCGGATCTGAGCGATCACGTCGTCCGGAATCATCGACTACCGCGGGCTCCCATCACGCGAACGGGAACCATGACCGAAGCCCTCGAAAAACGCCAGTGTGTGGGGAGTAAACCCAGATCTCCGTACGAGGACGATGATCGTGGTGTGGTGACGACCGTTCCTCGGTTCGCTGTTCTCGGTTCCGCTGTCCGTATTCAGAACCCGGGGAGCAGGGAACCGGCGGCGATCCATGCAAGCCGACGGCGATCTTCGGCCGACAGCTGCACCGCAGCGCGCTGACCTGCGGTCAAATGGTCCTGTTTCGCGTTGATCGAAGGGGCGCGTTGCCGCCCCGTCTGCGCCGGCGCATCTCCTGGCGGCGATGGCGCCGGGGCATCTACTGGCGCCGCATGCACGCCTCCGCGCGTCGCGTCGCGTCGCGTCGATCGGGCTGCGTTGGCTCCCGGACAACGTGTCTAGCGCGAGGGAGCGGTCGCCGGCGGGGTGGGCCCGGTCACACGCCGCGGGCCGGGTTGGGACGCGTCGACGAGGGCGTAGACCACGAACGCGAGCGTGAGCGCGATCCACAGTCCCAAAAGTCCCTGGATCGCACGGGTCGTGCCCTCGGCGACCTTGGGGCCGTGGTCCTCTTGTCCGAGGTCGTGCCGGTGCTTGCGCAGCTCGCTCATGGCCTGCGGAACTTGCCGGACAGACGAACCGCCGTCAACGGCTGGCGTCGCGCATGAGTCGCGCGAACGCGATGCCCGCGGCGGTCGCGATCGCACCGCCGGTCGCGGTGGTGGCAGCGTTGGTCGTGACCATCGCGATCACGCACATCACACGGTCGCCGATCTGGATCGGTGCGACCACCAGATCTCCATCGGTCCCGCCGAGCGCAGCGACCAACCGGCGATCGATCATCCCGAGGTCCGACGCTCGAGCTCGCGCGATCTCGGCGCGTTCGATGGCATACGGGACGGCTCCGGGCTGATCGAGCGGGACCGCGAACTCCGATGGCTCGGCGCCACCGCGACAGAATCCCTTCCAGCTGATCGCCACGTCACCGCGTACCACGAGCAGAATCGCGGCCTCGCACCCTGCATCGAACCGGGTGATCGCGTCGATCACCAGCTCGGCCACCCGATCGCGATCGGTGCTCCGGCGAATCGAGCGGATCGCATCGGCCAGCGTGGTTTCGGTGCTGGCGATCGAGACCTTACGAAGCGGGATCCGGCCGAGCGCTTGCCGCTGGTCGGGCTCCGGTGTCTCGGCGATCGTCTGGATGTATGACCGACGATCGGCGGTGACCGGCTGGTCGTCGTGAGGTGGCGGCGGGTCGTCGTCGAACACGATCTGCAGCGACAGATCGTCTGGTTCGTCCAGCAGCGAAGGTTCCACCGGCGGTGGTTGCGCCCCGAGCGGCGGCTCCGGTGGGGGCTCCGGCTCGAGATCCGGCTCGAGATCCGGCTCGAGATCCGGCTCGAGATCCGAGATCGGTCGCGGGATCGGCGGCGGGATCGGCGGCGGGATCGCGGGTTGCGGAGCCACCGGCGGTATTTCGATCGTTCGCGAGGATTCGTGATCGGCGTCGATCTCGGGCACCGCGTGGAACTGCGACGAATCCGAACCGCGCGCGCCGCGGACGCGCTTGAACCGCGCCGCACGCGGAATGTTGTAGACCCGCTCGAGCTGGTAAAAGATTCGCAGCTCGGCAGCGATCGACTGGATGATCAGCATCGGCGTCACGCCGAGTTGCTCGGCAACGGTCGCGAGTGCACGCGACGACAGCCGCGCGCTGCATGCGATCGCGACGTGCTGGCGCGGCCCGAACCGGGCGAGCGGAATGCACGAAAGCTGCTGCGCCATCTCCGCGGGAAACCGCTTCTGCAGCTCGCGGTCGCTGCGTTCGAAGTGCTGGGCGAGCGCCGCGGGCAGCTGGTACTGGCGACCGAGCGCGCGCGACAGCGAGTCGAGATCGGTGAACCCGAGCTCGATCAGATTGGTGCCGAGCCGGCCGCCCCACACGACCTGCGCGCGCAGGCCTTGCTCCACCTTATCGACGGTGAGCTCACCCGCGGCGACGAGGACCTCACCAAGGCGCGGCATCGGAAGCGGCAGTCTACATCGGCCGGCGCGCTACGCGACAGTGACGTCCTTGCACAGATAAACGTCCTGGATCGCGTTGAGTAGCTCGACGCCTTCCTTCATGGGGCGCTGGAACGCTTTGCGCCCCGAGATCAGGCCCATGCCGCCCGCGCGCTTGTTGACCACTGCGGTCGTGACGGCATCCCGCAGGTCGTTGTCGCCCGATGCACCGCCGCTATTGATGAGTCCGATCCGGCCCATGTAACAGTTGGCGACCTGGTACCGCGTCCAGTCGATCGGGTTGTCCGAGGTGAGCTCGGTGTAGACCTTCTTGTGGGTCTTGCCGAGACCTTTGAGCGCCGGATCGTTGTAGCCGCCGTTCAGCTCCGGCAGCTTCTGCTTGATGATGTCGGCCTCGATGGTCACGCCGAGGTGGTTCGCCTGACCCGTGAGGTCGGCGGCCAGCGATTGATCTCCGAGCGGGGTCTTGAAGGCGCTGTTGCGGACGTAACACCAGAGCACGGTGAACATCCCGAGCTCGTGGGCCTGCGCGAACGCCTCGGCGATCTCGTGGAGCTGGCGCCGCGACTCGGCCGAGCCCCAGTAGATCGTCGCACCGACGCCCACCGCGCCCATGTCGTAGCACTGCTTCACGGTGCCAAACAGCGTCTGATCGAACGTGTTCGGATACGACAGCAGCTCGTTGTGGTTGATCTTGACGATGAACGGAATCCGATGCGCGTAGCGGCGCGCCGTCATGCCGAGTACCCCGAACGTCGACGCCACCGCGTTGCAGCCGCCTTCGATCGCGAGCTTCACGATGTTCTCGGGATCGAACATCTGCGGATTGGGGGCAAACGACGCACCTGCCGAGTGCTCGATGCCCTGATCGACCGGAAGGATCGACAGGTAGCCGGTGCTGCCCAGCCGTCCCGTCGAGAACATCCGCTGCAGCGAGCTCATGACGCGCACGTTGCGGTCGGTCCCGCTGATGATGTCGTCGACGTATCGCGGCGATGGCAGCGTCAGCTGACTGGCCGGGATCGTCTTGCACGCGTGATCGAGCAGCGCTCCGTGCTCACCGAGGATGTCGCGGATCTTCCGGATCTCCATGCCGAGGTTCTACCGGCCGGTGAGGTGAGCGCGCAAGCGTTCGCGGTCGGGAGTCAGCGACTCACCAAAACCGCACACCGAGCGTGATGCCCAGGCTCGGGATCGTTGGTGCGGACGAACCGTTTCAGGATCGCGCAGCGCTCGCGCCGCCGAACCAGGTGCGCTCGGGCGCCAGCACCGATCTGGCATCGCGCAACAACAGGAGCCGCCGAGCGTGATCGATCTCCAATCCGCCGGCAGAAATCGCGGCGCTGGTAAACCACCCGCCATGCGCGCACCAAGAACACGCCAGCGCGCGCATCAGATAAGGTGATCGAGCCGTGCTGTCCCCCGATGCCCGCAACGCCGGTCGCGATGCGCTGATCGCGTGGCTGGTCGTCGCGGTGCTGGTCGCGGTGCTGGTACGCATCGACGTGACGCTGCCGGCCATCGGTCATCTCGGCTCCGCGCTGGTCGCGGTCGCGTTCCTCTATACGCCCGTCGTGTTCGCGGGCCGCCGTGACGAGCAGCTCGAGCACTACGGATTTCACGTCGAGCCCGTTCGTCGCGGACTGGCGACCGCGGCGATCGCGATCGTCGCGATCTTTCCGATCTTCGTGCTCGGGTTCTTCGCGTTCTACGAGATCGCTTGCCACTCGGATGTGCTCGCGCACCTGGTTCCACGCAACCTGTGCAGGCACTACGGCGGGCTCTCCGGGATCCATGTTCCCGAGCTCGCCTTGATGGCGGATCCCCAGACCGCCGTGTTCACCGCCGAGTTCTGCGCCGTCCAGCTCGTGGTGGTCGCCTTGCCCGAGGAGCTGTTCTTCCGCGGCTTCCTGCTCGGTCTGCTCGAGCAGCGATTTCCGCCGAAACGGCGGTTCCTCGGTGGTGGTGTCGGCCTCGCGCTGGTGCTGACCTCGCTCGCGTTTGCGGTGATCCACCTCCCCAAGGACGGCGACCCGCGTGCCCTCGCGACGTTCTTTCCGGGGCTGTTGTTCGGCTGGATGCGGTCAGCGACCGGGTCGATCCTCGCGTCGACCGTGACCCACGCCTCGTCGAACATTCTGATCCGGTTCCTCGAGCTCGCCATCACGCGCTGACCGCGGGAGCGAGGGCGTTTTCGCGATCGATCGTCGGACCGCTCGTGTATGGTGCGCGCGCTCATGGCCTCCCCCCTGCTCACCGGGCTCGCGGCGATCCCCGCGGTGCGTCGGTTGATCGAGCTCGCACTCGACGAAGACCTCGGGCGCGGGGACATCACCTCGCAGGTCACGCTCGGCAACGACAGTCGAGCGGTGGTCGCCGACATGAACACGCGCGAGCCGATCGTCGCGTGCGGGATCGACGTTGCCTCGGCGGTGTTCGCGCTGCTAGATCCCCGGATCGAGCTCGAGCGCCACACCGAGGATGGCGCACGCGTCGACCGCGGCGGGTTGTTGCTCACGGTCCGTGGTCCAGCGCATAGCGTGCTCGCGGCCGAGCGCACCGCGCTCAACTTCATCCAGCGGCTGTCCGGTGTGGCCACGCTGGCGCGCCGCTATGCCGACGCCGCGGCATCGGCCGGGACGGGCAGGGCGCGCGTCGTCGATACCCGCAAGACCACCCCTGGGTTTCGCGTGCTCGAGAAGGCCGCGGTGCTCGCCGGCGGATGTGGCAATCACCGCTACGATCTCGGCTCCGGGATCTTGATCAAGGACAACCACATCGCAGCGTGTGGATCGGTGCGCGCCGCGGTCGAGGCTGCGCGCGCAAATGCTCCCCACCCGTTGCGGGTCGAAGTCGAGGTCACCAACCTCGGCGAGCTCGACGAAGCGCTTGCCGCCGGTGCCGAGATCGTGCTGCTCGACAACATGACGCCGGCGCAGGTCGAGGTCGCCGCGGCGCGCGCCCACGGCCGTCACGTACTCGTCGAGGTTTCGGGCGGAATCACGCTCGGCACGATCGCGGATTACGCACGCGCGGGCGCGGACTTGATCTCGGTCGGCGCGCTCACCCATTCGGCGCCCGCTGTGGACATTGGACTGGACGTACGCGCATGACGAGCTCTCCACGCCCTGCTTATCTGGTCCCTCCGATCGCTCGCTGGCTCGGGCGCCAGCGCATCGACCTCGCCGAGTGCGAGTCGACCAACGACGAAGCCGCACGCCTTGCGCGGGCGGGCGCTCGCCACGGCACGGTGGTGATCGCCGACCGCCAGCGCTCGGGTCGCGGCCGCAACGGCCGGACCTGGGATTCGCCATCGTCACTGGGGCTGTACCTGTCGGCGGTGATCCGGCCACCGCTGCCGCTGGTCGATGTTCCGCCGATGACGCTCGCGATCGGCATCGGCGTGTGCGATGCCGTGCGTGCGGCGGGCGCGCCCGGAATGCTCAAGTGGCCCAATGACGTGCTGGTGGCCGGCAAGAAGATCTCGGGCGTGCTCGTCGAGGCGCAGAGTCAGGGCTCGCGCGTCGAGGCGGTGATCGTCGGGATCGGCGTGAACGTCGCGGGCAGCTCCGCCGATCTCTCGCCGGACCTCGCGCACCGCGCGATCACCCTCGAGCAGGCCGCCGAAGCTCCGATCGATCGGGAAGCGTTCATCGCCACGTTGCTCGCCAGCGTCGAGCGCTGGATCGATCGATACGTGGCGATGGGGATCGAAACCATCATTCCTGCATGGCACGAGCGCATGGTGCCGGGACTATCGGCGCAGGCGCAGGTCGACGGTACGACGTTGACGGGCCAGCTCGCCGGTCTCGACCTCGATGGTGCGCTGCTGCTTCGCGACCAGACCGGCGCGCTGCATCGCGTGCGTTCGGGTGATGTGGAGCTCGCGCCGCTGCAGGCGATTTGACGCGCGCCCCAACGATCGCGCCGGCCACGACAACTTCCGACCGCGCACATGAGCGGAGATGTCCTGCGTGCAGTGATGCCGGCGAGGTGCGTTGCAATCACGCAACAATTTCACAGTGTCCTCGCGAGGCATCGCGCGGGGCAAATCGCCACGCGGCCAGCGCGTCTCATCATCGCGATGAACAAGGGAATGATCTCACGTGGCCGTCGCACTGCATCGTCGATGCGACAACGTGCCAGGACCTGTCACGCGTCCATCGCGCGGATGCGTTCGCGACCGTAGTACATGGCTCCGGGAAGGCGGTTGATGCACCCTACCGAGCTATGTATAGTCGCGCGCCCTATGAGTCGCCCCTCCGACGGCGCGCGGTTCGCCACGATCATCGTCATCGTGGTGCTCTGCATCGTGGGTGGCCTCGCCGGACTGTATTTCGTCTATCGCGACCAGCTGGAAGCGCGCGAACAGGTCCGAGCTGCCAACCAACTTTACACGGACACGAAGTTCATCGAAGCGGCCGCGACGTACGAGCGTGCGCTGCCGCATGTGGATGATCCGACCGTTCATTTCAACCTCGGCCTCGCATACGCGAAGGTGTTCAAGCCCGGCGTGGACACGCCGATCCGGCTCGGCGTCGTGGGCGACTGGGTGTGCTCGACGATCCCGGACGTCAAGACGCTGGAAGCTCAGGTGTGCGCCGACGATGAAGATCGTCGCTACGCCGACTGCACCGAGAACGATGCCAAGGACGTTTGTGGCAAGCGCGCCTGTGTGAAGCAGACGTTGTGCGCGCTCGATGGCCCGACGATCGCCAACATGGCGGCGGACCACCTCCAGAAGTGGGTCGACGTCCAGGCCAGCGATCAGGAGGTCCACTCCGAGCTCAAGCAGGCCTACGTCGAGCTCGCCAAGCTCGAGAGCGACCGCGATGCGCGGATCGCGGACGGCGACAAGACCGCGATCAACGACAAGAGCGCGATCAACGAGGCCAAGGAACACATCAATGCCCTCGAGGTGAAGCCTCGGATTCGCAGCACGATCACCCAGCTGTGGCTCGACTCCGATCAGCACGCGAAGGCGATCGCCTACTGGACCGAGCTGCTCAAGGCGTCGCCCAACGATCCGGAGATCATGGGCAACCTCGCGGGGATCAACCTCAAGGCCAACGACTGGCGCACCTCCATCGAGTGGTATCTGAAGGTGGCTGACGTCACGGACGAGGTGTCGGGCAAGGTCGCGGCATACAACTACATTGGCAACGTTGCGTGGGCCAAGCTGAACTCCAAGTGGCTGGGCGGCAGTGATGCCATCGAGCTGGCGGACCGCGGCATCGGTGCGCTGCAGAAGGCGATCGAGCTGGCGCCCAAGAATCCAAAGCTTGTCGGGCTTCAAGGTGCGTTGTTCACCCAGCGGTCGGTCGTGCAGGGCGCCTCCTGGGCGGCTGCCGCCGATCGCGCAACTGCGCAAGATCTCCAGGCCGTGTCACGCGTCTTAGCCAAAGAGGCGAAAGCGGCTCGAGAGAACCCCTCCACCCCGTCGCCCTCGGTACAAGAGGGCACGGCGCCGAAGACCGGCGGCTGATTCGCCTCGAGGAGCAGCTATGCCGATCGATCACGACGAGAACGACGACAAGACCACCCCGTTCATTCGGGGTGAGATCCCCGCACGTTCCGCGGTCCCCGCCACGCCATACCGCTCGCCCGGCGTGGTGTCCGAGGCCGGCGGTGGCGGGATGTTTGGCAGTTATGCCGAGGCCAAGAAGCGCAAGGCGCCGACGTGGGCGAAGCCGCTGCTCACAGCGATCCTGGTCGGGCATCTCGGGTTCTTCTTCGTTCTGTACGTGCAAGGCATCTGGTCGATCGAGCAGCTCGAGCCTCCGACCTCGAGCTCGAGCATCTCGATCGCGCCGCCGCCGCCGCCGCCACCACCACCGCCGCCCGGTGGCAAGAAGCCGCAACACATCGATCTCAAGCCGAAGAAGCCCAAGGTCAAAGATCTGGTGCAGCCGGTGAAGATGGAGAAGCAGGAAGTCGTCGCGGAGACCGAGACCGAGAACGTCGGCGGCGAAGAGGGCGGTGAAGAGGGTGGCGTCGAGGGCGGCGTGGTTGGCGGCGTCGTGGGCGCACCGCCGCCACCACCACCACCTCCTCCTCCGGCTCCGCCGCAGAACATCGCACCCACGATGCTCGAGCAATCGCGCATCGCCGGCGAAAAGCAGATCGTCCCGGACGACAACACCAAGGTGGAGATCCAGCGTTCGGGCAAGGACAAGGTGGTCGGCTCGTACAAGATCTGCATCAACCCCGAAGGTGGAGTGACCTCGGTCACCCAGATCAAGAGCACCGGCTTTCCGGCGTACGACAGCAAGATCCAACGAAAGATGCGCAACGAGTGGCGCTACCGGCCGTTCCTGGTCAACGGGAAGGCCGCGCCGGTGTGCACCGCCGTTACGTTCATTTACTCGCAGCGATAGAACCAACCCGGCAACGGAAACCTCAGCAGGAACACGCCAATGGGAATCGACCTCGTAGAGCTCTGGGAGCAGATGAGCATCATCGTGAAGATCATCACCGTGATGATGATCGGCATGTCGGTGTTCATGTTTTACGTCATTGCCGAGCGGCTGCTGACGTTCCGTGCGGCAAGCGATCAGAGCATTCGCTACGTCCAGGCACTGAGCGAGTACCTGCGCCAGCACAAGGACATGGACGCGCTCAACGCCGCGCGCTCGATGCCCAAGAGCCCGGTCGCCAAGGTGATGGAATCGGGACTGGCGGCGTTGCAGCAGGGCCGCGAGGCGCTGCGAACCCAGGGCCCCGACGACGTTGGTGACTTCGATCTGGTCGACTCGGTGAACCGCGCGCTCGAGCGGGTCAAGGAGCGCGAGACGTCGAATCTGAGGAAGGGCCTCGCGTACCTCGGAACCGTGGCGTCGAGTACGCCGTTCATCGGTCTGCTCGGAACGGTCATCGGCATCCTCGGAACGTTCCAGCTGCTCAAGGGCGGCGAGCTCGACATGGCCACCCAGATCGGCCCGAAGATCTCCGAGGCGCTGGTGTCCACCGCGCTGGGTCTGGGCATCGCGATCATCGCCGCGATGGCGTTCAACTTCTTCACCTCGCGGGTGGAGCAGTTCGTCATCGACATGAACGACGTCTCGAGCGAGTTCATCGACTACGTGCTGCGTGAGGGCCGGGGCTAGACGTGTCCGGCGCAAGCGCACATAGCCCGAACAAGCACCGCCGTCGCTGGCGGCTGTCCGGTCACAAGCGCGAGGTCGATCGCGTTCGCAACGACATCAACGTCACTCCGCTGGTCGACGTCATGCTCGTGCTGCTCATCATCTTCATGCTGATGGTGATGACGATGGGCCGGGGCTACGAGGTACAGGTTCCCCGGGCGAAGCGGATCACGACCGAGAAGGACGTGTCGCAGCCGGTCGTGTCGATCGACGTGGCGGGCGACATGTACTTCGAGAAGACCAAGCTCGGTCAGGTCACGCCGGAGACCCTGCAGGACATGCAAGATCGGCTTCAGAAGGCATGGAAGGCGCCGAAGAACCCGCTGGCCGTGGGCCGGATCTACATCAAGGCTGATTCACGCGTCGAATACGCGAAGGTGTATCCGATCCTGTTTCACCTCAATCGCGTCATGGATGTCGACTCGGTCGACCTGGCCGTCGCGGAGGTCAAGTAGCCATGGGGATGTCAACAGGCGGTGGAAAGCCGGGATCCGTTCAGAGCGAGATCAACGTCACCCCGCTGATCGACGTCCTGCTGGTGCTGCTGATCATCTTCCTCGTGCTGATCCCGGTCGTGATGAAGATGCAGAAGCTCGACGTGCCGCGAAAGATCAACGACACGGTCGAAAACCCGGATCCCAACGCGAGCCAGCTGACCGTCAAGGTCAAGGCCGATCTCACCCTGGTGTTCAGCGATGGCACCAACGAGTCGTCGATCCAGCCCACCGACCTGCCGAAGCTGCTCGGGCCCAAGCTCGCGGCGCTCACGGGCGAGAAGGTCGTGTTCGTGGATTTCGACGATGGCGTTCCGTGGAAGGAAGCGATCGGGGCGATGGATAGCATCCGGTCGATCGCCGCCGAGCTGGGCGAGATCAAGGTCGCGCTGAAGATCCGCGAAGACCAGCCGGCTGCTCCGTAGCTCGCGCTCGGGCCCTCGCGGATTGCGGTGCAGCGCTCGCCGTGGGCGGGCGAGATCTCGTCGGTGCATGTCTCGAGTCCGCATGTCTCGAGTCCGCATGCTCGACGCCGTGCCTCGATGTGCTCGTCGCCAGCTGCGTCATTCGACCTCATGCCGGCCGATTCGCCGAGCAACGCAGATCGCGGCAGCTCGAAATTTCGAGTGGTTGGTCGAGGTTCGTGGCTGTCGCAGGCAGGCTCGATCAACTGCGACACCCATGCTGTGCACGCGCAGCACCATCTGGTCCTGCGACATGAATTGAGGTCCGCACGCGCTGCTGACAACTGCGCTGTCACGCTCCGTGATCGCGTCGCGGTTGGGGCTGCGATTCCGACGGTGATACCGATCGTGAACGGCTTGACACCTTTACCGATCGACTAGTACAAGCGGGCGAATTTTTGCGCCGTTTACGGGGAGCATAGCGACCATGACAAGGCTTCTGAATCTAGTTTGTGCGGGTGCGGCAATCGCGGCCGTCGCATGCACGGACTACGAGAGCGCGACGAACCTCAATCCCGAGGGTCCACCGATGATTCAACAGGTGCGACTCAAGGAAGACATTCGCGAGCCAAACCGGACGGAAGTCCGTCGCGTATTCGCGTTCGGCACGCACGATCTGGCCGCACAGTCCGAGGTTCACGCGGTGACGACGGCTGCGTCGACGGGTCAGATGCTCCGCGTGATCACCGACGAGTTGCTCGTGGGCAACAGCATCGAAGAGATCAACTGCCGTGGTGTCGTCGATGACGATGCGTATGATCGCCTGCCGATCGGAGCGACACCCGATGACGTCGCTGGTTGCGCGGCGGTGAAGGACATCCTTCCGGAGACCTGTCGCGGGCCGATGGCGGTGTGCATGTGCAAGCTGCCCAACGGTTGTCTCTCGGGCACCGACATGATTCCGATGGGCCAGCCGGTCGGCGTCGCCGATCTCAACCAGGACGGCTCGGCCGACGACACCCGGATGATCGCCGGCGCGGTCGGCATCGAGTGCGATGGCCTCGACGTACCGATCGATCTCGACATGAGCTACTGGAATCCATCCGGCACGCAGCAGCGGCCGGCGATGGGCGGGTTCGATGCACTCGGTCCGGCGATCGTGATCGTTCCCCGTGATGGCCTGCCGACGAACAGCACGTGCGGCTTGAAGTTCAGGGAGGACATCGTCGACAAGGATGGGATCCGGTTGTGTGCGCCGCCCAACGGCGACATCACCCAGGACTGCACGCCTGGTGACGTCTCGGCGTTCTCGTTCGGCGTCGAGCCGCTGATCCTGGTGACCTCCACCCCCGAGGATATGCAGACCGGCGTGCCGGTCACCGTCACCATCCGGATCGCCTCCGCCACGGCGGGACTCGATCCGGCGTCGCTCGCCGGCATCACGATCACCGAGAATGGCGCGCCGTTCACCGCGTTCACGCTCGCGTACAACGAGATGGGCAAGCTGATCACGATCACGCACACCACCCCGTTCGCCAACGACGCGACCATCGTCGTCACCGTGCCCGTCACGGTGACCGACAAGTTCGGACGCCCACTTCCTGCGCCGTTCACCGTCACGTTCACCACCGTTCCCTGATCAGAGGATGTCATGAGTGCGAAAAAGCTATTCATCGCTGCGACGCTCGGGATGGCCGGCGTCGGCGTCATGCACCTCCTCGTTCCAAACGAGGCGCGTGCCCAATCGAACACCAGCGGCGCGATTCAAGGAACGATCAGCGACACCAAGACCGAGGAGAAGCTCGCTGGCGTCACCGTGATCGCGACCTCTCCCTCGCTGCCACAGGCGCAGACCGCGATCACCGACGAGAACGGTCAGTACAAGATCTCCGACCTGCCGCCCGGCGAGTACCTGGTCACGTTCTACTACGCGAACATCGTGCTCGAGCGCAGTGGCATCGCGGTCGGCGTCAACAAGGTGACGCCGGTGTTCCAGAAGCTCGACTCCTCGTCCCCCGCAGCGGCCGGCGAGAAGATCGTGATCGAGGACACCGCGCCGACGATCGATCCGACGTCCACCACGCAGGGCATCACGATCGACAAGAACTACATGAAGAACGTGCCGGTCCCCGGGCGCACGTTCGAGGCAACGCTCGGTGCCGCTGCCGGATCGCAGGGCGATCTCGCTGGCGTGTCGTTCTCCGGGAGCTCGTCGCTCGAGAACCAGTACTACGTCGACGGCGTCAACACGACCGGCCTGACGTACGGCACGGTCGGCTCGCCGGTGATCAACGAGTTCATCGAGGAGATCGAGGTCATCACCGGTGGCTATAACGCCGAGTACGGCCGCGCGACCGGTGGCGTCGTCAACGTCGTCACCAAGAGCGGCTCGAACGAGTTCAAGGGGAGCGTGTTCGGCTCGCTCCAGCCGGGCGCATTCACCGCGGCGCGAGAGGTGTCCGCGCGCAACGCTGCCTCGATCGACACCACCGCCAACCTGGCCTACGACGCCGACTTCGGGTTCGAGCTCGGTGGTCCGATCATCAAGGATCGGCTGTGGTTCTTCGTCGGGTTTGCGCCGACGTTCAACAAGATCGACGTCACGCGTACCACCAAGCGGCAGACCGACTGCCGCAAGCTCCAGGACGATGGCACGCTCTCGGAGTGCAGACCGCAGCTGCCGTCGCAGGGCGGGTTCGCGGATACCAACCCCGACGTCGATCCGGAGACCGGGTTCTTCATCACCGACGAGCTCGATTCCGAGATCCGCAGCCAGACCCTCCGGGCCTACAACATCCTCGGCAAGGTCAACTTTGCGGCGACCCCGGAGAACCAGGGCCAGCTGGCGGTGCAGGCGCTGCCGGCGACCCGGCAGGCCCCCGGTATCTATGGCCCGCCCACCAGCGGGTTCCGCTACAACTACCTGACGACCGACATCTCTGGAAAGTGGACGTCGAAGTTCAACGACAACAAGACCGAGGTCGAGCTCGTCGCCGGCTGGCACCGTGAATCGGTCAAGAGCGACGCCTACGACGCAATGCACGCGAACGAGCCGCTCCAGGTGCTGTTCGACGGCAGCCTCGGCGTGATCGGCCCCGGATTTGGCGCCGAGAGCCCCGAGACCAATGCGGGCTGCATCGACACGCCTCCGGGCGGGACCGACGTCTATCCCTACCTGGGCAACAACTGTCCGCTGGGCGTCACCGCTCCATACCTGGTGGGTGGCCCGGGCTCGATCGTCTCGGACATTCAGCAGCGCCGCGCCGCAAAGCTGTCGTTGACCCAGCGCCTGAAGGCGGCCGGTAGCCACGAGATCAAGGCTGGCATCGACGCCGAGGACAACATCTCCGACAAGTCGCGCGTGTACTCGGGTGGTGCGTTCATCCGCAACCAGGTTGGCGACAACGTGGAGGTCTATCGCTGGGTCCAGCTGCTCGGGCAGCCGGGCTCGCTTCCCGTGATGAACAACAACGACATGCGGTTCAACAACCGTTGCAGCACGCCGAACCCGATCATGGGTCCGGGCGCGGCGGCCAACATCGAGTACGTGTGTGACTACCTCGAAGGCGAGCTCGGTGCCCCGGGGACCTCGGTGAATGGCAACACGCTCAACTGGGCCGCGTATATCCGAGACTCGTGGCAGATCCAGCCGAACCTGACGCTCAACGTCGGTCTACGTTACGAGGAGCAGCGGCTGCGGTACGTCGAGTTCCTCCGCAACAAGTTCGATCCGCTCACCATGCAGCAGCACGGCAAGAACGCGCTGATCATGGATGGCATGTTCGCGCCCCGCATCGGTCTGCTCTACGACTGGACGAAGGAAGGTCGCTCGAAGATCTACAGCCACTGGGGCCGGTTCTACGAGTCGATCCCGATGGACATCAATGATCGCTCGTTCGGTGGTGAGGTCCAGTTCAAGCAAGACTTCGCGCCGAGCCGCTGCGGCATGACGGATCCCGCGATCGGCGCGCCGAACGGCAATGGCTGTGTCAATCCGTTCGACATCAACGGCAACTCGGTCGTCGGTGATCGCGAAGAGCTGGTCGGTGCCTCCGGCACGCTGGTCGCGCCGGGTGTGAAGCCGCAGTACATGGACGAGATCATCGCCGGGTTCGAGTACGAGGTCATCGACGACCTCAAGATCGGTCTGTCGTACCAGAACCGCCGCTACGGCCGGGTCATCGAGGACATCTCGACCGACGGCGCGAACACCTACGTGATCGCGAACCCGGGCGAGTGGTCGTCGGATGAAGAGGCCAAGTTCAAGGCGCTCATCGATCAGACCGACGACATGGAGCGCAAGGCGTTGCTCCAGAGCCAGCTGAATCTATTCCAGGGCATCCGCGTGTTCGACAAGCCGCGCCGCGATTACAACGCGCTGCAGTTCACGCTGACGCGCCGGTTCTCGAAGAAGCTCTACGTGCAGGGTTCGTACACCTACTCACGCAACTACGGTAACTACCCGGGCCTGATCTCCTACGACAACGGCCAGGTCGATCCGAACATCTCGTCGCAGTTCGACCTCATCGAGCTGCTCGGAAACCGTGTCGGCCCGCTGCCGCTGGATCGTCCGCACTACATCAAGCTCGACGGTTACTACACGTTCGACTTCAAGAAGATGGGCGACGCGACGGTCGGGATCCGGCTCCGCGCGCTCTCGGGTACCCCGATCAACGCGCTCGCCGGACACTATCTGTACGGCTCCGACGAGGCGTTCCTGCTGCCGCGCGGGCAGCTCGGCCGTACCGACTTCGATCACGGCCTCGACGTCCACCTCGGCTACGGAAAGACGCTCGGCAAGAACATGAAGATCGAGGCGTTTGTCGACATCTACAACGTCTACAACCGCCAGGGTGAGGCCGAGGTCGATACGACGTACGCGCCTTACTACAAGCTGACGGCGCCCAATGCGTCGTCGGGCAGCCAGCAGAACGCCAACCCGGTGTCGGGCGGCACGTACGAGGATCTGGTGTGGGTCAAGACGATCGACACCGTCGGCAATGAGACGGCGACGCCGATCGGAAAGAACTCGAACTTCCGCAACACCATCGTGCGGTACGCTCCGATGAACGCACGGATCGGCATGCGACTGACGTTCTAGCAAGCGTCTCAGGCGCAGGGCTTCAGGCGCCAGACGAGACGAAGCACAGGCGGATCGGCGACGGTCCGCCTGTTTGCGTTTCGGGACGCGCGAGACGCCCGATGTCGATGCCCGATGTCGCCGCCCGATGTCGACGCCCGACGCTCGAGGCCCACGCGTAGGTCATCGTCGGATGTCACGGCGGTGTGCTAACCAGTGAGCGTGGAGCGCACGCCCCTGAATGCCGAACAGCGCGCCGCGGTCGATCATGGGGATGGACCGCTGATGGTGCTTGCCGGCGCTGGCACCGGCAAGACCCGCGTGCTGGTCCATCGGATCGCGCGGCTCGTGGAGTCCGGCGTGGAGCCGTGGAGCATCCTTGCGGTGACCTTCACCAACAAGGCTGCCGGCGAGATGCGACACCGGCTGCGCCAGATGCTGGGTGATGCGGCCGATGTGATGTGGATCGGTACGTTCCACGCCACGTGTGCGCGCTTGCTGCGGCGCTATGGCGAGCGCGTCGGGCTCAAGAAGGGCTTCGTGATCTTCGACGACGGCGATCAGATCAAGCTGGTCGAGCGGTTGCTGAAGGAGACCGGGCTCGACGAGCAGGTGTCGGCGCGGTCGATCCTGTCTCGGTTCGATCGCGCAAAGAATCGCGGGGTCGATCCGCGGACGGTCAAGGTTGGATTCTTCGACGAGATCGTCGAGCAGATCTATCCGATGTATCAGGCGCAGCTGGCCAAGGAGAACGCGGCCGATTTCAACGATCTGCTGCTCAAGGTGCTCGAGCTGTTCGATCACGAGAAGCTGGCAGAGGTGCTGCAGGTGCGGTTCCGTCACGTGCTGGTCGACGAGTTTCAGGACACCAATCGCGTCCAGTACGACCTGGTGCAGAAGTTCTCGCAGGCCACGCGGAACCTCACGGTGGTCGGAGATGACGATCAATCGATCTATGCGTGGCGTGGGGCAGAGCCGAAGAACTTGCTCGAGTTCGATCGCGATTTTCCCGATGCCACGGTGATCAAGCTCGAGCAGAACTATCGCTCCACCCAGACCGTCCTCGACGCTGCCAACGGGATCATCCGCCGAAATCGCGACCGCCACGAGAAATCGCTGTGGACCGACAGCGGCATGGGCGAACCGATCGAGGTCTATGAGGCAGGTGACGAGCGTGGCGAAGCGTATTTCATCGCCCGCGCGATCCGAGAGGCGCTCGATCAGGGACCGCTTTCGCCCAACGACATCGCGATCCTGTATCGCACGAACGCTCAGTCACGCGTGCTCGAAGAGCACCTGCGGGCAGCGCGGGTCCCCGCGAAGGTGGTCGGCGCGGTCTCGTTCTTCGAGCGCAAGGAGGTCAAGGACGTCCTCGCGTATCTGCGCCTCATCTGCAACCCGGCGGCGGACTCCGCGTTCGAGCGCGTGGTCAACGTCCCCGCGCGCGGTATCGGCGACACGACGGTGGAGCGGTTGCGAGCGGCCGCCCGGGCCAACGGCACTGGGTTGCTCGACGCGGCACGGCTGGCTGCGCGCGCGGAGGTTGCCGGCCTGGGGGCCGCGGCACGCAAGAAGTTGCATGCGTTCGTCGAGCTCGTCGATGGGCTCGTCGATGTGATCGCCCAGGGCGCATCGGTGGCGGAGACGATCATCCAGGTGGTGGATCGCAGCGGGCTGCGTGCGAAGCTCGAAAACGATCATTCCACGGAGTCGCGCGATCGACTCGACAACCTCGCCGAGCTGGTCACGACGGCGTCGGATTTCGACGATCAGGCCGCCGAGCAACCGACGACGTCGGTCGACCCGAACGCCGAGCCACCCAACGGCGGCACGGTTGCCGACTTCCTCGAACGGATCGCGCTGTCCTCGGCGGCCGACCAGACGGCGCAGGAGGAGGTCGTGCTCATGACGATCCACATCGCCAAGGGGCTGGAATGGCCGCTGGTATTCATCTCCGGCCTCGAGGATGGATTGTTTCCGTCGCTGCGCGATCGTGATGAACAGGACCAGGACTCCGCGCTCGAAGAGGAACGCCGGCTCGCATACGTCGCGATCACTCGCGCGCGTGAAAAGCTGGTGCTGACCCACGCACGGACAAGGCGAGTGTGGGGCGAGATCCGGATCCAGGAGCCATCGCGGTTCTTCAATGATCTGCCGCGCGACTGCCTCGCCGCGCCCCAACGCCCTGCGTCCTCAGGACCGGCGATTCCGCGCGGGCCGCGAATCGTCGAGGGCAACTGGGCACCCACGCCGCGCCGACGGCGGCCGCAGCGCGACGAGCTCGATCAGCGCACCGACGATGGGGACGATCCGGTCTATCAGGTCGACGACGATCGAGGCAGAGGTCGTGGCTCGCAGTTCTCTGTGGGCGCCATGGTCACCCACCGAACGCTTGGCAACGGCCGCGTGGTCGCGGTCTCTGGCATCGGCCAGGACGAACGGGTCGTGGTCGACTTCGGGGTGATCGGACAGAAGACCGTGGTGGCCAAGTTCCTGGCCGGAGCCAAGGCCGACGATGGGTTGAATTAGCATCGATCCCGGCGTTCAGGTTCCCGGTCCGTTTCGGTATTCCCTATTCGTCAGCGCCGGGCGCGCAGCCTGCGCTAGTGAAGGCGAGAACATCGCGACACGACTACTCATGTTCGGGGCCGGTGTCGTTCGCGATCTAGATCGTCGAAGTCGTAGCCCTGGTCGAGGCACAGATTCATCGGCGGTCGCGGGCCTCGAGATGCTCGCACGACGGCGTCACCCGTCGAGATCGCCGCCCGCTCATCGCGCACGTTGGCGGTGGTGAGCTCCGCCGACAACGGCCCCCTCTTCCGTCGGTCAGGATGTGACGTTTGATGCCGGACGTGCCTCGGTCTTCCACCATTGCGCGGATAGGCGGAGGCGCTAGGCACGCGTACTTCTCGTACGTCTCGTACGCGCGCATTGGCAGCGAACGCGCGGTGTACGCGTTGTTCAGGCATGCGCGGATTGCCAGCCGCCGCGCGCCTACTCAGGCATCTTTTCCGTGATCACCGGGATCGGAATCGCTGCCTTGTTGCGCCAGGCCGTGACACTGACGGTGCGGCCAGCGGGTGTCGACTGGACGATCCACGGCAGCGAGCGGTGATCGACGTCGCGATCGCCCCAGCGCACCACGATGTCGCCGGGACGAAGCCCCGCGCGTGCTGCGGGCGAGCCGGTCTTCACTTCGGTGACCAGCGCGCCGCCTGGCTTTGGCAACAGGTTCGACTGGGCGAGCTCGAGGCTCACCGGTTTCACCACGATGCCGAGCCACGACCGCGCGACCTGACCGTGCTCGCGCAAGGCGTCGATCACCTCGCGCGCCCGATTGATCGGGATCACGAACGACAGCTCACCCAGGCGATCGCCAGTGGCGACCGCGATGCCGACCACCTCGCCCGCGCCGTCGATCACCGGCCCGCCGGAGTTGCCGCGATGGATCCGGGCGTCGGTCTGGATGAACGTACGAAATCCGATCGCAGGGCTCGCCACGACCGAGCCTGCCGCTTCGCGACCGGTCGACGATACGATGCCGACCGATGCCGTGACCTCATCGCCGAACGGATTGCCGAGCACGACCAACCATTCGCCGACGTGCAGATCGTCGGAATCGCCCAGGCGCAGCGGTCTGAGCCGCGCCGTCGGTGGCGGACTCCCGGCCGCGTTGCGATCAGCGGACGCCGATCCAGCATCAGATCCGGATCCTCCAGGCGCGGGAGCCGCCGGAGCCGGTGCATCGACCGACAGCAGGGCGAGATCGAGCCGGTTGTCACGCCCGACCAGCTTGGCCGGGAGCTCGGTCCCATCGGGCCACACCACGCGAAGCTCGGACGACGCCGCGGCGATGTGGTCCGTGGTCAACACGAACGTGCCCTTCGACTCGATCACGAAGCCCGTGCCGAGCGCGACGTCGGCGGCGGACTCCTGGGCGCCCGGGAACATCGATGCCGGGCCGGCCTTGACCGGGAGCGCCGAGCGAATCGCCACCACGCTCGGACGTGCGGTGTCCACGAGATCGACGAACGCTCCTGGCGTACTGGGGTACAGCACGCGGGTCTGGCTAGCGACCGCCGTCACCGGCGCACCTGCATCGGGCCGGAGCTCGCGTTCGCGGCATCCCGCGATCGCCGCCGCCATCGCGCACGACCACACCAACGCTCGGGACAGCCCGCGCGAGGTCGAGCTCACCCGCCGCCTGCTCCGTGCTTGGCCTGGGCATCCACGAACGCGACGCGCAGATCGTAGATCAGGCTGGCGAGCAACTTGCGCTCGGCTTCGTCGAGATTTCCCTTGGTCTTCGCCTCGAGCATCGCGAGCACGTCGATCAGGTGGCGCGCACTGTCGAGATCGATCGGGTGCGGTTGGCCATCGGGGCCGGGAATCTTGCCGATCGCGATCAACGCGCTCGATGCGAGCGAGAGCACGTGCGTGGAGAAATCCACGGGGCCAAGCGCCTGTGGTGGCTGATCCGCCATGGCGTGAACATACCCCGTGTACGTGCGGGTAACCGACGTCGCGCTAGGTTTTGTGAGGCGTGGTCCGGGCGGCGATCGCACCGGCGGGGAATCAATCGCAACGCCTCACGGTCGCGTCGAAACCACGCGCCGGAATAGCGCGCCTCGGGGGCCGGTTAGTGACGCGTGGGCATGGTCACGTCGCCGGGGATCGCAGTTCACCGCACGGGCACGAACGGAGGATTCGTGACATCGTCAGGGGTGCCCATGGATACCATCCAGGATCCCGGCGAGTTGCCGCCGGTGACGCTCGACGAGTCGGCCAACGGCACCGAGGCACATCCCACGGCGGTGGTCGACGTCGATCACCTGAACGCCGAGGTCGCGCGGTGCGGAAGCTTCCTCGATCAGGTGTTCGAGCAGGTCGGGCGCGTCGTGGTCGGCCAGCGCGACATGGTGGAACGCGTGATGATCGGCCTGCTCACGGGTGGACACTGTCTGATCGAAGGTGTGCCAGGTCTCGCCAAGACGCTCACCGTGAAGACGCTGGCGCAGACGATCGCCGCGTCGTTTCAACGGATCCAGTTCACACCCGATCTGCTGCCGGCCGACATCACGGGCACCATCATCTACAACATGCATACCGGCGAGTTCACGCAGAAGCGCGGGCCGCTGTTCGCGAACCTGGTGCTCGCCGACGAGGTCAATCGCGCACCCGCGAAGGTGCAATCGGCGCTGCTCGAGGCGATGCAGGAGCGTCAGGTGACGATCGGCGACACCACGCATCGGCTGCCGGATCCGTTCCTGGTCCTCGCGACCCAGAATCCGATCGAGCAGGAGGGCACGTTCCCGCTGCCCGAGGCGCAGCTCGATCGGTTCATGCTGCTGATCAAGGTCGGCTATCCAGGCGCCGACGACGAGCGCGCCATGCTCGATCGCATGAGCACGCTCGACCTGCCCGCGGCAACCGAGGTCGCCACGCTCGATCACATCCGCGAGGCGCGCCGCGTGGTCAGCTCGGTCTACATCGACGACCGCGTGCGCGATTACATCGTGCATCTCGTGCAGGCGACCCGCCGGCCGCGCGAATACGGGCTTCCCGAGCTGGCGCCCCTGATCGAATACGGTGCCTCGCCACGCGCGACGCTGTGCCTCGCGATGGCGGCCCGCGCCCACGCGTTCATCCGCCATCGCTCGTACGTCACGCCCGACGACATCAAGGCGATCTCGATGGACGTGATGCGACATCGCGTGATGGTCACCTACGAAGCAGAGGCCGAGGACGTGGGCTCCGAGGATGTCGTGCGGCGGATCTTCGAGTACCTACCCGTGCCGTAGCCCGGGCCACCATGGCGCTCACCACCGCAGAGCTGTTCAAGAAGGCGCGCAAGATCGAGATCGCTTCGCGGCGGCTGGTCGATGAACAGCTCGCGGGACAGTACCACTCGGTGTTCAAGGGCCGCGGGCTGATCTTCTCGGACGTCCGGCCGTACTACCCGGGCGACGATGTTCGTGCGATCGACTGGAACATCACGGCGCGGATGAATGCGCCGCACGTCAAGCAGTTCGTCGAGGAGCGCGATCGCACGGTCAATCTCGTGATCGACATGAGCGCGTCGGGCTACTTCGGATCGCGCGGGATCGCCAAGCGCGAGCTCGCCGCCGAGCTCGCCGCGGTCGTCGCGTTCTCGGCGATCAAGAACAACGATCGCGTGGGGCTGTACATCGTCACCGACCACGTCGAGCGCTTCGTGCCGCCGAAGAAGGGCCGCCGTCACGTGCTTCGCGTGATCGGCGAGATCCTCGCATTCGAACCGATCTCGCGCGCCACCAACCTGGCCGCCGGCCTGGACTTCCTCGCCAAGGTCGCAAAGCGGCGCTCGGTGGTGTTTCTGGTCTCCGACTTCCTGGTCGACGGCTGGGAGCGCGCACTCCAGATCACGCGACAGCGCCACGAGGTCGTGCCCGTGGTGGTCGGCGATCCCCTCGAACAAGCGCTGCCACCGGTCGGGTTATTGCTGCTCGAGGATCTCGAGTCCGGAGAGATCATCGAGGTCGACACGAGCAGCACGGTCCGCGCCGACTACGAACATAATGCCGAGCGCGCGGCACGGGCTCGCGACGCTGCGCTTCGCCGGGTCAACGCCGACGTCGTCACGGTGCGCACCGACCAGTCGTACGTCGATGCGTTGATCGCGTTCTTCAAGGCGCGCGCGAAGCGGATGGCGCACGGATGAGGCGGCGCACGGCTGCCGCGGGCGCGTGCCGGACGCGACCCTTGACGAGCGTGCCACCGTCCCTCGCGCTGCTCCTGTGCCTCGCGGTCACGCGTGCGCATGGCCAACCGGCGCCGGGCACGGCAGGATCCGCGGGGCCAGGCGCTTCAGCGGGATCTGCGGCTCCTGCGCCGCCGGTGATCCAGTTGCCGCCCGATGTCGCGGCGCCGCGGGTGAATGCGTCGGCGAGCCCCACGGTGGTGCGGCTCGGTGACCGGTTCACGGTGTTCGTGACGGCGACGTATGGAGCTGGTGTCGCCGTGAACTTGCGCGAACCGATCGAGCTAGGCTCGGGGTTCGAGGTGCTCGATAGGCTGTCCGAGGACCGGACGGCAAGCGATGGCACGCAGACGCGCGAATGGCAGCTCGCGGTCACCGCATGGGAGCTGGGCGAGCTGCGGATGGCGCCGATCGCAGTCACGTTCACCGTCGGTGGGCAGGTCGGCCACGTCCAGACCAATGTGGTCAAGGTTCGCGTCGAGGGGGTGCTTGGCGATCTGGCCAATCACCCGAGCGCGATCCGCGACGTTCAGCCGCCGACCCGCATGATGGTGCGCACGTGGCGCTGGCTGTGGGCGGCGGGCGCTGGCATCGGCGCGATCGCGCTCATCGCGGCGCTGCTGTGGATCCGGCGACGGCGCCGCCGGCGGCGGAACGCCGCGCGTCTGATCGGTGGCGCGGTGGCCGCACCGACCCACATCGACCTCACCGGCGAGCGGGCGCTCGAGCGGTTGCTCGCGATCCACGCGTCGGGCGTGCTCGATCGCGAGGACGATCGCAAGCGCGGCTACACCGAGATGGTGAGCGTGATCCGCGACTATCTCGGTGGCCGGTACCAGGTGGCCACCCTCGATCTCACGTCCAGCGAGCTCGAGCGCGCGCTCGCGCGGACCGCCAGTGCCGACGAGCTTTCGATCATCGCCGCGTGGCTCGAGCAGTGTGATCGCGTCAAATATGCAGGCGTCCAGGCGACCGCAGCGCAGGCGCATCGAACGCTCGATGACGCGCGCGCGCTGGTGGTGACCACGACCGAGCTTCGCGATCACGCGCAGCGAGCGGCGGCATGACCGAGCGGACGAACCAGCGACGATGGGTTCGCGCGGCCGTGCCGTGGATGCTCGTGCTCGTGATCGGCGGGATCGTGGCCGCGTGGATGTATCGCCACCTCAACGAGACCCGCGCCGGTGAGGCGGTGGTGTGGCGCCATCCCGGCGCGCTCGCGTTGCTGGGCGCGGCGCTCGTGGTCGGTGTGATCGGGTTTCATCTCCATCGCCGGCGCTCGGCGGTGATGGGGTTCTCACAGACCCGGATCATCGGTCGCGTCGGGCCCGCGGCCTGGTTCTCCGATGTGCCGGTCGTGCTCCGGGTGATCGGCGTCGCCGCGCTTGCGGTGGCGCTGGCGCGGCCGGAGACCTACCGGATCGTGAAGCACGAGGAGGACTCGGTCGACATCATGATCGTGTTCGACATGTCCAAATCGATGGAGGAGTCCGACATGCCGCGCGATCGGATGGACGCCGCGCAGCGGGTGGTCCGGCGGTTCCTTCGTCGAACCAAGAGCGATCGCGTCGGACTGGTCGTGTTCGGTCAGCGCGCGATGCTGCAGTGTCCGTTGACCCAGGACATGACGGTGCTCGAGACGGTCGTCAAGGATCTGCAGATCGGCGATGTCCCCGAGCTGGGGACCGCGATCGGCGACGGCCTCGCACTCGCGCTCGCTCAGCTGCGCCGCTCGGATGGCACGTGCGATCCAACCCCGGGCGCCGAGCAGACCTGCCCTGAAGGGTTCGCGTGCACGGCCGACGGCAAGTGCAGCGGCAAGAAGAACAAGGTGGTGATCCTGCTGTCCGACGGCGATTCGAACTCGGTCACCCAGTTCGAGCCCGATGAAGCCGCCGAACAGGCGCGCAAGATGAACGTGAAGGTCTACACCGTGCTCGTGGGCCGTGAAGGCAACGATCTGTTCGGTGGCGGGATGACCGTCAACCCCGAGACGCTCCGCAGCATCGCCAACATCACCGGCGGCGAGTTCTTTCGGGCCACCGACTACGAGTCGTTCGATCGCGGGTTTCAAGCGGTGCGGAGCTCGCTCGACAAGACCAAGCGCGTGCGTCGCGAGCGGATCCCGGACAAGCAGCTGTTCGTGCCGCTCGCGGTGCTTGCGATGCTGCTGCTCGCATCCGACCTGCTGCTGTCGCACACACGGCTCCGGAGGCTGCCGTGACCGCGCTGGGGTCGTTGACGTTCGCCAACGCCGCGGCGCTGTGGGGCGCGGCGGCGATCCCGCTCGCGATCGCGGCGCTTCACATCTACGACCACCGCGTGCGCCGGACGCTGACCAATCGGCTCGGCGAGTTGCCGGTGCTCGGCAAGGTGATCGCCACCGCATCGCCGCGCCGCCGGGTGATCAAGGACGCGATCATGGCGGTGGGGCTGATGTTGATCATGCTCGCCGTCGCGCGGCCGCAGCTCGAGGGCAAGCGCAAGGTCGAGCTGCGCGGGCTCGACGTTGCGATCGCGGTCGACGTGTCGAAATCGATGCTGGTCGACGATGTCGGGCCGACACCGGCGATGACCCGAGCCGGGATTGCGGCCAGCCGACTCGAGCGCGCACGCGAGCTGGCGGAGCGCGTGATCGAACAGCTGCCCGGCGATCGGATCGCACCCGTGGTCTTTGCCGGTGCGGCCGCCCACTTCCCGCTGACCGAGGATTACGAGGTGGCGGCGAGGTTCCTTCGCGACCTCGGGCCGTTCGATCTCCCACAGGGCTCCGATCTGCCCAACGTGCTGCACACGGCGCGCTGTCTGTTGCGCCCTGATGTCGAGGAGGACTGTGCGACGATCGGCCGCCGCCTTCATGGGGGCGATCCACTGCATGGCGAAAGCCTCGATCCGGAGCCTGATCCGAACCGCGACAGCGAGGACCATCTGGTGGAGAAGGTCGAGCGCGGCAAGGCGATCGTGATCTTCACCGACGGTGGGGACCACGATGCCGAGGCAGTTCGCGAGATCGCAGCGGCGCGCGAGCTCGGCATCGCCGTGTTCTTGGTCGGGATAGGGACCGAGCAGGGCGGGGTGGTCTACGACATCGATTCGTGGAGCGTACCGCGCAGACGTGTGCCCAAGATGCAACCGGACGGGACGACGGTCACCTCGCGCCGCGAGGACGCGGAGATGCTCGAGCTCGCCACGATCGGTGGTGACGCAGCCCGCTACATCGTCGCGAGTGAGACCGGTGACGTCGATCCGGCGCCGATCGTCGCGTCGCTCCGGGCGGTGACCCGCGGGCTGGCGACCAAGCAGGTGAAGGATAAAACGGACGTGTTCGAGCCATTCTTGTTCGCCGGTTTCATGCTGGTGGTGATCGAGGTCGCGATCGGTACGCGGCGGCGGCGCAGATATCCGGAGGCACGATGATGCCGGCGTGTCATCATCAGCCCATGGTGCTCGGAGCTCGGTGGTGGCGGGGCAGCGCGTTCGCACTGACCGCGCTGTTGATGCTCGCGGGTTGGGAGCCATTCCGAGCTCCCGATTCGGATGTCGAGGCGGGCAATCGCGCGTTCGCGGAGCGCAGATACGACGATGCGATCGCGGCGTATGATCGCGCGGCGGCGCGCGGTCTCGATGCTGCGGGGCTGGCGTTCAATCGCGGGACGGCGCTGCTCAAGAAGGCCGAGGCAGCCAAGACCGCCGACGAGCGCAGCCAGCTCACCGAGCGCGCGATCGAACAGCTGAAACAGGCAGGCCAGTCGCGTGATCCGCAGACGCGGGGCGCCGCGCACTACAACCGTGGCAACGCGATGATGCAGCAGGACAAGCTCGACGACGCGATCGATGCGTACAAGGAAGCGCTGCGTAGCGATCCAGGCCTGGAGGATGCGCGCGCGAACCTCGAGATGGCGTTACGCAGGCGCAAGGACCAGCAGGAACAACCGCAGGGGCAACCAGGTCAGCAGGGGCAACCAGGTCAGCAGGGGCAACCAGGCCAGCAGGGGCAACCAGGTCAGCAGGGGCAACCAGGCCAGCAGGGGCAACCAGGCCAGCAGGGGCAACCAGGCCAGCAGGGGCAACCAGGCCAGCAGGGGCAACCAGGTCAGCAGGGGCAACCAGGCCAGCAAGGGCAACCAGGCCAGCAGGGGCAGCAAGGCCAGCAGGGGCAACCAGGCCAGCAGGGGCAACCAGGCCAGCAGGGGCAACCAGGTCAGCAGGGGCAACCAGGCCAGCAAGGGCAACCAGGCCAGCAGGGGCAGCAAGGCCAGCAGGGGCAGCAAGGTCAGCAGGGGCAACCAGGCCAGCAGGGGCAACCAGGTCAGCAGGGGCAGCAAGGTCAGCAGGGGCAACCAGGCCAGCAGGGGCAACCAGGTCAGCAGGGGCAACCAGGTCAGCAGGGGCAACCAGGTCAGCAGGGGCAACCAGGTCAGCAGGGCTCGGACCCCGGCAACGATCCAAGGGATCCGCGGTCGCGCCGCCCGTCACAACGAGGCGGAAATCCTCGATCTC
>JBFWXW010000076.1:0-29126 GCA_050187075.1 Kofleriaceae bacterium | reverse complement strand
AGGTTCCGCTGCGCAGTCAGACCGATGAGGTGATCGGCCTGCTGGGTGTCATCGTCGACATCACCGAGCAGAAGCAAACCGCGGCGGAACTCAAGCGCGTACGCGAACAGGCCGAGCAGGCGGCGCGCGCCAAGAGCGAGTTCATCGCCAACATCAGCCACGAGCTGCGGACGCCGCTCACGCTGATCCTGGGTCCGGTCGACGAGGCGCTGCGCGACACCGGCAATCTTCCGCCCACCGTTCGCAGCGTGCTCGAGCGCGTCCATCGCAATGGACTGCGGCTTCACGACCTGGTGAGCGACGTGCTGGATCTCGCGAACGCCGAGGCGGGGTTTGTTGCGCCGCGCAACGAGGCGGTCGATGCGGTCGCGGTGGCGCGCTCTGTCGTCGAGAGCATGGTGCCGCTCGCGGCCGCACGTCAGCTCGCGCTCGCGCTCATCCCGGCCCCTGCCACGATTCCAGCGGTGATCGATCCGCGGATGTTCGAGCGAATCATCGCGAGCCTGATCGGAAACGCGCTCAAGTTCACGCCGGCCGGGGGCGGCGTTCGCGTCGGCATCACGCTCGACAACGGCCACCTGCGACTCGAGGTCGTGGATGACGGCATCGGAATCGCGAAGCACGCGCAGGCGCAGCTGTTCCACAGCTTTGCCCAGCTCGACAGCTCGCCGACTCGCAGACACGACGGCACCGGGATCGGGCTCGCGCTGGTCCGTCAGTTCACCGAAGCGATGGGTGGAACCGTGAGGCTCGACAGCGACGACGGCCGCGGGGCCACGTTCACGGTGAAGATCCCGCATCGAATCCCCGAGGGCACGCAATCGATCGGTGGGTTCGCGCCAACGCCGATCACCAGGAGAACGCAGCGGATCACGCCCGTTCCCAAGCCGGCGGATTCGTCGGGAACCGAGCAGCTGTCGGTGCTCGTGATCGACGATGACCCCGACATGCGCGCGTTCCTGGTAGAGACTCTGCAGCAAGATCATCGCGTCGTCGCCGTCGAGAACGGCGAGCACGCATGGGCACGGATCCAGTGGGAGCGGTTCGATCTCGTGGTCTCGGACGTGATGACGCCGGAGCTCGACGGGATCGAGCTGACCGCGCGGATCCGGCAGCAACCCACGATTGCCGCGACGCCGGTGCTGCTGATCACCGCGCGCGGCGAGGAGGCGATGGCGTCGACGAGGGACAGCGGTGCGGACGACTACATCGTCAAACCGTTTCAGGCCGATGAGCTCCGTGCACGGGTGCGCGCGGTGTTGCGGATGAGCAGTCTCAAGGCGGAGCTGCGCACCAAGTCGAAGAGCTCGCGGATCGCGAACGTGGCCGCGAACGTGTTGCACAGCCTGGGCAACGTGCTGAACAGCTTGAGCGCATCGTCGATCCTGCTCGCGAAGCGCGCGAACGGATCCCGTAGCAGCAGCGTGCGCAAGATCGTCGAGCTGATGCGTGCCCAGCCGGAGCCCGCAGATCCGCAGTTGCTCGAGCTCCTCGATCAGCTCGCGGATACGCTGGATGCCGACCAGCAGCTGTGGATCGCCGAAACCGCTCAGCTCCACGAGAAGCTCGACCACGTTCGGCTGCTGATCGCACAGCACCGCGGGTTCGCCAGTGCAGTTTCCGGCGATCAGCAATTCGATGCCAACGACGTGCTCGAGGCGGGGCTGCGGCTCGCGATCTCCGATACCTCGAGTGTCCGGATCACGCGGGTGTTCGGCGAGGTCCCCGCGCTGCGCGGCGATAAGTACGCGGTGCTGCAGATCTTGATCAACCTGATCGCAAACGCGTATCAAGCGCTGCAGGATCTCGCACCCGAGGTCCGGCAGATCGTGGTCGCCACCGAGGTCGTCGGGGATCGCGTTCGGTTCAGCGTGACCGACAACGGCCGCGGGATCTCCGACGACGAGAAGCAGCGACTGTTCGCGCAAGGATTCACGACGCGCAAGGAGGGCCAGGGCATCGGGCTTCACACCAGCTCGCTGCTCGCCGCACAGCTCGGCGGCGCGGTGACGGCGCAAAGCGACGGACGTGGTCGCGGCGCAACGTTCGCGCTGGAGCTCGCGCTGCGCGCATTCGGCGTCCGGATCGGCGCCTGATCGCCTACGAACAAGCCCTCAGTCGGTGGCCGGGAACTGCCCCGAGCTCTCCGGGGCGGGTAGATCGGCATAGAACTCGGCGATCAACTTGTCGTCGAATTCGTCGGCGAATCGACCGACCCCGGCGACCAGCGTGCCGAACTCGGTGCCGTCGATCCCCTTGAGCGGCCGTCCGGCGTGGAGCACGACCCAGCCGTCCGGTTGGATCGCGAACGACGCGATCCCACCCATGTGCGCGTTGTGCTCGAGCAGCCTGCGGTAGAACGCCAGCTCGCGGCCGGTGGGAACGGCGCGGAACAGGGGCGCGATCGCCACGACGGCGGAGCCCGAGATCCCTGCGATCACGAACGCCGACCCCCACTGCATCCGGACCAGCTGGGTGTCGATGCGGACGGCCTTGTCGTCGAGACCGGCGTCGGTGAGCAGCGTGTCGAGCGTGGGGAGCGAGGCCATGAGCCGACGATACCGGATCACTCGCGCACGTGCGCGGCAGCCGGGGCGTTACGACGGCTGGTCGTGGTGGATCGGTAGCGGCGGGAGCGGGCGCTGTTCGCCGATCCGGACCTGGCCCGCCATGATCGCCATGCGGATCGCCATTCGCAGCAACGACACGCCCTGGCGTACCAGGAACAACGTGATCGCGCCGCCGGTGCCATACATCGCGTGGCCGTGCGCCAGGTACGCGTACGCGGTCGTGACCAGCGCGAACAGCACCCAGCCGACACCACCGTGGAGCAGCGTGATCGGCCGGCGGAGCACGAAGCCGATGGTTCGCACGTAGGTAACGATCGCGCTCGGGCGATGCGAGTCGTAGCGCAGCGTGAGCTCGACCCGAGCGTAGTCACTCACCGTCCACAACACATGCACGAGGACCAGCGCCGGGAGCACCGCGAGCGCGACGGGGCCGATCAGCTCCCCGATCGTGAGGGCGTTCTCGATCCCTGGCAGTGCCGCGTCGAGCGCGATCCCGAACACGAAGACCACCACCGCCCAGCCCGGCAACGCACACAGCGCGAGTCGCGCATACGCGAGGTAGGTGTTTGCGCCGCTCGCACCGAAGCATCGCGCCGTGTCGTTACGCCCCTCGGGGCCTGCGGCGATCACGCCGTACAGCCCGCCCGCCAGGAACCACGACGCCGCTTGCCATACCACGAGGATCGCGAACACGATCGCGCCCACCGCGAGCATGCTCGGGCGACCGTACTGAAGGCACCAGATCAGCGCGACCAGGTCGCCGTCCACAGCCTCGTCGAACAGCGGTAGATGCGAAAACGCGTTGGCCAGCACGACCCAGACGCCGACCATGCATAGCGCCGCGATCGCGCCTTGCACCAGGAACACCGAGAACAGCGTTCCCAGGTAGCGCCACACCGTGCGCGAGCCCAGGACCAGCAATTCGCGCAATCGTGGACGGGGCGGCGAGGTGTCGGTCACGGCCCCACGATCTGCATCAGGGTTTGCGCGATCGACGCGATCCGCGCGGCCGCCCGCAGCGATGCATCGCCATCGCCTCGCAGCCGGTAGCGCCGCGTGATCGGACGGTCGAACGCGATCTTGTCGTCGGGATCGATCCACACCTCCACCAGCGGCGAGCTCCGGTCCTCGATGAACCGTTCCCAGTGGTCGCCACCGCGGTCGTCCCAGCGGACCCGCTTGGACGTGCCGTCCGCAAATCGCAGCTCGATATCGACCGGCACATGGACGACCCCGGTGTTGGTCACGACGACCTCGCAGCGGAAGCCGCCGGTAGCCGGCGCCTCGGTGGCGGTCACGGTCTGGCGCTTGCGCTCCGCATCATCGAACACGCCGCGCCACGGATGAACGATCCGGCACTGCGCGGTACGGATCGCGAGCCGCATGCCTCCGACCCGTTCGAACGCGGGCTCGAAGTACCAGGACAGGTCTTCGCCGAGCTCGCGCGACAGCGTGGTGAACACGTCCGCCGCGGTGGGATGGCGGAACGCCCATTCGCGTACGTAGGCCTTCATCGCGCGTGCAAATCGCGCGGGTCCGACGAGCTGTTCGAGCGTGTCGAACGCCCGCATCGTGGTGAAATAGGTCGCGACCCCGTAGTCCTCGAAGTCGACAAACGACGCCGCCGCGGTGCGTACCGGCGATGGCATCGACGCCGGATCTTCGACCGCCGCTCGGATCAACGCGTCGATCCCGGCTTGCCAGCCGAGCCAGTCGGCGCCGCTGGTCCGCTCTCCGTACAGCTCGTCCATGACCTTGTTGTTCGCCCACGTGTTGATGCCCTCGTCGAGCCACGGGTCGGCGGCCTCGTTCGATGCGAGGATCCCTTGAAACCAGTTGTGGCCGACCTCGTGCACCGTCGTGTATTCCGGGATCCGGATCCCCGGTCGCGCGAACACCGAATCGCCAGCGGTGGTGACCAGCGTCGGATATTCCATGCCACCTGCGCCGGGCGCCGCGTCGACCGGCGGATCGACGATCGTGATCGCCGGCCATGGATACGGCATGAACCATGCGCTGTAGCGCTCGACCGTACCGATCGCAGCGCGGAGATGTCGTTCGGCGAATTCGCGCTGCTCCGGTCGCGCGAGCACGCGAACCTCGACGGTGCCACCCTCGACGGTAGCGGTTCCAACGATTCGCTCCATGTACGGGTCCGCCATCCACACGAAGTCGTGGACGTCTTCGGCGCGGTAGCGGAGCGTACGGGTGCCGCCCGGAGCATCGCTCGCCTCGATCAGCACGCCGGTCGCGGCGACGACGTACGTGCTGGGCACGGTGATCGACACGTCATAGGTGCCGAAATCGGCGAAGAACTCGCTGTGGGCGTGCATCGGCCGGCAATCCCATTGCTCGGCGCCGGGGGGGCCGGTGCGCACTCCGATCTTGGGGAACCACTGTGCGACGAGGTGAAACTCGTCCTTGTAGCCCGTGCGTGCGAACACCTCCGGGAGCTGCGCGACGAACCCGAACGACACCTCGATCGTGGCGCCGGGCTCGACCGGCGCGGGCAGGGGCAGCTCGACGACCGTCTCATCGTCCTGGGGCTGGCGTGCGCGGCCGCCGGCCATGCGCAGGCTGTCGACCAGCTCGTTACCGCCGACCTTGACCGAATCGATCCGGATCCATCCCCAACCGTGCTCGCTCGCTCGCACGCCGCGCAGCATCCCGCCCGAGGTCCGCATGAACAGCGTCGCCTCGTTCTTGAACGCGTTCAGGTAGAGATGAAACGGCAGCGTGTCGACCGGCGTGGTGCCGTGGTTGGTCCAGGTCAAGACTTCGCTCGCGGTCAGCTGATGGCGCTGCGTGTCGAGCTGGACGTCGATCTTGTAGTTGGCGATCCGCGGCGAGTGTGGGCCGGCAACGCGCAGCGCCGGCCACGGATCCGGCTGCGGCAGCGGCTGAACGCGATGGGCGTGGTGCTCCGGGCCGCAGCTCGACGCGACGACGATGACCAGGACGATCAGCCAGCGAACCACGCCGGCTGTATACCACCGCCCGACGACATGCTTTATGGTCGCCCGCATGGACGAGGTGTTGGTCGCGCTTGCCGACGCTGCCGCGACCGGACGCGCTGGTGCAGCGCTCGCGCGCCACGTCCGACCCGGTGATGCGATCGCGCTGATCGGCGAGCTGGGCGCCGGCAAGACCGCGTTGGTGGCCGGCCTGGTTTCGGCGTTTGGCGGTGGCCCGGCGACGAGCCCGACGTTTTCGTTGATCAACGAGTATCGCGGCTACTGGCCCGCTGGCGGTGATGCCGTGGTGTGGCACGTGGATCTCTACCGGCTCGAGCGCCCGAGCGAGCTGGTGGAGCTTGGCCTCGACGAGGTGCTCGGCGACCGCCGCGGCATCGTGTTGATCGAATGGGCCGACCGGTTCGATGTGATGCCCGTTGATCATCTTCGGATCGAGCTCGCGCACGCCAGCCCCGGACGAACCGTGGTCGCGCGGGGCACGGGTGGTCGGGGCGTCGCGCTTGCGAGCGCGTGGACGGACGACCTGCTAGGTTCAGCCCGATGATGCTCCGGACGCTCGCGATCGCGGCCCTGCTCGCGACTGCCGTGGATCCTGCCAGCGCCGATCGGATGGTGTTCGATCCAGCCGCGACCTATCGCGTGCCGCGCGGTGCCGCCCCATCGGATGGTCCGAGCGATGCGCCGGTGACGATCGTGTCGTGGAGCGATCATGCCTGCGGCTATTGCAATCGGGTGCAGGGCACGCTCGACGAGCTCGACCGGCTGTATCCAGGGCTGCTGCGATGGGTCCATCGCACGCTGCCACTCGATGATGACGAGACCACGGCGGCCGAGGCCGCACTCGCGGCGAACGCGCAGGGCAAATTCCGTGCGATGAACGAGCGCCTCTACGCGATCGGCGGCCACGTCGATCGGATCGGCGTCGAGCTGATCGCGCGGCAGCTCGGGCTCGACATGGTGCGGTTTCGCGCCGACCTCGACACCCGCGTGTATCGCCGTCAGATCGAGGCCGACGTCGCGGATGCGCGGGCCCTCGGCGTCACCGGGACCCCGACGTTCTTCATCAACGGACGGCCGATCCAAGGTGGCCAGCGGCTCAAGGCGTTCGTCGATGTCATCGACGTCGAGCTCGCGCGTGCGCGCGCCACCCCGTCGGCAGATTACGACGCGCTGGTCGCGGGCGGTCGGCAGCGCGCCGATGCTGCGCCGCCAGCGGAGCACAACTTCGACCTCGATCCGGCGCAGACCTACGTGGTCGGCGTCGGCCTGCCGGGGCACCAGCTCGGGCCCGATGATGCCCCGGTGACGGTGGTGGTTTGGAGTGACTTCCAGTGTCCGTTCTGTGCCAAGAGCGAGCCGGTGATCGCGAAGCTGCGCGATAAGTACGGCGCGCAGATCCGGATCGCGTTTCGTCACTTGCCGATGGCGTTTCACCGCGACGCCGGCCTCGCAGCGGAGGCCGCGGTCGCCGCCGCCGATCAGGGCAAGTTCTGGGCATTTCACGATCAGATCTTCGCGCGGTTCGGGGCGCTATCGCGAACCGATCTCGAAGCGTTCGCGCGAGCGGCTGGGCTCGATCTGGTGCGATTTCGGGCGGCGCTCGACGACCGGCGCTATCGCGATCTGGTGGCGGTCGAGGCGGCCTCCGCGCTCGCGCTCGGAATCGATGGCACGCCGACGATGTTCGTCAACGGCGTGCCGATCATCGGCGCGCAGAGCTTCGAGACCGTGACACGCGTGGTAGACGCCCAGCTCGATCGCGCGAACGCGATGATCAAGAGCGGGATTGCGCCGGCCGATGTGTACGCCTTGTTGATGAGCGGCGCACAGGGGAGCGAGCGTGCCGATCCGGCACGGGTGCCGCAGGTTGCCGCCGCGAAGCTCGCGCCACGTGGTGACGACCCAGGTGCGATCGTGATGGCAGCCTGTCGCCAGCGCGATGCCAAGCGGGCTCAGCTCGTTGCCGACGGGCTCAGCGGGGCAGCGCGGATGCGCGCAGCGCGTGTGTGTGCGACCGCAGGAATTGATCTGAAGCGATAGTGGCGCACACGCCTCACCGTGAATCATGGCTCCAGCTCGCGGGGCCGCGGTGTCAGTTTTTCGATGCCCCACCGATCGTGCGCGTCATTCAGACACTCTTCGATCGCATGTGAAGCCGGGACGCGCGCCTCTACAGCGGCGAGATCGCGTCCGCAAGGCAACTGGCATCATCGATGCAGTGTCATATGGCTGTGCAGGCCGACGCCACCTTGCCAACCCTTCCCGCCGAGCCGGTCTCGTTGGGACATGCGAGGCGTCACGCCGGACGGTTTGGTCGGCTGGACGTGGTTCGCAAGCTCGCCGTTGGTGGCATGGGCGGTGTCTACCTCGCGATCGATCGCGAGACCCACCGGCGCGTCGCGGTCAAGCTTCTCGATCCGCAGCTCGCCACCGATCCCGAGATCGTGGAGCGGCTGACCTCGGAGCGGGCGCTCACAGCGCGCGTCAACCACGACGGCGTGGTTCGGATCTTCGACGTGCGCACGGGAATCGACGGCGCGCCGTTCCTGGTGATGGAGTACCTCGAAGGTGAAACCCTCGCGTCGCTTGCCAGTCGCGGCTTGCTCGAGCTCGAGCTGATCGCGGCGATCGCAGGGCGCGCGGCGGCGGCGCTGGCGGCCGTGCACGACGCGGGTGTGGTGCATTGCGACGTCAAGCCGGACAACATCTTCGTGCTCGACGAGCAACGCGGCGGATGGCCCCGCGTGAAGCTGATCGACTTCGGGGTGTCACGCGAAGCGGGCGCACCACCGCTGCCCGACGCCGCGATCGCCGGTACGCCGTGGTGCATGGCTCCAGAGCAATGGAGCGGGTGTGCAACTCCGAAATCCGACGTCTACTCGCTCGGCTGTGCGCTCTATGAGCTCACCACGGGCGCACCGCCGTTCGAGGGCTCGTTGCTCGAGCTGATGACCGCACATCTCGAGCGGCGTCCCGCACGGCCATCCTGGCTGCGCGCGATGCCGCAGTCGCTCGAGCGGGTGATTGTTCGGGCGCTCGCGAAGGATCCCGAGGACCGGCCCTCGATGGTGGAGCTGGCGGATGAGCTGCACCGGTTGACGCCAGCGCCGGTCGCGGCTCGTCGAGCTGGCTAGACTGCCATCCGAACAGGCTCGGACTCGAGCTAACATGCCTGAATAATTATGATCTCTGCGCTTCGTGCAGGGGTCCCGCGCACTGAACATCAGACCAGTGCGCTATGACCAGGGCATGCGAGTCGCTTGCGTGCACATCCCTCAGTTTGCGCTTCAAACCCTCACGCGCGTCGATCCGTCGTTGCGAGGAGCAGCGGTCGCGGTCGTCGGGAGCAACGAGCCCGGCCGCGACGGCGGAGCCCGGCCCGCGCTTCACAGTCCGATCGTACAAGCATGCTCCCGAGCGGCATGGGCCCTCGGCGTGCGCACGGGGATGACCGCAGCTGCAGCTCACGGATTGGCCCCGGGACAGCTCCGCGTCGTGACAGCCGAGCCAAAGCTCGAGCGCGAGACCGTTCGTGCAGTCGCGGACGCGCTGCTCGGAGTGGCAGGCAATCGCACGCACGGCAGTGCGGCGCTGGTCGATGTCGGTGGCCGTGTCGGAGCTGGCGCTCACCTCGCGATGTATTGCGAGGCTCCGACGAGAACGCGGGGCACGAGCTTTGGCGATCGCGTGCTCGAGGTCCTCGATGTGCTCGGCGTTACCGCGCGGATTGGAATCGCCGACGATCGATTCACCGCATGGGTCGCGGCGGCACACGGCGGAGCGGAGGAGCGAGGTGTGATCTCCGTGCCGCGTGGCGGGTCGGCGGCGTATCTCGCTCCACGCCCGCTCGCGTTGCTCGGGATCACCCCCGAGGTGCGGCATATGCTCGAGGCGCTCGGCGTGGCGACGCTCGGCGAGTTCGCTGCATTGCCTGCGCCCTCGGTCGCGCGCCCACTCGAAGCCGACTATCAGGCGCTCGCGCGCGGTGAAGGTGGCGCGTTGCTCAGGCCGTATGCACCGGACGCGCCGGTGCGCGAAGAGCTGGTTGAGCTCGGACCGGTCGATCAGGTGGCAGGCACGATGTTCGACCGTGGGACCACGATCGAACGGTTGGCTGAGCGGGTTGCGCTCCGGCTCGCTGGGCGAGGTCGCGGTGCGGTGCGATTGGAGGTCGCAGTGACGACGCCGACTGGCGAGCACGTGGCACAGGATCGACTGGGCGAGGCAGGTCACTTGCTCGAGACCGCGGAGGAGCTGAGCGCCGCGATCGCGGGCGCCGTTCAACGTGCGACCGATGGGGTCGATTCGCTGGTCGAACGGGTCCGCGTCACGGTGATCGGCGAGGCCATCGCCGGCGCTGGCGAAGAGCTGGCAGCGGAGACCGCGCCCACGGCGAACGATGTGCTCGGCGTGGTGCTGACGACCACAGGTTCGCCGGCGGTCTGGCAGCTCGCGCCACCCACGGGGCCGAGCGGAGCCCATCCGGTGGCCGCGAGCGAGCGACGAGAGTCATATCGGAGAACGCGACGAGGGAAGCACCAACGGCGACGGACGCTGACGGGCAGTGGGCGCGCGCAACCCTCGCTCTTCATGAAGTCGTAGAACGCCTGCGCACGGGAGTCGCTCCGCTTCCGCTCCTCGCGTACCTGAGTACGGTGCGGTTCTCAGCTCGCCTCGTCGTTGCGTTGCTCGCTCGTTGTACACAACATCGTCATGTTCGAATACGGGTCTCGATGTGAGTCAGCATGCGAGCTCGAGCTCGAGCTCGGATCCGAGGCCGAACCAGGTCAGCTCGATCCCGAATCGAGATCCGAATCCATGGTAGATGGTCCCCATGTCCTCCACCCTCGAAGCCCAGCTGCACGAGCGGCTCACCGCGGCCATGAAAGCCAAGGACACGCGGACCGCGAACCTGATCCGCATGATCAAGACGAAGATCATGGAGCGCCGAACCGCCAAGGACTTCAGCGGCACGGTGGACGACGCCCTCGTCCTCGATGTGATCGGCACCTACAAGAAGCAGATGGAGAAGGCGAAGGCAGAGTTTGCCAATGCCGGCGATCGCGGCAAGGAGCAGCTCACCGAGCTCGAGCTCGAGATCGAGTGGTGCGCGCAGTGGCTACCCAAACAGCTGTCCGAAGAGGAGCTCCGCGCCGCCGTGGCCAAGGCCGTTGCCGAGCTGCCGACCAAGGATCCCAAGATGGCCGGCAAGATCATCGGCGCGATCAAGAAGCAGTTCGGCGATCGCGCAGACGCTCAGCTCGTCAAGAAGCTCGCCGAACAGCTGCTGTCGTCGTGACACACGTGCCGCAGCTGGTGCGGTGACCGCGGCGCCGTAGCCGGGGCTCGCCGGGCCAACCTAGATTGCGTCGTCGGAGGCGTCGTCGTCAGGCAGCGGAGGAATGGTGGCCACCGTCGCGTTCGCCGACGGGTCGCGTTGCTCGTCGATCAACCGGGCGCCTTCCATCAACAGGTGCGTCGTGGAGACCGACACGCGATCCACTCCTTCGACCAGACAGGCCGTGAACTCGAACTCGCCGGACGCCCAGGTCAGCAGGTAGTAGACGCATTCGGCATCGACCGGATCGTCGATCTCGTCGAGGCGGGCGTGGACGACCTTGCCATCGCGGACGAGGATCTGCGCGGACGGGCTATCGGGGGCGCGCAGCTGGAGCAGCCCGGTCTTGCGCTCCATCTCGATCAACACGAGCAGCGAGGAGAGTCCGACCTGCGACAGGTCTCCGCGCAGGCTCGAACCGCCGAGCTGGTCGCGGGTTTCCTGCATCGTCGCCTGGGTCCGGCGAAGCGTCTTGGCAACGCGAAGATCCAGCTCCTCGAACCGGAACGGCTTGGTGACGTAGTCGTCGGCGCCCAAGCGAAACCCTCGGATCCGGTCGTCCTCCGATGACAGCGCGGTCAAGAAGATCACCGGGAGCATCGCAAACTCGGGTCGGGAGCGGAGCTGACGAACCAGTGACCAGCCATCAACCTTTGGCATCATCACGTCGGTAATCAGAAGATCCGGTGGGTTGGCCAGCGCACGCGCCATCGCGTCTTCGCCATCGACCGCGGTCTCGACGGTATAGCCGCGCTTCTCGAGCACGGTTGCGACCATGCGCAAGATCCATGCGTCGTCGTCGGAGACCAAGACGTGCGGCATCGCCAGTCCCCAAGGTAACTTGTGAATGTTGGTGAGTGCAACCTGCCGCTCCGTCACGTCCACGTGAGGGTAGCGGCGGCGCGGGTCAGCCTGAGGTGGCGGGCGCAGCGCCCGGGGCCGGAGAGGGTAGCTGTTCGCGCACTGTTACCGACGTCCAACGCCCTTGATCGCGTATGGCTAACCGCCCGTCGCGAAGCGCGATGATTGCGCGCCCGGCGCGATCCGCTGCCACGCTGACCACCTCCACACCCCCACCTGCAAGCTCGACGCGCTCACGTGCCAGTCGGCCGCTGCGTAGCGTGACCAGCTCGAGACCGCGGTCGCTCGCTCCGATCGCGATCAACGCGTCCTGCGGTCCGGGTGCGGCAATGCTGATCGTGAGTCCAGGCGGCCAGCGCGTGATCCGTCCCGTCCGTAGATCGAGCGCACCACTGTCGATCAGTGCCCATCGATCGCTGATCAGCCGCTGAACCTGGCGAGGCGCACGCCGGATCGGCTGGAGGGACGCACCGGTCCAGCGGTACAGCCCGCGCTCGGTGGCGACGACGAACCCCGTCGCGCCGGCCCCGATTCCGAGGATCGCCGCTGGTACCGTGGCGAGCCTGGGCGCGGTTCCGCCGACCATCCGATCGAGCGCGAACAGCTGGCGGCCGACGGCGCCGACCGTCGCGGCGCCGACGCTGGTCTGCGCCTTGCCGGTCCGCGCCATTCGAACGGCGGTCCAACCCGACGGTGCGAGCCGGTACACCGCGCCCGAGCAGGATGCCAGGATTGCTTTACCCGCGCGACCCACGGTCGTGCATGCACCAGACGTTCGAACCGGCCGCGTGCGGATCCAGCTACCGGCTCCATCGGGCTCGTAGAGCTCGCCGTTCGTACCCACGGCGATCGCCATCCTCACGTCATCGGCCGAGATCAACGCTGCGAGCTCGATCTCCGCGACGCTGTGCCGTGGGATTCCTAGCCCCAGCAGCATCGCGATCACGACGGCGAGCCGACGTGTCGCTCGAATTCGCGTGCGTTGCGGCGAGGTCGCGTGCGTCACTCGTCAGGGGGCAGGGGCTGGGGCCGCCGGTGCGGGTGAATCCGAGCCGGCCGCTGGTGCGGGTGAATCCGAGCCGGCCGCTGGTGCGGGTGAATCCGAGCCGGCCGGCGAAGCGGGAGGTGGAGCGGCGGCGCCCCCTGGTGCCGCAGCCGCTGGCGCGCCCGGCGCACCGGAGCCCGCGGCAGGTACAGACGACGGTTGCGAAGCTCTCACGCCACCCATGTTGCACTGATCGAGCTGGGCGATGGTCTTGGCTTCGATCGCACACTGGACGCTCTTTTGCGTCGCTCCGCCTTTGCACATCCGCACCTGGCTCTCGAAGTCCGCAGGGTTATTTGCGCTCGTGCCGTAGAGCGATTGCACGTTGAGGATCGCCTTGCGGCAGTTCTCTTCGCTGGGCCGGTTGCAGGCCGCCGCGGTGATCGCACCGCCACACAAGATCAGCTGAGCAAGCCGTCGCATCATGACCATTCCTCGCGGTGGGACTCTACCAGGCGCCGGGCACGCACAAGATCTTGGCCGGTGTCGATCTCGCGCCACTGGCCGTCGATCAGGATCGGATCGATCCGCACGCCGCTATCGATCAACGCCTGCCACAGATCGGTCAGGTACGCGTTGCGATAGCTCGCGGCACGCTGGAACGGCTCGGTCTCGCGGCCGGCGAACCGCACCGTGAGTTGGTCGAGCGTATTGCCGACGGTGGCGACGCCACGTGGACCGAGCCGGCTGAGCCCGATGAACTCGCCGATCGCCTCGGCCGGCGGCAGCGCGCGCTTGCCGACCCGCGCCACGCTGCCATCGGGCATCAGATCGGAGACCTCACCTTCGTCGAGCGGGTGCTCGGTGCGCCCGTCGTAGATGGAGCGGAACTCGCGATCGATCACCAGGCCGATCTCGGCGCTCGATGCTGCGGCCGCGCGTGCGACCGCCGGCGTGAAGATGATGTCGCTATAGGTCAGGTATGTCGGCTGATCGAGGAAGCGTCGCGCGCACGCCAGTGACAGCAGCACGTTGTTGGATTGCCAGTCGTGATTGTCGACGACGTGGACCGTTGGCACCAGCGTTCGCGCGAACCGCTCGAGCACGTCACCGCGATAGCCGCGGATGATCACCAGCTCCTCGACGCCGGCCTGCGATAGCGCGTGCCACACCCAGCCGAGGATCGGCCGGCTGCCGACCTGGACCATGCACTTGGGGACCTCCTCGGTGTGCTCGCCGAGCCGCTTGCCGCGGCCAGCGGCGATCAGGATTGCGCGCTTGATCGTCATGGAATGGGTTCCGTCGCAGGCGTACCGCTGGGCGCCGCGGCGTGGAAGCGCCCGAGCCGAAACATGATCGCGGCCATCGTCTTCGCGAGGTAGAGCGCGTTCACCCCGGCGTAGGCCCAGAAGTAGATATCGATCCGGTTCGTCAGCGCGCACAGCCACAGGTATTGCGGGTAGTGGACGACGACTCGCGCGGCCCACTCGATCGCCCCGAGCAATCGCCCGATCACGCCGCGCCCTTGCCCGACGTCGGCGGGCTGTCCATCTTCCGTCGGTGGCTTCGCGCCGTACTCGGGGCGCCGGGTGAACGACGTGAGCGAAAGTCCAGCGGCGAGGCAGAACAGCGCGGCGAGCCCGATCACCAGCAAGCTCGGATCGCCGTGCTCGCGCCACAGCCGTACGGTGACGCAGCCGAGCAACAGCATCGCCTTGAGCTCGTCCATCAGGAAGTCGAGATAGTGTCCAAGCGGGGAGGCGATCTTGCGCAGCCGCGCGAGCTGGCCGTCGGCACAATCGAGGACGAACGAAAACTCGAACACCAGGGCGGCGGCGACCAGCCCCGGCCAACCAGGCAGCAGGATGAACATCGCACAGGCGATGGCCGCGACGAACGTCGACAGGAAGGTGACCTGGTTGGGCGTGATCGGCGTGTTGCGGAGCAGATACACGACCACGGCGGCGGGCGGGCGGGCGATGTATTCCGTAAAGAAGTTGATGTCGCGCTTCTTCTTCGAAGCGCTGTAGATGCCGGCGATCTCGGACCACATCGCGGGGCCACCTTATCAGCTCGTCAGTGGAAGTTGGTGGTGGGCCGTCGCTACAAGGAGGTATGCGCGGAGCGTGGATCAGCGCGACCCTCATGACAGCGTGCTCGCTGTGACCCGCGGCGTTGTCCGAGCGATTGCTGGCCCGGGCGCCGCAGCGCTGTTCCGCGATGGCCATCACGCGCCGCCGCCGGTGGTGCCCTTGGATCTTCATCTCGTCGAGCAGGCGAAGGTCGACGCCGACGGGATGGTCGACTGCATCACTTGCGGTGCGAAGGTCGCGCTCAAGGATGCGAACCTCGTCGGAAGCGAAGGCTTTGTGTGCACGACGTGTCCGACCACGCTCGCGCCGCTCAGCCCCGCACAGCTCGTGACGCGCGATTGGCGCTGGTTCGCGAAGGCCGGCGCGGTGCTCGCTGGAATCGTCGTCGGGATCCTCGTGTTGCGCTGGGTCTGGCTTCACCTGATTCCGTACTCCGGCTGATGCGTCCAGTCCGCCGGTGGCATGTCCGGCTGCGGCGCGCCGTGCACCACCGCCCGCCTGGATCTGACGGAAACCATTGGTACCTGGCCATGCTCCGCCAGCCCGACGGTTTCGCTTGCAGCGCACGGGCGACCTGGATAGGTTGCGCGCCTCACTAACCAACGTACTGGGGGTTTAGGATGCCAGAGCACACGATCCCCGAGACTCTCATCGAGCAGATCAAGACGGGCCGAGCTGCCCTCGTCGTCGGTGCGGGAATCGGAGTCCCTTCCTGGAAGCAGTTGTTGGAGCGCCTGACCAAGGCGCTCGAGACCCGCGGTCGCGAAGGCGACGACGTGGCCACCCGCGACCTCGAGAAGCTGTTGCACAAGGGCAGCTTGGTTCGCGCGGTCGGATACCTCGCGCGCGCTCTCGGCGAAGAGGTCTGCGACAAGATCGTCGAGGAAACCTGGACGTCGGTGGGCGAGATCCCCGCGCTGCCTCGCGCCCTCGCGCAGCTGCCGTTCCGGCACGTGTGGACGACGTTCCCCGGCGACGTGCTCGAGCACGCGTTCGAGACCGGCTCGCCCGGTGAATGGCCACCGGCTCGCGTGGTGACCTATCAGGAGCTCGGCGAGCTGTCGCCGCGGCGCCGGACGCTGGTCAAGATGCTCGGCAACTTCGACACCTACGTGGTCACGCCGCGGTCGGTTCGCCGCGCGCTGTCGCGGGCCGTCGATCTGCGCGATTACGCGCGCAAGCTCTATGTCGAGGGCTCGCTGGTGTTCGTCGGGTTCCGCTACGGTGATCCCGATCTGTCCGCGCTGCTCGACCGCGTGTTCGGCATGTTCGAACCGCCGCGCGGGACCCACTACTTCCTCGGCGCAGGCGTTGGACCGGTCACGGTCGACGAGCTGATGGCCGATCACCACATCGAGGTGGTCAATCTCGCGGGACGCGGTGGTGACGAGGTCGCCGAGCGCTCGGTGATCGAGTGGCTCGAGGCGCTGCGGGATGCGTGCGCGTCGGCGAGCATCACGCTGTCGCAAGAGCGCCCGGACTCCGATGATGTCGAGGGTTGGGCCGCGCTGCTGGGCGAATCGGGTGATGATGCCACCGAGGCGAGGGATGCACTCGATCTGATCGAGCGCCGAGCACGGTCCGCCAAGAACTGGGAGACGGTGATCGAAGTGCTGCTCGCGCGGATCGAGCACGCTGGCGACGGACCCGATCGCGCAACGATCTTGCGCCAGCTCGCCGAGGTCTACGAGACCGGCGTGGGCGATCTCCGGCGCGCGTTCGAGGCCGTCACGACCGCGTGTCAGGTTGCGCCCGAAGACGACGCCTGCGCTCAGCTCGCCGAGAAGCTCGCCGCCGCGACCGGTGGCTGGGCCGAGCTGGTCAGCGAGGCCTCGACGATCGCCGGCGAAGTGCAGGATCCGAAAGTCGCGTCCAGGTGGTGGGCACGGCTCGGCGCCTGGTACGCAGCGAAGCTCGATCGCGTCGATTACGCGGTGCCCTCGCTGCGCCGTGCACTCGACCTCGATCCGTCGAATGTCGCCGCGTACTCGGCGCTCGCCGACAGCTATCGCAAGCAACAGAAGTGGGCCGACCTCGCGGAGACGCTGCGCGGCCACGCCGCGATCGAAAACGATCCGGCGGTCAAGATCGACCTGCTGCTCGGTCTGGGTGATCTGCTCGAGACCCAGCTCGCCGCCACCGCCAAGGCGATCGAGGCGTACCAGCAGGCGGCTGACCTCGACGCGGGCTGCGACGACGCGCTCGCGGCGCTCGAGCGGCTCTATCGCCGTGACGAGCGTTGGGCCAATCTCGCCAAGGTGCTCGACGCGCGCGCCGAGGCGTTGTCATCCACCGATGCCGCTCGCGCGGCCGCGATTCGCGGTGAGCTCGCGACGCTGCGCGCCGAGAAGCTCGGCGACCTCGAGGGTGCGATCGCGCGCTGCGAGGCGGCGGTGGCGGCGAACGGGAGCGATGCGACCGCGCTCAAGGCGCTGGTCGATCTCTACGACAAGACCGGCCGCACCGACGACTACCTCCGCACGATGGAGCGACTCGCCAACGTCGCTCCCGAGGGCGAAAAGCTGACGATCTTGCGCAAGCTCGCGATCGAGCTCGAGGACCGTGAGCCGGCGCGTGCCATCACCGCGTACGACAAGCTGCTCGCCGCCGACCCGAACGCAGACGATGCGTATCGCGGGCTCGAGCGGGTGCTCGAAGCGCAGCACAACTGGAGCGAGCTGGTGGCCACGTATGACCGCCACATCGCCGCGTCGAAGACACCGGCCCAACGCCTCGAGCTGTACGCGTCGGCTGCGAAGGTCTGCGACAAGCAGCTCGACGATGCTCACAAGGCGATCGAGGCGCTGCTCAACGTGCTCGCGATCGACGACAGCAACAAGCCAGCACTGTCTGCGCTGCCTCGGCTCTACGTTCGCACCGGTGCATTCGATCGCGCCGCCGAGATCCTGACGCGGCACGCCGCGCTCGAAGGGGACAACGGTGCGGCGCTGTACGCCGAGGCGGGCAAGATCGCGCTCGAGAAGCTCGGCGATCCCGAGCTCGCGCAGCGTCACTTCGACAAGGCGCTGCTGCTCGACGGCGATGCGCAGGTTGCGCTCCGCGGTTCCGCCCACGTCCACGAGGCGAGGTCCAACTGGGGTCAAGCGGTCGAGCTGTTGTTGCGCGCCGAAGCGCTGTCGAGCAATCGGCTCGAGCGGGTCGAGATCCTGTGGAACGCCGCCGGGCTCACCGAGCAACGGCTCAACGACGCCGCGCGCGCGCTCGAGCTCTACGAGCGCGTGCTCAAGCTCGATCCCGATCACGTCGAGGCGGGCCAGCGCGTTGCGGATCGCCTGGTCGCGATGAAGCGGTGGGACGATGCACTCAGCGTGCTCGAGATGTTGGCGCGTCAGGCCGAGGGCCTGGACCCCACCGAGCGCAGCCGCCGCGAGGCGCAGCTGGGCAAGGCGTACGAGGCGCTCCATCGCACCGAGAAGGCGGAGCGTCACTACCGCCGCGCGGTCGAGCACGACCCGAACAGCCTCGAGGCTTCGCTCGGGCTCGCGTCGGTGCTGATGGCCGAGGCCAAGGCGCAAGAGGGCAATGAAGCGGTCACCGAGAAGTGGGCCGAGGTCGATCGTCGCTACCGCGAGATCCTCACGCGCCATCGCACCGGTGTGTCCGACGCGCAGATCGCCGACATCTGGTTCCGGCTCGGTGTCGCGGCTCGCGCGATGGGCGAAGATCGCAAGGCCGAGCTGAGCTTCCGGCGCGCGCTCGAGAAGGACGCTTCGCACGAGCCGACGCTCGAGGCGATGGTCGAGCTCGGCGGTGCCCGGGGCGAGTGGAAGATGGTGCTGGACGCCAAGCTGGCACAGGTCCGGTCGATGGCCGCGATCTCCGGAACCGATGCCCGGCGCGCCAAGCTGTACGAGGAGATCGGCGACATCGCGCAGGAGCGGCTGAAGGATCCCGCCACTGCGATCGATGCCTACGAGCAGGGGCTCAAGCTCGGCTCGTCGCGTGTCATGCTCCACAAGCTGCTCGAGTCGTACACCGAGCAGCGCAACTGGCGGCGGGCGCTCGAGATGCTCGATCAGCTCTCGGCACAGGAGTCGTCCGAAGATCGTCGCGCGCGGTTCCACTACACCGCCGCGGTGATCGCTCGCGACGAGCTCAAGGATACGGCCCTCGCGATCGATAAATTCAACGCAGCCCTCGATGACGCGCCGTTCACCCCCAAGGCGTTCGACGCGATCACCAAGCTGCTCGAGGACAGCCAGGACTACAAGAACCTCGCGCGCGCGTACCGCCGTCAGCTCAAGCGGATGGGCGAGGACGCATCGCCCGACAAGATGCTCGAGCTGTGGACCAAGCTCGGCGACGTTTGCCTGGACCACCTCGGTGACTCCGAGGCCGCGACCGAGGCCTATGAGGTTGCGTGCGAGCTCGCGCCCGACGACATCGCGCGTCACGAGCAGCTCGCCGACCTCTACCTCGAGGCGGGTGAAGCGCGCCGCGATGAGGCGATCACCGAGCTGCAGTTTCTGCTCGGTCATGCCCCGGATCGGGTCGAGCTCTACAAGGCGCTCGCGAGCCTGTACCGGGCCGAGCACGAGCTCGACAAGGCGTTCTGCGTCGCACAGGCGCTGGTGTTCCTCGGTGCTGCGTCCGACGAAGAGAAGCTGCTGTACCAGCGGTTCCGGCCTGGCCAGTTCACGCCGGCACCCCGGCGACTGACCGAAGAGCTGTGGCAGAAATCCATCATCCACCCACGCGAGGATCGCCATGTCGGCGCGATCTTCTCGTCGACGCTGATGGCGCTCGCCGCCAGCACGGCGCAGCCGGTCACCGCGTTCGGGCTCGCGCCCGAGTCGCGGACCGATCTGGACCGCGACCCGCGTGCGGTCAGCCGGATCGTCAAGTACGTCTCGGGTGTGCTCGCGATCGATCCCGCGCCGATGGTGTGGCTGCAGGAGGGCGGCGATGGCCTGCGCGTCGCCAACACCGTGGGTCTGGGCGCCGAGCGCCAGCGACTCGTGCCGTCGCTGCTGGTCGGCTCGCCGCAGATCGCCAAGAACGACGAGCGTGAGCTCGCGTTCGAGGTCGGCAAGCGGATGGCGTATCTGCGACCCGAGCGGTTCGTGACACTCGCGGTCGGTACGCTGCCCAAGCTCGAAGCGGCATTCGCCGCGTCGGTGCTCGCCAGTGGTGTCCGCGTCGCGTCGCACACCGGTCAGCCGCTGGTCGAGATCGCCAGCGACGAGGCGAAGAAGCTCGCGGGTCAGCTGCGCTCGCAGGTCCCCGGCCCACTGCTCGAGCAGGTCGGCGAGCTTTCGACCCGGCTGTCGGGGCAGGTCGGCAACGGCCTGATCTCGTCGTGGCGCACCGCCACCGACCTGACGGCCAACCGCGTCGGCTTGATCGTGTCCAACGATCTCGAGATCGCTGCCAAGGCGATCGCGACGGAGACGGCAGCGCTCTCCAACCTGTCGGTCAAAGATCGGCTGCGCGATCTGCTGGCGTACTCGGTCAGCGAGCAGTACTTCGCGGTGCGCCGCCACCTCGGGCTGCACGTGCGGGGCGAGGCGTCGGCATGAACCGGATCGCGAGCCCGCTGGGCTCCGCGATCGCTGCGTTGGTGGTCACGGGTTGCGGTGCTGAAGGCGGCAACCCGTGCCCCACCGGCGAATGCGAAGTGCTCGGGATGACCGTCGTCAAGTGGCGGTTCAACCACTATCCCGATTGGATGTTCGACAGTGACTCGTGCGGCGACGTCGGCGCGGCCACGGTGCGCGTCGTCGCGACCAACGTCGACGATCCGGCCATCACCGCGATGGACACCACGACGTGCAGCGCGGGGCAGCTCACGTTCCTGGGCCTGGCGCCTGGGACCTACGACATGGTCGCGACGCCATTGGCTGCCGATGGTACCGAGCTGGTCTCGGTTCCGACGAACGGGCTGGTGTCGGCCGGGGCACCCGGAGCGCCGACCGAGCTGGTCGTGGAGGTGCCGTACACCGCATGGGCACAGCCCTACACGGGCACGTTCTTGTTCCGGATCGCGTGGGCCGGCGTCTCCTGCGATGTGGCGCAGCCGGTGGTCCAGACCCAGATCCTCACGATGACGATGGCGGGGCAGGCACTGACGGCTGTCACCGACATGGGCCAGAAGCTCGACGGCACGGACCCCAAGCCATGTCGTCCACTCACCGAGACTGGCGCGCAATTCGTGTTGTCGCTGCCGTTCGGTCCGGCGACGCTCGCCGTCGTGGGCAAGGACATGACGGACGCAGTCGTGTTCGAGCACACATTCGACACGTTCGTTGGGGCTGGCATCTTCAATCCCACGATGATGTTCGACCTGCCACTACCGCAGCCCCCGAAGTGAGCCATGCATCGTCGGTCGCTCGTCGTAACTGCGGCCGCGCTCGCGGGCGTGCTGTGCGCGAGCTGTAGCGCGCCTCCGCCTCGTGGCTCGACGTCGGTATTGTTGCGGTTACCGCCGCCGCCTCGCCCCGACACCAGCGTGCGGGGAGCGAGTTACCTGGTCGCGATCTCCCAGCACATTCAGCCTGCGTGGGCGCAGTACCTCGAGAACTGCCGGCTGATCCTCGATCGCGACCATCCGCTCAACACGATGTCGCTGGCCGCGACCGCCGAGCTGGTGGTCGATCGAACCGGGCACCTCGAGCTGGTCGGGCTCGTCACCAGTCGCAATGACGAGTTCGATCGCGCGATCCGCGGCCTGCTCGCGGACGCCAGGCACGTCGAGCCACCGCCCACCGAGCTGCTGTCCGATGACGATCGCGTGCACGTCCAGTGGTTGTTCGCGCGCGATCATCGTCAGGCGGGGCCGGCGACGGCAACGGTCACCACCGTCGAGTTACCGCTACTCGGCGTGACCGACCGGCTGGTCGGGCAGGGCGAGCTGGCGCGCGCGGCCGGGCGGGTCGCGGCGTCAGCTGCGGATGATCCGGACCGGCTGCGAGCTGCGGAGCGCGTGATGATCGCAGTGCTCCGAGAAGCCGTCGAGGCGCCGAGCACCAACGCGCGGCGCGCAGCCGTGGAGGCGGCGCAGGATGCGCAGCTGCACGCGCTTGCCCCGGTGCTCGTCGGCCTCGCGGCGACCGCGACCGATCTGGAAGTTCGCGGCGCCGCGATTGCGGCGCTCGGCGCGCTGGGTGATCGATCCCATATCGAGCTCCTCGAGCGCCTGCTGGTGACCGAGCTCCGCGCGCAGACCCGGCTCGCAGTAGTCGCGACGCGGGCGCTGGTCGCGCTCGGTGCGTCCGACATCGCAGCCGAGGCGATCCGCGCGGCGCTCGAAGCCGGTCCGGCGTCCGGACGGTTGGTCGCGCTGCAGTGTCACGGTGTGGCGCCGACCCCGGCGCTCGCCGCGACGCTGTCGGGTTGGTTTCGCCGCGGCGACGCGCGCATGCGTGCGAGCGTGTGCACCGCCATCGCTGCCGATGCCGGTCCGATCGCGATCTTGCTCAAGGGGCTCGGCGACGCCGATGCCACGGTGCGTGCGACCTGCGCGGATGCCGCAGCGCGCCGGCGTTCACTCGATCGCGCGACGGTGCGGCGGCTCCGCGAGCTGACGCATGACCGCGATCACCAGGTACGCGCGGCGGCGGTGATCGGGCTGTCCACGCGCGAGCCGGTCCTCGGTGCGCTCAGCGATCCGGCCAGCGAGGTTCGCCGCGCAGCGGCGGCGGCGGCGAGTGAGCCGGAGCTGCAGACCCTCGCCGGTGATGCCGATCCAGAGGTTCGTGCCGCGGCGATCATGCAGCTCGGATCACGCGCACCCGAGCTCACCGCGCGCGCGGCCACCGACCTCGCTGCTCAGGTCCGACGAGCAGCCGCGCTGGTGATCAGCGATCCATCGCTGCTGGCTCGACTGGTCAGCGATCCATCGCCCGACGTGGCCGCGGCCGCGCTGGGCCGTCTCGTCACGCTTCGTGGCCGCGCGGCGATGACCTCCGAGCTACTGCGGCAACTGGCGCCAGCGCCGGCGGGGACGATCGAACGCGTGAGGATCGCACGAGCCTGGCTGCTGGGCCATTGACCCCCCGCGGTGCCAGCCCACGTGACACGGCTGGACCAATGCGCCAAGATTCTCGGTATGACAGCTCGGCCCGGCTTCGACCGCGTGCGTATCCATGCCGTGGCAGCCGCCGTGTTGGGCGCGACTCAGGCGATCGCCGGCGGCGCGTCCTCGGCTGCGCCATCGGATCGACCGGTGGGACGCGTCGTCCGTGTCGAGAAGGCGATCGCGCGCACCGTCGTGGTTCCGGCGGGGAGCTTCGAGATGGGCGTCGACGAGAACATCGCCGGCTACGCACGTGATCAGTGTCAGCTCGCGTTCCCATCGCAGCGCGCACAGACCATCGCCGGCCGGGTCGTCGATTTCTGCGCCGACTACGCCAGCGATCTGTCGCGGATGTCACCGCGTGCGGTGTACCTGGATGCGTTCGCGATCGATCGCGATGAGGTCACCGTCGCCGACTATCGCGAATGCGTCGCCGCCGGTAGTTGTCCGCTCGACCCGCTGGTTGGAGGCGACGAGCGCTACATCCGCGATGAATGGCCGATCGTCAACACCACCTGGGAAGAGGCCGGCGAGCTCTGCACCTGGCGGGGTGGCCGGCTACCGACCGAAGCGGAGTGGGAACGAGCTGCGCGGGGCGATGCGCCCTCGGCGGCGTGGCCGTGGGGCGAGCTCGAGCAGCCCAACGACTTCAATCATGGTCAGCCACGATCGCAGATGCTGCGCGAGATCGAGCGCGTGCCGCTGCCGCCTCCGACCAAGTACTTCGGCGATCCCGATGATAGCGATCGCACTGCGATCCTCGCGCCGCCCGGCAGCTATCCGTGGGGCGAGGGGCCCTTCGGGACGCGCGACCAGGCGGGCAACGTCGCCGAGTGGACTGCCGATGCGTTCGTGCCACGCCGCGGGTATGACGATCTGCCGGCGGTTAATCCGCTGCGCGAGGCGCCTGGCTCCTATGCCCGCGTGGTGCGCGGGGGCTCGTGGCGTCAGCCCGCCTTCGTTGCACGTTCGAACCTGCGCGATCCGTTCAACGAGATCTATCGCCAGGATCAGCGGTTCTCGCACATCGGATTTCGCTGCGCCTATGACGTGAAGTGACGCGCCGTCGCTCCGCGCTCAAGGCGGCGGTGAATCGATCGGCGCATCATCAGGCGCATCTGGAACCGTCGCATCGATCCCGCCGCCGGAGGTCTTGGCGCAGGTCTGGGTGGCGAGGTTGCAGATCAACGGCGGCGTGCAGTCCTTCGTCGACTGGCACCGCTCACCAAACCCCTGCTCGCAGCCAACGGTCATCATACCGACCACGACCAACCCAACCGCCGCGAACGCGATGCAGATCCGAGGCACGGCCTTCATGACGTGACTTCCTCGAGCGGCGGAACATCGATCCACTCGATCGCCGTGACCTCGTACTCGCGCTTGCCCTTGGGGCTCTGGAACGTGAACGTGTCACCGACTTCTTTGCCGATCATGGCGCGCGCGACGGGAGCGCCGATCGAGATCCGGCCCTTCTTGATGTCGGCCTCGTGCTCGCCCACGATGGTGTACTTCTGAGCGTCGCCGGTCTCTGAATCTTCGATCGTCACGGTGGCCCCAAAACTGACTCGGGAGCCCGACAATTTGGTTGGATCGATCACCTCGGCGAGCGCGGTTTTGGCTTCGAGCTCCCGGATCTTGGCTTCGATGAGGCCCTGTTCTTCCTTGGCCGCGCTGTAGTCGGCGTTTTCGGACAGGTCTCCGTGACCGCGCGCGATCTCGATGGCCCGGCTATTCGCAGGACGGTCGATGTCCTTCAGCTTCTTGAGCTGAGCCTTCATCGCGGCGTACCCCCCAGGGGTCATTGGGTACTTTTCGGCCATGGCGAAGCCGTATTCGTACTCTCTCGGCAGGCGAGCCGCAACCGCCTGCAAGGGGAACTGCCAACCCGCTCGTGCTACGGACAGGTCGCGCTGCAGCCGCTCGCGTGGGCGTCACACGGCGTGGCCGTGGTCCCGTCTTCCGTACACAGGTTGCCACCTTGGCTCGGGCAAATCGTCGACACGCAATTGCCCGTCATGCACTCGACGTCGCATCCGCACGAACCGGCGCAATCGACGGTCGCGCACGCGGATGGGGCCTCACAGCCCACCGAGCATGGTCCGTGACCGCAGGTGATGTTGCCGCAGCTGTTGCCCGCCTCGCAGCTCACCGCGCACTCGCCCGCGTCAGGACACATGACGGCATCGCACGACGAAACGGATGCACATGTGACCTCGCACGAGTCCGCGTTCTGGCAGTCGATCACACCACAGGCGCCAGCGATCTCACACTCCACGACGCAGCGAAATCCAGCCGGGCACTCGACGTTCGTGCACGCGCCGGCGCTCGAACAGCTGATCCGGCACACGTTGTTACCGAGACCACACGACGTGCAGACATCGGGGCACTCTGTCGAGCCGCGTTCGACACAGTAGCCGCTGAAACGATCACACGTGCGATCGACGTCGCAGTCGCCGTCATCGTCGCATTCGTATCCCGAGCTTCGGCGATCGACCGAGCATCCGAGCGTCCACACGACGACGATCGAGGCTGCCGCAGCGAACCGGCTCACCACGCTCCTCCGATCGTCAATCCCGGCCCCCCCGCGACCGGCGCTGGCGACACGGTCACCTGCCGCGCCTGGTGATCCTTGTAGAGGATCCATCCGCCCCAGCCACCGAGCGCGAGGCCACCGAGCATCATGATGTTGCCCCACATCGCGTAGCCACTCGCCTTGTCCTCGAGCGACGCGATCCGCCGCAGGTCATCTGGCGTGTCGTCGGGCGAGCGATCGATGTCGTCTTGCAGGTTCGACGTCTTGCTCCACAGCACGAGCCCGATGACCACGGCGAACCCGCCGCCCGCCGCGATGATGATGCCCTTACCGCGCGTGCTCAGCCGGCTGGTCGACGACCCGGTCGCCGTGATCGGAGGTTCGCCGGTGGACTGCGGGCTGGTTGTGGGCTGACCGGTGAACACCGGCTCGAGGGTCGGTTCGGCCGGATCGACCTCATCGTTGGCGATCGTGACGGTGGCCTCGATCGGTTCGCCTTCCTTCGCAACACGCCGCACGACCAGCGTGGTCTCGCCGGCCTTGGTGGTTGCGGTGCCATAGATGAGCACATCGACGCCGAGCACGCCGAGCACGTCGCTCGCGCACGCAGGCGCGGTCGCATCACAGCCGACGACCGTCGCGGTTTCCGTGAATGTCGTGTCGCCCCATGACACGTTCCCATCCACCTCGCTCGCGAGCTTGCGCAGCGTCGCAGCGATCTTGCTGCCGACCTGCGGCGGAGCATCGCCATCGAGCCGTAGCACCATCACCTTGCGAGGCTGAGCCGCCACAGTCGACGTCAGTGCGAGCAGGCTCGCGATCGCGAGCGCACGATCACATCGTCGCGGCCGCATTCGCACTACAGTCGCTGGATCTTCTCGCGGATCTGCCAGGCATCCGACGCGTTGGGGGCGAGCTGGAGATAGCGCTCGAACGACGTCTTCGCCATCCGCGGTTCGCCGAGCTTTTCATAGGACATTCCCAGACAGCGCCACGGCAGCGCGTAGCTCGGGTTGGTCTGTTGAGCGCGCCGGCAGCTCGCGATCGCCGAGCGCATGTCACCGCGTACGAACGCCTGGACCCCCGCGGTGAACAGCGACTCGGCGTTTGGACGCGGTTGCACACGAGGTCGTGCAGCGATCGGCGCCGTCGTCGTCGCCGCCGGCATCGTCGCAGGCTCGGGCTCGAATTCGATCTCGGGCTCGCTCGCGCGCTCGGCGACCACCGCGGGACCAGCCGGTTGCACCGGACTCGCCGGTGGCGCGATCCGCTTGATGTCCTTGCGCGTGAGGCTGGGCTGGTCGGCGACCTTGGGGGGCTCCACCGCGGGCGCCGGAGGAGGTTGGGCGGCCGGAGCAGGCGCCGGGGTTCGGACGAGCACACGCGACGGCGGCGTCGGCGTTGCCAAGCTGCTGGTCGCGGTTCGCGATGCAGGATCGCCGCCGCGTGTGGCCGCGATCGCGACGATGCCCACCAGCACGCCGCCGATCACGAGCACCTTGCGCCGGTTCTTCGCTGCTGCCGGAACCGCGCCTGGCCCTCGAGCTGGCGGCAGCGGCGGCTGGCCATGATCAGGTGCCGGCTTGACCGCGAGCATACCGTCGCTGGTGTGTGCCTCGAGTCGCGGATCGTTGGGGGCCGCGCCGGTGTCGAGACTGCGCGGCGGCGTTGCCTCGATCGCGGTGATCGCGGCCTCGGCCGCAGCCACGGGGGCCATGGCGGCCATGGCGGGCATCGGGGCCATGGCGGGCATCGGGGCCATCGCGGGCATCGGGCCCATCGGGGCCATCGCGGCCGTCGGGCCCACGGCGGGCATCGGGGCCATCGGGGCCATCGCGGCCGTCGGGCCCACGGCGGGCATCGGGGCCATCGGGGCCACCGCGGCCGTCGGGCCCATGGCGGGCATGGCAGCCATGGCAGCCATGGCAGGATCCGGTTGGCTTGCGCGCCCCGCACGCTCGGGGGCGAGGCTCTGATCGGGGATCAGCTCGCCGGTGTGTCCGCGGCGGAACCGCACCGAGAACTCGCTGATCGAATGACTGCGCGGGATCGCGGGCTCCTTGAACGCCGCCTCGAGAATGTCGGCGCTCGCGCGGCCCTTGCTACTGACCTCCTGGAGCAGCTTCTTGCGCGCGGCGATGTGCTCGCCAAACGTCGCCTGCATGTACCTCGCGATCTGATCGTTCTTGCCGCCGTACTTGTTCTGGCGCAGCACCTCTTCGAGATCGTTCGCGAGCTCCTTCGCCGTCGCGTAGCGATTGGCCGGATCGCGATCGAGCGCGCGCATCACGATCGGATCGAGCTCGGCGGGAACCTCGCCGTTGACCTGCGAGGGCTTCTGGATCGGCGTCTCGAGCACCTGGCGCATCGTGTCTTGATCGTTGCCGCCCTTGAACAGCCGGCGCAGCGTCAGGGCCTCCCACAGCACGCAGCCGAGCGACCAGATATCGCTGCGGCGATCGCCGGGACCGCCACGCAGCTTCTCCGGCGCCATGTAACTGAACTTGCCCTGGATCTTCGTCGAGCGCGCGGCCGATTGCGTGGCCTTGGCGACGCCGAAATCGACGAGCTTGATCTGCCCGTTGTAGAGCACGACGATGTTGCCGAGCGAGACGTCGTGATGCACGAGCTCGATCGGATCGCCACCCAGCGTGCGGAGCTCGTGCGCGGCATCGAGTCCTTCGGCGGTGTCGGCGATCATCCGGGCCGTCGACATCGGGTCGAGCCGCTTGCCTTCGCGGCCCGCGCGCAGCACCGAGAGGAGCGGCTCGCCCTCGAGATACTCCATCGCGATGAAGTAGCGACCGTCCGCCTCGCCGAGGTCATAGATATCGACCACGTTGGGGTGCTTGACCAGCGCCGCGAGCCGCGCTTCTTCGAGCAACATATCGACGAACGTCTTTTGCGTGGCGAGCGACTCGTGTACGAGCTTGACCACGACCAGCTTCTCGAATCCGGCGGGACCGCGCTGGAGTGCCAGCTGGACCTCCGCCATCCCACCCTGGCCGATCCGGGTGATCAGCTCGTATCGCCCCAACGTGGACGATCGAGCGCTAACCTCCCCGGGTGCAGACACGGCCACATTGTAACGCGGCGCTATAGGTGTAGGAATGCCGCCCGCCATCACAGTCGAACCACACCCGTTGCTCGATCTCGGGGTGTTCATCACACGGCTACCGCGTGCAGTGGCCGATATCTCCGTTCCTGCTGCAATCGATGCACTTCGTGTGCAAGGGTGTGTGGCACCTCTCACAAGTTCTGACCATATCAAGACCGCGGTGCGCGACCTGCTGAGGCACGGTGGGTTCAAGCCGGCCGGACGGAGCAAGCCGGCATCCGAGTACCTGTCCTCGGCGATCGCCGAGGGCCGGTTTCCGCAGATCAACGCAGTCGTCGACGCGTGCAACGTGGTGTCGCTACATAGTGGGTTGCCGATCTCACTCGTGGATGTCGCCAAGCTACGTGGCCCGCTGGTGGTTCGCGTCGCGCCGTCGGCGACGAGCTATGTGTTCAATCCCTCGGGGCAGGTGATCGACGCGAGCGGGCTGGTGTGCCTGTGCGACGGCGAAGGTCCATCAGGAACGCCGGTGAAAGATGCTCAGCGAACCAAGACCGACGGTGACACGCGCGTCGTGCTGTCCGTGGTGTGGGGGACCAACGCACTCCCGGGCCGGACACGTGAGACGGTGGCGTGGTACCGCGAGCTGGTGGCGATGATTCCCGGGGCGGTGCTCGA
>JBFWXW010000075.1:0-29296 GCA_050187075.1 Kofleriaceae bacterium | reverse complement strand
CGAGCGTTCCAGCATCGGGCACGGTGTCGGGGAGCGGACACGTGGCGTTGATTCCGTCGCCGTCGCCGTTGCCAACGCCATCGCCAACGCCATCGCCGTTGCCATTCTCGGTACCGTTGGCATCGCCACCCCCGCCCTCGTCGTGCTCACCCACAACGCAACCACCGAGGAGGATCACGACGACGATGAATGCTCGCATGCAAGACGTTCGAGCAAGCGACGTGCCCGAGCGAAACGATCGCCAACCTCATGCACGCCGATGACACGAGCATGACACCTACAAGCGCGCAGGTGCCTCGGTGCCCCACGGCTGGGGCATGCGCCGATGCTCGCCGAAACCGCAGGATCGCGCCTCCAGTCGGTCGTTGCGTTTTCAGTCGCCGATCGTCATCGGGCAGTTGCCAGTGCCCGTGCCGCCGCCACCGCCAGGCCCGCCACCCATTCCGCCGCTTTCCACTGCGACGCCCTCGATCTTCAGCCCGACCATGCCGCCGCTACAGCCGCCATCGACCAGCGCCTGGTCGCCATCGACCTCGCCGAAGGTGGCATTGCTGATCGTGGCGGACAGCGGCTCCCCACCCGCGCCCACCGCGTTGATCGTGACCGTGCCACCGGTGGCGAAATATTCGGTCTCGTTCGCTCCACCCTTGTCGCCCAGTGCGCGCAGGCAGACGCCGCAGGAAAGGATATCGGGATCGATGGGGAACGTTCCGGCGTGAACCGTGCCGCCGGCGAACGCCCCGGCGTAGGGCCAGAGCTCGAGCTGAACGATGGCCGACGTGTTGGGCAGGGTGGCAGAGAGCCGATACCACTTGCGGGCTCCCATCGACATGGGGACGTTGCACCGCTGAGCCTTGAGCGCGCCGACCGTGCCGCCATCAGGACTCGAGTCCGGCAGGGGGCACTCGCCCGCACCGGTGTCGTCGCCGTCCCCCATTCCATCGCTCGCACAGCCCATCCCGAGCACCATGCCTAGCACCAACGGAATCACCGGGGCGGTCGTCATGGCGTTCGACAACAGCAACTCATGTGCCCAGAACAGCGTCGCGCCGAACACGCGAGAATCATGTCCACACGCGGTTACAGCTCGGTAACCGCGCCTGCGCGTGGCCGGTGGCGCCACCCCACCCAGGCGGCGTCACCCCACCCAGGCTCGCCGATTGTTACTGCCACGTGCCCTGCAGCACGAACGAATAGACCCGTCCGGGCCCGTGAAACCCGGCCCGGGTCTCGGGCTGCTCGTCGAGCGCATCATCGATGCGCAACACGGCCAGGTAATCGTGGCCGAGCTGCGCGGTCAGGTTGCCGTCCATCGTGGCGTACCCCGACACCGACATGCCCTTGTCGATGCTGCGACCGAAGTACTTCACGCGGACGAGCGCGGAAAGCCGGGCGTGTGGGATCAATCGCGTCCAGGCGTCGAACCGGTTGTGCGGCAAGCGATCGAGTGGATCGTCGTCGGCCCATTCGGTGCGCGCGCGAATGTAGTTGTATGAGCCTCCGAGCTCGACCATCGGGTGCACGTGCACGCGACCTTGAAGGTCGGCGCCGTAGATGTTGAGCGTACCGAGGTTGATCAACCGTCCCATGTCTTGCTCGATCGGCGATGCACGCACGATCCCGGTCGCTCGGCGATAGAACGGTGCCGCCTCGAGCCGCACGCGCTTGTTGTCGGCGATCGCGCGCAGCTCACCATGGAATGCCTTCTCGGGATCGAGCGTGGGGTTGCCGTTGAGCGAATCGAACCGTTCCCGCAAGCTCGGGACACGTCCCTTGTAACCGGACGTCGCGACGAGCTCGACGTACTGCTGGACGCGGTACCTCGCGCTGGCCTTCGCCTCCGGCCATGGGTCCGCGTTGATCCCGAACGGCATCGCGAGGCCGACGGCTGCATCGAGCCGCAGCTTCTTGCGCTCGTACTGGCCACCTGCGGCCAGCTCGATCAGCGTCGCGTCGCCTTGCACGTATTGACCGCGCAAGTTCGAGACGACGGCTTTTTCGTGACCGACGTTGGTCGAGAAGATCCATCGAAAGTCCTTCTTGAACGCCTTGGTCACCAGCGCCCGCGCACCACTGCGCAGCGCCGAAAGATCTTCGATCGCCGCGAGGTTCTCCATCGCCGGATCGGCGAACGTGCGGGTCACGCGATGGAGATAGTGCCCCCAGTATTGGCCCTGGAACTGCAGCGGCCCGACCTTGGCGTCGGCCGCGACGCTCGCACGCGCCGACGTCTCGCGATCGATCAACAGGATGCTGCCTCGCATCGTGTCGCTCGGCGGCGCGAGATAGCTGCGATCGTCGAGGAACCCATCGGCGACGATGATCCGGTCGCCGTTGCGATACTGCAGCCGCGCCGAGCCGGTCGCTGCGCGGCGTCCCTCATCGATCGATTTGCGCGCTGGCAGCTCCAGATCGCGCGCGCCCATCAACCCCGATCCTGACAGTCGCAGCGCCCACCGCTTCGAGAGCGCCGCTCGTGCCGTGCCGGTCACCCCGAACGTCGGCGCCGAATCGCCGGTCATCCGTGCGATCACCAGTTGTGGGCCGATCGCGTCGCGGGTGAGGACCTCGATCACGCCCCCCGGACCACCCGGACCATCGATCGGCGACTGCGGCGTGGTCGACACGCGAATCTGGACGATGTCCGTGATCGGGATCGTCGAGACATCGAAGGTTCCGTAATACGGATCGGTGACGTTGACGCCATCGATCATGATCGCGACCGATCCCTTGCGCGCGCCGCGGACATCGATGTTGAAGCCTCCGCGGCCGACATCGCGCACCGCCACATCCGGGAGCAGCGCCAGCGCTGACGCGAGATCGGTCGCGCCGCGCTGCGCGAGCTCCTCCCCGGTCAACCGAACGGTGGTGTCGCGATCGAACGGCTTGTCGGGCCGCTCGGCGACGATCTCGATCACCTCAGCTCCTGCGAGCTCCACGAGCTGTTCGTCGGTCAATCCTTCGGGCGGCGTCTGCGTGGTGACGCTCGGTTGATCGCTCGGCGGTTGCGGCGTGTCAGCCTCCGGCGGAGCCGCTGGATGGGTCGTCGGACGCGAGCTCGGCTTCGTGCGTGGCTCGTCGGCTCGGGACACCCCACCCCACCCGAGGAGGATCAGCACCGAGAGGATCAACGAGTTAGCTGATCGAGACATGCGTGAGGACAGCCTTGAGCAATTCCCCGGCCGTCGATGTTGCACCAAGATGACCGCGGCGCGCGACCTCGTGCGGTCTAGAACTGAAAGTAGATGAACGGAACGAGCTTGGGGTGACCAAGCTCGCGAAGCACGAGTGCTGCGCAGACGAGCACCAGCCCCTGCCCCCACGCCGGCAGTCCGACGAATCGCTCGCGCAACCAGCGGAAGCTCCTGTCGGCGAACAGATGAAACGCGAACCCGGCCACCAGCGCCGTCGTGACCATCGGGACGAGGTTCGGATGATCAGCATCGAGGATCGCGAGCTGGCGCAGCACGGCGAGCGCGTTATCGAACGAGCTCGCACGGAAGAACACCCAGGCCAGGCACACGTAGTGGAACACGAGCACGCCGGCGATGCTGCGTCGAACCAACGCCCGCACCGCGGCGCGCTGCTGCGCGGCCGGGGTCTCGGTCACATCAGCGGCGATCCCGAGCGCCCACGTGATGACGAGCAGCGGGATCCACGTCCATGATTCGGCGTACATCAGCGCGGACAGGAAGCAGACGCCGGTTGCGCACATCGTGAGGCGCAGCAGCTCGGCCCGGCGCTCGAGGCCGGCACCGCGCCATAGCTCGACGTTCGGCGCCACCGATCGCGTCGGTTCGGGCGAGGCCGGCGCCTCGGCGCCGAGCCACGCGGTCAGCACCGCCCACACCGGTGTCACCCACAGCAGCGCGACGACCAGCTGCGTCCATGTCCCGGCGTTGGCCAACGCCTCGCGTTGTGCGGCGAACCCCACCAGCGCGAGCACCGCGCAGGTCGCCAACAACCGCCTCGCGCGCTGCGGGTCGTTCGCGGTCGCCCGCTGGAAGTACCGCGTCACGGCGAGCCCGAACCCGTGCAGCGCTCCCCAGACGATGAATCGCCAGCTCGCCCCGTGCCAAAGCCCGCCGAGCAGCATCGTCAGGATCAAGTTCAGGTACGTTCGCCACGGCGCGCCCTTGCTGCCGCCGAGCGTGATGTACAGATAGTCGCGCAACCAGGTCGACAGCGAGATGTGCCAGCGTCGCCAGAACTCCTGGAGGTTTGCGGACCGGTAGGGCGTGCGGAAGTTCTCCGGCAACGTGAAGCCCAGGACCTGCGCCGAGCCGATCGCGATGTCGGAGTACGCCGAGAAGTCGAGATAGATCTGCAGCGCGTAGCCATAGACCCCGGCGGCGACCTCGATCGAGCTGAACCGCTCGGGTGCCTCGAACACGCGATCCACGATCGAATGCGCGAGCGCATCGGCGATCGCGACCTTCTTGAACAAGCCGACGACGATCCGGAACACGCCCGTGGTGGCGCGCTGCAGCTCCAGCGAGGGCAACCGATCGAGCTGGGGTAACAGATCCTGCGCGCGGACGATCGGTCCCGCGACCAGCTGCGGAAAGAACAGCACGAACGTCGCGAACTGCACCACCGACGGGGTCGGCTTGAGCTCGCGACGATAGACATCGATCGTGTACGACAGCGACTGGAACGTGTGAAACGAGATCCCGGCGGGGAGGATCAGCTCGAGCCGCGGCACGTCGAGCCGCAACACGTCCTGCGCGAAGAAGTCGGCGTACTTGAAGAACACCAGGATGCCCAGGTTCGAGCACAGGCTGACCACCAGCAGCGCCTTGCGCTTCCACGGATCGTCGGCGCGATCGATCCACAGCCCGAGGTAGTAATCGAGCACGATCGTCGCAAGCAGCAGCGCGAGCAGGTAGCGATAGGCGCCGGTCATCGACGCTGCCCACGCGTGGTAGAACAGCGACGACGCGACGAACAGGATGATCACGCGTCCGAGCGCCGAACGATCGCTCCGCGATGCACCGATCCCGACGCCGAGGATCGCGAGCACCAGCAGATGGCCCGATGCGACCAGCTCGCCGGTGATCGCGTCGAGGTCCCCGTGGGATGCACCGATCACCACGGTCACCCCCACCGCCACCAGCGCGGTCACGAACCCGAGCGCGATCACGCGCTGGCCCTCGCGCGAGCCGATCCAGCCGGCGGCGCGCTGACCTGCCCAGATCGCGCCGCCGAGCAGCGCGCTGCCCACGCACCACCGCGCCATCGACCATCCAACCCAGCTATCGGCGTCGCCCGCGACGAGGTGACACACGATCCCGCCGATCGGATCCCACAGCGTGCCGGGATCTTTGGCGACCAGCATGAACACGAGGTCGCCGAGCAGGACCATCAGCGCGATCCGCGCCCACGCGAGCGACGGACCTCCCCACCGCGCTAGCGCGTACAAGAAGAACAGCGCGATCAGAAACAGCGGATAATCAGGACTCGAGAACAGCATCCGTCACGGACTCACAGCGGCGTTACTCGTGACGGTGGCGGACGGCGCGCGTGCGAGGCTGCGTGTCCGCTGCCAGCGCGCATAGCGATCGAGCAACGCAGACGACAGCGCATCCGCCCACAGGTGATAGCCGGCCGAGGTGAAGTGAACGTGGTCCTTGGACGCGAGCCGAGGATCGGCGTTGACCCAGCCGTCCATGCGATCGCGACCGCCCATCGCGGCAAACGTGTCGAAGAACGCGACCCGGTTACGAACCGCCGCGGCGCGCTGCATCGCGATGATGTCACCGAGCACGGCGGGTGTCTTCCACTCGCACTCGGGTGCCACGCCGGCGTCGACGGTGGCGCCGGCCGAACCGCGCAGCTTCGGCCCGCCGCCGCGGGCGGCAGAGGCCGTGCGGCGATCACATGCCTTGCCCGCCTGGCGCACGCCCATGTCGGGCGGGCCGAGGATCAGGATCGACGCCTGCGGCGCCGCCGCACGGATCCGCAGGATCGTCTCGTCGAAGGCTCGCGACACCTCCGGAAGATCGAGCAGCCGATCGTCGGCCTCGTTGGTGCCGTATTGCAGCACGACGAGCCGTGGATCGCGTGTCGATAGCTGCTCGCCGATGACCGCCCAGTCCCACGATCGCAACTGCATCAGCCGCCGCCCGACGACGCCTAGCGAGTCGACGATCACGCCAGGACGCGCGCGCTCGAGCACCACACCGAACAGCTCGAGCATTCCGTTTCCGCCGTGCTCGAGGGTGAGCTTGTGGCTACCGTCGGCAACCGGAATCACATGGCGCGCAGGGTGCGGCGGCTCGAGCTCGGTGGTCCGGGTGTCGAGCTCCTGCCACGCCTGGTCGTCGACGCGGTAGCGGAGCACTCCATGATCGGGCGCGGCGTTGTACAGCAGCTCGAACTGCGCCGTGCGCGTGCCGGCCGCGCAGTCGTCACAGGTCGACACCCACAGCTGCGCGCCCTTCTGCTCGCCCCAGATCCGGAGCCCCATGATCCCGAACGGCTCGCGATCGGTGCGCGACCCGCCGATCGCGGAGCGCCATGCTCCGGTCGCACCATAGCGAACATCGCGCTGATAGTAGTGACGCGCCCGCGGCTTCCCGGCGGCGACGAGCCCGCGTCCGGCGTCGCCGAACTTGGCCTGCAGCGTGACGCGCAGGCGCGATGTCATCGCGTCACCGGCGGTGTGCGAGTCACCGAAGAACACCAGCAACGTCCGGCCGCTGGGATCGCCCCGCTCGGCCGCGGCCAGCCCGCCGAACAGATGATCGAGCGAACCGTCGGGAGCTTCCAGGAACTGCGCGGACGGCGCGGGCTCGCGCGTGCCATCGCGCGTGGATCCGGTGGCGCTCGGATCGCGGGGCTGTTCGACGCGACCGCGATCGCCATCGCAAGCGACCATCGCGGTGGCGATCGCGAGCGCGCGGTGCAGCGAGCTAGCGCGGTGCATGCTCGCGATAACCGGACATCAGTGCGTCGAACAGCGCATCGGCCATCGTGTCGGCGCCCTTGTGCGATGGGTGCGTGAAGTCGCTGCCGATCAAGCCCTGCTTGTACCACCTGAGGGCGGAGCCCTTTCCGCCCATCCAGTCATAGAGCGAGAAGAACGCGCACCCCGAAGCGCGGGCGGCGGCGCGCTGTGCGTTGATCAGCTTGGGCATGACGGGCCGCGAAACATAGCCATGGTCGCTCGCCTCGGCCTGATCGGTGGGTGAGATCACGAGGCAAGCCGCATCGGGGCGAGCGGTACGAATCGGCGCGAGCACCTTCTCGAAGCTGGCCTGGTACTGGGTGGCCGACCGCTCGGTGTTGCCGAGCCAGTGGGCCTCGTTCGCGCCGATCATCAGCATGATCAGATCCGCTCCCCGCTGGACGAGCGCGCGCTGAAAGTGCGCGGGATCGTGGTTGAGGAAGCTCTTTGCGCTGACGCTCACGATGCCGAGGTTATCGACGGCGATGCCCGAGCTGTTCTCGAGGTGCACCCCGAACAGCCGCACCCGGCCCCTGGTCTCGAGCTTGAAGCGCGAACCACCCGCGGCAACCGTCGCGACCGCGCGAGCCGCCTGTTTCGGGTCGGTCCTCGTATCGGTCCGCAGGATCTCGTCACCATCGGCGCTCACGATCGCGGTGCCACCGCGTGGCTGGCCGAGATAGTAGAGCGCGACCTCCGTCACTTTCCCCGAGACCAGCTTGAGCGCTGCGGTGCCACCATGCGTCTCGGCGGTACTACCGCCGGGACCATAGAGATGATCGGCGATCGGAACCGTCGAGATCGCGTACGTGGCCCAGTCACCATCGTTCGTCCGGGTCACGGACTCGTGGTCGCAGAATCGATGCGGCGTCGAGACGTACACGAACCCGGGACCGCCATCCCCGAGCTCTGCTTGCAGCCGCGATCGCAGGCGACCGGGGATCGAGTCGGCGGAGATCACCGAGTCGCCGTACCATGACACCCGCACGGCGCGGCCGAGCTTGCCCGCCGACTCGCTGGCGACCGCGCGATAGAACGGATCCATCGCCCATCGCTTGCACGCCGGCACCGCGCCCTCGACGCACACATCCTCGATCAACCCGCCGCGCGCGCCACCGCCCGGCATCGTGCTCAACACGGGCACCGCGGGCACGACGTCATCGCTGTTGTCGGCCACCGTGAGCTGCGGAGCGCCGCCGATCGCGGGCGCGGGTGCGGCGGCTTCACGCTTCGCGGTGAGACGATCTGCGAGCGCACCGAGACCACCGTCCAACACGCACAGCGACACCACAAGTAGGCCGGTGAACCACAACAGCGTCGGCGCGATGCTCCAGCTGCGATCGGTCGCCGACATCGGGCTCGAAGGTATGCGAACCTATCGAGGAGTCAAGCCGCGCCCTCCACTGGCGCGCGGCTCGCATTCCTAGCTTCGAAGGGAGGGACGCCATGCGTACCACTGTCTTGTTTTGCACCGTGACAGCCGCGTTCTCTGGCTGTGGCAGCGACGATCCTGAAGGAAATCGCCCGCCACCGCGCGTGATTCCAGGTGGTGGAATCGACGACGGTGCGATCGATGGCGTGGTGAATGTCTACGTCATCGACGACACCACCCGCGCACCCGTCGCAGGTGCCACGGTGAGGATCGGAGAGCTCGAAGGAACCACGGACCCACAGGGGCTGTTCGTCGCGGAAGACCTCGTCGGTCCACAGACCGTGATCGTCAAGGCCCCGAGCTATCGCTCGGAGATGTGGATCGGCGCGAACGGCGCGAACATGACGTTCAACCTCGAGGCCTCGGCAGCGCCCACGCCGCCGGCAGCGACGCTGAACGGTCAGATCACCGGATTCTCCGGGATCTCTGTCGAGCCAGGTCACGCCAAACAGGCGGTGGTCTGGTATTCGAACACCGACGATATCGGCGATCCGGAGAACGAGATCGCGACGCCGAACAACACCAACTTCTGCATCGGCACCGGTACCGATGGCTGCTCGTTCGCGATCAAGACGCGCACCGGCAACATCGCGCTGATCGCGGCGATCTCTGATCGCGATCTCATGGGCACACCATCGGTGTTCGAGGACGACACGCAGACGCTGATCGGCTGGGCCTCGGCCGGCGGCATCACGGTGGCGGCCGGCGTCGATCAGAGCGGCAAGGACCTGACGATGATCGCCGAGGGCTCGCTGGTGACCGAGACCGTCGACTTCGCCACGCCGCCTGCGAATCTGCCGGATCGCGCAGCGATCATCGGAATCGATCTTGGCCAGGATGGTGTGTTCCAGATTCCGCTGTTCCGCACCCCCACCGAGCCGTCGTTGAAGGTCCCATCGCTCGCCTCGGTGAGCGGCACCGGTTATCGGCTGACCGGCCTCGCGACCGATAACGCCCAGACGCCCAAGCCCGAGAGCATCGTGCTCCGCCGCGGGCTGACGGGCACGGCGCTCTCGGCCGGTACATGGATCGCGCCGCCAACCAACACGACCGTGACGCGCACCGCCGCGGCGTGGACACCCAGCACCGGCGCGACCGTGCACTCCGTCGAGTACGCACAGGGCACAGCGAAGCTGCTCAACATCACCGTGTTCGACGGCACCACCAGCGTGACCGTCCCCGACCTCGTCGCCCTCCCCGCCGGCCTCTTGATCGGCAAGGTCAGCGCGATCGGCGCGGCCGGGCTCGACACGTCATCGTTCTCGCTCGACAGCGACCGCGACAAGCTGTCCGAGGTCGCCGCCGCCTCGACGCAGATCAACTGAGGGTCGAGATGCCATCTCGTCAACCTGCGGCGTCCGATTCTCGGACGGCAAGTTGCGCAAGTTGAGTCTGACCCCGTCAGCGTTCGAGGACCGACAGGTCATCGACCTGCAGGTCGGCGGCTCCGCCGCTGGTACCTGCGTACTGGATGCCGAACACGATCGATGTGGTGCCGGGAGGAATCGGATCGGTGGTGAATCGCAGCAGGGTCCAGGTCCCGTCAGCGGGAGTGACGGGGCCTGAGACCGCCGGCTGCCAGCCGCCATCGATCTGGAGCGAGACCGTGGCGCGTGCGAGCGCGCGTGCGCTGGGCGCCGCCGATGACGATCGGATGAACGCCTGGACCTCGTAGCGGCGTCCGACGACGACCGGCAGTGCACAACCTCGACCGGCGGGATCGATCTCGATCGCCGGTGTCGCCACCTGCGCGGTCGGCCGCAACGCTTCGGCGTAGCTACCGGACCGGCCAGCCGCCGGCGCGACGATCGACGGGAAGTTGCTGGCCTTGCCGATCCTGCGGAAGCACAGCGGGCGCGTTGGGCTCGAGCTGGGATTGGGCTGCTCGAGCGATGGGTTCGCCACGAGCGGATCGCCGATCATCACCTGGTCCATCGTGCGGACCGCGATCCCGTCGGGACGCGTGCGCAACCACGCGACGATCGCACGCAGCTCGCGCTCCTCCATGCAGTAGCGCAGCGACCCGCAGCCATTGCGGACGTGGTGCAACGTGAGCACGAGCCAACCGCCACCGGCCGCGCGAACGGTTTCGACCCATGCCTTGAGCTTTTCGGCCGTCGCGATCTCACGGCCGGGACTACCAAGCGGCCCGGCGGCATCGATCGACGGCAGCGCGCGGATCGCCCACGGATCGAGTGGCGGAATCGTCTCGGCATGTGGGCCCTTTGCGGCGGGCGGCGCGAGCTCGCTTGCATCGCGACCGTAACCATAGCCGCACATGCGCACCGCATCGTGGGCGCCTTGATCGTCGGACCGCGGATACGCGAACCCGATCGGACGCGCACCAAGGGCGTCGAGCGCGCGCCGATCGTTGCAGATCTGACGGCGCAGCTCGTAGGGATCGGTGACCGCGAGGCTCGAAAGGCTGGCGTGACCGAGCGTGTGACCGCCCACCTCGTGGCCGGCGCGGAGGAGCTCCTCGACGTCGCTCGCGGTCATTCGACCCGGACCGTCGGTTGCGCGACGCAGCGCGCCCGACACCACGAAGAACGTCCCGCGGAAGCTGTCCTGCGGATCGATCCCGTCGTCACCCTCGAGGATTCGCGCCGCGAGCGGGTGAGAATCCAGCGCGTCGTCGAACGTGAACGACAGGATCGTGGTTGCCTCCACCGATCCGCCCATCACCAGCGCAGTGCCCGAGGAGCCGGCGTCGACCACCTCGCCTGGATCACAGCTCGCCATCAAGACCAGCGCGAGACCGCACAGCTGAATCGAATGCATCTGAGGACGCGTCTTGTCGCGCCTTGGTGTGGCCGCCGTCAACAACAAGCTTCATCGCCGCCGGTTTCTGGCGCATGCGCGGTGAGTGTCCGCTGCGATTGGCCGGACATGATCGACCGGACGTCGGGCGTCGGGCGTCGGGCGTCCGCTTGCACCAGCCACATCGCTTGCACGTGAGCGAGGCGTGGCGCGATGACCGGGCTCAGAGTCGCTCGGCGCGCGTCGGCCGGTAGCGGACCATCGTTCCGGACAACCGGTCCCACGGCGTCCGTTTACCGGGTACCCGAAGCGCCGCGTAGATCAGCGAGACCGCCACGGCACCGACCCACAAGATCGTCCCAAGCTCGAAGTTCTCGAGGTTGACGTAGTTGTCATTGGCCTGGATCGCAGACCGCGTCGTGATCAACGCGCACGGGATCGCGAACAGACTCAGCGTGCGAACGATGGCGCCGCGCCAGCTCGGCCGCTGTCCGGTCTTCACGTCGACGATCTCGAGCTCGAACAATGCCATCGACGGAGTTCTTGCCCAGCGCGCCGCGCAGATCGTCATGTACAGCAAGACCACGGCGCTGAGCTGCGGTGCGAGAAAGAACCGGTGGCCGGTCAGGTTGCCGACAAGCAGCGTGGCGAGCTGTACGACGATCGTGAGCACCACGAGGTCGAATGCGCTCGCGATCGACCGCGCCCAGAACCCCGCCGGTCGGGTGTGCGCAGTGGACGCGGTCTCGAGTGCCTGAAGGAGCTCGTCGTAGCTGGCGAACCGATCGGACGGATCGGGCGCCATCATGCGCGCGCACAACGCATCGATCGCGACGACCGCCGATCGCGGCTTGCCCTTGCGCGGCAACGTGGGACGCGTTGCGCTCGCGTGCAGCGACAGCAGCTGTTCGACGCTGTCCGCCGAAAACGGCGGCTGGCCCGACACCAGGTGATACAGGGTCGCGCCGAGCGCGTAGATGTCCGCCCGAAAGTCGACGGGCTCGCCACGCGCTTGTTCGGGCGCCATGTACAGCGGCGTGCCACCCAGCGAGGTCTGCTCGACGGGACCATCACCGATCGCTCCGGGCGCGCTCGCGGCGAGCCCGAAGTCGAGCACCTTGAGCACCCCGTTACCGTCGACCATGAGGTTCGACGGCTTGATGTCGCGATGAGTGATGCCGTTGCGCTGCGCTTCGCGTAGCCCGAGCACCGCGTTGCGGATCACGTCGAGCGCGGCCTCGATCGGCACGGGCCCCGCCGAGATCCGATCCGACAAGGTCTGGCCGCAGACGTACTCCATCGCGAAGTACAGCCGGCCTTCATCCTCGCCAATGAAGTAGATGTGGCCGACGTTGGGATGAGTGATGCGCGCCTGTGCGCGCGCCTCCCGGACCATGCGGTCGCGGCGGGTCCGGTCCTGTGCGAGCTCGCTGGGCAACACCTTGAGCGCGACGGGACGATCGAGCGCGAGATCGTTGGCGAGGTACACCTCGCCCATGCCCCCGGCTCCGAGCATGCGCTCGATCTTGAAGTGACCGAGCTGCTGGCCCGCGGTCAGCCCGATCGTGGGACGAGACGTCCTGCGGCCCGCTGCCGTTGCGGTGAGCGCCGGATCTCGGCTGCCCGCTGGCGCCGTCGCCGCCACCGCCAGCATGGTGTCATCCAGCTCACTCACGCGGCGCCAGTATATTCACTTCCATATCCACCGGCCCACCTCAAAGACTGAGGTCGCCGCCCGGCGCGTGCGATAATGGCTCCTCGTGAGGTACGGGGCTCGCGCCTGGCTGTTCGTTCTCGCTGCAACACCCGCGGCGGCAGCTCCAAGTCCCGGTGCTCCGGCGACGGCCAGTCCTGCCGCCAAGCCGGGATCGGCGCTACCGGCACCGGTGTTTGCCGCCGGAACCCAGACGTTCGTCATCATCGGCGAGCCCGCGTCGATTCGCGTCAGCTGGCAACCCGTCGCCGGTGCGGTTCGTTATCGCGCCCGCTGGACCGACGTCGGAGCACCCGCCGACGTCGATGTCACGGCGCCGATGTTCGAGCACCGGTCCGCGATCGCCGGCCAACATCAGCTGGTCGTCACCCCGATCGACGCCGGCGGCCAGCCGGGGGCATCGGCGACGATCTCGATCGACCTCGTCGAGGTGCGAGCGATCGCGCCGGGTGACGAGACGCCGAGCGCGTCGACCGCCTTTGCGGTCGGGACACGATTCAGCTCCCCCGGGCTCGCGTGTCGGCTCGGAGATGGCGAGCCCGCGCAAGAGGTCATCGCGAAGACCGCAGGCGCACACACGCTGACCTGTGGCGGAGAGCCCGGCCAACCCAGGGTCACCGTGCCCGTCATCGTCGCCCCCGTCGTCGTCGCGGTGCGTACCGCAGCGATCCGGCGCGGCGAGCGCACCAAGGTCGAGATCACGGTCGCATCGGTGGCGCCGGTGGGCGATCTGTTGAAGGTCGAGGCGGTCGGAGATCTCGATCTCGGCGATGCGCAGCGCACCGAGACCGGAATCGAGGTCCCCGTCACCGTGCTGCCCGGTTCCGAGGTCTCCGCGCTGATCATCCGGGCAGGAGCGATCGAGCTGGGTCGCGTCGCACTCGAACCCACCGCGGCAAGGCCCGTGGTCGCCGCCGTCGGCCCCGCATGGTTTGCGCTCGATGTCGGCGCGCAGGTTGGTGCGTTCATCACCCCGCAAGACGGGACCGGCGCGACGTTTCTGGGCAAGCCCATGCAACCGGCCGACACGCTCGGGTCGGGTCCGTTTGGCGGATTGCGCGCGGGATTGTTCCCAACCCGCCGGGTGGGCGTGGAGGTCGAGTCCTCGATCGTCACGGCGAGCTACAAGGGCCGCGATGGGTTTGCAGCATTTTGGGTCAACCGGGGGCAGCTCGCGGTTCGACTGGTCGATGATCGCCGGTTTGGCCTACGCCTCGTCGGCGGCGCGGGGCTGCTCAGCGTGCTCACCGAAGCGGGCACATCGCGGCGCAGCAGCACCGGTAGCGTCCATTATGGGGCGGCCTTCACGTACGAGACCCGACCGCGGGTGTCGATCCGGCTCGGGGCCCTGCATGTGATCACCGTGGCCCAGGATGCGGGCTACGCGCACTGTCTAGAATTGCAGGTCGGTGTGGTCACGCGGTTCGGGCGACGCGATCGCTGGAAGTGATAAGCCCCAGAATGACCGCAGCGGGCGATGCCGTTGCTGGAAGTGATAAGCTCCACGCATGTGCCCGGTCTGCCGGCAACGTCCGCCACTCCTCGGTGTTCTCTGCGAGGAGTGCGCCGAAGAGCTCTCGGGTCCGATCAAGGTCATGCCCGAGCAGATCCAACTGCACGGTCCGTCGACAACGCCGGCCGCGCTCATCGACCCGTGGGGTCGTCCCCACCGGTTGAGCCAGCGCACGCTGGTGGGCCGGCAAGTCGACGGTCAGGGCCTGGCGATCCTCGAATCGTCGGTCTCGCGTCATCACGCGGAGCTGACCTTCGATGGCACCGCGTGGACCGTGCGCGACCTCGGATCTGCGAATGGCACGTACGCTGGCGATCGCGTGATCGATGCACCGCTTGCGGTCAAGGATGGCGATCGGATCAGGTTCGGCCAGATCGCGTTCTACTTCACCGCCGATGTTGCCACCCTGCCGCAGCCGCTGCTCAGCCGGACCGCGACGATTCGTTCCGATCCGCGATTTCACACCAAGAAGGTCGAGGTCATCGCCAATGACGTCGACGACGCGCTCGAAACGACGCTGGTCGGATTGCCCACGCTCGAGTTCAAGCTGCACGAGCCCACGGGGGGCGGCGGTGGTCTGATCGAGGTCGATGGCAAGCAGGTCCAGCTGACCACCACCCAGTTCGAGCTGATGTCGCTGATGATCAAGCGCATGGCCACCGAGTCTCACCAGCCCGAGATCGTGCGCGGGTTCGTGCGGTCATCGGAGCTGATCGCGGATCTGTCGTGGGACACCCGCGAGCCCAGCGAAAACCACGTCAAGCAGCTGATCCGCCGCGTGCGTCGCGCGCTGATCAAGTCCGAGATCGGTGATCTGATCGAGTCGCGTCACCGGTTCGGCTACCGGCTCCGCGCGATTCCGCGGACCACGACCTGAGCATCGATCGGCAGACGGCTGCCGATGGGTGCCGATGGGTGCCGACGGCTCACGACAGGTGCGCGACAGCGCCCGCCGATGGATCAGCTGCGCTTGTGCGCGCGAGTACCGTTGCTGGTGCGGGTGCTGCCCGTTGATTCGACCGAAGCCGCGAGCTCCTCGAGCAGCGCGCGCAGCGACCGCATCTTCTTCGAACCGAGCCGCGTTGCCCACCGCGCCTCGGTGGCCGCCGAAACCTTCTTGACCTCCACCGCCCACGCCCTGCCCTTGGGTCCAAGCCGCACGCGCTTGATCACGCCGTGGTCCGGATCGGGGAACCGCTCCACCATCCGCATCTCTTCGAGCTCGTCCAGCAGGTCGCCCACGGTCTGCTTGGGCAGCGAGAGCGCCGAGACCACATCCGACAGCCGGATCCCGCTCTCCACATCGAACGAGCTCAGCGCGGACAGCAGCTGAATCTGCGCCGGGCGGAGCGTCGGGAACCCTAGCCGCTCCAGCCGGCTCGACAGCTGGGCCTGAAGATCATGCTGGGGCACGTTGAGCAACGCGCGCAGGTCGCGGCCAGCATTTGTCCTCGGACCACCATTGGATCGTGTCAGTTTTGGCATGTTCACGAGCGCGACAGATTTGAGGGACTGGCGTCATATCAAAGCGCCACCGCGATCGGAACCCGTTTCTGATCAAATGTCGTTAGCTCGCTGAAAGCTCCGGCCAAACTCCACTTGGGCTCAGCCGAGGTGCAGTGCATTCCAGCTCCGGATGTTCCGCTGCGGCGGAGCAATCACTGTAAGCGCGACCTCATTCCACCTTCACGATCCCGATCTCGCTGCCACCGCGATCCGTCGGCGCGCCGAACACCTTGCGCCACATCCGCGTCCCGAATCTGCCGAGGTCATCGAACCAGGTGTAGATGACAGGAATCGCAACGAGCGTGAGCAGCAATGACAACGTCTGTCCGCCCACGACGATGCTTGCCATCGCCTTGGAGAACCCGGCGCCGATGCCGTCACTGGTCACCAGCGGCATCATGCCCGCGACGAACGCCAGCGTCGTCATCAAGATCGGCCGCAACCGATCACGGCTCGCCGCAAGCACGGCCTCGGTACGGGGCAACCCTTGCCGGCGCAAGCCGTTGGCGTGGTCGACCTGAAGGATCGCGTTCTTCTTGACCATCGCGAACAGCACGATCAACCCGAGCATCGAGAAGATGTTGAGCGAGCCGCCGGTGAGCGCGAGTGACATCAGCGCGAATGGCACGGTGAGCGGCAGCGACAACATGATGATGAACGGGTACAGCCATGACTCGAACTGCGCCGCCAGCACCAGGTACATGAACACCACGGCGAGCCCGATGGCGAGCATGAATGCCTTCTGCATCTTGGCCATCTCCTTGCTCTGCCCGAACGGTTCGGCGACGTAGCCCGCCGGCATCTCCAGCTTGCCGATCGCCTGCTGGAGCTTGGTCACGATCGCCTGCTGCGAGAATCCCGGTGACACGTTCATCGTGAGGGTCACGGCGCGCTCGCGACTCAGGCGAGTGATCTTCGAGGTGGCGACGCCATCTTCCATCCTGATCACGTCCGATAGCGGCACCATGGTCAGGGTTCGCGATGGAACGCCGATCAAGGTCAGAGCCCTCGGATCATCACGGAATCGTTCGGCCGCTCGCAGGAACACGGGGTACTGATCGCCGCGATCTTCGAACGTCGAGGCCGCAACACCACCGACCAGCACACCGAGCGTCGCCGTGATGTCCGCAGGGTCTACACCGAGGATCGCCGCGCGATCGAGATCGGGGACCACCTTGGTCTCCTTGATCGGATCGAGCAGGCTCGAGTCGAGGTCGACCACGCCCGGAACCGGGCGCATCTCGTCCATCACGCGTTTGCCGAACATCTCGAGCTTGTCGAGATCGGGACCGCTGATCACGTACATCACCGCGGCGTTCTGCCCGCCGATCGAGAAGTCATTGACCAGCTGCGCCGCGACCCGCATGCCCTTGGGCACGTTGTCCGGCGTCAGCACCTCCTTGCGGACCCGCTCCATCACCTCGTTCTGATGGAGCGTCCGCAGCTGCGGATCGATCAGGCGAACATAGATCCGGCCGACGTTGGACTGGCGCTGATCGCTATCGGCGACGGTGACCAAGGTGCTGTCGACCTCCGGATAGTTCCGGATCTTGCGGGCGAGTCGCTCGCCGACCAGCGTGGTCGCCTCGAGCGTGGTGCCTTCGGGAGCCTGGAGATACACCTCGAATTGCGCCTCGTCGTTCGGCGGCAGGAAGTCACCGCCGATCTGCTTCCCCACCGGCACCATCGTCGCGCACGATCCCACGATCGCGAGCCCGACGACCCAGCGCCGGCGCAGGCAGAACGCCAGCACGCCCGAGTACAGCCGGGCGATCGGCCGATACACGAAGTCGCTGCCGCGCTCGAGCCACGACTTGCGGCGGTGCTCGCCTGGTGGTGGCGGCGGCGGCAACAGCCGGGACGCCATCAACGGGGTGAGCGTGAACGCGACGATCATCGACACCGCGATCGCGAACGCCATCGTGAGACCGAAGCTGTACAAGAACCGGCCGACGATGCCGCTCATGAACGCGACCGGCAAGAACACCGCCATGAGCGACAGCGTGGTCGCGAGCACGGCGAGACCGACCTCCTTGGTCGCGTGGATCGCGGCCGGAAATGGCTTCATGTGCTTCTCGTCGATGAACCGGTAGATGTTCTCCAGCACGACGATCGCGTCATCGATCACGATCCCGACCGCGAGCGCGAGCGCCAGCAGCGTCATCAGGTTCAAGGTGAACCCGGCGATCATCATCAAGCCGAACGTCGAGATGATCGAGATCGGGATCGAGATCGCGGCGATCACCGTCGAGCGCAGGCTCCCGAGGAACAGCAGCACCACGAGCGCCGCGAGACCGGCACCGACCACGAGGTGCTCGATCACCTGCGAGGCCGACGTGCGGATCTGGATCGAGTTGTCGCGCACCACGTCCACCGAATACCCGTCGGGGAGCTGGAGCGTCTTGGTCGCCTCGACCACGCGATCGACGACCTCCACGGTATTGGTCCCCGATTGCTTGCGAACCGACAGCGCGATCGCCGGCGTCCCATTGCGGACGGCCGAGGTCTCGGCTTCCTCTTCGGTGTCGATCACCTTCGCCACGTCGCTGACCCGAACCAGGTGAGCGCCTTGCTGGCGCACGACGATGTCACCGATCTGCTCGGCGCGGATCGCGCGGCCCTCGATGCGCAACGTCATGTTGGTCGGGCCGCTCTCGATCTGTCCGCCCGGCACGTTGACGTTGCTGGTGGCGATCGCGCGCTGCACCTCGAGCGCCGACACACCGCCGGCCGCGGCGAGCCGGATCGAGTCCAGCTCGACATCGATCTGGCGCTCTTGACCGCCGAGGATCACGACCTGGCCAACACCGAGCAGCCGCTCGATCCGCTGCTTCACCTGCTTGTCCGCGAACCGGGTCAGGTCGCGCGTCTTGACGTCCGCGGGCCCCTTCACCGACAGCACGAGCACCGGCGCAGCGTCGGGATCCGCCTTGCGAACCTCCGGACGGATGCCGGGCGGCAGCTCGCGCAACACCGTGGCGATGCGCTCGTTGATGTCCTGTGCTGCTTGATCGGGATTGATCTCGAGCTGGAACTGAGCCACGACCAACGACACGCCCTCCGTCGAGGTCGACGTGAGCATGTCCAGGCCGGTCACGGTGTTCACCGCTTCTTCGACCTTCTGCGTGATGTCGGATTCCACCGCCAGCGGAGACGCACCCGGGTACGGGGTGACGATCGTGACGAGCGGAAAGTCGACCTTGGGAAACTTGTCGACCCCAAGCCGCGTCGTGCCCACGAGGCCGACGACCATCAGCACGAGGATCAGCACGGTCGCGAAGACCGGCCGCCTCACGGAGATATTGGATAACCACTGCATGGGTTGCCTACTTGGTCGCGGGTTTGGGAGCAGACGTGGGTGCGGCGGAGCCAGCGGCAGAACCCGCAGCAGAACCGGCAGCCGACCCGGCCGCCGACCCGGCCGCCGACCCCGCGCCCGCAGGGTCGTCCCCGGGACCTGCCACGGTGTTCGGGGTGACGCGGAGGCCGTCGATGATCTGGTCGCTGACCGTGGCGACCACGAGCTCGCCCTTCTCCACGCCTTGCGTGATCGATTGCATACCCGGGCCGGGCGATTCACCCAGGTGGACGATTCGCTCGTGGAGCTCGTCCTTGCTGACGACGAACGCGCGATGGACCTTGGAGTTGCCGCGCTGCGTGACCGCCGACTCGGGCACGATCACCAGCGGCTTGCTGCCCTTGATGAGGCGCGCCTCGACGAACATGCCGGGGACGAGGTCGGCGTCCTTCGCGAGGGTCGCTTCGATGGTCAGCGATCGGCGCTGACCGATCTCGACGCCGATCCGGCTCACCTTGGCGGCGTACTCCCTGCCCGGCCGGCCTACCGACGTCAGCTTGACATCCTGACCGACGCGGACCGCCGACACCGCGATCTCGGGGACCGACAGCTCCACCTTGAGCGGATCGTCGTCGACGAGCGTGAACAGCGGCCGTCCCGGAACGACCCATTCACCGGGCGTGACGTTCTTGTCCGAAACCAGGCCCTCGAAGGGCGCGCGCACCAGGCCATCCGCGACCGACTTGGTGAACATCTCGGCGCGCGCTCGCGCCGCGCTGACCTGTTGCAGCGCCGCGACGCACTGCGTGGTCTGACGATCGTATTCGCTGCGCGTGATCGCTCCCTTGTCGAGCAGCGCCTGCGCGCGCTTGCATTCTTCGACGGCGAGCTTCTCCTGGGCAGCGGCGGCGGCGAGGTTCGCCTGTGCCTCGCGCGCCGATAGCGCAGCGCTGCGGACATCGAGACGAACGACCGGGTCGCCCATCTTCACGCGTTGACCGCGCTCGATCATCACGCCCAGCACCTTGCCGGCCGTGTCCGCAGTGACCTCGGCGCGCTGATCGGCTGCGACCATCCCGGTCAGCACGAACACATCCGGGGTCGGTCCCTCCGCCGCCTTCACGACATCGACCTTCACGGGCGTGGGCGGTGGCTTGGCCTGCTTTGCTTCCTGCTGACCCTTGCAACCGAAAACCGCAGACGCGAGCACGAACAGGACAAAGCCACGCATGGTCGCCGTGCTTTGCACGGCCTCTGCCAGCCGACCAGGTGCAACTACCAGCGCTTAGCCGCGTCTGTCATCGCGCCACCTGTACACGATCCCGACAGGTCCGTCGGCCAGGCGACGGCGACTATTTCTTCACGTCGTGACCTAGCGCGTGCGCGAGCTGGCTCATCGCGACCCGCAGGTCGACGCGGGCGTTGAGCGCGGCGATCCGCGCGCGCGTGAGATCGGTCTCGGCGTCGACCAGCTCGACGGCGGTCGCGCGATCGGCATTGAGCAGCTCGCGCCGGACCCGGTAGCCCTCTTCCGACGCAGCCAGGCCCTTGTTGGTGGTCTCGAGCGAGTGCTCCGCAAGTGCGACGGCTTGCTGCGCAGCGAGCACCTCGATCCGCGTGCCTCGCTCGAGGTTCTCGCGATCGGCGCGCAGCTGATCGGTCTCGGCGCGCAGCCGGCGATCGGTGGTACCGGCGATCAAGATGTCGTTGAGCTGCCAGGTCAGCTGCGCACCGACCGACCAGCTCAACGTGAACTTCTCCTCGGGAGGAAACGCGCGCGGATTGGGGTTGGCGTAGTCAGCGACGCCGAACGCGGACAGCTGCGGCCACCGGCTCGCATGCTCGGAATCGCGCTGCTTCTCCTTTGCCACGATGCCCACGTCGAGCGCACGAAAATCGAGTCGCTGCGACTTTGCGGTCGTCAGCAACTGCTCGAGCTGCCCGGTCTGCGGCGCGGCGATGTCGCGGCGAACGTCCTCGCCAATCGTGAGTTGCTGGTCGGCCGGCGCGCCGATCATCAGCCGGAGCTGCTCCTCGCGCAGATCGGCCAGGTTCTGCAGCTGGTCGAGCGACTGACGGGCCTGAGCTTCGTTCGACTCGACGCGCATGAGATCGGCGCGCGACAACCGCTGGACCTCGGCGAGGGCGCGCACCTGCTTGAGTGCGGTCTGGACCTGGATGACCTGGTGCTTGGCGACCAGCACCTGCAGCTCGGCACGGACCCATTCGTAGTAGGCAAGTCGCGCTTGTTGCCCGGCATCGACCTCGCTCGCGCGTTTGCTGACGCGTGCGACCTCCTCACCGAGCCGCGCCGCTTCGATCAACTTGGGATAGCGCAGAATGTAATCGGAGAGCGGAACGGCGATCGTGGCCTCGGCGACGTAGCTGTTGTTCAAGAACTCGAAGCCCTCCATGCCCGGCCCGAAGCTGATCGGATCGATCGGCGACAGTCGGGTGTACGAGAGCTTCGTGCCGATCTGCGGTACCCGCGCGAGCTCCGCGGCGGTCGCCTGGGCGATCGCAGCCTCGATCTCGGCCGCCTTGCGGCGCACCGTGGGGGACGCGCTGACCGCGCGGCCGGCCGCCTGATCCGCGGTCAAGCCACCGGGAGCGAACAGCGCATCGAGATCTTTCTCGAACGCGATCATGTGATCGGACGGTGGCGAATTCGCGGGTTGCGCAAGAGCGGGGGCACTCAACGCCGCTACCACCAACACAGCCGCAAGCTGGCGAAGCATCATGGGGTTCGCTCAAGCAGCCGCCGTGCCACCGCGGGAGGTAGCCAGTTGTGCGGACCTTCGAATGTCCCGGCCATTGCCTGTCGGTCGTCCTTACAGCCGCCGGTCACAAAACGTGCTGGGGTGGGTCACGTTTCGATGGATTGCCGTGCAACGAACCGATCGGGCTAGAGTTGCGACATGGGGTCGCAGGATTTGGTTTCTGGCACGTCGTTGGCAACGACCGCCGACGTGGCCACATCAGCACCAGCGCCAGACGCGTTTTGGCGTGGCTACCGCAACGAGTACTTCATTCAGGAAGCCACGGCCACGACGCGGCTCACCGTCTCTGCGGGAGTGCTCGTTCATGCGACGGTGCTGGCACTGCTGGCGAACGCCGGGTATCCGACGTGGCGTCTGATCGCGTTCGCCCTGTTGTTCATGATCTTCGCGATCACGCACCGGCTCATCGTGCGCGTGATCCGGGATCCGCAGCGGGTCGAGAGCGCGTTCATCCTGATGAACGTCACCGCGCAGCTGTTCGTGGTCGGTTGCGCGGCACTTACCGGCGGCGTGCATTCGCCGTTCCTCCCCAACCTGGTGCTGCCGTCGATCGTCTCGCTCCTGTTCTTCGGCCCGTACCCCGTCGCGCGATGGACCGCGGTGGGCAACGCTCTGCTGGTGATCGCCATGGTCTCGCTCCCGCAATTCGTGGTCGGTCCAGCGCTCCCGGCGACGGAGTACACGGCGGCCGTGCTGGTGAGCATCGGCTGGCACCTGTTCATGCTGCATCTCATGGTCGGCAAGCTGACCGTGGTGTCCAATCGCGCGGGTGATTCCATGGCGTGCTTGCGCGAGGAGCGGGTCAGCGAGGCCGTTGCACGGCTGCAGCGCCTCCAATCGGTGGGAGCCAAGGTCGCTCACGAGCTCAAGAACCCGCTCGCATCGATCAAGGGGCTCTGCCAGCTCGTCGCCCGTTCGCCCGAGAGCGAGCGTACGCAGGAACGCCTCGCGGTGGTCGCGTCCGAGATCGGCCGCATGGAGACGATCCTCGCCGAGTACCTGTCGTTTTCACGACCGCTCGAGGACCTCAAACCCGAGGCGCTCGATCTCGGCGTCCTGGCGCGGGACGTCCTCGATGTCCTCGCTGGTCGTGCCGATCAGGCAGGCGTGGAGCTTTCGCTCGACGGCGCGGCGCCTCCGGTGAGCGGTGATCCGAGGCGGCTCAAGGAGGCGCTGATCAACCTGGTCGCCAACGCGATCGAGGCCACGCCCCACGGCGGTGCGGTGACGCTCCGGCTGACCAGCAGCAGTGGCAACGTCACCCTCGAGGTCCGCGATACCGGGCGCGGCATCGCGGCGGAGGATCTCGAGCGTCTGGGAACTTCGTTCTTCACCACCCGTCCCAATGGCACCGGGCTCGGCGTGGTGCTCGCACAAGGTGTGATCACCCAGCACGGTGGCTCGCTTGGCTATGTGTCCAGCATCGGCTCGGGCACCGTCGCGACGATCGTGCTGCCGGTGAAGCCCAGCGCCGCCCCGGAACCTGCGCCACGCGCCGCGATGATCGAAGCCCGGGCGTGAGGACGAGAGCCGTCGTGAGCGCCGCAACGTCGTCGGTAACCGCCAAGCCCGCCAAGGTTCACAACGAGCGAGGCTCGCGTGGGCACTGACCAACGCACCGTGCTCCTCGTCGATGACGAGCCCGGCGTCCTGTTTACTCTACCCCGCGGGCTTGCCCGCGACAGCGACAGCAACAACGAGCGAGGCTCGCGTGGGCACTGACCAACGCACCGTGCTCCTCGTCGATGACGAGCCCGGCGTCCTGTTTACTCTTAGCGAAGTGTTGGCGGAGCGTGGGCATCGCGTGCTCACGGCGAGGTCGGGCGCGCAAGCGCTGTCCCAGCTCGAGGACGCCGATGCCGTGCTCACCGATCTGTCCATGCCGGGCATGGATGGCCTCGAGCTGATGGCGGCCATCGCCCAGCGCGACCCACAGCTTCCGGTGATCCTGCTGACCGCACACGGCAGCGAACGGATCGCGGTCGCAGCGATGAAGCGCGGCGCGTATCACTATCTCGCCAAGCCATTCGACATCGACGAGGTCGCCGTCGTGATCGAGCGCGCCCTCGAGGCGCGCCAGCTCCGCGTCGACAATCGCAGGCTCGCCGCCGAACGCACGCTCGGCCGGCGGATCGTCGGTACCAGCAAGCCGATGCGGAGGTTGCTCGAAGCGACCGGCCGCGTCGCGAGCCGCGACGTGACGGTGCTGGTCCGCGGTGAGACCGGCACCGGGAAGGAGTTCGTCGCCGAGCTGCTGCACGCCGAATCTGCGCGGGCGACCAAGCCGCTGGTGCGATTCAACTGCGCTGCGCTACCTGCCGAGCTCGCCGACGCCGAGCTGTTCGGCCACGCTCGGGGCGCGTTCACGGGTGCGACCACCCAGCGCGCCGGGTTCTTTGCCCAGGCCGATGGCGGCACGTTGATCCTCGACGAGATCGGCGAGCTGCCACTCGCCGTGCAGGGCAAGCTATTACGCGTCCTCCAGGAGGGCGAGATCCAACCGGTCGGCGGGCGGATCGACAAGGTCGATGTGCGCGTCGTCGCATCGACCAATCGCGACCTCGCGGCCGAGGCCAAGGCGGGCACGTTCCGCGAGGATCTGTATTACCGGCTCGCCGTGGTCGAGCTCGTGGTGCCTCCACTCCGCGAGCGGCGCGACGACATTCCTGCGCTCGCTACGGAGTTCGCTCGTCGCTACGGCGACAAGTTCGGGCTCGGCGCGATCACGCTGGAACCGGCCCTGATCGAGGCCCTGGGCCGCGCCGATTGGCCCGGCAACGTGCGCCAGCTCGAGAACACGATCGCCCGGCTCGCCGCCCTGTCGGCGGGCGGCGTGATCGGGCTCGCGGACTACGAAGCGGCGGTCGGCGCGCAACCGATCGCCCGCGAGGAGCCGACTAGCGGCGAGCTCGCCGCCGACGATCAAGCACCCGCGCCCGATGCTCGCAACGGCCCTTCCCTCAAGGAGCAGGTCGAGGCGTTCGAGCGCGGCCTGGTCGCGCGCGCGCTCGACGCGGCAGGTGGCAACCAATCGGAGGCCGCGCGCCGGCTCGGCGTCAGCCGCGTGACATTGATCGACAAGATGAAGAAGTACGGGCTCAATCAGCAGGGCAAGCGCTGAGCTCGGTTTGCTGATGATGACCCCTCACTAATCGAGCGAACACCGTCCGCGACCCGTACACCTCGCGCGGTGACATGCGACGCAGGTGCCCCGCCAGTAGCTGCCAACACAATGGTGGTGATCGCTTGCGGCTGACTTGCATATAGCGCGCGACGTGGAGCCCAACGCTCCGTCGATCGGTGAAGGGAGTCTCATGAAGGCGACATGGTGGACACAGTGGCTGGTCGCGCTCGGGGCGATCGCGACAATCCAGTGCAGTACGTCGAGTCGGTCGACCGGCGATGACGACGACGATGACGACGACGATCCCGTGCCGGTGTGCGCGTCGTACGTCGACAGTGACGGCGACTCGATCGCCGATTGTCACGAAGGCGACGTCGACACCGATGGCGACGGAGAGCCCAACGATCGCGATCTCGACTCCGACGGCGATGGCTACACCGACGCGAACGAGGCCGGCGATGATGACCCCGAGACGCCGCCGCGCAACACCGACGGTGATTCAACCCCGGACTTCATCGACGCGGACTCGGACAACGACGGGCTCCGCGACGACAAGGAGCTCGCGGCCGGGACCGATCCGACGAGCACCGACAGCGATGGCGATGGCTTCGACGACCTCGTTGAGGTCGTGATCCATGAGCTGTGCGTGGCCAACCCGGGCGAGTGCAACGGCGATCCGGATCCGCTCGACCCGGCGAAGGGCGTGTCGTCGGACGACTTCTACTTCGTGCTGCCGTACGAGCAGCCGCCGCAGACCAAGCCGCTCGCGTTCGCGACCAGCGTGTCCACCGCGGACATCCAGTTCTCGATGGACACCACCGGATCGATGATGCAGGAGATCAGCGCCCTCAAGACCGGACTCGGCTCGATCATCACGCAGATCACCGATCCGGTCATGGGCGTGCCGGATACTGCGATCGGGGTCTCTCACTACAAGGACTTCCCGTACAGCACGTTTGGCGATCCGTCCGACACACCGTACCAGCTCCGCCAGCGAATCACGCGAATCGCGAGTGAGGCGCAGGCCGGCGTGGATTCACTGTCCTCGCTCGGAGGTCTCGACCTCCCCGAGTCAGGATGGGAGGCGCTGTATCAGATCGCCACCGGTGATGGGGTCACCTGGAATTCCTCGTCGATCCCACCGTTCGACGCCAACGTTGGCTACGTCGCCAGCAAGCACGGACTGATCGGTGGCGTTGGGTTTCGAGCTGGAGCGCTGCCGATCATCGTGCAGATCGCCGACGCCGCCTGGCACTATCCGGAGTCCACGACCACCTGCTACTACGCCGGCACGATCGTCTCGACTGGATATGACGGGCTCACGGGCGCGCATACGCGGGCGCAGACCCTCACCGCGCTCAGCACGATCGGCGCCAAGGTCATCGGCATCGTGGCGAACGAGTTCCCGACCAGTCTGGGGACCTGCAACCCACGCCCGGACTTCGAGCTGGCCGCGACGCACACCGGGTCGCGGGTCGCACCTTCGGCGTTCGATCTCGGCGGCCGGCCTGCAGGGTGCTCGCCGACCCAGTGCTGCACCGGCGTATCGGGTGCAGGGAAGCCGACCGACAGCGACGGACTGTGCCCGCTGGTGTTCGAGGTCAACTCCGATGGAACCGGCAACTTCGTCGGGCAGGTCGTTCGAGCTGTTCGCGCGCTGGTCAACTACGGCGAGTTCGACCTCTCAGGAACCACCGATTCAACGCTCCAGCCCAACGGCTCGGGCGGATTGACCGATCCGAAGGACTTCATCACCGCGATCACGGCGGTGGGACTGACGCCGGTCCCCACGGGTGGTGTGATGATCGACGCGACCGGCCACATCTTCCTCGACGTGCCGCCCGGCACCACCGCGACGTTCGACGTCGAGGCTGCGAACAACATCGTGCCGCAGACCCAGGACGCGCAGGTGTTCACGCTCAAGATCCGCGTGCTCGGTGACGGCGCGACGGTGCTCGACACGCGCCAGGTCGTGATCATCGTTCCGGCGCAAAGCACGGTGATCTTCTGAGCCGAAGACCTCACTCCACGAGCGAGACGACCGGTGCCAGCGGAGGGCGCGCTCGCTTCAGATCGAGTGGAAGAACTTGTCGAGCGGCGGTGCCATGTTCTCGGGGATGTCGGCTTCCCAGGCACCACCGTCGATGCGCTGGGTGCTGACCGCGTGGCCCTGATCGTCGATCGCCAGCCACGTCGGGGTTGACGACACGTTTAGGTTCTTGGCCTCGACGGCCCACGCATCGACGTCGACCTGGATCAACGCGACACCTGCGAGCGCGCTCGCCATCTTCGGATCGTCGCGCACCGAATCGAACGCCTTGCACGGCTTGCACCACTCGGCGCGGAATTGCAGGAACGGCGTCAAGCCATCGCGGCGCGCGGCGCTGGCTGCATCCGCGACCATCTTGCCAAAGTCGCCGGTGTTGGCGAGCGCCACGAACCGCGCGCGTCCGTTGGCGGAGGCGGTCGTCGTTGTCGAGGTGGGCGCGGAGGCGCTGGCGGATGGCTCCACGGTCTTGGTAGCCGGAGGCGGCTTGTCGCAACCCGCTGCGATCGTGAGGACGAACAGTGCAACGTACCGAGCATGCATCATGTAGACCTCGCCACGAGCGTCTCATAGAACCCGCGATTCGAGGGCGCATAACTGCGGCCGGCTGAATTGACATTGTCCACCCCGTCTCGTACGCCCGAGGCATGATCCACATCTGCAACGGCGACGCCACCGCCGACAAGCTGTCGCTCGCAGACTTGCCCGGTGACATCCGGGTATGGGGCGACGCCCTCGATCAAGGGCCGGTGCTGCCGGTGAGCGATGAGGAGCACTATCGCGTTCGCGGCGAGTACTGGACCAAGCGCGGGCTCGCGAGCTCGAACAAGCTGGCCGAATGGGACCGTAACTTCGATGACGCCGCCCATGCCGACGAGCTCATCCTGTGGTTCGAGCATGATCTGCTCGATCAGCTCGCGCTCTCGCGGTTGCTCGCGCGGCTCGCACGTCGCGGCATGCCCGCACAGCTGACCATCGTCTCGATCGATCGCCACCCCGAAGTGCCGAACTTCCTCGGGCTCGGCCAGCTCGAGCCCGAGCAACTGGCGGCGCTGTGGCCGCGGCGTACGCCCCTGTCGCGCGATGCGATCGACGAGGCGATCACCGCGTGGATCGCGATCACCGCCGCGGATCCGCGGGCGCTGCCGTTTCTGTCGCGGCGGATCAAGGCGCTGCCCTTCCTCGGCGGCGCACTCGAGCGCCAGCTCGAGGAGCTTCCGGATCCGACCAGCGGGCTGTCACGGACGGAGCGCCAGGTGCTCGCCGCGGTCGCCCGCGGCGAAGGTAGCGCGACGGCGCTGATGCAGATGTCGCACACCGGCGATCCGCGGTACCCGCTGACCGACACGCACGCGCTGTGGACGCTGCAGACGCTCGCCCGCTGCGAGCTCATCGAAGGCGCGCCGCCGACATCGCCCTCACCCGAGGCGATGCGGGTGACTCCTTCGATCACCGCGCGCGGGCGCCAGGCGCTCGCGGGGGCCATCGATCGCGTTCACGAGTGCGGCATCGACGACTGGCGCGGTGGCGTCCGACTGGCAGGCCGCGGGCCGGTCTGGCGGTGGGACGCTCGCGAGCGGAAGCTCCTCGAGCGCTGAGCGCGACGTACGTCGGGCCTACTCGACGCGGAGGTATGGACGCGCCGCTCCGCCACCCTCGGTGATCGTGTCGCCGCCGTTGTGGCAGTAGAACTGAGACTGATCGCCGGGCGAATCGGGCACCCCGGAGTACGCCTGACCCGGGCCCATCGAGTTGTTCTGGTGGTCCCAACCGTCGATGCCACTGACGTGGATCTGCATCTTCTGGTTGGTGGTGTTGAGGACGCGGATCATCCGGCCCGCCTTGATCCGGATCGGGTTGTTCGCCGGCGCGAGCGGATATGCGCAGTTTCCATCGGCATCCTGACCAAACGCTACCGTGAGCACGGGATTGGACGTCACGTCGATCATCGCTTCGACAGGTTCCGCGCTGCTGGTCGCGGTGATCTTGACCTTGCCGTCGATCGTCTCTGCGTTGCCGGGCACCTTGATCACGAGGTTCGTGGTCTGCGACCCGTTCTCGGTGAGCGTGACGTTCTGCATCGCCGTGGACCACCCCGAGCTCGGGGCACCAAGCGCGTCAACCACCGTTGCCGCGAGGGACCCGTCGCCAGAGAACCCCATCGAGCCGGACA
>JBFWXW010000074.1:0-29732 GCA_050187075.1 Kofleriaceae bacterium | reverse complement strand
TGGTCCGGGTGCGCGGCCTGGCGATCGCCGCGATCCGCGCGGTACCGACTCGCCCGCGCGGTCCGGTGAGCGTCGCGGTGGCAGCAAGCCGCCACGGGCGTCGTTTGGTCGCACCAAGCCAGGGCGCCGCCGCTGAGCTCTCGCCGGGCGATGCGGCGCGATGCGGCGCGACGCAGCGCAGCACCACTGTGATAGCGTCGCCGCGATGGAGCTTCGCGCGCTCACCCTTCTCGATTCACTGCAGCCGCAGCTGACCGGGTTTTTGCAGACCGTGTGTTCGGGATTTATGCCGCGCGAGCAAGAGGCGGCAGCGTTCATCGAGATCGCGCCGGGAATCGCGATCAACCAGCTGACCGACGCGGCGCTCAAGGCGACCACGTGCCGGCCCGGGATGCAGATCGTCGAGCGCGCCTACGGCATGCTCGAGCTGCACGACATGGACAAGGGACAGGTCGAAGCGGCGGTTGACGCGATCGTCTCGCGGATGGGCGTGTCGCGCGACGACCGGATCAAGCCGCGCATCGTGTCGTCGCAGATCATCACCGGAATCGACGGACACCAGAGCCAGCTGATCAACCGGATGCGTCATGGCGACATGATCATGGCGGGGCAGACGCTGTACATCCTCGAGGTGTATCCGGCTGCGTACGCTGCGCTCGCCGCCAACGAGGCCGAGAAGGCCGCCGACATTCACCTCATGGAAGTGATCACGTTCGGCGCGTTCGGTCGGATGTGGCTCGGCGGTAGCGAGGCCGAGATCGCTGCCGCGGTCGCGGCCGCCGAGGGCGGACTGTCCAAGGTCTCCGGTCGCGACGCGAAGAACTGAGCTCCATCCCTGGCAACCCGGCGATTCGGGCAGTCCCCGCTGCGCGTCGAATCGTCGACTCGGGTCGGGCCGCGGCTTCGCATGCGCGCTACAGTCGCCGCATGACCACGACGCTACCCGCGGCGCTTCGCGCGCCGTTTGCCGCTGGTGGAACCTCCGCCATCGACGCCGCGCTCGCAACTCGCCTGCTGGGCATCGCGATGTCTGCGGGCGGTGACTACGCCGATCTCTACTTCGAGTTCAGCGTGTCCGCCAATTACGCTCTCGAAGAGGAGCAGATTCGAACGCTGGGGCGCGGCATCACGCTCGGGCTGGGCGTTCGGGTCACCAAGGGCGACGCCACGGGGTACGCCTATTGCGAGGATCTGTCGTGGGACAAGATGGCTCACGCCGCCAAGACCGCCGGACAGATCGCGATGGGCGGTGGACACGCGCCAGTCGCCGTTGGTTCGATGGCGCAGGTGCCGATTCCCAGCTTCTATGCGGTGCCGATGCCATCGCTGGTGATTCCAACCACCGACAAGCTCGCGTTGTTGCGGGCTGCCGATAAGGCTGCCCGCGCTTTCGACCCTCGGATCGTCAAGGTCGAAGCGTCGTTTGCGGAGAGCATCAAGGAGGTGTTGCTGTTCACCTCCGACGGCCGGACGGCGGCTGACGTGCAGCCGATGCTGCGAATCGGTGTTCGTGCGGTTGCCGAGGATCAGGGCAAGCGCCAGTCCGGATCCGGTGGTGGCGGTGGCCGGTACGGGATGGACTACTTTGCGCAGGCGTCGCGAGATGCCGTTGCGCATGGTCGCGAAGCCGCGCGCGTGGCGATCGCGATGCTCGACGCGCGCGATGCGCCCGCCGGAGAAATGCCGGTGGTGCTCGGCCCCGGTGACTCGGGGATCCTGTTGCACGAAGCGGTCGGTCATGGACTCGAGGCGGACTTCAATCGCAAGGCAACCTCGAACTACACCGGGCAGGTCGGCAAGCCGGTCGCGTCTGCGCTGTGCACCGTGGTCGACGACGGCACGATCGTCAACTCGCGCGGTGCGATCAACGTCGACGACGAGGGCTACGCGGGACAGCGCAACGTCCTGATCGAGAACGGTGTCCTCGTCGGGTACATGCACGATCGGTTGAGCGCGAAGCACTTCAAGATCCAGCCCACCGGCAACGGGCGGCGCGAGTCGTTTCGCTCGATGCCGCTGCCACGGATGACCAACACCTCGCTGCTCGGCGGCAAGGATAGCCCCGAGGACATCGTGAAATCGGTGAAGCGCGGGATCTACGCGAAGCGATTCTCCGGCGGGCAGGTCAACATCTCCAACGGTGACTTCGTGTTCTCGCTGTCGGAGAGCTATCTGATCGAGGACGGCAAGCTCACCGCGCCGCTCAAGGGCGTCAATCTGATCGGCAACGGTCCAGACGTCTTGCGCCGCGTGGACATGCTCGGCGCCGATTTCGAGCTGTCCGATGGGATCTGGACGTGCGGGAAGGATGGGCAGTCGGTCCCGGTGAACGTGGGAACTCCGTCGGTGCGGATCGCGTCGATCACGGTGGGAGGCACGCAGGCATGAGCAGCTCAAACATTTCGAGCGCAGGGATCACCGAGCAGACGGTCAAGGAGCTGTGCGCTGTTGCCAAGCGCGCGGTGGAGCTCGCGAAGCGGGCCGGGGCAGATGATGCCGAGGTCCTGGTCAGTGATGGCAGCGAGCTGACGGCGAAGGTTCGGCTCGGTGAGCCCGAGCTCGTCCAGGAAGCCGGCAGTCGCGCACTGGGCTTGCGTGTGCTCAAGGACGGCAAGCGCGCCGTGACGTACACCAGTGACCTGCGCGACGAAGCGCTGGAGGCGCTGTGCGCGGAGACCGTGCTGCTCGCGGGGCACGCCGAACCGGATCCGCATGCACTGCCGCCGGATCCGGCGTTGCTCGCCACGAAGTTTCCGGATCTCGATCTCTACGATCCCGAGGTCGCGGCGGTCGACGCGGCCTGGGCGCTGCGCCAGGCGATCGCAGGTGAAGCCGCGGCGCGTAAGCACGACGCGCGCGTCACCAACTCCGAGGGTGCGACGTGGTCGCGCTCGCTCAGTGCGAGCGCGTTCGCGACCAGCGGTGGATTCGTCGGCGGCTATCGCCGGAGCTATGCGTCGCTCGTCGTCGAGCCCCTGTGCGATGACACGACCGACGCACACAACCCCAAGAAGCGGAATGGCTACTGGTGGACCGGATCGAGATTCCTCTCGGGGCTCGATCCCGCCGAAGCGGTGGGCATGGAGGCGGCGCGCCGAACCGTCGCGACGCTCGGCTCGCGCAAGGTCCCCACCCAGGAATGTCCGATCGTGTTCGATCCGGAGGTCGCGCGGTCGATCGTTGGTACCGTGTTCTCGGTCGCCAACGGATCGTCGTTCTGGCGCAAGTCGAGCTATCTCGTCGGCAAAGAGGGCCAGGCGATCGCTTCGCCGCTCGTCACGATCATCGACGACCCGCTGATTCCTCGCGCGCCGGGATCGCGGCCGTTCGACGGCGATGGGCTACCGACTCGCCGCAACATCGTTGTCGAGCGCGGTGTGCTCGGGCCGGTGCTGTGCGACGTCTACAGCGCACGCAAGCTCGGCCGCGAGTCGACCGGGTCGGCCGGCCGTGGGATCGGAGGCAACCCCGGCCCGACCACTTCGAACCTGATCATGCAGGCCGGCGACATGTCGCGTGACGCGCTGCTCCGGGACACCAAACGTGGGCTCTATGTGACGCAGCTCATGGGCTTCGGGTTCAACCCCGTAACTGGTGACTTTTCCCGCGGAGCCCAAGGGTTCTGGATCGAGGGCGGCGAGCTGACGTTTCCGGTCAGCGAAGTGACGATCGCCGCGAACTTCGACGAGATCCTCAAACGGATCGACGCTGTTGCGAACGATCTCGAGCTCCGAAGCCCCACCGCAGCACCCACGTTCCGCGTATCCCACATGACGCTCGCCGGAACGTCGGCATGATTGTGTGAAACACGACAGCGCTCACACCCGCTGTCAGCGACTAATACCTACATCCACTACCTACATCGGCGAAGCCGCGTGGTTCCACGGCCTTGCTTGACAGCTTCGATCGCGAATGAAACGATCGAAGACGTGCCCGTCGTAGCCACTGCAGGGGGGCTACCCACACGTCTCGGCAAGTACGAGATGATGATGCCACTCGCTGCGGGTGGCATGGCGCTGATCTACATCGCGCGCACGACCGGCATCGGAAGCTTCGAGCGTCACGTGGTGCTGAAGATCATCACGCCCGAACGCGCGAACGATGAGACCGCCGTTCAAATGTTTCTCGATGAGGCGCGACTCGCCGCGTCGTTGAACCACCAGAACGTTGCGCAGGTATTCGAGGTTGGCGAGGACGGAGGCATCCACTACCTCGCGATGGAATACGTCCACGGCCAGGATCTTCGGGCATTGCTCGCGAAGGCCGGAGGCCAGGGCACGCGGGTTCCGCTCGATCTGGCGCTGACGACCGTGGCCGGCGCGGCGGCGGGGTTGCATCACGCACACGAGCGGCGCGGTGGCGACGGCATGCCACTGGGCATCGTGCATCGCGACGTTTCTCCGTCGAACATCATGATCGGTTACGACGGCTCGGTGAAGCTGCTCGACTTCGGCATCGCCAAGGCATCGGCGCGTACCGTCGAGACTCAATCTGGAATCATCAAGGGTAAGTTCGCGTACATGGCGCCCGAGCAGTGTCGAGGGCGCGAGGTCGACCGCCGCAGCGACGTGTTCTCGCTCGGCATCATCCTGTACGAGATCACCACGCAGCATCGCTGCTTTCGTGCGGACAGCGACTTCGACACGATGCACCGCATCGTCACCGGCGATGTCGTGCGGCCGACGCGGCTGGTGCAGAACTATCCGCAGGCGCTCGAAGCGGTCGTGATGAAGGCCCTCGCGGTCGATCCGAATCAGCGCTATCAGAATGCAGGCCAGCTGCTCGAAGCGATCGAGAGCTTTGCGGTGTCTGCGCGGATGTCGCTGTCGACGATGTCGCTCGGGCGGTTCATGCGCGATCTGTTCGGCGACATCGCCGAGCCGTGGCTCACGCAATTGCCTCGAACGACAGCGCTGCCGTCGCCCAAAGAGGCCACGATCTCGAATACCAACCCGAGCGCCGAACGCGCGCGGCCGTTCCGTCCATCAACGCTGGGCAACGAGCCGTCGTGGCCGGGGCGTCAGTCCGGATCCAACGCGACCGAACCCGCGTGGCTCTCTCCATCGCAAGCGTCGGACGCAGCGGCGATGGAGCCATCGCATCCGACGTGGCCGCCGACGGAGGTCAATCCGGTGGTGCCGCAGCACCCGCGGCCACCGACCAATCTGCCCGCCGATCGTGGACCGAGGCCGGCGACCGAGCCGCGGATGATCGCCGCGGCCACCGTGCCGGGGATTCCCCCGGGAGCCTCGCAGCGCGCCAAGTCGCACGCGGGGGGGACGACGCTCATCGATCCGCCGCCCCCGATCGTCGACACTCCGTTTCCTCCGCCACCGATCGTCGGTCCGTCGCTCGGGGCGCCACAGCACGGCGACGGGTTCGGGATGTCGCCCGGCTCGAGCTCGGGGGCCGCGCACCACGCAATGCCCGTCGGGACGGCGCCGAGCTATCCGAAGGCGTCGGGCCTCAACACCGGCGACATGGTGCTGTCGCGAGGTGATCGTGCGGTTCGCAAGGAGATCACGCAGCGCTCGTCGCCGGATCTCGAGCAGCTCCAGCTGCGTCCGCGATGGAAGCTCGTGTTCATCGGTGTCGGCATCCTGCTGCTCGCCGCGCTCGCGGTGATCGCGATCGGATTCGGTGGCCCCGAACCGAAGCATGAATCGGGCGGGTCGCGGGGCGCGGAGCCGCAAACGGACGCCGTACGGACCAAGGAACCGCCGCCGGTGACGCGCGAGCCCAACAACGAGCCCACCGTCGAGCCGGGCTCGAAGCGAGCGGCTGGTGGGACGACCGCGATCGCGAAGCAACCCAAGCAACCCGCGGATACCGGAGCCGGCGATCCCCAGCAACCCGTGACCCCACCGGTTGCGCCGCGGGAGGCCCCCCCGGTGAAGCCTGCCACGATCACACCGCCCGAACCCCCGGTTCCGCCGCAGCCCGATCTGATCACGGTGCAGGTCAGGTGCGATCAGGGAACGGCCGACGTCTACCTCGACGGAAAACGGCTCGGCGTCACGCCGCTCGAGACGCGGATCCCGCGTGGCAAGGGCAAGGGCAAGCTCGTGGTCAAGAAGGCGAAGTACCTCGATCACGAGCGTCCGGTCGACCGCAGCGGCGACTTCGAGGTCTCGGTCACGCTCAAACCGAAGGCGACCCGCGTGCGCACCCCGCGCGAGCCCGACAAAGAGAGACCCGAGAAGCCGTCAAAGCCCGATTGCCAGCCACCCAACGCGGTCAATCCATTCGACAGCCGTCCCATCTGCAAGGGCTGAGCGGATCCCGAGATTCGGGTCCTGGTTCCGCATCCGCATCCGTGCCGGCACGTACACGATGCACTGGTTCGTTCGTGACGTGAGCGCGCCCGGCTAACGCATCTCGGGAACGCTACCACTCGCTTGCAGCGGGGCTGCGGTGGCCTTGACGACTTCCTCGACGCTCACGCCTGGGGCGCGCTCGCGCAGCACCAGGCCACGCTCGGTCACATCGATCACGGCGAGGTCGGTCACGATCGTGTGTACGCATGCGACGCCGGTCAGTGGCAGCGTGCACTCGGGCAGGATCTTCGAAGCGCCTTCCTTGGTCGTGTGCTCCATCATGACGATCACGCGCCGGCTGCCGGCGACCAGATCCATCGCGCCGCCCATTCCCTTGATCATCTTGCCGGGGATCATCCAGTTTGCGAGGTCGCCGCGCGCGGAGACCTCCATCGCGCCGAGCACGCTCACGTCGACGTGACCTCCGCGGATCATCGCGAACGACTGCGCCGAATCGAAGAACGCCGAACCCGGGATCGTGGTGACCGTCTGCTTGCCAGCATTGATCAGGTCAGGATCCTCGTCGCCCTCGTACGGGAATGGTCCGATGCCGAGCAGTCCATTTTCGCTCTGCAGCACGACGTCGATGCCGGGCGGGATGAAGTTCGCAACGAGCGTCGGCATCCCGATGCCGAGGTTGACGTAGAACCCGTCCTTGAGCTCGGCGGCCACACGGCGCGCCATCTGATCACGGTTGAGCCTGTTCATGATTACTTTGCCCCCGGACGTTGGCTGAGCGTGCGCTGCTCGATCGGCTTTTCGTAGCGCGTGCCCTGGAAGATTCGCTGCACGTAGATCGATGGAAGATGCACCTGATCGGGATCGAGCTTGCCGACCTCGACGAGCTCCTCGACCTCGACGATGGTGACCTTGCCGGCCTGCGCGCACAGCGGGTTGAAGTTGCGCGAGGTCTTGCGGAACATGAGGTTGCCCCAGCGGTCACCCTTCCATGCCTTGACGATCGCGAAGTCGCCGCGGATCGCGTGCTCGAGCACGCACCGCTTGCCACCGATCTCGCGGGTCTCCTTGCCCTCGGCGACCTTGGTGCCGTAGCCGGTGGGCGTATAGAACCCCTCGATGCCCGCACCGCCGGCGCGTAGTCGCTCCGCCAGCGTTCCCTGCGGACACAGCTCGACCTCGAGCTGGCCCGACAAGAACTGCTTTTCGAAGATCTTGTTCTCGCCGACGTACGAGCTGACCATCTTCTTGACCTGGCCCTGCGCGAGCAGGATGCCGAGGCCCTTCTCGGTGGTGCCGCAATTGTTGGAGACGATCGTCAGGTTCTTGACCTGGCGCCGCGCGAGCTCGGCGATGCAGTTCTCCGGGTTACCCGACAGCCCGAAGCCGCCGGCCAGGATGACCGCGCCGTCGAACACGTCGTGCAGTGCCGCCTGCGCATCCGGGTAGACCTTGTTCATCGGCTGTATGCTTACCGCCAGAACCGATGGCGATCATCACGTTGACGACGGATTTCGGCATGCGCGATGGGTACGTCGGGGCCATGAAAGGCGTTCTCGAGCGCCAGGTAGACAGGGTGCGGATCGTCGATATTGCTCACGATATTCCGCCGGGAGACATCGCGCACGCCGCCTGGGTGATCGCGACCGCTGCGAAGGAATTCCCCGACGAGACGGTTCACCTCGTGGTCGTCGATCCGGGAGTTGGAGGTGACCGCCAGGCGGTCGCGGTCAGAGCGTCGTCGAGCTGGTTCGTGGGACCGGACAACGGCGTGTTCGATCATGTGCTCGGTACGCGCCGCGCCGGGTGGGCGTTGTCGCGGCCGCGACTGGACGCCGCGATCGGCGCCATGAGGTCGCCGTTCTCGGCGACGTTCCACGGACGGGATCTGTTCGCTCCGGCGGCGGCGTGGCTCGCCAACGGCAAGGACATCAAGCAGCTTGCCGAGCTGACCGAGCTTCGCGGCAGCTTGCCGTGGGGCCCACGAGCTTCGCGGCAGGGGCGGATCGTTCACGTCGATCGGTTCGGCAACGTGATCACTGACCTCCCGCGCTCCGAGGCGGGGAGTGCGGTGACCGTCGCGGGCCATACGCTCCCCCTGGCGACGACCTACAGCGACGTGGAGCCCGGTCAGCTCCTCGCGTACATCGGCTCGTCCGAGACCGTCGAGATCGCAGTGCGCGATGGCCGCGCCGATACGCGGATCCCGTGCGAGCGCGGTACGCTCGTCGTTCCGGCGGGCGAGCCCGCGAGCCCATACCGATGATCATCGAGCTCGACATCACCACGTTGGCCGCCGGAGGCGATGGCGTCGGCCGCGACGACCAAGGCCGCGTCACGTTCGTCCCGCGCACGGCACCGGGTGATCGCGTGCGCGCTCGGATCGTCCGCGCCAAGTCATCGTTCGCGAACGCCGAGCTCGTCGAGGTGATCGCGCCGTCATCCTCGCGGGTGGAGCCGCCGTGCCCCCACTTCGTCCGCGGCTGTGGCGGCTGTCAGTGGCAACACGTGGCGTATGCGGCCCAGCTCGAGGCGAAGCAGGCCCTGGTCGCCGGCTCGCTTCGCAAGCTCGAAGGGCTCGTGATCCATCCGATCGAAGCCCCTGCGCCGCCGCTCGGTTGGCGCAGGCGCGCTCGGTTCCACGTCGTCGGTGGCAAGGTCGGTCTGTACGCGCTCGACTCGCGCCGCGTGCTCGCGATCGATCACTGTCCGCAGCTCGAGCCCAGGCTCGATCAAGTGCTCGGCCAGGTCGCGGCATCGTCGCCACCGGATGGTGAGCTCGCGTTGCTCGTCGGGCATCGCGGCGATGCTGCGGTCGGTCTCGGCAAGCCTTGGCGAGGCGCGGAGAGGCTGATCGGTCGCGCGGCGATCCGAGGGGTGGTGGCCGGGCACGCTTCCGTTGGCGACCCGACGATCGAGATCGAGCCCGGATTATCGGGCGGTCCGTGGGAGTTCGCGCAGGCGAGCGCCGCGGGCAATGCCGCGGTGATCACGCGGACACGTGCGGCGATCGGGCGCGGGCCAGGGCGGCTGGTCGAGCTGTATGCCGGTTCGGGCAACTTCACGCGCGCGTTCGTCGAGGATGACTGGTCGGTGATCGCGACCGACGTCACCGCGCCGGCTCGACCGGTGGCCGAACATCGCACCGGACCGGTGGAGCAGGTCCTCGATGGGATCCCGACGACACCTGCGATCGACGCGGTCGCCCTCGATCCGCCGCGCACCGGCGCCGCGGAGGCGATCGCCGGCGTGGTGCGTCTGGCACCGCGAACGATCGTGTACGTGTCGTGCGATGTCGCGACGCTCGCCCGCGATGCCGCCGCGCTGGTCGGTTCTGGCTATCGCGCCAGCGACGCGTGGCCGATCGATCTGATGCCCCAGACCTCGCACGTCGAGGTCGTCTTGCGGCTCGTTCGTGCTGCGTAGCGCGAACGCTAGCGGGCGATCCCGCGCCACAGCAGGATCAGGCCTGCCGTGACCGGCGCGACGTAGATCGCATACGGGTCGCTACCGCCAGCACCGTGTGATCGACTGACCGCGATTCCGACGACGCCGATGCCAAGCAGCACGGCTCCGCCGATCAGGTGGAACCACGGCGTGCGATGGATCGCGAGCTTCTCGCCGGCGGCCGCGGGGGGCGCCTCCTCGCGCGTCCGCAGCAGCGCGTGAACGATCCGCCGCTGGTCGGCCTCGGAGCTGAACCAATCGCGCGGGAATGCGATCGCGCGCGATCCGACCTCGACGATGAGGACCGGCGCGGCGCGATTCCACGGCACCGAGCGGCGCAGGAAGTACACCGCGGTGACGTCACCGGGCGTCAGCTGCAGCGGATTGGGCATGCACAGGCCGCGTGGCAGCGTCACGGCCGCGTCCGAAACGACGATCTTGCCGGGCGGGTAGAGAAAGCTCTGGACCACCTCCCACGTGCGGAACACGCCGAAAACCACGAGCACGATGCCTACCCAGACTCCGACGGTGCCGAGCTTCCAGATCAGAAACGATCCGAACAGAATTCCAAACGCTGCCCAGCCTGCGGACCGCCGGCGCGACACCTCGAGCTCGATCTCGAGCGGCCCTGTCGTTCGCGGCGCCGCCCGCTCTGGCTCAGCCTCGGCCACGCTAGCGGGTTCCCCAATCGTGCGTGAGCTTTCTGACACGGGCTTGGATCTCGTCGAGCGGGACATGACAGAGCCGCCGGTTGCTGACGACTTCCTGACCATCTACCACGACGTCGGTGATGGCGCGAGGCGACAGCGCATAGACCACGTTCTTTTCCAGGGCTTGCGCGGGCCACAGCGACGGGTCATCGAGATCGAGCGCCACCAGATCGCACCGGAAGCCCGGCGCGATCCGGCCGATCGGCATTCGAAGCACGGCACCGGCCGTGGCCGTGCCAAGCCTGAAGCAGGTCTGAGCGTCGATCGCCTGACCGTCGATCCGATGCACCTTCTGGAGCAGCGCCGCGGTGCGCATCTCGTCGAACACGCTGACGCGATTGTTCGAGCAACCTCCATCGGTGCCGAGCCCGATCCGGACGCCGCGCGCGACCAGATCGACGAGGTCGGTGACTCCATCGCCCAAGAACATGTTCGACCCCGGGCAATAGGCGAGGGCGGCGCCACGCTCGGCGAGCAATCCCCGCTCGGACGCGTCGAACCAGCAGCCGTGCACCGCGATCATCGTCGACAGATCGACCGGCAGCGCAGCCACCGCGTGTAGCGGTCGCGCGTTGAACCGCTCGAGTGATTGGTCGACCTGGTAGCGCTCCTCGGCCAGGTGGATGTGCCACGGCACACCCGCATCGCGCGCACAGCCTGCGCCCGCCTCGATCATCGCGGGCGTCGCGCCGTGCTGGCTGTGCGGCGCCGGCTGGACGGCCGTCATCCAGCGGGTTCGGTCCTGGTAGCGCCTTGCGAGCGCCTCGAAGTTCGCGACCGCCTGCGGAACCGTCTCCCGGTACGACGCCGGGGCGCCGTCCCAGTCGTAGAAGCACCGCGCGAGCACGATCCGCATGCCGAGCCGGCGAGCCGCTTCGATCGTCGCTGACGCGTGATCGTTGCCTTGCGCGTTGAGGTAGTAGAAGTCGCAGACGGTCGTGACGCCGTGCAGCAGCATCTCGCCGAACGCGAACAGGGCCGCGGTGGCCATGCCATCGGCATCGAGCCGCGGCGAGTACCGGTACAGCGCGCGCTCGCGCCACTCGAGAAACGGCAGATCGTCGCCGATGCCCCGGAGCAGCGACTGGAAGCTGTGGTTATGCGCGTTGATGGTGCCCGGGACCATCGCGCGGTGGTGCCAGGCGACTCGCTGGGCGCCCGCGGCGCGAGGGTCCGCTAGCACGACGTCAGGATCGCCAACCTGGACGATCGCGCCATCCACCGCAAGCACCGACGTGGGGCCACGCGCGGTTCCTTCGATCAACGCCGCGTCCGCAGTGATCACGATCGTCGTCACGCCGCCGACACTATCACCGTCCAGCGCGTGCGATGGCCAACGTCAGGGGTTCGCGATAAGGTGCCCGCACATGGACGATCTGATGAACGACGTGAAGGCGGGTCGGCTCGATCCGATCTACGTCGTTCATTCCGAGCATCCGATCTTGATCGAGCGGCTGGTCTCGGCGATTCGAGATGTCGCCGTGCCACCGGCCACGCGCGGCTTCAACTACGACGTCGTTGAAGGCAAGCCATCGGCCGCGCGAATCGTCGCGCTTGCGCAGACGCTACCGATGATGGCCGCGCGCCGCATGGTGTTCGTTCGCGAGCTCGCCGGGTTGCCCGCCGAGGACGCAGAACCGCTGCTCGCATACCTCGCGAAGCCCAATCCGAGCACGGTGATCGTCGCGGTCACCTCGAAGCTCGACAAGCGAATGAAGCTGTACGCCCAGCTCTCGAAGAAGGGCTGGCTCCATGTGCTCGAAGCGCCGCGTCAGCTCGCGCCCTGGGTCCGGGCCGAGGCGCAGCAACGCGGCGTGAAGCTCGATGGTGCGGCGGTGACCAGGCTGGTCGATGCCGTTGGCTCGGATCTGTCGCGCCTCGCACTTTCGGTGGAGCAGCTCGGCCTGTTTGCAGGCGATCGACCGGTGACGGCGGACGATGTCGACGAGCTGGTCGCTGACACTCGCGAGCGCTCGGTGTTCGAGCTCACCGATGCGATCGGCGCGGCCGACCGACCACGCGCGCTCGCCGCGGTGAGCGCGCTGTGCGATCAGCGTGAGAGCGCGATCGGTGTGGTGGTGATGCTCGGACGGTTCGTGCGGCAGCTGTCCCTGGTGCACGTGCTCCGGTCCACCGGCGTGCCGCGACCCGAGTGGGGGGCGCGGATCGGTGTGCCGCCGTTTGTCGTCGACAAGCTGATCGCACAGGCCCGGCGCTATTCGGGGCGCGCGCTGTCGGCCGCAACCGTCCAGCTCTCCACGATCGATCGTGCGCTCAAGGGCGACATCACGCTGTCCACGCGCACTGCAGACCCGTGGACCGGGCCGCAGGTCAAGGCGCTCGGACGCGATCTCGCCGAGCGCGTGATGCTCGAGCGCGCCGTCGGCGGCATCGTCGAGCTCGCCGAATAGCCTCAGGGCGCGACTACGACTTCTTTTCGTTCTCGACCGTCTTCTCGTCGGCCGCGAACGCCTTCGGCGGTGGCGGAGGAGGAGCGGGTGGCCGCGGTAGCATGATCGCCGGCTGGGTATCCTCGGCGCTGATCCCCATCTCCTCGAACGGCTTGCGATACTCCATCGGCAACCGCGCGAACTGCTGCGCGAGCGTGGCGCGAGGTACGAACAGCTCTTCGCGACGGCCATCGACGACGTCGCGCTTGAGCACGAGCTCGCCGGACATCCGGCTCTTCTCGCGGATCGTTCGCGCGAGCGGCGTCAGCTGTGCCAGCAGATCGAGCGGAATGATCCGGGGTTCTTCGAGCTCGGAGATCGGCTGACCGCCGAGCGTCAGATCGATGAGCTGGCGCTGCTCGAGCAGCTTACCCAGGGTCGCGTTGGCGCGCTCGGTCAGCAGCCGGACGGGCGCGACGTCATCGACGTCGAGGTCCTCGGGATCACCCTCGGCATCGCCGCTCGTCGAGATCGCGACCCAGGTCGCGCCGCGCTCGCTCACGGCGAAGCGCAGACCCCCCGACGGCTTGTGGGCGCTCTCCTTCAACGTCACGGTGACCGTCGAACCCGTCCGCTCGAACGACACGACGGCGTACTTGCCGAGATCGATCGGTGCGGGTTTCGGCTTGCCGAACACGCCCTTCTTCATCATGTGAACGATCACGCCGTCCGCGAGCTGGTCGACGCGGATCGGCGACCGATACGGTTCGGGATCGAGGGTGAACGCCGCGGCGATTCGCCCGGACGACGCGATCGCATCGGAGTGCGGCATCGCTCCACGAACGTCCCACGACATGATCCACTCCGTCTTCGGCAGCTGGTGCTTCTGAAAGAACGGGGAGAGCGCCCTGATCACCGCATCCGATGCGGTGCGGGCGAGGGCCTGCGCATCGAGCTGTTGGACCCGCGCCTCGACCTGTCGCTGGGCCTCGGTGATGGTCTGCTTCACGGTCGTGGAGAGCTTCTGCGCAGCAGTACCGACAACCGCGCCCTTCTTATCGGCGCCCATATATAAATTGAGCGCGGCCGCGAGTGCTTTTTCGAGCTCGGTGAGTCGAGACAGCTCGATCTCGCCGTCGCGCCGACCCTCCTTCGCGCGAGCCCTGCGCGCATCCAGCTCGGTCAGCGGAACGAATGCGTTGGTGCAGCTCTCGACCGCCGTGGTGAGGGTCTCGATGAAATTTTCCTCGAGGGGAAATGGAGTCCCATCTCCATAGCGGTACATGGGCGCGATGATAGCACTCCCGGTTCGGGCGGCCGAAGTTCCGGACCTGGCATGGTTTCCCGCGTTCTCAATAATTTCCGAGCAGTCCCAGCTGGACTGTGACGGAATCGATAAACTTGTTGCCGTAGTTGAACTGGGCGTCGATGCCCTCGGGGTTGTTCTCGAGGCTGTTGGCGGGAAGCACGTCGAGCAGCAACGCCTCGCCGCGCAGGTTTAGCTGGAGCTTGTCGAACAGTCCCCACACCGGATGGTCCTCGCCCACCGTGATCATCGTCAGCTTGGCGCCGACCGCCACATTGCGCACGGGAGACAGCTCGCGATCGCCGGTGAAGTACTCGCCCGCGGTCGACTCCGTCTGGTAGTAGAATGCGTCCTTGAAGAACTTCGCTGCCGTCTGCTGATAGATCCGGGTGTGAAACCGAAACAGCAGGCTCTTCCCGGCGTATTGCGAATAGGCGAGCTCGAGGTTCCCGGCCACCACGCGCCAGGTGTCGTCGTAGAACCGGCCGTCGAAGTGGACGGCGCCCTTGAGCTTGGGGAAGTAGCGATTGAGCCGCGCCGAGATCGACCAGCGCGCGCGGGTATCGGGGATGTGCTCCTGTGGCGCGTTGGGGCCGATCCGGACCCGGCGATACGGGTTCGACTGGAATCCCTCGAGCACCTCGCCGAACAGCGCGACCTGCATGTTCATGACCGGCGACAGGTTCTGGGTCAGCGTTGCCTGCGCGCGATCGATGCGCAGCGGGCTCCAGGTGGTGAGTCGCATCCCCGTCGTCGGGTCGATGTGATCCTTGCCGAACATCACGCTGCGCTTGTCGCACGGGTCGTCACCGATCAGCGCCTTCGCCTCGAGCGGAGCGACCAGCGCGTTGTCGCGGTTGCACACGCGATCGAAGCTGTGACGGTAGGCCAGGCCGATCGTCGTGTTGCGACCGGGGAGATCCACGGATGCGGCGCCACCGATCTGACGTGTCAGGTAGTCGCGCTCGGTGCCGAACGTCCCCGAAACCGCGAGCCGCGAGCGCCGGCCGTGAACCCCGAACCCGACGGTGCCTTCGCTGCGAAAGTCGGAGAACGACGTCGCCGTCGAGATCGCGTCGACCTGATAGACGACCGAGGTCGCACCGCTCACCGCGTCGGCGGCGTAGGACGCATCGAGCGTGATGAATCGGCCGAGGTCGATGCCGAAGTCGAGCTGCGGGTGGATCACCATCAGGCCGCCCTCGCCGCCATCGCGCCGCTCGGCAAACAAGGTGGTCGACACCTCGGCGTAATCGTCGGCCATCGCGTTCGTCGCGAGCGCTGCGATGACGAGCCCCGCCGCGAGCACGCGAGCGGATAGGCCGCTCAAATCGCGTTCGTCCTCGCGACGCTCCGCGCGCTGCGGGCGCTGCGCGCGCTGCGGGCGAACGCGATCTGTTCCGCTCAGTTGCACCCGCAGCCTCCGCCGCTGGCGCCTTTGCCGCCGGCCGCGGCCTCACGGTTGGACCGCACGTGGTCGACCGACGTGGCCTCGTGAGGATCTCCGTCGAACAGCATGACCTGATCGGCGAGGAACTGTTTCTCCGATGCGCGGACGGCCTGTCGACCGCAGCCGGCGATCCCGGCGAACGCCAGCAGCACGATCAGCAAGCAGCGATGGGTCACAGCGTCCTCCCGGCTAGAAGAAGATCGCGAGGCCGCCGGTGTACTCTTGGGCGTTACTCGCGTGGTTCTGGTTAAACAGCGACCAGTTGCGCGCGTCGAGGCGCAGCGTGATCTGCTTCTTGAAGGTGATCTCGAGCCCGCCGCCTGCGCCCAGAGCCATCAGGGTCTCCTCGACATCGATGAAGTTATCGGCCTTCGGCCGGATGTGAGCCGCGCCGAGTCCGATCCCTGCGTACGGCCCGATCACCGCGCCGGGCGCCATCCGCAACACGAAGCCGAGCCCGCCCAGAAACACGTCCTTGTCGGAGCGCGGCGACATCCCGGCGAACGCCTCGAGCGCCCAGTACGGATCGATCAGCCACGACGGCCGCAACAGAAACACACCTTCGAGATCGAGCACGCCCGCCGAGAACGACAGTCCGACGTCGGCGTATTCGATCGCCGGCGGCCCCAGAATGGTACGGCGGATCGCGCGGCCCATGCGCGCGAGCACGCCCGGCTCCTCCTCCGGACCGACCTCGAACGGAAACACCACGTCGCCGAGGATCCATCCCGTCGTGCCGTCGTCGAGCTCGACCTTGAACCAGTAGTCGCGGGTGCCTCGCTCGAGCACCTGGAAGACCTGGCCGCGCTCGGCGTTGTACACGGTGCGATATCCGCCGCCCGGACCCGAATGCACGGGCGCTCGCTGCGCGATCACTCGTAGGTACGCCTCGGCGTGAGCCGCGCCGGCGAACGTGGTGGCCGCGATCGCCGTGGCGACCGCGACCGTGGCGGTGCGAGAGAGTGGGCGAGCCGTCACATGAACCAATCCAAGAAGATCTGAACAGCGGGATCGGACGACGAGAAGATGTCCATTCCCCCATGGGGATCGATGCCGGCGAGCGGCTTGGTCAACAGCGGGCTGGCGTCGCTGGTGCCGCAGTTCAGATAGATCTGCGCCTGGCGATAGTTGAACGGCAGGTCGACGGGCATGGTCCGAAACCCGAGCGCATTGCCGCCGGTCTCGTTGTGACAACCGCCGGCCTTGGTGCACGACGTATCGCCGGAGCGGACGATGTAGCTCGGCCAGATCTGCTGCTCGAAATATTCGATCCCGCCGGGTGGATTGCAGAGCCCGATGTCCGACGGGGTATCGCCGAGATCGACGGTCGGGCAGCCCGTGGTGAGGCCGACTCCGACGGCAGCCGCGACCAGGCCAGCGGTCGTTAACCGGCGGTTACCCATCCCATTCTTACGGTACACCCGATTCCCTAACGGTCGCCACGCTTGCGACGGATCACTGCGGTTGGGTAACCTCTCTAACAGTGTCGACAGGAGCCTCCCGTCCCCCGGGTCAGGGCCGGCCCCCGCCGATGCCAACTCCGGTGCTTGGATCCAAGACGGTCAAGCAACCACCCCCGATCCCCGATCGCTATCGCAGCTCGGTAAGGATCGATACCGAGCCCGAGCCGCCCCGAACGATCCGCACCGGATTGGTCGGACGCGCCCAACAGCTCGCGACGCTCAGTGATGTCGTCAGTCGCGCGATCGACTTCCAGGCGCCACAGCTGGTCACGATCGTGGGCAATCAGGGCACCGGCAAGACACGCTTGATCAACGAGCTGATCAACAGGGTAGGCGCGAGTAAGGATCAAGCCTGCAGGGTGTTCCACGGTAGCGCCGAACGTGATGATGCGTTGCTGCCGGTGCGCCTGGCGGCGCTCACCTCGCTGCTTCGCGATCGGTTCGAGCTCACGCCCAACCCGGACGAGGCGTCGCGCCTGCGGTTTGCACACGAGATCCGGACCGTGATGGCGTCGGACCAGGTCGCCGAGATGCTCCACTTCCTCGGTGGCTTCGTCGGGCTGAGCTTTCCGCCGACTCCGTTCTTGCGCTCGATCACCGAGAATCGCAAGCAGCACGCCGAGCTCGCGCGCACCTCGCTACGGCGATTCTTCGAGCTCGACGCGGGGGTGTCACCGCTGATCCTCGTGCTCGACGACATGCAATGGGCGGACGGTGAGACGCTGGCCCTGATCAACGAGCTCGCAGCGGGTCTCGCCGGGTCTCGCGTCGTGGTGATCGCGGCGGCGCGGCCGGAGATGCTGACTCACGCCGGGAGCTGGGGCGAGGGCGCGATCGATCACGAACGCATCGACCTGCGCAACCTCGAGGCCGATGACGCCGAGCAGATGTTCCGCGATCTGCTGTCGCGCGTCGATCACGTTCCGGACGACACGGCGCAGGCGGCGGTCGAGATGACCGGCGGCAACCCCGCGTTCCTCGAGCAGCTGGTGCGGCTGTTCCTGCAGAACGGAACGATCGACGCGTCGGGCGCGCAGTGGCGGCTCGATCCCCAGCTGGCTGCCGACACCGAGCTGCCGATCAGCATCGAGGAGGCGATCGAGGCGCGGATCGCGGCGCTCCAGAACGAGGAGCGCGACCTGCTCGAGAAGGCCGCGGTGTTCGGGAACGTGTTCTGGGTGTCGGCGGTGGTCGCGATGACGCGGCTCGAGCAGCCGCCCGCGCCGATCGCGCCGGGCGCGCTCGAGATCGAGTGGGGCGATGGCGAGGACATCCGGCGTCGCGTATCGGATCTGATCGCCGGCCTGGCCGACCAGGATTATCTGCTCCTGCTCGATGCCGATGACTCGAGCATTCCGGGTGAATCGGAGGTCGTGTTCAAGCACAACCTCGAGCGCGAGCTGATCGCCAAGTCCACGGAGCCGAGCCGGCTCGCCCGCTACTTCCTCGCCGCAGCGCAGTGGCTCGAGGCCAAGACCACCCAGCGCAGCGATGAGCAGCTCGAGTTCCTCGCGGGGCTCTACGAGCGAGGTGGCGATGCGCGGCGGGCGGCGCGGTGTTACCTGCAGGGCGGCGATCGCGCGCGGGCACGCTATGCACCCGATGAAGCGCGGGTGCTGTACGAAAAGGGCCTCAAGATGGTCGGCGAGAAGGACGCGCCGGCACGGATGGATGCGCTGCACAACCTCGGCGACGTGCTGGAGCAGGTCGGCCGCACCGAGGAGGCCATCCAGTGCTTCGTCGAGATGCTCCAGCTCGCGTGGAAGTTCGACAACCTCGCGAAGGCCGGCGCCGCGTACAGCCGGCTCGCCCGCGGGCAGCGCCGGCTCGGCAAGTACGACGCGGCGATGGAGCACCTGCGCCGCGCCCACGAGCTGTTCGAGCGGTCGCGCGACGATCGCGGGATCGCATCGACGCTCGATGACATGGGGCGCGTGCACTGGTTGCGTGGTGCCTATGGCGCCGCGCTCGACTTCCATCGGCAGGCGCTGACGATTCGCCGCGCGCTCAACGATCGCCGCTCGATCGCGCTTTCGCTCGCCAACATCGGGCGCGTTCATCACGACACCGGCAACTTCAAGGCGGCGATCAACCAGTTCCGCGAGGCGCTCGATCTGCGCCGCGATATCGGCGATCTCGTCGGCGTCGTTCAGTCGCTGTGTGATCTCGGTGGCGTGCATTCCGAGGACGGCAATCACGAGCTCGCCCTCGAATTGCTGGGCGAGGCGCGCTCGCTCGCGACCGACATCGGCGACAAGCTCGCGCTCGCGGACGTGCTGTCACGCATGGGCGAGGTCAAGGCGGCGAAGGGCCTCGGTGCGGAGGCGGTCAAGGATCTATCGGATGCCAAGCATCTCGCGTCCGGCCTGGGCGACCGCGTCGCGCTCGCGGTCACGCATCAGCGGCTCGCGCAGGTCCACCTTCAGCTCGGCAACCTCGAGGCGGCCGACGTCGAAGCGCACGCGGCGGTCGCCGTCAGCGAGGCGATCGGGCTGCGTGTTCACATCGGCTGCGGCTATCGCGTCAAGGCGGAGGTCGCCGCCGCGCTCGGGTACACGCTGCAGGCCGAGGACGATTTCCGCCGTGCGATCGACATCCTCGCCGCGGTCAAGCACGAGGTGGAGCTGGCCCGGGCGTATCAGGGGCTCGCGACCGTCAAGGAACGCGCCGGCGCGACCGCCGAGGCCGCGAAGCTGCGCGGGCGCGCCGTCGACATCTTCAATCGGCTGCGCGGGGCAGCGGCGACCGACTAGTCCGGATGGCCATGGACGAGCACGAGGTACGCAGGCGACTCGCAGCCGCGGTGCCGCCGAATGTTCGAGCGGTATGCGCGACGCTGACCGCTGCCGGGCACCAGGCGGTGACCGTGGGCGGCGCCGTGCGCGATGCGATCATCGGACGCGTTCCCGGCGACTGGGATGTTGCGACCAGCGCGCGCCCCGAGCAGGTGATGGAGCTGTTTCCCAGGACGGTGCCGACCGGACTTGCCCACGGCACGGTCACGATCGTGACCGGTCGCGGCGAGCACACCCACGTCGAGGTGACGACGTTTCGTGGCGAGGGTGCGTATACCGACGCGCGGCGCCCCGATCACGTCGTGTTCGGCGTGCCGCTCGTCGAGGACCTCGCGCGCCGAGACTTTCGTGTCAACGCGATGGCGTACGATCCGGGGCGCGATGCGCTGATCGACCCACACGCCGGGATGATCGACCTGTCGGAGCGCGTGCTGCGTGCGGTCGGACCCACGGGCAAGGTCTACGACGACGCGGTGGCGCGGTTCACCGAGGATGGGCTGCGCGTGATGCGCGCAGTTCGGTTTGCGGCGACGCTCGAGTTCGACCTCGATCCCGATACCGAGCGGGGCATCGCGCCGGCGCTGCCGAGCCTGGCCAAGGTGAGCAAGGAGCGGATCTCCGCCGAGGTGCGATTGCTGCTCGGAGCACGCCAGCCTTCGCGCGGGCTCGCGATCGCCGAGCGCACCGGGATCCTCGCGCTGATCGTGCCCGAGCTGTCCGCCGGGTTCGATCGATGGGGAGCGTCGTGTGGCGGTCGCGAGCAGGCGGTCGCGCGCTGGCTTTGCCGCATCGATGCCGCGCCGGTGGGCGCACGACTCGCGGCGTTCGTGGTCGAGCTCGCAAGCCCCGACCGCGAGCCGGCCGCTCGCGACAGCGCGCTGTTCAACGCGGTCCAGCAGCTGTTTCGTCGGCTCAAGTTCAGCAACCAGGAAGCGGACGGTGCGGGGCAGGTCGCGAGCATCGCCCGTGCGGTGGAGGTCGCGTCGGTTTCACCGCCGCAGGTCCGCAGGCTGTTCGCAGCGGTTGGTCGAGACCACGCATCCACCGCGCTCGCGGTGTGGCGCGCAATGCAACCGAGCAGTCCGCTGATCGCCACCGCTGAACAGATCTTGCGCGAGCGACATCCGCTCGCGGTCAAGGAGCTGGCCGTGACCGGCAAGGACATCATGGACGAGCTCGAGATCGCGCCGGGCCCGATCCTCGGCCGCACCCTCGCGGCCATCCTCGAGCGCGTGCTCGATCAGCCCGAGCTCAACACCCGCGAACAGCTGCTGGGCGTCGCACGCCAACTCGCCGCCGAGTAGCGTTGCCGTCTGGCAGGCACGTCGTCATCGCTTTGCGCGTGTCGGATCAGGTCCGCAGCTCGGCAAATGCATCGACGACGAGCGTGCGCGCGCCGCGGCCACCGATGATGATCCGCGGCATCGCGAGCTTGGTCAGACGAGCGTCGAGATCGACGACGAGATGCGATGCGCGACGAAGCAGGTTTGCGAGACCGGTTCGATCGGGCTCGGGGTCCCCGGCGCGCGACGACACGACCTGCGCGGCGAGTGCCTGCGCATCGATGAGTCGAAGCGGGGCCGGCGCCGCTGCGAGCTGTGCACCGTCGAACACGACCGTCCATCCGAGCGCGGGGAGGCGAAGCATCGTGACGCCGAGCTCGCGGCCGGTGGGGGGAGTCTCGCGAACGATCACCGCGGCGCCTTCGGCGCCTGACTTGTTGGCCGCGGTGAGCACGGTGGTGAACGCCTGGCGCACCAACGCGTCACTGCCAACGTTACGCTCCACCGGACAGCCGGCGGGCTCGGTCGGCAGGTCATGCCCCCACGGCTTGACCTCGACCGGATACCCGGCACGGCGCGCGAGCTTGACGGCCGCCGATGGTGTGGTCGCAACGGCCTGGCGCGTGATCGCGACGCCGTATGCTGCGAGCAGGACCTTGGTCTCGTGATCGCCCAGACGCGTCAGGTCGCTCGAGAGCTTGTCGAGCTGACGGCGCAGGCGATCGTCGTCGATCGCCAGCGTCGCCGATTGATCCTGCGGCGCGGGACCGAGGCCTGCCGCGATCCGCTCGGAGGCGCGGCCGAGCAGGCTGATCGCCCCGAGGGCTGGGCGCGCGCCATAGACCACGTGCTCATCGCCGGCGAGCTCTGCCCGCGCGGCCACCGGCACATGAAGGCCTGGCGTCGTCGCGGGCGGTGGTCCGAGAGCGGGGTCGTACAGCACGACATCGGTCGCCTCGTCACCGCCGATCACGGGCGGGCGAGCGCCGAGCGCCTCGGCATCGGCAGCGAGCGCGAGCGCCTGCGCCTCGAGCCAGGAGCCCGGCGGTGCGACCACCGCAGCGCGCGGTCCGGTCGGCAAGCCGAACCGCACGAGCAACACGATGGCTTCGAGCCACGCATCGACGTCGTGGCTGAGCGCCGCGCCATGACTGCGCAGATACGCGATCGCCGCGGCGCGCTCGATCGCCGCACGCCCGGTCCCTCGAGGAATCGGCGCGAGCACGCACACCGGGCGTCCGCGAGCCGCCGCGCGGGCACACGTGGTCGCCAGCTCCACCGCGCTCGTTCCCGTGGGAATTGCGTCGAGCGCCAGGGCGAGCACATCGTCCGTGGTGTTGATCGTGCTGGTGATCGCGTCGATGCCACGCGCCGTCAACGCCGCGATCGCGGTCGCGCCGAGATGTGCGGGCGCCACCACATGCACGCGCACCTCGGCGGCGGGCGGTGCCGCTGTTCGTGCGTGCGCCATCACACCCTCGATCGCAGGTGGACGGTGAGGTGCGCCGCCACGCGCTCCACGCTGCGCTTGGGATCCTGGCTGGCGCGCGGTGGCATCGCGCGATGGCCGAGCGCGATCGGATCGAGGCCGAGCGACGCGACATCGAGCCGCTTCATCGTCGCCGACGGCGTGGGCGTCGGGTACTCGTCGATCCACGCGCCCGCGATCCGCACGCCGATCACGGCCGGGCCTTGGATGCGGACGCTGCGGCGCTGCCCGGCGACCACCGAGGTTGCGTGCAAGGTGCCGCGATCGGCCGACAGCGCGGTGACGTGGCCGAGCTGAGCTGCGTCGAGCAGCTCGGCGATCGCCGCGGTCTCCGGGAACCGCTCGGGCCGGCTGGCTTCGTCGACCAGGATGGTCTCGGCTGCCAGCTGTTTCGCCATCGCGACGGCGACCTGTGCCCAGCCGAGGTAATCGAGCTGCATGTCGATGTGCACGCCGGCGCTTGCCAGGCCGGCGCGGTTGGCGCGATCGGCGGCGAGATCGAGCCACGTCATCGGCCCGGCGGCGATCGCCACCGGATCGGGTAGCGCCGAGCCGGTGGCCAGTGCTCCGTCGAGCCAGCGCACCGATCGCACGGGGACCGCGCTGCCGAGCCAGATCGCGGCCGTCACGGTTCCTCCAGCGCATGGATCAACGTCGACATGGTGGAGCCCACCGGCCCGGCGAGTCCGGCGTCGAGCTTGCCGAGCGTGCCGCCGATCCGGATCACGCTGGTCGCGCCGGCGATATCGACCGCGACGGTGCCGATGGTGACGCATAGCTCCGGTGCGATCGGAGTGGACCGATCGACCGTACGATCTGCGCCGGCCGCGCCGGCCCGCACGAGCTGTGCACCGAGCAGTGCGGCGAGTCGCGTCGCGTTCGCCAGCGCGTCGCGATCGGTGGCGACCTCCTCACCGATCATGACCACGGCGCTCGCGGATTCCGGATCATCATGGGCGACCACATCGCGGATCTCGACGCGCGCGTCGCCGCCGCCTGGCATGGCGAGGACGACCAGATCGATGTCGTCGTCGGCAGGGCGGGCCACGTGAGCGCCGCCGATGAGCACCACCGCGGCGCCGCTATCGTCGGATCGCACGTAGCCGCCGTCGCGATCGCGCAGCTCGACGTCATCGACGCCCACCGCGCGGGCGCGGAGGAGCAGCTTGGCGCCGAGGCGCGCAGCGCTACGGGGGCCAAGCTCGACGGCCGACGGACTATCGGCACCGAGCAGGACGAGCCGCGGCCGCAGGTGGTCGAGCACGCCCTGCCACGCACCACCGATGGCGCCCCACAGCGGCGCCACCGGCGCATCGGTGATCACCACGACCATCTTGTCGGCGCCACCTCGCGCGATGGCCAGCTGGATCTCGTCGATCCCCGGCAGTCGCTTGGCCGTGGTGACCTGAGCGGTCGCGTCCGCCGGTTGGCTCTCGGAGGGGTCGTGCGCGATCATCGCCGCGTAGAGCGTGCCGCCCCACGACGATGCTGCGGCGCGGCCCGCGGCAAGCGCGGCCAGCGATGAAGGATGCGGGCGATCACCGTCCAGATCGATGTGGACCAAGACGGCCGTCACGTCTTTGCAACGCTAACGTGGCAGTCTACATGTGGTCAAGAATCGCGTCTCATTCCCGCAGCTTGGCCGACGGGCAGCGCGCTCGTTCGCACCGGCCGCCGCGTACCTCGAACGACCAGCCATGGCGCGCACACACCAGGCGGTCGCCCTCCACGAAACCGTCCGAGATCCGGCCGCCATCGTGGGGACATACATCGTCGACGACGACGAGACGCCCGCTCTCCAGCTTGGCGACGGCAACCGACCGCGCGCCATCCCGCGCCCGCACGACCGCGCCGACGGGAATCAACCCGAGCTCGTGCAAGCTCGGCACGCCGTCGTCCGGGTCGTACCCGAGCTCGTCGAGCAGCTGAGCGGTGATCGGGCCCACGCCCCGGACCGTACGAGAAGGGTCTGACAGCCGAAGCTCGCGTGGTCGGCCGGCGTTGCCGATCCCGTCGTCTCGTCAGCTCAGCCCCGGGCTTGTTGCCGGAGCCAATGGTCGGCGAGCACCAGCGCCATCATCGCCTCGACGATCGGCACTGCGCGCGGCAGCACGCACGGGTCGTGACGGCCTCGGGGCTCCAGCACCACCTCGTTACCCTCGGGATCGACCGTGTCCTGCGGCCGCATGATCGTCGCGGTGGGCTTGAACGCGATGCGCATGGTGACCGGCTCGCCATCGGAGATCCCGCCCTGGATGCCACCCGATCGGTTGGTCCGCGTTCCGATCGTGCCGTCCGGCCGACGGTAGAACGCGTCATTGTGCTCGCTCCCGGTCATCAGCGTGCCTGCGAACCCGGAGCCGATCTCGACGCCCTTGACCGCCGGGATGCTCATCATGGCCTTGGCCAGGTCGGCGTCGAGCTTGTCGAACACCGGCTCGCCCCATCCCGGCGGTACGTTGCGCGCCACCACGCGGATCACGCCACCGACCGAGTTGCCATCGCTGCGCGCCTGTTCGACGCGCGCGATCATGTCGGCCGCGGTTGCTTGGTCGGGGCAGCGGATGTCGTTGCCGTCCACGTCGTCGCGCGTCACTCGCCGATCGTCGACGCTCGCCACGATGCCCGACACCTCGTCGACCCAGGCAACGATCGCGATTCCGTGGCGCGCCAGCAGTTGTTGCGCGATCGCGCCTGCCGCGACGCGGCCGACGGTTTCGCGAGCGCTCGCGCGTCCACCACCGGCGATCGCGCGAATTCCGAACTTCGCGTCGTATGTGTAGTCGGCGTGGCTGGGGCGATACGCCCTGGCGATGTGGTCGTAGTCCTTGCCGCGCATGTCCTGGTTGCGGATGACCATGCCGATCGGCGTACCGAGGGTGTTTCCATCGAGCACGCCGGACAAGATCTCGACCTGGTCGGCTTCCTTGCGTTGGCTGACCAACCGGCTTTGACCGGGGCGACGCCGATCGAGCTCTGTCTGGATGTGTGCGACGTCGAGCGCAACACGAGCCGGACAGCCGTCCACCACCACGCCCAGCGCGGGCCCGTGGGATTCTCCAAAGGTCGTGATCCGGAACAGCGTGCCGAAGCTGTTACCCATCGGGGGCAGTGTACGATGGCAAGCTCGCGAAAAGCCAAGCTGCGGCGGTTTGCTGGTCGAGTGAGTTTGGGGTTACCCTGGGTTGGCTGATGGTCGACCCTGATCGACGGCCCACGGCACACGAAATCGAGGAGCTGATCGATCTGGTCCGCCGGGATCCAGGATCGCCAGCGTTCGTCGACCTTGGGGAGGCGTACCTCGCGCTCGGCCGTCCGCGAGATGCCGCTCAGATCGGTAACGTGGGTCTGCAGACGTCGCCCGATAGCGTCGAGGGCCGCGTGATGCTGTCGCGCGCGCTGGTCGCGATGCACCAGTGGAAGGAAGCGCAGGGCGAGCTGCTCCGCGTGGTGAAGGTCGACCGGTCCAACCGGATCGGGTTTGCGCTGCTCGGTGAAGTGCTGCTGCGGCGCTCCGATTACGAGCGCGCGATTCCGGTGCTGCAACACGCGCAGAACCTCGACCCGACCAGCCCGACCATCCTTGCCATGCTCAAGCGAGCGCGCGCTGGTCAGGCGCTCGATCCGCCGCCACCGATCCCCAACCCGATTCCGCCTCGTGGCGAGACGCATAATGACGCCGAGATCCTGCATTCACGGGATCTCGGCTCGACGGCGATCGATCCACCGCGTCCGCTACCGCCGCTCCCCGGGGTGGCGCCGGCGCCGGTCGCGCCACGGCGCAGTCAACGACCCTCGGCAGCGCCGCCACAGATGAGCGTCGAGGGCATCCGTCCGCGCGTGATCGCGGCGGAAAAGCCGCACAACCCCGCGGCGGCGTCGCTGCGCATGTCAGCGGCCGCCGGCGAGAACTACCTGAACGATCTGCTCACCGGTGGCCTGCTCGACGTCGCCGGTGTGCGCGTGCCGGATCAGGCCTACGACCTGCGACCGGATCGGCGGTGGGGCAGGTCGACGCGCCGCGCCTTCATCTTCCTGTTCGTCGTGCTGGTGCTCGGGATCGGCGGCGGCGGCACGTGGTACTGGTGGACCGAAAAGCAGAAGGCCGAGGCGATCAGCCGACTCAGCCGCGAATCGAAGCAGGCGATCGTGTACGGCGACTTCGCTGGCTTCGAGACCAGCATCAAGAAGCTCAGCGACGCGCTCAAGAACAATCCGTCGAACGTGCTGACGTTCGCCTACGTGGCGGAGACCGGTGGGCTCGAGGCGTTGCTCTACGGCACCGATGACGAGCGCGTCGACAAGGCGTTCAAGGCGGTGGGTAGCGAGATCAAGCCCGATGATCCGGGCGCTCGCGAGCTGGTGATCGGCCGCGCGGCGGTCGAGCTATCGCGGCTGGGCAAAGGCGAGGGGGCCGCCGACGCGATTGCGGCGAGCAGCAAGGCCAAGCTCGCCGACATGCGCAAGTCGCTCGATGCGCACCTCGCCAAGCATCCAGACGATCGCTGGGCGACGTGGCTCAAGGGTCGTGCGTTGCTCGCAGCGGGCGAACGCAAGGCGGCGCGGGCCACGCTCAAGTCGGCGAGCGACGGCGATGATGGGTTGGTGGTCGCGATGATCGAGTACGCCGATCTGCTGATCGACGACGGTCAGCTCGACGACGCGCTCAAGATCTACGACCGAGCACTCGCCAAGTCGAAGGACCATCCGCTCGCGCTCGTCGGCCGCTCGCTCGGGCGCGCCGAAGCCTCGATCCAGTTGCCCGAGGCGATCGAAGACCTGAGCGTCCGGCTCGACAAGAGCCTCGGCAAGCGCGTGGCTGCATATCGCCAGCTCGCGCTCGCGTTCGCCAACCAGGGGATCGAAGACTTTCCCAAGGCGCGCGACGCGCTGAGCAAGGCGACCGCGGCCAATCCGCCGAACGAGCCCCGGTTCTGGGCGCGGGTCGGCTGGGTGCACTACATCAACGGCGAGCTCGCCGAGGCGGCCAAGGCGCGGGCGCGGATCGTCTGGTACGGCACGTCCAAGGCGGAGGACGATCCGACGGTGCAGCTGCTCGACGCCGGCCTGTTGCTCGCTTCCGGGCTGCCGGAACAGGCGCTCGATCTGGCGTCGAAGGTCAACGGAACACGCGCGCGCATCCTGCGGACCTATGCGCTGCTCGACCTCAAGAAATGGAAGGACGCGGTGGCGGAGGCCGATGCGATCCTCGCGACCTCGCCCGACAACGTCGAGGTGCAGATCCTCCGCGAGCAGGCTCGCATGATCGGCGGCACCGGCAAGGATCGAACGGCTGGGCAGGAGCAGCTCGACAAGCTGGCGCGCCGCGCGAAGAGCAAGCTCGGCAAGCACGCGCTCGGTCTCGCCCTGCTCGACACCGGCAACGCAAAGGAAGCCCAGGGCGAGCTGCAGGAAGCGATCACGGATATCACCGATGTGTCTCCCAACCCCCTCGCGTATCGCACGCACACGCGGCTCGCCGAGGTGTTGCTCGCCGCCAACGACATCACCGGTGCCCGCAAGCACCTCGACGAAGCGCTCAAGCTCAACTCCGGGTTCTTCCCGACGCTGAGCTTGCAGGCGCTGGTCGTGCTGCGCGCCGGCGATCCGGATCAAGCCCTGACGTTGCTCGAACCGATCTTCAAAGAGCAGGCGGCGATCACGCCCATCGTCAAGCTCGCCGCCGCCGAGGCGTTGATCGTGAGCAAGCGGACGACGGCCAAGGACAAGCAACAAGCCCGTCAGTTTCTCCAGGAGGTCAAAGATCAGCTGCCGGCTGCCGACGTGGCCCGGGTCGCTGCGCTACTCGATCCGAACCTGCCCAAGGAATTGGGCTTGCCCGAGCCCGAGGGTGCAACGCCGGCCAAGCCGGCACCGCCACCGAGGCGAGCGCCTCCCCGGCGCGGCCGAAGGCGGTGAGACGGCGTCGCGGTCGGGCTGCCTGTCGCTCGGTACTCAGTCCAGGATGCCTTCGATCGACCCCTGACCCTCGCGGATCAGCGTGATGTCGTCGCCGGCGACCTCGAGCACGGTGCTCGGCACGGAGGGTGGCTGGTCAGCATCGACCTCGGTATCGATCACCACGTCGATGTGGTTGCCGAACGCGTCGAGGATCTCCTCGGCATCGCGGCACGGCTCCTCGGCGGCGGGGGCGATCGCGCTGGTCGTGAGCAGCGGCCGGCCGAGCGCCTGCGCCAGCGCCTGCGCGATCGGATGACTGGTGATCCGGATCCCGACCGTGCGCCGCTTGTGGTGGGTGAGCGTGCGTGGCACTTGATGGGTGGCTGGCACCACCATCGTGTACGGCCCCGGGAACAGCCGCTGGGCGAGCCGGAACGCGGTCTGGGAGAACTGGCCGAACTCCGACGCGGTCGACAGGTCGGGACAGATCAGCGCGAGCCGCTGGTTCTTGTTCATGCCCTTCGCGCGATAGATCCGCTCGATCGCGTCGCGCGCCTCGAGCGCGCAGCCGAGCGCGTAGACCGAGTCCGTCGGATACGCGGCGACGCCGCCACGATGAAGGATCTGAACCGCCTGGTCGATCTTGCGCGGCGACGGGTCTCCCCAGCGATCGAACACCAATCGCAGCGGATCACTCACCCGCGGAAGCCTTTCCCGATCACGTACTGCTCGATCGAGATCTGGCGACTCGACGCAGGCTTGGCGGTCTTCGCCGTCGCAAACCGCGCGCGCACCGCCTCGGTCAGTTTCTTGAAGTCCGGCCCCTGGAACAGCTTGCCGACGAAGTTGCCGCCGGGCGCGAGCATCATCGTCGCGAGCTCGAGCGCGCGTTCGAACAGCGCCTCGGAGCGGGCCTGATCGAGATGCCGGATCCCGGAGGTATCGGGCGCCATGTCGCTGAGCACGACGTCGAACGCCGGGAGCTCGCCGAGCAGCTCCTTGGGATCGATCGTCAGAACATCGCCGACGAGGATCCGTGCCCCGGACGGCGGCTTCTGGAGCGGAGCGCGGTCGAGACCGACGAGGATCGCGCGGTCACCGATCTGCTGGCGCGCGTACTGGAGCCACGATCCAGGCGCACATCACAGGTCGAGCACGCGGTGCCCACCGTCGAAGATCTTGTGCTTCTGGTCGATCTCTTCGAGCTTGTAGACGGCACGCGC
>JBFWXW010000073.1:0-29878 GCA_050187075.1 Kofleriaceae bacterium | reverse complement strand
CGCTTGCCGAGGTCGGCCAGGTCGATGCCGCGGTGGGCAAGTTCGGGCTCGCCGACGCCGCGCTGCCTGGCTATGCACCCGCACTCGAGAGCTGGCGCCAGACTGCGCTCAAGGGACAGCTGTGGGTCGACGCGGCCGAGGCGGCGACCCGCCAGGCCAACAACGCCGATGACGCAGGGACACGGGCACAGCTTCATCACTTCGCAGGCGTCGTGCTGATGGACAAGGCGCTGGTCGGCGAGCGTGCGACTGCCTCATTCCGGCGCGCGCTCGCCGCCGATCCCAATCACCGCGATGCGTTCGTGCGATTGCGGATGTTGCTCGAGGAGCAAGCGAACCACGATGATCTCGCCACGCTGCTCGCTCAGCGGCTCGAGCTCGAGGCCGATCTAGCTGCACGCTGCGAGCTGCATCGTGCGCTCGCCGAGCTCCACCGCAACTTCCTGTCCGATCGCGAGATCGCGAAGCGCCATTTCCGCGCGATCATCGAGGTCGCCCCAGGGGACGCCGCCGCGCATGCGGCGATCGCGGATATTGCGTGGGAGCAAGGCAACTGGCAGGAGGCGGCAGACGCGCTGATGGCGCGCGCCCGACTCGAGCATGACTCCGAAGTGCTCAAGACGCTTTGCTTCCGGCTCGGTCTGCTCTACGCGGATCGGCTCAACGATCTGCCGATGGCCGTCAAGGCGTTCCAGCGCGCGCTGAGCTATCAACCCGATGACGAGAACACGCTGATCCGGATCGCCGATCTCGCGACCCAGGCGGGTGAATGGAGGCACGCGCTCGGTGCCTGCGAGCGGCTGGTGAAGAACGAGACCGATCCCGATCGGCGGGCGATGCACCTGCACCGCGTTGCGAGGATCTTCCGCGACGGTTTTGGCGACATGAAGCGGGCCGAGCGAGCGCTCAACCTCGCGCTCGACGGCGCACCCACCAGCGAGGAAGCGCTCAGCGAGCTGGTCTCGTTCTATCGCCAGGCCAACGACATGGTCTCGGTGCGGGTTCACCTCAACCGCGCAGCCGGCGCGATGCGCAACCGAGCCGCCCAGAATCCAAGCGACGGGATCGCGTATCGCGTGATCTCGCGGGCGATGACCGCACGCGCCGCCGCCAACGTGCCGGGATCGAAGCCGATCGCGCATGCCGCTGCCGAGCTTGCGGACCTGCTCGGCGAGAGTGGCGAACCCGAGCGCCACGTGCTCGCGACGGCGGTGGCGGTGGAGGTGGCGGCGCTCGTCAAGCCGGAGACCGACGAGCTGTTGTTCCCGCGTGGCGTTCCGGTCGAGCTTCGCCAGATCTTCGGACTGCTCGGCGAGCGAATCGCCAAGCACGTCGGTGTCGACCTCAGGCCCTACGGCATGACGCGTGGCGATCGGCTGCGCGCGAAGGACAGCGTCGTGGCGAGTGTGGCGCAGACGGTGGCTACCGGGCTCGGCCTCGGCGAGATCGATATCTACGTGTCGAGCCGCCAGCCATGGGCGGTCGTGGCCGAGCCGACCAGCCCGGTGTCACTGATCATCGGTTCGTCGATCGGCGGACTCGGCGGCGACGCGGTTCGCTTCGCGGCCGCATCGGCGCTCAAGCTCGCTCACGCGTCGCTCGCAATTCCGGCGCGGCTGCCGCCGGCGGAGCTCGGCGTGCTCGTGGTCTCGCTGATCCGGTTGTTCCAGCCGGACTTTCCGATCGTGAAGCTCGATGCGGATGCGATCGCCGCTCAGACCCAGAAGCTTCGCCGGCTGATCCCCACCGCGCTGGTCACCGAGCTCAAGCCGTTCGGCCTGGCGATCGACAGCCAGCGGTTCGACCATCACGTGCTGGCGCGCGACCTGAAGATCGCGGGACTGCGCGCTGGTCTCGTGGCCTCGGGGGCGCTGATCGCCGGACTGCGGATCGCGGCGGGGCAGGTCGATGTGCCGCTCCCGGGGTTCTTGTCGGATCCCACCGCGCAGGGGCTGATCTCGTTCGCGCTCAGCGACGACTACGGATCGATCAGCAGCAGATAGCGCCGCCTCCACGCTGCTCGGTCCGGGTTGCAGTGGTGAATCACCTGGCTTCCAGGCAGCCACCGTTGCCCGGGACAACCGGCCCGACCGCCATCTCCACGCGACCTAGATCGGTGAGATCGCTCGGAGTACGAGGCGATCGCGTTCGAGCTCCTGCCGGCCCGGTTGTTGCTCATGTCTCGCAGGACACAGCCGTACACCACGGAGACGCGATGCGACTTCCACCACATCCAACTCGACTCCTGAGCGTTGCAGTCCTGGCGAGCTGCGTCGGCGGCACTGCCCCCGAGCTCGTCGGGATGAAGGACGAGGTTGGGCAAGTCGGGGTCGAGCTCAAGATCGACCTCAACGGCACGGATCCGGATGGCGACAAGCTGTCGTATTCGTTCGTCGCGGCCGATGTGAAGGACATCGATGACCGCGCCGCGGTGACGGTGTCGCCGAGCGGGGCCGGGGTGTTTCGGTGGACGCCGAACGCCGAAGACGTTGGCGATCACGCGGTCGATTTCACGGTGTCCGACGGCGACCACGACACGACGGTGACCATCAACGTCGCGATCAAGTCGGCGATCGGTGCCGCGACCGTGCCGCGGTTCATCCAACCGCTTGCCGGGACCTCGATCGACCTCGAGAAGCAGGACTGCCTCGACCTCGACGTGGTGATCGATGATCAGGACAGCGCGCAGGTGACGATCGAACAGATGGAGCCGGTGATTCCGGGCTCCGAGCTGACGCAGGACGGCGGCCACACCGCGAGCTGGCATTGGTGCCCGACCAAGGAGCAGGCGGTCGAATATCGCCACACGCTGTACCTGTCCGCAGATGACGGCGACAACCCGAAGAAGATCAAGGAGCTCGTGTTCACGGTGCGTGAGGGCAACGGCACGACGTGCCCCGGCACCGGGCCGGTCATCGATCACACGGTCAGCAACGTGATGACGATCCTCGACATCCCGGTGACTGCGTCGGTGACCGACGACATGGGCCTCAAGGGCGCGCCGATGCTGTACTACTCGCACACGCCTCCCCCCGACCCTGTTGATCCGCAGACGATGACCCAGGTCGAGATGGTGCTCGACAACGGCAAGTACACGGCGAAGGTGAAGAATCCCGCGGTGATGCTGCCGGCCGGGATGTCGGCGACGGTGTACTACGTGATCGTCGCGTCGGACGACGATGATCCGATCGGCACGTGCGACCACACCACGATCTCGAAGCTGTACGCCATGAAGGTGACGTCGACCGGCGTCGCGAACTCGGAGGCCTGCGAGTCGTGCTCGCACGATACCCAGTGCGGAACCGGTGATCTCTGCGTCTACATGGGCGCGATGAACGCGAGCTATTGCTTGCAGAGCTGCGTCGATGGCTGCCCGACGGGCTTCACGTGCTCGGCGCAGAAGCTGCCGTCCGTCGACGGGGCGAGCGACTACCAGTGCGTGCCGCAGAGCGGCTCATGTGAGATGCCCCAGGCGAGCTGCGAGGATGACATCTGGGAGGACAACGACACCATGGCCGATGCGGCGGCGAATCCCTCGCTGGTGGGTAACACCAACTACGAGCTGGTCAGCTGCCCCGGCGACGGCGCGATCGCGGTCGACGACGACTGGTACAAGCTCACGATCGCCGCCGACACCAAGGTCACCCTCACGCTGACCGGCGAGGCCACGACCAACCTCAACCTCCGGCTCTACGACGAGAACGGCGGATCGGTCACCTCGTCGAACAGCCCGATGTCGAGCGAGAAGATCATCGTCTGTCTCACGCCAGGGACCTACTACGCGCGCGTGCTCGGCGGCAACGCGCAGAACCTCTACACGCTCGAGTACCAGTCATCCGGGCAGTCGTGCACCAGCACCTGCACCGACGACTCCTACGAGCAGGACGACACGTTCAGCCAATCGTTTCCGACGCTGATCAACGACGGCATCCTCAACCGGACCGTGTTCGAGCGCACCGGCGGAAAGATCTGCGCGGGCGACGACGACTGGTACCGGGTCCCGCTGTTCACCGGCAACAAGCTGATCATGGACCTGACGTTCACGCACAGCCCGCTGCACGATCTCGACCTCCATCTGTACAAGAACGGTGTCGATCAGTGGCCGTGCGACATCGGCGTGCCGTCCTCGTGCTCGATCGCGCACGGCCAGGGCTCGGCCTCCAACGAGCATGCGGAGTTCGTCGCGCCTGCCGGCTGCGAGCCGCCGAATCCTTGCCTCTACGACGTGGTCGTCCACGGGTACGCCAACTCGAGCAACAGCTACGACCTGAAGCTGCAGCTGCAGTAGCAAGGGCGTCGAACGAAGCGCGATAGCCTCGACGCCGGACGGCCCGGCGCCGGACGGCCCGACGTCGGCGGACGCCGGACGGCCCGACGTCAGAGGCCGGTGCGCTTTGCGCTTGCACGTGCACTTGCACGAGCTCACCTGCACGTGGCACTTCGCCGTGAAGACCTGCACCTCCACTGCTTGCCCGTGCAGCGGATCCCCGACGTGCTTCGGATCACCATCGGCCAACAGACGGCGCCGACCCGGCCCGCTCCTTGCTCTTTACCCCGCACATTCACCATCCGTCGAATGGGCCTGGAGGATCGTCATGCGGTTAGAGCGTCACAGCGGCAGTCCTGGTTTCCTGACCACGACGGCCGTGGCTTGCCTGGCTACTGCAGTAGCCTGTGGCACCGGCGCGCCCCCTGAATTGAATGGTCTGACCGACCAGATCGCCCAGGTTGGGGTGGAGCTGAAGATCGACCTCTACGGCACCGATCCCGATGGCGATCAGCTGTCGTACAGCTACGAATCGGCGGGGCTGAACCTGGAAGGGCATGCCGGGCTCTCGATCTCGCCCAGCGGTGCGGGAGTATTCCGATGGACGCCACTCGCGACCGAGGTCGGCGTGCACGCGTTCGACTTCACGGTGTCCGATGGCGGCAACGATACGACCGTGACGATCACCATCGAGGTCAAGTCCGCGATCGGCGCAGCGACAGCGCCGCTGTTCCGTCAACCGCTCGGCAGCGGGACCACGCTGGATCTGTCGAAGAACGAATGCGTCGATCTCGACGTGCTGGTCGAGGACCAGGACACCGCCCAGGTCACGATCGCGCAGGAAGATCCTGTGATCGAAGGCTCGATACTCGAGCAGACCGGCGGCCAGGCTGCTACCTGGAGCTGGTGTCCGACGCGGGCGCAGGAGAGCGAAGACCGTTACACCCTGAAGCTGTCCGCCGACGATGGCGAAAATCCGAAGATCATCAAGAACTACCTGGTCGTGTTGCGATCAGGGCCCGGCAACAACTGCCCTGGCAACGCTCCCGAGATCGATCACACCGCGTCGGATCAGCTGACGATCCTCGACGTGCCGGTCTCGGCTGCGATCAGCGACGACAAAGGAATCAAGAACGAGCCGCTGATCTACTACTCCACCACACCGCCTGCCGATCCGCCCGACCTCGGCGCGATGACCCAGCTGTCGATGGTGCTCGACACCGGCACCAACGTGGACGGTGTGTATCTAGTGGCACTGCCCAATCCGGTTGCCACCGCACCCGCGGGCACCAGCGCGACGCTGTACTACGTGATCGCTGCCAAGGATGACGACGACGAGGTGGGCGGATGCGATCACACGACGACGTCCAAGACCTACGCGATGAAGATCACCTCGACTGGTTCGGCGAACGCGGGGCTCTGCGAGCCGTGCTCGCACGATTCGCAATGCGGTTCGGGCGATCTGTGCGTTCGGATGGGATCGATGAACGACACGTTCTGCTTGGAGTCGTGCAGCGGTGGCTGCCCGTCGGGGTACAGCTGCTCGGGTCAACCGCTGCCCTCGGTCGATGGGGCGAGCGCGTATCAATGCGTGCCCCAGAGCGGGAGCTGCGATGCACCCACGGCCCAGTGCGAGGACGACATCTGGGAGGAGAACGACGAGCGCAGCCAGGCCTCGGCCAATCCATCGCTGATCGCGAACACCAACTACGATCTGGTCAGCTGTCCGAGCGCCACCACCAGCGAGGCGGATAACGATTGGTTCAAGATCGTCCCGTCGGTCGAGGGCAAGCTGACGCTGCAGCTCCTGGGTGGCTCGAACACCGATCTCGACATGCGCCTGTATCGCTCGGACGGCACGATCATCACGTCGTCGACCAGCTTCAATTCGGACGAGCAGATCATGACGTGCCTGCCGCCGCTCACCTATTACGTCCGGGTGTTCGGCTGGGGCCACGCCAAGAACGTCTACACGCTGAGCTACAGCACGATGCCGCAGACCTGCGCGACGACCTGTGTCGACGACAGCCAGGAAGACGACGACACCTACAGCCAGGGCAGGGTCACCGCGCTGCCGTTCACGTCCACTGGCAACGCGATCTGTCCTCACGACGATGACTACTACGCGGTCCGGTTGTTCACCGGCGACGTGATGAAGGTGGACCTGACGTTCGATCAGGCCACGTCGGCGGGAGACCTCGACCTGCATCTGTTCAAGGGCTCCACCGATCTGACGCCATGCGATGTCGGCGTTGCGAACTCCTCGTGTACGCAGGCGGAAGGCCAGGGCGCGATCTCGAACGAGAGCACGACGTACACGACCCCGGCCGGCTGCGAGCAGGGCTGTGACTACAGCGTGATGGTGCACGGTTACAACGGGTCCGCGAACACCTACTCGATCTCCATCCAACTTCTGTGAGCGAGACGATGCCGCGAATCCACCTCCCTCTCGTGCTCTGGCTGACCGCCGCGGGCTGTGGGACGAGCCTGACGGCCGATCCAGGGCTCGAGGAGCTCGCGGTCTCGCGCGTCGCCCCCGACACGATCATTCCCGGCAGCAAGCTGGTGATTCAGGGTTCGTCCTTCGTGGACTCCATGTGGGGGGAGACCGAGCTCCACCTCACCGGCAAGGCAGGCGGCAAGGACATCGACGTGGCATGGTCGGCGACGTTTGTCGACTTCAACACGATGACCGTCGCGATCGATGCGGAGATGATCGACCAGCTGGGCGGGGACGTTGATCTCACCGGCACCGCGACGATCGAGGTGCTCTCGGCCTCGGACGGAAATCTCTACACCAGCGACCCGCTCGACGTGACCCTGGCGGCCCGCGAGCAGCTCACACCGGTTGCCAGCAGCGTCGCGAGCGGCGGCGTGATCTTCGTGAATGACAAGATCGAGGTGACCGGCCGCGACTTCCTGCTGGGCGGCGACGAGGGAGTCACCGTCGCCAAGGTGGCGGGGTGCTACATGCTGGCCGCGGGCGGCGGATGCAACGCGGTGGTCGAGCGCGAGATCCCGATGATCCCGGTGGATCCGCTCGATCGCACCAGGGCCGAGTTCGCGTTCTCGCCGGCGATCGCCGGGATCAAGCCGGGCTCGTTCACCGGCACGGTCACCGTGATCAACAAGCAGCAGGCGACCTCGGCGAAGTCCGCCACGCCGAAGGACGTCACCTACGACCTGGTGTCGTCCGAGATCTTCGCGATCGACCCACCCGCAGCGAGCTGGGGTCAGTACGTGTTCATTCGCGGGGGCGGGTTCGTCGGCAGTGAACAAGACGCGACCACCGAGCTCGAGCTCAAGGGTGACCTCACGGTGACCTCGGAATCAGGCACCACCACCAAGCCGGTGACGCTCCGGGTGCTGCCGGACTTCGTCGAGGGCCGGCTGATTCGCTATGTTCCGGACCTCCAGGACGAGCTCGGCGGTGCGATCGATCTCCGCAAGCACACCGGGAAGTTTGTCGGCATGGCGACTCCGATCGTGTCGTACGGCAGCGACATCGTGCTGGGCAAGGCGAAGGCGATCACGCTCGAGATCCGGCCGGTGAAGCAGGTCGTCTACCTCGACTTTCAACCCACCTATGTCGAGGCGCTACGTGACTTCGGGTTGCGCGCGGTGGACAGCAAGATCCGCGAGCGAATCCTCCAGGTCTGCCGCGACACCTATCAGGGCGTGAACATCGAGTTCCGCACCGAGCCGGTCACCGACTTCGCGCTCTACGAGGACGTGGCGCTCGTCGGCGTCGACCCCAACAGCAAGGGGTTGTTCGGCTACGACAACTCGCCGGGCAAGGACAACGGCAACCTCCGGCTCCACGACCGGCTCGGCGGCGTGAACGCCGAGACCCAGCAGGACGGTTACGATGGGTATGGTGGGGTGTTCCTGCGCTCCTTGATGGGGTTCTCCAAGCACCCTGGGAGCTTCGCGGAGAGCGTCCCGGGCGCGGATCCGGAGTTCGACAAGACGTTCGATCCGTTCCGCGCCGATCAAGGGGGAACCCCGGTGACGTCGTCCGATCTATCGGGCGGACTTCCGACCTTGAACGACGGCAGCTCGTGCCCGGGCTCCGATCGCAAGGCGAAGCTCGCGTGCGCGATCTACGTGCTTGGCAACCTGGTCGGCGGGACGCTATCGCACGAGATCGGCCACTCGCTCGGGCTCGCCAACCCGTATCAGGAGGGCTTTCACAACTCGAGCGATCAGCCGAACCGGCTGATGGATTCAGGCGGCGATCGTCCGTTCCTCGAGCGTGCCGTCCTGCAGGGCCGCGGCCCCGGCGTGTTCTGCGACGAGGAGTACGACTACCTGCGCAGGATCTTGCCATCGGATGCCGCGCCGCCCGACGTGGAACGCCCGGGGTGTTACTGAGGAGACGGTCGTGATGCTGCGTTACACAGTCGGCGGCCTGCGCACACTCGTCGTCGCGATGTCGCTCGTGTCGATCGCGTCGTGCGGCACCGAGCTCACCCGCGATCCGGGACTCGAAGGTCTCGCGATCGCACAGGTGGCTCCCGATACGGTGATTCCAGGAACGCGACTCATCGTCAAGGGCGCGTCGTTCGTCGATGCGATGTGGGGCGACACGCGGCTGCATCTCGCCGGGACCATCGGCGGTCGAAACGTCGACGTGAAGTGGCCTGCCGCGTTCGTCGACTTCAACACGCTGACGCTCACGATCGACAACGAGCGGATCGGCGAGCTCGGCGGCGAGGGCGACTTCACCGGCACCGCGACCATCGAGGTGCTCGCGACCTCCGACGAGACGCTCTACGACAGCGAGCCGATCCCGGTCGAGCTCGCGTTTCGGACCGTGCTGACGCCCGTGGCGAGCTCGCTGACCAGCAGTGGCGTGATCTTCGTGAACGACAAGATCGCCGTCGAGGGCAGCGGGTTTTTGCTCGGCGGCGATGAAGGCATCACCGTCGCGATGGTGTCGGGCTGCTTCACGCTGGCGACCGGCGGCGCGTGCGTCCCGGTGGCCGACCTCGAGCTTCCAATGGCACCTGATGACCCGCTCGATCGCACGCGGACCGAATTCGCGTTCTCCCCGGCGATCGCGGGGATCAAGCCAGGGTCGTTCGCCGGCACGGTCACGGTCATCAACAAGCAAACCGGGCTGGAGCCGATCGCCGCGGCCGCCCACGACGTCGCGTACGACATGGTGTCGCCGCAGATCTTCACGATCGATCCACCGGCCGCGAGCCTCGGGCAGTATGTGTTCGTGAATGGAGGCGGGTTTGTCGGCGGAATCGCGGATGGGTTCACCGAGCTCGAGCTGGTGGGCGAGCTCACGATCGACACGATGACGGGACCGGCGACCACACCGATCACGCTCAGCGTGTTGCCGGACTTCGTCGAGGGCCGCCTGGTTCGCTACGTCCTCAACAGCGACGATGCACTCGGCCACACCGTCGACCTGCGCCGATCTACCGGCCGGTTCGAGGGGCAGCTGACGCCGGTGATCTCGTACGGCGACGACCTCGTCCGCGGCAAGACCACATCGATCACGCTCGACTTTGCGCCGATGAAGCAGGTCGTGCATCTCGATTTTCAGCCAACCTATGTCGAGGCGTTGCGTGACTTCGGGCTGCGCGCCGTCGATCAGACGATTCGCGAGCGCATCCTGGCGGTGTGTGCCGAGGCATACGCCGGCGTCAACATCGAGTTCCGCACCGAACCGGTCACCGACTTCGCGCTGTTCTCGGATGTTGCGCTGGTGGGCGTCGATCCGAACAACCGGGGCTACTTTGGGTATGACAACACGCCCGGCAAGGACAACGGCAACCAGCGCCTGCACGATCGGCTCGGTGGCGTGAATGCCGAGACCCAGCAGGACAACTATGCGGGCTATGGCGGCGTGTTCTTGCGCTCGTTGATGGCGTTTTCGAAACACCCCGGATCCTTCGCGAAGATGGCGAGCGGCGCGGACGTGATGTTCGACAAGATCTTCGATCCGTTCCGAGCCGATCAGGATGGTTCGCCCGTGACCAGCGCTGACGTGGCCAGCGGTGTGCCGATTCTCGTCGAGGGCACGACGTGTCCGGGGAGCGATCGCAAGGCCAAGATCGGCTGCGCGATCTATGTCCTCGGCAACCTGATCGGAGGAACCCTGGCGCACGAGATCGGCCATTCGCTCGGCCTCGCGAATCCGTACGAGGAAGAGGTCCACAACATCGGCGACGCGCCAAATCGGCTGATGGATAACGGCGGCGATCGTCCGTTCATGGAACGAGCGGTGCTCGGCGGTCTCGGCCCGGCGGTGTTCTGCGACGCCGAGTACGCGTATCTTCGCACCATCTTGCCGACCGGATCGCCGGCGCCGCGCATCACTCGCCCTGGCTGCTGAACCCCAAACCTCGATCTGTTACTAACGAGCATGGGCCGCGGCATCCGACCGACTCGACGAAATCCGCAGCCACGGTCCACGACCACATCGCACGCACCCGCGCGTCGTGACCCACGGCGCTGGATCTACGGCGGGCTCGATCTGGTGTTCGCCGGCGCCGCGGCGTTCGTGTTGCTGGCCGTGATGCCTAACCGGATGCTGTCCGCGCAGCTCCACGTGTGGTCGTTTCCGGTGCTCGCGCTCGTGATGGCTGCCGGAACGCTCGCCGGCAATCGGGCAGGGCGGCAGGTCGCGTTGATCGCAGGCTCGGCGATGCTCGCGTCCACGATCCTCGTGATCCTCCGGCTGCTCACCTCGGCGGCATTCCTCACCGGCGTCTATGGCGCGTTCGGCACGACGGCCGCAACGAGCTCGTTGCTCGCGATCGCGCTGATCATCGAGCTCGTCGCGCTGCTGCCGATCGTTCAGGTGAAGTACTTGATGTCGCGCGCCGGCCGGCGGGCATATCAGCGATGATCGCCAGGCGGACGATCGCGCTGCTCGCGGTATGGACGTTGCCGAGCCTGGTATTCCTCGTTGCGACCGCTGCGGTCTACGGCAGGTTTCGGATCGGCCCACCCGCACGACTCGACGCTACGGAGCGCGCCCAGGTCATGCAGTCGCTGCGCGCCGCACTCGAGGATCGCCCCGCGATCCGATGCACCGTCGATGTCGAGATCGATGAGCTCGTCGGGGTGACCGTGTGGTCGCGCGGCGCTGCACTGACGCGCGTCGATGGCCGCGGCCGTGGCCTCGGGGCTGCGGTCGACGCGGCGGCGGCGGCGCTGCGAGCGGATCCAAAGCTGCGCGCGCTCACCCCCGACGCGCGCACACACGCCCGGATCCAGGTCGACGTGATCACCGGCCATGCGCCGCTCGGTGGCGGCGCCGCGCTCGACGCGATCACGATCCCCGAGATCACCGACACCGCCGTCGTCAATCCAGGCATCGACGGCATCGGCATGCGCGACGGATCCGCGTTCGCGGCCGTGTTGCCACACGAGCTGGTCCTCAACGATGCGCTGATCGCACGCAACGCGTTCGAGCTCGAGCCCCCGTCGAAGCGCGGCGGCGCTAGCCTGCTACCCGGGTTCGCGATCGGATTGCACATCGACACGGTGACCAAGCTGATCGTCGCGCGTGGGGGCTCCCCCGATCGCGGCACCTGGTTTCGATTCCGGACCGATAGCTTCATCGAGCTGCCTTCGACGCGTCGACCGGGCACCCCGGTGCCGCTCGTACGTGGCAACACCGCTGGACCCGAGCTGTCCGCGAAGGCGCTGCGCGAGGCCGCGCTCGCCGGTGGGCGCTATCTCGTCGATCATCTCAACCCGAACGGCCGGTACATCTACGAGATCGACCTGTCGACGGGAACGCCGCCGACCGCATCGCGCGGCGCCTACAGCATGCCGCGCCACGCCGGGACCACGTACTTCCTCGCGGAGCTGTATCGGATCACCAAGGAGCCATGGCTGCGCGAGCCCATCGAGCGCGCGTTCGCACACCTCGCCGAGCTGATGTCGAGCGGACGGTGCGCCACCACGCTGCCCGACGGTAGCGAGATCGACTGCGTGCTCGACAAGACCGAGGGCACCGCGTCGCTCGGATCGACCGCGCTGACGGTCGTCGCGCTCGCCGAATATCAGCGCGCGACGGGGGATGCGCGCTACCTGCCGACCGCAAAGAAGCTCGCGGGGTTCTTGCTCTACATGCAGCGGCCGGACGGCTCGTTTCGCCATCGCTACAACCCCACGACCAAGGCGCCGAACGAGACCGACCAGCTGCTGTACTACTCGGGTGAGGCCGCGCTCGCTCTCGCGCGGATGCATGTGATCACAGGCGATCCGGTGTATGCCAAGGCCGCGGAGGCGGGTCTCGACTGGCTCGTCGAGTGGTACGACTTCTTTGTCGGTGGCTTCTTGTACGGCGAGGAGCACTGGACATGTATCGCCGCCGAAGCGCTCTGGCCCAGTGCAAAGAACCCGCGGTATCGCGAGTTCTGCCACGGCTACGGTGCGTTCCTGCGCGATCAGCAGGCTGTTCACGGGGAGCGCCGAGATCACGAAGACTTGGCCGGGTCCTACCAGGCGACCCCCTTCGTCGTGCCGTCCAACACGCCCGCCGGCTCGCGCAGCGAGGCAATGATCTCTGCGTACTTATTGGGCCGCTACCATGGTCAGCCAGACATCCGCGTCCGTCGCCAGGTCGAGGCAGCGTTGCAGTATCTGCTCGGCCAGCAGATCCGCCCCGAGAACGACTTCAATGTCGTTGGTTCTGCGCAGGGTGGGATGCCCAAGAACCCGATCGACCGCACGGTGCGGATCGACTATGTGCAGCATGTGTGCTCGGCAATGATCCGCGCCTCCGAGTGGGTCGACGGACCGTAGCCTCGCATCGCCTGGTATGATGCGGTGCGGTGACCGACCAGAAACGCACCAAGATGGGGTCGACCGGACCGGTGCGTCCGACCAGCAATCCGGTCCCGCAAGGTGCGGCTGCGTTGCCCACGCCAGTCCCCGCCGAACCGGCAGGGCCGGCGCAAGGAACCCATCCACCCGCCGAGCACCAGACCTCGTATCTGCCACCGCAGGGCGATCCGCTGATCGGCCAGACGATGGCGGGTCGCTACTCGGTGCAGAAGAAGCTCGGCGAAGGCGGCATGGGCGCGGTGTATCTCGCGACGCACAACGTGCTCGAGAAACAGGTGGCGCTCAAGGTGCTGCACGGTGAGTTCGCGCGCAAGTCGGAGCTCGTCGAGCGGTTCATGCAGGAGGCCAAGGCTGCTTCGCGGATTCGCCACGAGAACGTGATCGACATCAGCGACTTCGGCACCACGCCGGAGGGTCTGGTGTTCTTCGCGATGGAGCTGCTCGCCGGCCACGATCTTCACGAAGAGATCACGCGCACGCGGCTCGCGGGCGAATTGCTGCCGTGGAGTCGAACCAAGAAGATCTTTCTACAGATCTGTTCCGCGCTGTCGGCGGCGCACGCGCTCGGGATCATCCACCGCGATCTCAAGCCCGAAAACGTCTATCTCGTCGAGTTTCTGGGCGAGCCCGACTTCGTGAAGCTGCTCGACTTCGGGATCGCCAAGCTGACCGAGGTCGACGAAGGCGGCCGCAAGCTGACCCGCACAGGCATGCTGTTCGGCACGCCGGAGTACATGTCTCCCGAGCAGGCAAAGGGTGAGCCCGTCGACGCGCGCGTCGACGTTTACGCCATGGGTTGCATCCTGTTTCAGCTGATCACGGGACGCGTGCCGTTCGAAGCCGAGAACTTCATGGGCGTGCTCAGCCTGCATCTCACCGAGCCGCCGCCGTTGATTCCCGACGAGGTGCTCGATCGGATCGGAGCGCCACGCGAGCTCGCGAGGATCGTCGACAAGGCGCTCGAGAAGGAGCGCGACCAGCGCTGGCTATCGATCGACGACCTCGCCAACGCGGTGCGCGTCGCGTCGGGTGATCCGGTGGGCCGTAAGGCCGGGACCGCGGTCGAACGCGCGAGCAGCGTACCTGCGCCTTCGCAGACGATCACCAAGCGAAAGCGCACGCAGTGGACCGGCAACCTGTCGGTGCCGGCCAAGGACGAGGCCGAACCGGCAAAGCCTCGCTCGAAGGTTCCGCTGATCATCGGTGCTGCGTTGCTGGCGGGGGGCGCAGCGGTCGCGGGCATGCTCGTGCTCGGCGGCAAGACCGGCTCGCAGGAGCCTGTCGACACCGGCAGTGGCAGCGGCGATCAGCCCGCCAGCGCGGCGATCGCAGGAACCGGTTCGCAGCCAAGCACGGCGCCCCCTGCCGTGATCGATGCGGGTGCGCCAGCTCCGGTGCTGCCTGCGATCTCCGCGATCCGGATCGAGTCGGTGCCGGCCGGTGCCGAGCTCACCGACCTGACGACCAACCAGCGCACCACGACCCCCGCGAAGTTCAAGCTCACCGGGTCGATGACGCCCCGGCGCTACAAGCTGCACAAGCGCGGCTACATCGACGTCATGTTCGAGCTGACGCCGAACAAGGCCGAGGTGACGTACGTGGAGAAGCTCGAGAAGGGCCCCGCCGGTACGGTCAAGGTCGTGCAGCCCAGCGCCGGATCGAATGCGGGCACGACCACGCCGCCGGTACCGCCAGGTCCTGGCAGCGGCGCGGTCACCACACCGGATCCTGGTCCGGGCAGCGCTGCGGCGAAGCCCCCCGGGCCCGGCAGCGCAACGCCCAGGCCGCCACCTCCCGATGACCCCGACGATGGGTTACCGACGCTCAAGCCGTTCAGCGGCGGCGGCGCCGGAACTGGCAGCGGCAACTAACCAACGACCCCCTGCGTGCTACCTTGCCCGCGTCGCGCGGGTGGTGAAACAGGTAGACACACGACCCTTAAAAGGTTGTGAGCTCACGCTCGTGCGGGTTCGAGTCCCGCCCCGCGCACCCACGTGCACCTGCGAAGCCCAACGCCGCGACGTCCGCGGTCACGTGTGACCTCCCTCGCGCGCGTCCACGAGCGGATCCTGAAATTCAGGTTCTCGGTTCCTCGGTTCCGGCGCTGCGATCCGCTGAGCGAACCGTGAGTCCTGAACCGACAACCGGGAAGGAGAACGGCACGTGGCGATTTTCAGGATCGGTTCCAAGCCGCGCGTGAGCCACGAAACGCCCGCTCAGCGTCGGATCACGTGGGCGAGCAGCTCGCCGGCGAGGTAGCGCGTGCCTCGCGGTGGCCAGCGCTTGCCGGTCCGCATGAACGTGTTGACAACCTTGCCGTCGCGATCGCGGCGGACCGACTTGCGACGGACGTCGACGAACCCGCGGCGCACCACACCGCCACCGACGAAGATCAGCTCGGTGACCCCACGGCCATCACGCGCGATCACGATCGCGACGAGGTCGGCCGGCGCATCGGACACCGCGCGATCGAAGATCAACAGATCGCCAGGCGAGGTGGTCGCACTGGCGCTCTCGAGCCGATGGGTCAGCTTGCCCCACGCGATCAGCTCGGCGCCCGTCGTGCCGCGGACGGACGACCCCAGCTCATGGGCCCACGACACCGCGACGGCGATCGGGTCGCGAGCATCGCGGCGACTGACCAGCCGCCGAAGATCCGCTGGTTCACGAATAGTGGGCCACGGCGCTTCGCGCGACAACCGATGTGGCGCCGGCAGCTCCAGCCATCCGTGATTGCGCGCCGCCGGACGGGCCAGCACCGCTGCCGCCGCCGCCGCGGATGCAGAGGCCTGGCGGATCCGCGGCGCGGATACGGCCCGGATCGGCTGGGCTCGGCGGATCGCAGGATGGTCATCGTGCGAACGCGGCGTGGGTCCACGACGCGGGGGTGTGCCCAGCTCGCGTACCGGAAGGTCGGCGCGGCCGATCATCGGCGATGAGAACCGATACGGATGCGCGCGGCTCGAGCACGCCGCTACTGCCGCGACCGCGGCGCACATCACAAACCGTCGCACCTGTCGAGGCTAGAGCGGCTCCCGCGGTGGTCGCCAGTTTTCGACCGGCCGGCGGGGTGCTATGACACCCACGACCGTGTCGCGCTACGACATCTTTCGCCGGCGGATCGCGCCGATCGCGTTCATCCTCGCGATCGCGTTGCTCGCCCACGAGACCTGTAACCAGCAGCAACGATTGCGCGCGACCATCGTGTTGGACCTGGGCGAGGCGGCCCAACGTGTCCGGCATCTGAGCGCCGAGGTATGGGTCGGGGACGAGCTGATCGCGCAGCTCCAGCGTAACGCGGTTCCCGGGGTGCCGTTCGGTCCGGTCGAGCTCGCCGTCGGGATGCCAGCGGACGAGGGCGAGGTCCGGATCGACGTCGACCTCGGCGACGGCCGCAAGCAGCTGACGCGGCAGATCTACGTGGCCGAGGATGGCACACGCGTGACCGTCCCGCTTGGCGCCGAGCTGCGCTGAGCGCAGCGCAAGCAAGGCTCCATCAAACGTCCCCATCGACCTCGGCTGCTCGCACGAGCCGTGCGATGGTCTCGACCTGGCCGGTACCCGGCATCAGATCGAACGGTTCGATCGCGTCGGGATGCCAGCCCCGGTTTGCGAGCTCCAGCAAGTCGCGCCCGAGCGATTCGGGCCCGCAGCTGACGTAGATCACGCAACGCGCCGCGAGCTCGACGACGAGATCGCGCGCCGGGGGCGAAAGCCCCTTGCGCGGCGGGTTGACGACAACCACATCAGGGGCGGTGCCCAGCTGTGCCCGCAGCTCCGCGGACAGCGTGTTGGTGTCAGCCGCGAGTGCCGTCAGCGCGAGCCCGGCCTGCGCAGCGGCGGCATTGAGCCGGGTCACGGCGTCGCGATCGATCTCGACCGCGACGACCTGCGCACCGGCTCGAGCCAGGCCGAGACCGATGCCTCCGAGGCCGGCGAACAGATCGACGGCACACTGCCCCGACTCGACCTGCGCAAGCTCGACCACGCGAGCGTACATCGCGTGTGCCTGGGCGCGATTGACCTGCACGAACTCGCCCGCACCAACCTCCACCGCGGCACCTGCGAGCTGCTCGACCAGCTGAGCCTCGCCGTGCAGCACCGTGACGGCGCTGCCGGTCGGCACGATCGCGCCATCGCGCCGACCGTTCTCGATCATCACGACGCCGCGCACCGCAGGGTGTTTCGCCATCGCCGCCCCAACGGCAGCAAGCTTGGCGCGTGCGGTCCCCGGCGCGACGACGAGCACGATCAGCACATCCCCCGCCGCCTCGCGGACGATCACGTAGCGCAGCTCGCCGTCCGCGAGCGCCTCGTCGTACGCGATGATTCCCGCGCGCTCCGCGGCCCCGCGCACCCAGGTCGCGACCTCATCGACGATCGGGGCGACGACGCGGCAGCCCAACGTGTCCACCACGCGATGACTGCGCGGCGCATATGCGCCGAGCACCAGGCCGTTGCTGCCGCGGCCGACGACGTACTTGCCCTTGTTGCGATAGCCGAGCTGATCCGGCGACGGGCGCACGCTGGCGATCGTCACCCGGCCATCGCGGACTGCGGGCACGGCGGCAAGCGCCCTCGCGACGATCTGCTGCTTGGCGAGGAGCTGCGCCGTGTAGGCGAGGTGTTGCCACACGCAGCCGCCACAGTCTCCGAACGACGGACAGGCCGGGTTGACCCGGTCGGAGCTGAGTGATCCGATCCGGCGAACCACGTGGCCCCAGGCCTCGGCGCGATGCGGACTGCGATGATCGATCGCGACCTCGGCGCGCTCACCTGGCAGCAGGTCGAGGACGTGGATCGCGCCGTCGCCGGACCTCGCGATTCCATGGCCAGAACCGTCGAGCTCCGAGGCAACGACCTCGCACCGGTTGCTCTTCATCGCGCGGTAGGGCATTACCACGAGATGCCCGCCCCTGGCCCCCTTGTCGTCGCCGCGCTATCCGGCGGGGTCGACAGCGCGACCGCCGCCGGCCTGCTCGTGGAGGCCGGGCATCGGGTCGTCGGCATGACGATGCGGCTGTACGACGCCCGTGGCACCGCGGCGTCCTCCGGTGGCAGGTGCTGCGGGCCGCGCGACGTCGAGGATGCCCGTGCGGTCGCGGCTCACCTCGGGATCCCGTTCTACGTCGTCGATCTCGCGGCCGAGTTCGGTGCCGCCGTGGTCGACGATTTCGTCGAGGCGTACCTCACCGGCGACACACCCAATCCGTGCGTGAAGTGCAACCAGCACATCAAGTTCACGCCGCTCCTCGCGCGCGCGCGGGCGATCGGGGCCGAGCTGTTGGTCACCGGTCACTACGCGCAGATCCTCGATCGCGACGGCGATCTCGGACTGTGGCGCGGCGTCGACGCCGGCAAGGACCAGTCGTACTTCTTGTTCTCGATGCCGCCCGAGGAGCTCGCGTCGGTGCGGTTCCCGCTCGGCGGCATGACCAAGGAACAGGTCCGCGCCGAGGCCGTGCGGCTCCGACTACCCAATGCGAGCAAGCCGGAGTCGCAGGAGATCTGCTTCGTTCCCGATGGCGACTACGCCGGGTTCGTGTCGGCGCAGGCGCTCCGCAAGGGCAGGGCGCTACCGATCGCTGGCGCGATCATCGATCAACACGGCAGCGAGGTCGGACGCCACGATGGGACCCACAAGTTCACGATCGGCCAGCACCGCGGGCTGGGAAATCTCACCACCAAGGACAAGCTGTACGTCACGTCCGTCGATCCTGCGCGCGGCGACGTCCACGTCGGGCCGCGATCGTACGCTGAGCGCACCGAGCTCACGATTCGTGATCTACGCTGGCTCGCCGCCCCTCGCACGACGTTCACCGCCGGCGTCCAGGTTCGTCACCGCGGCACCCCGGTGCCAGCCGAGGTCGTCATCGACGGCGGCGACGCACGTGTACGGCTCTCGGAGCCCACGGTCGCGGCACGCGGCCAGGCAGCGGTGATCTACGACGGCGATCGCGTCCTCGCCGGCGGGTGGATCGCCGCGAGCTGACCGCCCGCCGGGCCACGCCGCCGCCGCCGCGGGCACAACGCCGAACACACGTTCGGTGCTCAGCCCAGCAGCTGACGAACCTCGAAGACCGCCGCATATGCGGCTCTCCACGCGGGGTCGGCGAGCGCATCGAGCTTGCGCTGCGCGGAGGCTCGGCCGCGCTCGCGAACCTGGTTCGCGCGCTCGACCCGGTCGGCGGCTCGCAGCACCTGCGCGCATCCGGCGAGCACGGCCTCCTCGGATCCCTCGACGTAGCGCTGGCGATCGAGCAGCTCGAGCGATCGCTCGGCGAGCGCCACGGCCTCATCGGTCTTGCCGAGCCGGGTCAACGCGAGCGCGCTGCGGGCCAGTCCCTGGATCTCGTAGCCGACCAGGCCGGCAGTGCGGGCGATCGCGGTGCCCGCCGCAGCATCTTCCGCAGCATTGGCAAACGCGCTGCGGCGCAGTTGCGCTCCAGCGCGGCGAATCAGCGCGTTGGCTTCGAGGTAACGCGCGCCGAGCGTGCGCGCGTCTGCCAGCGCCTCGTCGATCATCTGCAGGCCGCTCGAACGACCGCGTCGCACGTCGCAGGCGCCGGCGTAGATCAAGCAATCGGCGCGGCTCCACTTCGACGCCGTGCGCCCGAGCAGATCGATCGCCGTCGCCAGGGTTTCCGCCGCGCGGTCGTACAGCCCGACCTCGTGGAGGATGATCCCGGCGACGCCGAGCGCTTCACCTTCTCGCGTGCGATCGCCGTAGCGCCGGCACAGCTCGAGTGATCGCTGTGCAGCCGCCATCGCCTCGGTGAAGTTGCCGAGGCACATCTCGATCAGCGCGGTGTGGTTCTGCGCGATTCGCGCGAGCCATGGATCGCTGGTCGCCTCGAGCCGCGCCAGCACTGGGCGGTAGGCTTCGCGTGCCGCCTCGTAGTGCGCGCGCATCAGGTGGATCCGGCCACGCCCAAGCAGCGCGGTCATCTCGCCTTCGACCACGCCGCGCTTGCGGAACAGCTCCGCGGCGCGCCCCACCAGCGCCAAGGCCTCGTCGAACCGACCGAGGCGCTCGAGGATCTCGCTGCGCACGCGCAGGGCTTCGGCGTGCAAGCGATCGTTGGCGGCAGCGATCGCGTGGTCTTCGGCGACCAGCGTCGTGATGCTCGCATTGGCGTAGTCACCGAACCGCAACATGCGGTGCGCGCGACGGATCGCGATATCGGCGAGCCGCACCGGATCGCCTTCGGCCAATCGGTGAAGCTCCTCGAGGTCACCGGCATCCGAGACGAAATCGCCAAGCGCACGGTGCGCCTCTTCCCGCGACGCCAGTGCCTCGCGGCGTCGAGCGCGCGAGGCCGGGCTCGGAGCCGTGACGCCGAGCCGCCGCTCGAGCGCGATCGTGCGCGAGAACCATCCGATCGCCGCGGCCGCATCGGACGCGGTCATCGCGAGCCGCCCCGCGCGCAACCAGAACGCGGCGGCCCCGGCAAGCTCGCCGCCGAGCTCGAGGTGTTCCGCGATCGTCGCCGGAAGCTCCTCGCGCCCCGCAAAAAAACGCGACGCGAGCAACCGCCCGATCCGTGCGTGCATCGAGCGCTGAGCGGCAGGGGACAGCGCCTCGTACGCGACCTCGCGGATCAATCCGCGCGCGAACGACAGCTCGCCTTCACGTCCCACACCGCTGTCGGAGCGCGTCATCAGACCGGCGGCCACGAGCTCGTCGATGCCATCGTTGTCGCCAGGACCACGCCGGATGCCCGGCGCATCCGCCACGAGCTCCTCGAGCAGCCGGGTCCGGATCGTCGCGCCGAACACCGCCGCGTACCGCAACGCGGTTCGCGCCGCAGGTGACAGGGCATCCATGCGTGCTGCGATGACGTCGCGCGCGGTCGCGGGAACCTGCCCACCTGCGGAGACCGCCTGCGCGAGCTCCTCGATGAACAGCGGATTGCCGCCCGCGCGGGCAAGCACCGCCGCCACGTTTGCGGGTGTCGCCGCGGCGCCGAGCCGGTCCGCGATCATCGCGCGCGCGTCTCGATCGTCGAGATCGCCGATCCGGATCACCAGGTCGTTCGGCGGCGCGTTCTTCACGTCCTGGCTCGAGGTCAGCACCATCAGCTCGGCGCCGGCCGCTGGAACCGCGAGGGTGTGGCGGAGCACCTCGAGGCTCGCCGAATCGGCATCGTGCAGATCGTCGATGATCGTCAGTTGCGGCTGTCCGCGCCGCAGCAGGGTCGCGCGAAACGCCGCGAGCCCGGCGGAGATCCGCGGCCGCAGGTCGGCGACCTCCGGGGCCCCCACGCTGACGCCGTCGCGCAGCTCCATTGCGCGGTCGAGGTCGATGGCGATCGTGCGTGCGCGATCTGGCGGTGCACCCGCGGCGATCAGCTTCTTCGACAGCTGTTGCATCACGTGCAAGCGAGCGGCTCGGCCGCGCGATGGCGGGAGCCCGAGCGCGGCTTGATACAGATCGACGATCAACGAGAACGGCGCCAACCGATGCGCTGGGTTGGCGGCCGTCGTGGTGATCCGGACGGCGCTGGTTTCGGGCGCGAATTGCGCGACGAGCTCGGCGATCAGCCGGCTCTTGCCGGATCCGGGCGCGCCGGTCACCAGGACCACGATCCGGCGATCGGCGGCGACCGCTCGCTGAAACCGACCCGCGAGCTCGGACAGCTCTGCGGTTCTCCCCGCGAACAGCCCCCGGCGCTCGAGCCGCGCGCGATCGCGTTCGTCGAACCCGCGCTGACCGATCACCTCGACGAGACGCGTGCCCTCGTCAGGTCGCGACGCGAGCGGATCGTAGAGATCGCGAAGCTCGTAGAACGTGCTGGCCAACCGGCCGGCGAGCCCGAGGAACCGCGGCAATCCAGGCGAGGCGTCACGCGCGAGCGCACGCGCCTGTTCGGTGATCTCGGGCGGGACGCGCATCACGCCGTCGGGGTCCGCGATGATCGACACCCCAGCGACCGCGCCGATCCGCAGGATCGCAGCTCCCCGGTCGCTGCCGATCCGGGCATCGCGCGCGATCGCCGTTGCGTCGAGCGCCCAGCCCATCGCGATCGAGAGATCATCCTCGCCGACGACTTCGAGCCCGAACGCCGCCTGGACTGCGTCGTCGGTCTGCGCCACGACGACGCCGCCGCGCTGATACGCGAGCTCGCTGATGCTGCGCGTGATCGCGCCGAGCTCGGCGGCGGATGGCCCCGACACCGTCGCGCTGATCACGATCGCGCGGCGGCGCTCGACCGGATCTCGCGCGGCGATCGCGCTGAGATCGTCGTCGATCGGCTCGTCGAACAGCCCACTCGGCCCGGGCTCGAGCTCCGCGTCGTCGAAGCGAGTGTCGTCCGAGTCAAACCCAGGCTCGGGATCGGGCACCGGCGCCGGCTCCGGGATCGGTGTCACGCCCGGGGATTGAAAGTGAAGCCGCTGATACGAGGCGCGCGAAAACAGCTCGCTGGGCACCGTGGCCTCGCGATCCTGAAAGTCGACCGGCGTCGGTTCGCGGTGGTGGAGCTCGCTGGGAATCGTCGGCTCGCGGTGCTCGAACCCGAACCCGGAGTCGCGCCCGGGCGGGTCGGTGCGCGCGGTAGGCTCGCGATGGTCGAAGGCGTTGCCGGCGTACGACTCGGCCCACGGCCCCTGCGTGCCGCTGGTCGGATCGCGATCGCCAAATCGCGGTGGCCCGGACCATTCGCGCGCGGGCTCGGTCTCCACCCGTGGCAATCGGCCGGACACCGCCGGCGGCTCGTCCTCGATGATGATCTCGGCAAAACCCGGTGTGCCTTCGCCGAGGTCTCCCCCGGCGATCGGCACGTTGGCAAGCGACGCCGCCGAGCCGCGCGACGGCGGCCTCATCGTCGCGGTGCGGATTCGCGCCTGACGATCCTCCCCGGGCTGGACGTCGTCGTCGGCAGACGGCTCGCTCGGCTGGTCATCGCTGCGATCGTCGGCATCCTCGCCCTCGTCGATCGGATGGATCGACGCCAGCCAGCTCTGCAGCGCTCGTGCACCAGCGCCCATCGCGGTGCGCGCACACGCAGCGGCAAGCTCGCCGGATGTGCCGCGCACGCCCGGCTCGCGCGATAGCGCGCGTGCGATCGCATCCGCGAGCTCGCGCGGGATCCGCGGATCGAGCTCGTCGATCCGGGCCGGCGTCGTCGAGCGAACGGTCTTGAGGATCTCCTTCAGGTTCGGCCCCCGGAACAGCGGCAACCCGGTGAACAGTTCCCACGCGATGATGCCGAGCGCGAACACGTCCGACGCGGCCGTGGGTTGCTCGCCGTAGGTTTGCTCTGGTGCCATGTACCGCGGCTTGCCTCGCAACCGGCGCCGCTCGAGTGCCGTTGCGAAGCTCGCGCGTGCGATCCCGAAATCGAGGATCTTCACGTAGCCATCGTTGGACAGCATGATGTTCGAAGGCGACACGTCGCAATGCACGATGCCGAGCTCGCCGCCATAACCGTCGGTCTTTCGGTGCGCGTAATCGAGCCCGGATGCGACCTCGCCGATGATGTAAGCGGCGACCGGGATCGGCGGCATCACATCGCAGTCCAGCGCATGGATCAGCGCGGTGCGCAGGTCGCGCCCCTCGATCAGCTCCATCGCCATGAACAGCTCGCCATCGGCCTTACCGAAGTCGAACACCTGGACGATGTTGCGGTGGGTCAGCTCGACCGCGATCCGCGCCTCATCGATGAAGCTGCGGATGAACCGGCCCTCACGCGCTGCGCTCGGCAAGATCCGCTTGAGCGCCTGGATCTTCTCGAACCCGGCGATCCCGACGGTCTTGACCTTGTAGACCTCGGCCATCCCGCCCTGCGCGATCTTCTCGAGGACGTGATACTTGCCGAAACGCTCGCGCAGCGCTTCCACTCGTCCGAAGGTACCATGGGTCGTGGCCGACTACTCCGAGCTTGAGGCCGTCCTGGGCCATTCGTTTCGCGATCGTTCGCTCCTGGAACAGGCGTTACGACATGCCAGCTGGTGCAACGAGCAGCCTGATGGCGCACGGCCCGAGGACAACGAGCGGCTCGAGTTCTTGGGTGACGCCGTGCTCGATCTGGTGGTCGGGCACAGGCTGATGGGGCGGTATCCGCAGCTGCGCGAGGGCCAGCTGTCGATGACGCGCGCACAGGTGGTCAGCGAGACGGCACTGTCGGTGCTCGCAGCGCAGCTCGGCCTCGGCCAGTGGCTGCTGCTCGGCAAGGGCGAGGAGAAGAGTGGAGGGCGGTCGAAGCCATCGATCCTCGCCGATGCGTTCGAGGCGATCCTCGCCGCGGTGTACCTCGATGGTGGGTTCACAGCGGCGTGGGAGATGCTGGAGCGCTTGCTTGGCGAGCGGATCGAGAAGGTCGAGCTCAAGGGGTTCTACGACTTCAAGACCCGGCTGCAGGAGACCGCGCAGGCACGGCTCAAGGCGACCCCGACCTATCGGGTGGTGCAGGAGCTCGGTCCCGATCACGACAAGCGGTTCGTCGTCGCGGTGACGATCGGCACCGACGAATGGGCGCGCGCGATCGGCAGATCGAAGAAGGAGGCCGAGCAGATGGCCGCGGCGGATGCGCAGTTCCGGCTGGAGGGCAGCGATCTTGGAGCACCGACGAAGAAGCGGTGAGGAGAAGGCCGTCGAGCTCGTGCAGGTGCACGTGCAGGTCGTAACGGCGAAGTGCCCGGTGCAGGTGCAAGGGCAAGGGCAAGGGCAAGGGCGAGGGCGAGGTGCTGGACGTGGAGCTTCCGGGCGCCGATCGGCCCAAAGCCCCACTACGTCCGGCGGGTCCGGACCAACGCCAGCACCTCATCGCGGCTCGGCATCGCCGACCATGGGCCGAGCTCGCGCAGCGAGAGCGTCGCCGCAGCCGCGGCGAGCTCGATGCAACGCGCGAACGGAAGCTCGCTGAGCAGCGCCGCAGCGAACGCGCCGTGGAACACCGAGCCGGCGCCGCAGCTGTCGAGCACCTCGCCGGGAAACGCCGGGCAGCGCACGACCTGATCGCCGTGACGGCCGATCGCGCCCTTTTCACCGAGCGTGATCACGACCGCGCCGGGGCCGAGCGCGAGGAGCTCGCCCAGCGCGTCGGTCAGCTCGCCACGTGGCGCGAGCTCCGACGCGACTCGCTCGGACGCGATCATGATGTCCGACGCCTCGATCAGATCGCTGATGCCTTCGCGAAGCTCGCCGATGTCCAGGATCACCGGCCGCTTCGACGAGCGAGCCAGCTCGGCCGCGCGCAGCTGATCCATCGGATCGGTTCCGTCGATCAACAGCGCCGACGCGCCAACGAGTGCCGCCTCGGCATCGATCGACATCGGTTGGCCGCGGTCGCCTGGGTACCGGGTTCGGAGCGTCCCGTCACCCGCAACCGTGACGAGCTCGCACGGCGATGTACCGACCACGCGCAGCATCTCGGTCTCGATCCCCGCCTCGCGCAGCGCGGAGCGCACCAGCTGCCCGAGCAAGTCGGCACCGTGGCTTCCCACGGCACGTGCCCGACAACCCAATCGCAACGCCGCCCGCAGCGCCACCGCGATCCCGGGGGCAGGGGAGCTGGCAAGCGTTGCCAGCTCGGCCGGCGGAGCGTTTGCTGCCGGCAAATTTGGGCCAAGACCTGAGATCGTCACGCCGATCCGGCCAAGACCGACCACCAGAGGCGCGTGCACGGCTCCATCATACCTCAGCCCCGTCTCTGCCAGCTGATGTGGGTCCAATGCTTCCGGCGGGATGCATGGCGATGTGGTGCTAGCAGTCGAGATACGGCCGGGCTAGGTTCCCCGGGACATGGCGGACCAACCCAGGCAACGATCCTCCGGTGTTGGTGGTCGTACGGGTGATCCGCCGTCGCCTAGCCTGAACCCCGAGCGCGGATCTGGGGACCTCGTGACCGATCTGGCAGACCAACACCTCTCGATTCCGCCCCCCGCGCTTGCCGACCCACGACCTCGCGTCGCTGCGACGCTCGCCGATGATGCGCAGCTGATCGCCGCCTGCCGCCGAGGCGAAGCCCGCGCAATGGAGATGCTGTATCACCAGTACAAGCGCCGCGTGTTCGGGATGTCCCACCGCATCGTCGGCAGCTCGGATGCGGAGGAGGTAGCGCAGGAAGTGTTCGTGCGGGTGTTTCGGGGCCTCGCGAACTTTCGCGGGGAGTCGGCGCTGTCGACCTGGATCTACCGGCTCACGGTGAACGCCGCCCTGTCGCACCTCGCGAAACGCGGCCGCCGCATGGAGGTCAGCGACGATGCGCTCGTCGATGTCCCGGCAGCGCCGGTCGCCGAGCGCGATCCCGCGCTGGCATCCCGGATCGAAGCGGCGCTCGCCAAGCTTCCTGCCGGCTATCGCGCGATCCTGGTGCTTCACGACGTCGAGGGACTCTCGCACGAGGAGTGCGCCGCGATCCTCGGATGTCGCGTCGGGACGTGCAAGTCGCAGCTTCACAAGGCCCGTGCAAAGATGCGCGAGCTGCTCGATGGAGCCGCGGGCGCGGGTGGCATCGCATGAATTGTGATCTGGTCCAGCGCGAGCTGACAGCGTACCTCGAGGGTGAGCTCGACGGTACTCGTGGCAGTGATGTGCGAGGGCATCTGCGCGGCTGCGAACGTTGCCGCGCCATGGCAAGCGCGGAGGCATCGCTGCGTGATGGACTGCGCAGCCTGCCGCCGATCGATCCTCCCGGCAGCCTGTGGTCCGGCATCCAGACGCAACTCGCCAACGCCGAGATCGCCGACGCCAACCGGCCGGCGTGGCGGCGTGCATTCGCGCGGTGGATGCCGGCGTTCGCGCCCTTCGGGCGGTTCGCGGTGGGAGGCGTCGTCGCGGCGGCCGTGGTCGCCGTGATCTGGTGGCGCTCGGATCGGGCCGCCCCGGAGGTCATCGCCGTACAGCCGGCGCCTGCCACGACGCCACGCGCCGATTCGCCGGCGGTGACAGCGACCATGCCAGGCGAAGACGTGGCCGCCGAGCTGGTCGCGGAGGCCGCGGCGAACAGCGCGACATACGCGAAGACCGCCGACGAGATGCTCGCGATCGCCCGCGAGGTTCGCGCCGGGTGGCCGGCCGAGCGCCAGACCGCGTTCGATAGCAACGTCGCGACGCTGCAGCGAGCGGTCGCGAGCGCCAGCGAGGGACGCCCGCGCCAGAAGGCGTTGCGCGCGCTGATTCGCTACCTCGACCGTGCGGCCGCGCGCGATGAAGTCGCCCTGGCGGGAGGGATCGGACGATGAAGCGCGTGGTCGTCCTAGTGAGCTGGCTGCTCGCGACGACGGCGACCGCCGATCCCAACGGCGTCAGCGAGCGCAGCCGCCTCGACGTGCAGCCTGCCGGCGCTCCGATCTCGCAGCTGATGATCGATAACTCGCTCGGCGATGTGCGGGTCGAGGGCTATGACGGCAAGGCAGTCTTGATCGAAGCGCGCAAGCATGCGCCCGATGAAGAGGCGCTCGATCGCTTGCGCGTCTCGCTGGTGCCCGGAACCGACGGCTCGGTCCGGATCGTGACCGCTGCCGATCGCGGCCCCGAGAACCGAGCGGTACCCCGCAGCGCGATGCGGATCGACCTGATCGTTCGCGCCCCACGCGGCGCGCGCGTCGATGCGGCCGCGAGCACGGGCTCGCTCGAGGTCACCAACATGGATGCGGGCGGCGAGCTCGATACCGCCTCGGGACCGATCTCGGTGCGCAACGTGTCCGGCGATCTGCTGACCCACACGATGTCGGGACGAACCTCGCTGGCTCAAGTGTTCGGCTCCGTCGACGCGCAGTCGCTGAGCTCGGACCTCGAGCTCGACACGATCGCCGGCGAACAACTCGTTGCGACCGCGACGCGAGGCACGATCTCCGGCCGTCGCGTGCGAGCTCGCCAGATCGAGCTGACCACCACGCAAGGCAAGATCGTCCTCGAGGCCGAGGTCGCTCTGCGGGGACAGATCAACGTCGCGAGCGTGCACGGCGACGTCGACGTTCGATTCCGTCGAACCGGTCCGGTGTGGGTTCGCGCCCGCGCTGTCAAGGTGAACCTTGGGGTCCCTAGCAAGGCAACCAGCGACGGTTGGGTCGAGGCGCAACTGGGCCAATTGACCGGCGGTCGTCCATCGGCGGCCATCGAGATGAGGTCGCGCCATGGAGCGGTCAACGTCTCCTGGTGACCGCTGCACCTCGTTCAAGCCAGGGATTCTCTCGCCCGCCTCAACGAACCGGGGTACGCTGAGCCCTATGGATGACCCGGTGCCACCACGGGTACGCGAGTACGCTGACCAGGCGGTCACGTACGTGCGTCGTGCGCTCGGTGTCACCCTGGAGTACGACAGCGACACGCTGCCGCTGCTCGACCACTACCTGCGTAACGTTCCCGACGGCCAACCGGCGACGATCCAGCTGGTCGTGGCGACGTCCGGAGCGTACTTCGGCGAGGTCGTACGACGCCGGCTCGGCGGTCGCTGGGAGGTTGGCGGCGAAGACGTCGAGTGGCGCGTGGTGCTGCCAACCGGGTTGAACTTCGCGCCCGCCGGATTCGTCGCGGCGGCGATCGCGCAGGCGGATCTCGACGATCTCGATTCGGAATTCGACGCCCCGCCTCGGATGCGGCCGTACGTGCAGCGAGCGCTCGAGCGGATGGGCGAGGTATCGATCGACGACTACTATTCGCTGTGCGGCCGGCTCGACACCCTCGAGCATGTCCACGAAGTCCTCGTCGCCGTCGCTGCGCAGATGATGGGTAATGTGGATGACGACGACGTTCCGGAGGCAGTCACCACCGACGAGTCGTCCGGAAGCGTGAATTGACGCCGGCTCTGGGCGCATGCTCGCCCGCCTGGGAGGCTCGATGCCTGGGGACGATCCGGGCCTGAATTCCCGGGGGGTTGTCCAGCCATGCTTTCTCGCTTGAGGTGTGCGCCCCGCTAGCGGTATGCCTGTCCTCAAATGGCCAGGGGTAGTCGCGTTCCGTCGCCACTTGCGTATCGAGGAGCGATCGGGCGCACCCAGACGAGGTTGGTTCACGTAACCGCCAGCAGCGGCGAGCTGGTCGCCGCGCAGGTCTACACGACGGTCGACGCCGTGAGCCATCCCGAGCTCGCAGAGCGACTGCTCTCCGAGGATCTCGGCCGTGCGCTCAACGTGATCACCGAAGGCTCCGAACCGGTGCGGGTCGCGACGCCCGTGATCTATCACGATCCCGCGGCCGAGCTGCTCGTGCTGGTGCTCGACGACGGCCAGCGCCATCGCGAGCTCGACGAGCGGATCACCGTGCTCAAGCGGATGCGCGAGGACGACGCGGTGATTCCGCCCTATGCAAAAGACTTCAGCGTGGTTTACGGCCCCAGCGGTCTCAAGGCATATCTCGAGCAGCGCGCGAACCAGGCCCTCGAGGCGGCTCGGATCGCCGAGCTCACCCGCGATCACGAGCGCCGATTGCTCGAGCTCGAAGCCCGAGAGGCCCAGGTCGTCCGGAGGGCGGCGGAGATCGATCAACGAGCCGCCGAGCTCGACCAACGATCCAGCGAGCTCGACCGTCGCAGCTCCGATCTCACGATCGCGAATGCCAATGCCAACGCCAGTGCCAGTGCCAATGCCAGTGCGCCGACGCTGATCTCGCGCGATCAGGCGGTCACGATCATCGCCCCCGTCGGTGCACCGGTGGTGGTGGCACCCGCCGAGCGCGACGAGACCACGCCACTGCCGCTACCACTGCCCGCGCCCGAGGATCCCGAACTGCCTCGCGGCTCGGACTCGCTGACGACCGGAACCTCGGAGGAAACGCTCGACGGTGAGCTCGCGGCGCCGCCGCCCGACGTGTCGACCCTCAGCGTCGAGGGTTCGAGCGTCCGCCTC
>JBFWXW010000072.1:0-31262 GCA_050187075.1 Kofleriaceae bacterium | reverse complement strand
AGAGCAAACGTCTGATGCAGCCTCGTGTCGTACCCGATCGCGCGCATACGCACGATCCGACCGGCTCGCTCCCGGAAGGGGTCAGACTCAAGTTGCTCAACTTGTCGTCCGAATGCCGGCCACCCAAGTTGAGTAACTTGAGTCTGACCCCACCAGATCCGCCCAGTTGGGCCCGGCTTCGACGCTCACGACCAGCGGGACCTCCATCGGCGCAAACGACGAGCGCATGGCGTCGGCGGCAAGCCGAGCTGTCTGATCGAGCTCCTCGACGGGAACTTCGAGCAGTACCTCGTCGAGGATCTGGGCGACCGGCGCGGCGCGCAGGCCGGCGGCGCGGATCGCACGAGCGATCTGAAGCAGGCCTCGGCGCGAGACGTCGGAGACCGAACCCTCGTGTGTCGCCCGACGTGCGAGCCGCTCGGCGTACGATCGATCGTGAGGGTCCAGGGACTCCAGACCTCCGATCGGCCAGTGGCGACCGGCCATCGTGACGATGTAACCGCGCTCGCGCGCGAGCCGGAGTTGCTCGTCCTGAAACGCCCGGACCATCGCGTAGCGCTGATCGAAACGTGCGATCAGTTGCTTGGCCTCCTGCGCCGAGATTCCGAGCTGGAGCGCGAGTGCGCTCGCCCCCTGCCCTGCAAAGGTCGCAAAGTTCACGACCTTGCCGAGCTGCCGCTCGTCGGGCGTGAGCTGGTCGATCGGCCGATCGAGCACGGCCGCGGCCGTGAGGGCATGCATGTCAGCGCGCTGGCGCAGCGGTTCGGTGAGCGCAGGATCTTTTGTCAGATGTGCGAGCACATGGAGACCGAGCTGGTTGTAATCGACCGAGAGCAGCAGCGTTCCGGGGGCTGCCACGAACGCCCGGCGGATCCGCGCCATCTCCGGGGTCCGGCCGGGCACCCGGCCGAGATCGGGATTGGTGTTGACCAGCCGGCCGGAAAACGATCGCGCCGGGTGGAACCGCGAGTGGACGCGGCCGTCGGTCGCGATGCAGTTGCGAAGCGAGATGATCCAGCCGTCGCGCAGCCGGCGAAGCAACCGCCAGCGTAGCACCAGCGGAACGATCGGGTGCGCGTGCTCGATCTTCTCGAGCGCCTCGATCGACGTGCTCCAGCCGGTCTTGGTGTGACTCGCGATCGGAAGCTTGAGCTGCTCGAACAGCACCGCGCCGAGCTGCTTGGACGAGTTGATGTTGAACGGATGACCGGCGAGCGCCTCGATCTCGCGCTGGAGATCCGCTTCGATCACCGCAAAATCGCGCTCGGCGTTCGCGAGCTCATCACGGTCGATCGCGAGACCGTGGAGCTCCATCTGCACGAGCGCGTCCGACAGCTCGAGATACTCGGCGACCAGCGCCGGATCGACCGATGGCGAGAGCGCACTCCAGACGGCTGCCGCAGCGTCGGCGTGCTGACCCGCTAGCTGGCCGACGCGATCGATCGGCAGCGCTGACCACGGCTTGCGCTGCGCGCCGATGCCTCGCACCGTTTCGTCCGCCGGCAGCGCGCGACCGAGCGCATGTTTGGCGACCAGCGCAAGATCGTGCGGCGCCCAGTTGCTCGGCTGAGTGAGATGCGACGCTGCGGCGGCATCGCCGATCATGCCGGCGAGTCCGAGCCCCGCGCGTTGCAGCGCCACCATCAGGCCCTCACGCGCATACGCGATCTTGGGCACCCGCGGATCGGCCAGCCAACGCGCCAGCGCGTCGCGCGCGACCGCGAGCGATGCATACACCGGCTCGCCTCGACCATCTGCGAGCGCCACGCCGATCAGCTCGCCCCCGTCCTCGATCACCCCGTGGACCGCCACGGGCGCGGCGAGCTGCGCGAGCCTTGCCTCCAGCTCGCTTGCGCGATCACACACCGTGACCTGCAGCTTTGCGGCGTCGTGGACGAGGAGCTCGACGAAGCCGAGCCGCTCGAACAGCGCGTTGACGTTCGCGGGCGACGGCGGAACATAGCGAGCGGCATCGAGCGACATCGGCAGCGGACGATCGCGGTCGAGTCGGCCGCGCCGCAGCTCGCTGCGAACGGCATCGGATCCGGCGGCTCGCAGCGCATTGCCCGTGCGTCCGCCGATCGCGTCGAGGGTGGCGAGCGCCTGCTCGACCGAGCCGTGCGCCTGGAGTAGCGCGGTCGCTCCCTTGGCGCCGATCCCGGCGATCCCCGGCATCGCATCATCGTCGCCGACCAGCGCCAGCCACTCGGCAACCCGCGATGGCTCGACCCCGAACCGCTTGTGAACCATCTCGGGTGTGTATCGCGCGTCCTTGTTCGGGTCGTACCACCACACCCGATCGTTCACGAGCTGCGCATAGCGCTTGTCGACGCCGACCACGACCACGTCATCGCCGCGATCCAGCGCCGCTCGTGCGTACGAGCTGACGACGTGCAGCTCGTCCACCGCCTCGACAACATGCATCCCGAGGGTCTCGAGGAGAGGCCGCAGCGCGGGGAGTTGCGCCCTCAAGATCGGCGGCCATGCCGCGCTGGTCACATGCTGTTCGATCACGGCGATCGCTGCCGCGGGCTGCTTGAATGCGACGGCGCGATCCAGCGCACGCGCGACGGCGAACAAGGCGTTGACGGGATCGCCACCCGGCCCGTGCCGGTCCGTGGGCACGACGAGGAATCCTCTCGCGAGTAAGTTCGTAGCGCTCGCTACCAACGTCCGATCGGCCATGGCCAGGCTGCCATGCTACGGCTGAACCGCGGCGATCGCATCACACACGGCCGATCCCATGCGTTGCCCCGATCACTGGATTTGATGCCGCCGTCGTGCGGTGGATCAGCTTCATGCATGCGCGTCCGAACACGATGCGACGCCGTGTCCGCACGCTTTGCGCAGTGTGCACACGATCGGCACCAGCATCGGACCGACACCTGTCATCGAAATTTATGCCGGGGACGTCAAGCGGGAGCTCGGTTCTCTTACACTGCGGAGGCCGTGACCGCCACGCAGTCACCCCAGCTCCCACCTCACATGCTCGGTGCGACGGCATCGATGGTCGAGCTTCACCGCTCGATCGACAAGCTCGCAATGTTGCCCGGTCCCGTGTTGATCACCGGCGAAAGCGGCGTCGGCAAGGAGCTGGTCGCACGAGCGCTCCACGAACGCAGCCACCGGGCTGGCCACCCGTTCGTGGCGATCCGGTTGGCTTCGATCCCGGAGCCGCTGTTCGACACCCGGCTGTTCGGGCGCGATGGCGCGTTCGAGACCGCGCGGACGGGTTCACTGTTCCTCGATGAGATCGGTGAGCTTCCCGAGACGATGCAAGCGGCGCTGATCCGCACCCTCGATGGCCGGCCCGAGCTTCGCCTGTTCACGACCTCGCATCGCGATCTCGACGCCCTGATCGCGGGGGGCCGGTTTCGCGCAGATCTCCGGGATCGACTCGCAGCTCACCGGCTCGCGATCCCGCCGCTGCGCGAACGCCGCGACGACATTCCCATGATCGCGGCACACTATCTGACCGCGATCGCGCTCCGCGAACATCGTCCGGGCCTCGAGCTCACCACTGCCGCGATCGCGAAGCTTCGCGACTACACCTGGCCAGGGAACCTGCGCGAGCTTCGCAATCTGCTCGAGCGCGCCGCCTTGCTCACCGAGACCGATCAGATCGATATCGACCATGTCGTGTTTACCCAGCGGTTCCCTCGTCGCCGCACCGCGGTGGGCTCGGTCCCGCCCTATCGCGAAACGACGTCGCCCGGCGTCGCGCCGGTGTCACCGTACGGTAAGCGCGGCGCGCGCGCCTGACCGGTAGGCTCCCGCTCCGAGCCCGACGCGGGGCCAAGCGCCCGCCCTAATATGATGATCCGTCCTTGTGCGAGAACATGCCCACGCCGTCGGGTCCCCGGCGATATGCGAGGTCGGCATCGGGATACGCCGCAACATCTTCGGGATCGCGGTTGCTGATCTCGAGGTACCTCACGGGACGATCGCTGCGGTTTATCAGCTGATGACCATTGGCAACGCCGGCGGGAAATCCCGCGCACATCCCCGCGCCGAGGATCTGCTCGCCCTCCTCGGTCCGCAACACGACCTCACCCTCGAGCACGAACACGAGCTCGTCCTCGCGCGTGTGGTAGTGGCGGACCGACGACTCCTTGCCAGGCGCCAACGTCGTCAGGTTCACGCCGATCTTGGTCAACCCCAGCGCATCGCCGATCGCGCGCTTCTCGCGAGGCATCACGCGCGACCGGAACGGCTCTGGATATCCACAGCTGGAACGCGCGGGCAGATCATGCGGGATGAGCGCGGGCAACTTGAGCGACATCGCGGCTGCATAACACGAGCATCGCTCCGCGTTACGCCGCCACGGGCGTGTGCCGCGCTGACGTTTGCTTGCTGCGATGCTTCGGTTTCTTCACGCCGGATTTCGCGCTCGCAGACCGCGCCGTCACGACTACGTTACCTCTCCGCCGGCAATCAGCCGGTAGCCGGCAAGCACCACGACCGCGCCGAACACCGACGCGATCAGGCCTGCTTGCTCGTTCGCACCATACGGCGCACCTGCACGGCCCAGCGATCCGACGATGAACGCGCCCGCGACGCCGAGCATGACGGTCATCATCGCGCCGCCCGCATCCTTGTCCGGCAGTAACAACCTCGCGACCGCGCCCACGGCGAAGCCGATGAGCAGCGTCCACACGATGTGCATAAGCCAACTCCTTCTGCTCCCCGGCCTTGCGTAGAGCATGCCAGCGTGGACGCGTACGCTGACCGCGCGAAACCTGCGGTTCAGCTGGCGATGCGTGACAACCGCGCACAAGGTACTGTGCGATCGGGCGCTCTGACCTCCATTGGACCGGTCCCCAGGGCCAGCACGTCACATCGACATCCGCGGCACTCTAGGGCTCACGTCGGGCGAATCGAACGTCCGTTGTGAAGAAGATCGCTGCGCTCGCACATCCTGGGAGATACTAGGGGTCATGCGGATCGCTGCGGTCGTCCTGGCAACGCTCATCGCAACCCCGGCCGCCGCCGATCGCGCCAAGTCGACGAAGCCGCGCCCGACGAAGTCAGCGCCTACCGCGGCCGCCGACCATAAAGCGTGCAAGCGGGTCGTGGTCGGACGCGGGCTCGACCGTCGCGTCGTGTGCGAGCTCACCTCCGACGTGGTGGTGACCTCGCGTGCGCCCCAACCGCAGGTGCAGATCGCGCCCCGTGACGGCCGCTCCGTCGTGGGGCGGCCGCGGTCCGAAGATCGGCTCAACGGGCTCAGTCGACGTCTCCGCAAGTGACGCGAACGATGGCGCACCGCTCGTTCGCTGGCGTGAATCGCGTGTAGGGCGATGCGCTCCCACGCCGCGGCAGGAAGCTGACCACGCGATGCAGCGTAGGTGACAAGGCCTCACAGGAGGAGCCCGTGCCCGCGCAACGTCATCTTGGATCGCTCTTGCTCGGCCTCGCGGTCACGGCTGCCTGTGCCGGTGACGACCTGATGCGAGCACCCGAATCGGACGCGCGCCCGCCGGACCCGCCGGCGTCATCGTCTGCGGTACCCATCCCTGGTTGCGACGACAACGCCCCCACGGTGCCGCTGACCCCCGATCCCAACGGGCGCGAGCTGTTGGTCAGGCCCGGCGGGAAATCGTGTGGGGCCGCGGGGTCCGAACCGTTCGCGACCGTGCAGGATGCGGTCTCGTGCTCGGCGCCTGGGGACCACATCTACTTGCTCGACGGCACCTACGACGAGCTCAGGATCTCCAACTACCGGCCCGACCTCGCCACGCCCGGCACGGTGCCCCGACACCTCTACATCTCCGCAGCCGCGGGAGCGCGGATCGTGATCGACCCGAAGCGGCCGCTGTCCGACTGGGAATCGATCGTGTCGATCACCGACTCGTCGTACATCACGCTCGCAAACCTGATCGTCACCAACAGCGCGCTCGAACAGGAGATCGCCGGCGGCGTCGGCAGCGTGGGGATCGCCATCGGTGGCGAGACCACGCCGAGCCATCACATCTCGCTCTACAACAACGAGGTCTACAACGTCGCGCGTCACGCGATCACGCTCACCGGTGGCAGCTCGTATCACCTCGAGCGCAACCACATCCATGACGTGGCGCTGCTCAACCGAGATCGCGATCGCCCGATCCACGACGGTGGGATCGCGACCGCGCGGCGGCACGACACCACGTGCTTCAAGGCAACGCGGAACTCGATCCACGACGTGTTCGGCGAGTGCCTCGTCGCGCAGCGCGTGAGCGGCGGTCTGTTCGAAGGCAACACCGTCTACAACTGCTACAGCGTCAACATCTACCTCGACTCCGCCGAGAACATGACCGTCAGCCGTAACAACCTCTATTCCGATGACCTGGAGGCCAGGTACTTCCGTTGGGACCGCGCAGCGACTGGCATCGCGATCGCGCGCGAGACCGCCGGCGGATTCCCGGCGCGAAATCATCAGATCACCAACAACGTGATCTTCTATCTCGGGATCGGGATCCAGTACGGCAACTGGGAGTACGCCGGAGCCGACAATTACTATGCGGGACTGCGAATCGCGCACAACGTGATCAAGGAGATGTCGTTCGAGTCGATCACCGCGACCGCTCCGTGGTCATCGCAACCCGGAACCAACCGGATCGAGAACAACATCGTGTTCAAGCCATGGCGGCCCGGCGCAGCCGTGGTGTCGATCGAGACCGGCCCGCCGGACGACCGAGGAGTCTGGACGACTCCGAGCTGGGAGATCTCGCACAACCTGTTCGCCAACGGCGTGCCCACCGGGATGCCCGGCGATGATGGGACGAATCGCGCCGGCGATCCCGCATTCGTGACGTCGACCGAGCGGTTCGATGTCGGTCGCTACAAGCTCGGGCCTGGATCGGCGGCGCTCCATGCCGGCCGCCCTACGCCGGTCGACAGCGACTTCTGGTACCGCACCTACCATCCCGATACGCCGTCGATCGGGATCCACGAGCCCTGAGCGGCCCGGCGTGCGGTATCAAGCGGCGCATGATCGCCGAGCCTCGAAATGTCCTGGCCGTGCTGTTCGACACGCTCGCCGCGTATTCGCCAACGCTGATCGGCACGTTTCCGCTCGGCGTTACCGTCGACGGCAGTGATTTCGACATCGCTTGTGAAGCGCACGATCTCGATCGATTCGAAACCGACGTCCGCTCGGCGCTCGGCACGCTGCCGAGTACGACGAGCCGCGTCGCTGTCGATCCAACCGCCAGCGTGACCGCGGTCGATTGCGAAGGCCTCGCGATCGAGATCTTTGGCCAGCCAATCCCGGTCTACAGCCAGCGCGGATTTCGCCACATGATCGTCGAAGGCCGGCTGCTCGCCGCAGGAGGATCACGCTTGCGGGATGCGGTTCGCCAGCTCAAGCGGTCGGGCATCAAGACCGAGCCGTGTTTCGCGATGCTGCTCGGGCTCGAGGGCGATCCCTACGCCGCGCTCCTCGAGCTGGAGTCGTGGTCGCCGGAGCGGCTCCGCACGTTGGTCATGCGACTGTGACGTTCGTCCCGGCAAGTCGAGTTGCCAGGGCGATGCAGTAGCGTCGCCGGCGGCGCGTCGAGCAGCTACGATCAACGCAAGATCGCGCGCGACGTGGCTGGCACGGTTGGTGCTGCCGGTCCGCCGATGGCTCGGCTCCGGATCCTCTGCGTCGTCACGGCTGGGCTCGCGGCATGTAGCGGTGACCATGCAGCTCCTGTCGGAGTCGATCCCGACGAAGTCGGCCCGGGAGAGGGTGGCAAGGCCGATGGTGCGAACGCGTGGCTTCCCGACGTGCGGTGCAGCGAAGATCCAGCCACCGGTCCCTCCGAACCGTGGCAGCGCCCATTTCATAGCCCGTTGATCGCGCTCGGATCACCGGTCCATCGTGGGATCGATCTGGTTGCCTCGGCCGACCAGGCGGTCCAGATCGTGCGCGGCGAGATCAGCTACGGCGTCGCGGACAAGGCGCTCGACGATGAGTGGGTCGACGTCTATGCGTGTCGCGCCGGCATCTGGCGATACCTCGATCGCACGATGACCGACGACGAAGGACGCTTCGAGCTCGCGCTGACCGGAGCGGATCGGCTGCCGATCGGGATCCGCGATCTGCTCGTGTCGGTCGCGGGCGATCGGACGAGCACTCGGTTCGTTGCGCTGGTCGCGCCAGCTGCAGGCAACCTCGCGGTCTCGGACATCGATGGAACCCTGACGTCCTCGGAGACCGCGTTTGCGACGGCGGTGATCACCGGTAGCGACGTGGCCCCACACCCCGATGCGCCCCAAGCGCTGCACGCGATTCGAGCCGCGGGGTACGCGCCCGTGTATCTCACCGCACGAGGTCGATACTTCACGTCGCACACCCGCACCTGGCTCGAGCAGCACGGATTTCCGCGCGGTGCATTGCGCCTCGCATCCGGCATTGGCTCGCTTCCCGGTGACAGCACGATCGAGCACAAGATCACCGCGATGTTGGAGATCGCGGCCAGCGACCTGGTGATCGCCATCGGGATCGGTAACCGGGCAAGCGACCAGGCCGCATATCAAACGCTCGCGGTTCCAGGCGAGCTCACGTTCCTCAAGCAGCAAGAGTACGCCGACGAAGTCGCGCCACTGGTTGACGCCGGCGACGCCATCGGCTTCGACGATTACGCCGAGCTCGTGGCGAGATTCCAGTAAGCGATCCGCCTGGCGGCGCGACGGAGCGCTTGGCGCGCATTCCTCCGTGCGATGCGTGTCGGTTCCGCGTATCGCAATCCACCGTGCGAGACGACGTGGGATCCGCCTATCGAGCCGTTGCCACCACCATCAAGGCCCTGGGTCAATCGCTCGGGCACACCGTCGCCGGACTGGTGCGTTCTCCGACGAGCAGTGACGGCGTGGCCGGGAAGAACGCGGTGCGGGCGCCAGTAACAGCGACGGCGGGATCGCCGGACATCGGCCCGAGAGCTGCAACCACAATGGCGGATCACAAGGTGATCGAGCTCGAGCTCGAGACGGCGAAGGAGCACAAGCTGTGGCGCGCCGAGCTCAGCGGAACGCTCGTGCGCACCACGATCGGAAAGCCCGGTGGAAAGGGCCGCACGATCGAACGAGCGTATGCATCGCCGCGCGCCGCACGCGAAGCCCTCACCAGGTTGATCGCTGCGCAGCACAAGAAGGGCTACTTCCCCACGGGCAACCCGATCGAGCCTGTCGCGCCACCTGCTGCGTCCGACGCGGGCGCCGACAAGATCACGGTGTTGCCGCTGCCCGTGAGCATCGCTTCGCTGATCGATGTCTGCCCGGTCCAGCTCGAATCGTATCAACCCGAGCTCGGAAACCGGACCTACGATGGACCCGGCGAGACCCGGATCTGGCTTCCGATCAAAGCTGGTAAGTCGCGGCTCGTGATCAGCCAGCGCCATCGGTTCCGCACCGTGGAGCCGTTGCTCGAGGGCACGGGCGACGACTTCCCGTTCACGTTCCGGGGGTTTCCGGTTCGCCCCGATGCGCAGGCGTTTCTCTGCGGGTTCAAGACCGGGTTGTACGAGGTCGACGTGACCACCGCGCAAGCCCGTCTGTTGACGCGGTTCGACAGCACGCAGGCGCTTGGCCGCGCGGCGCCATTTCGCTACTCACCCGGTGGCCGCTCGGTCCTGCATCGCGATCACAACGCGTTGATCGAGATCGATCTCGCGTCGGGCACGCGCCGGATCATCGATCAACTCGATGGGCAGCCGATCCTCGATATCGCCGCGCTCGCACATGGCATGGTCGCCGTGGCACAAGCCGACCGCGTGTCGCTCTACGTCGACCGCGCCGGTGCGCTCACGCTGACACATCGGCTCTCGATCCGCGCGGGGTTTGGGCTCGGCACGCTCCTCGGCGGCCAGGTGCTCGTCGTGGCCACGCGATCCGGCACGCCGCGCCAGACCATGTTGTTCTCCGTCCACGCCGATGGAATCCGCTCGCTCGTCGAGCTTGCCGACCGCGTGCACCGAGCGTTCGATGCACGGGGCGGCCAGTGGCTGACCGTCGGCGAGTACGACGAGATCCATGCGGTGCGTCTGCTCAACGTCGAGCGAACCCTGCGTGCCCGCGCCGATGCAACGCTGCTTCCCGCAGAGCTGGTGGCAGATGTCATCAGCCTTCATGAAGCGATCGCCGACGGCCCCGACCGCGTGGTCGAGGCGCTGGCTCGCGGTGCTCGCCTGGAAGCGCGCGATGGCTGCGAGCGAATGACACCGCTTGGCTACGCTGCGTGGTACGGGCGACTGGAGATCGTCGACCTGCTGCTCGAGGCTGGCGCGAAGATCGACGCGGTCAGCGGTACGGGACGGTCCCCGCTGAGCTACGCGCTCGAGCGCAGCCATCGTGATGTCGCGGATCGACTGTTCGCAGCCGGGGCCTCGGCCGGCTTGGCCGAATACGTGACCGTCCAGGGTCGATCGCTGCGCACCGAGTCGCCGATCGTCGCGGCGGCTCGCGCCGGCCATCTCGCGTGGGTCACGCGGTTGCTCGACGCCAATGCGCCGATCGACGTTCGCGGCGCCGATGGCGCCACGGCCCTTCATCTCGCCGTCGCCGCGGGCAACACCAACCTGGGCATCCTGCTGCTCGAGCGCGGCGCTCGGATCGCGTCGCCCGATGACGAAACGCCGTCGATCTTGACCGCGGTCACGGCCGGCAAGTCGATCGAGCTGGCCAATCGGATCGTGCTGCGTTGCAACGAGGTCACCGGGCCCGCCGGAGCTGCCGCGCTGCGTACGGCCCTGATCGACCTCGCCGCGGGCGAACCTGTGGGCCCGATCGTAGACGTGCTGCTCGAGCATGGCGCGCGCACCACCGATCCCGAGGTGTTGCGGATCGCGGTCGAGGCCGGCCACGTCTGTGCGATCACGGCGCTGCTCGCCGCCGGCGCCGACCCCAATGGTCGCTCGCTGGCCGGCGACCGACCCGATCATCCGCTGTGCTCGGCCTGCGCGAGCACCACGCCGTCGCTCGCAGTGATCAAGGCCCTGATCGACGGCGGTGCCGATGTCAATGCGGTGGATGCGCAAGGCGTCTCGGCGATCCGGCACGTGATCACCACGAGCGAGAGCATCGAGATCATCGAGCTGTTGATCGCATCTGGTGCCCGGCTCGAAGCGAGCGACTCGGCATGCGGACCGCTGCACGACGCCGCGCGCCGGGGCACGTCGAAGCTCGTGGGCCTGTTGCTCGAGCGCGGTGCGCCGATCGACGACTTGACGCCGGAGCGCACGACCGCGCTGACCCTGGCGGTGGTGCACCGCCACGCCGCGGTTGCCGAGCAGCTGCTGGACGCCGGCGCCAACCCGAACCTGGGAGCGTTCACGCCGCTGATGGCCGCAGCCGGCACCAATCAGGCCGGGCTCGTTCAGCGGTTGCTCGCGCAGGATGCGGAGCCTGGGCTCAAGGGTGCCAATCCGTACGTGACGGCGTCCGGGGCCCCCGCGACGGCTCAGCAGCATGCCGAGCTCGCTCACGCCAGCGCCGCCACGGCGGTGCTCGCTGCGCTCACCGGCCGCGCGTTCGCGACGCTGCACCATGCGGTCGAGGCCGACGCGATCGCCGACGTTCGTCGCCAGCTCGCCGAGGGCGCCGATCCCAACGAGCGTATGGGTCCCCATGGGGGCACGCCACTGCATCTCGCGCGCACCGAAGCGATGATCGACATGCTGGTCGGCGCGGGTGCGAAGCCCGATCCAGCCCACCTGCTGGCGTACACCACGAGCAAGGATCCGTCGGCGGCGCAGCGGGTGTCTGCGTTGCTGCGCCATGGCGTGGAGGCGTTCGACCAGCTGAAGGCGCTCGCGCGCGCCGCGAGCTACGGCAACCGCGCCGTGGTGCGCGTGCTGGTCGACGCGGGGTGCGCGATCGATCCGCGTTCCAGCCGATCCGATTCACCGCTTCACGCCGCGGCAGAAGCCAACGCGCTCGACGTGATCGAGCTGCTGATCGCGCGCGGTGCCAACGTCAACTCGGTGATCCGTACCTCCAACGACGGACTGGCGACACCGTTGCATGCCGCGGCGGAAGCCGGCTCGCTCGACGCCGTCAAGCTCCTGCTCGAGCATGGCGCCGACGTTGGCGCCACCGGCGGCGATGAGACCAGCGAAGACGAGCGCGGGTTCACCGCGATCCATCGTGCAGCGCTCGCCGGCCACGACGCCGTGCTCGCCGTTCTGCTCGCACGCGACACCGAGGGCGCGGCGCTTCAGCTCGCCGGCGGCGCGACGCTCGAAACACTCGCCGAGGATCATCCAGCATGTACTGCGGTGATCAAGGCGCACTTCGCGCGGCAGGAGCTCGCGCGCTCGAGTCAGCACGCGATCAGCAGCTGACCGGACCAGCACCGCGCTATTTCGCGCTCACGGTGATGTGGATCGCATTCTGCTGGTCGCAAACTTCGATCCGCGGCTTGACCTTGTTGTAGCCCTTCGCTCAACGCCGCGCGGATTCCAGCTTCGGGGTTGAACCACACGAGCAGCGCGGTGTTCCCGCGCTTGGCTGGTGCGCCGTTGCCCCATGCCTCGACGAGCACCGACTTCCTGTCGTCTATCCCGACGAGGCTCGCGAGGTGATGTCGCGCGCACGCTCCTCGCGGGAACCGTGCGCGCACCATCGCCAGTGCCATCAGCAGGCTTGCACTATCGTTCGTGAATTCCGATCGACGGATTCGTCGTGCTGCGCGGCTTGAACCAGTAGTCCGAGGGAACGATCGTCGGCCTGCCGGTGCCGATCGCCTGCGAGCCCGCCGCCAGCTTGAACTTGCTGAGGTCGAAGCCCGAGCCACCGACAAAGCCGGGATTACCCGATCGGTTGGTACCGTCGTTACCGCGCATGATGCTGCCGTTCTGCGGCGGGATCCCGTTCGGGAAGATGTTGTGCGAGATCTGCCATGCCGGCGGCGTGAACGGTCCGCCCGACCAACCGGACGGCGGGTTCGCCTCGAGATAGACGGTCGGCCCGTTCGGATCCCATGGCTTGAACAGCACGTTGTTCTCGATCTTGTTGACCCCTGGTGCGTTGGCCCACGGCGCCTCGAACACGATCGTGCGCAGGGTCATGTCCTTGATGACGTTGTGCGCGATCACGATGTTCGAGTAGTAGTTCGCCGACGTCGAGCTGTCGTAGTTTCCGTAGTAGATACCGGTGGCGAGTCGCTCGATCACGTTGTTCGAGATCTCGTGGTTGCGGGCCGTGAACCCGCCGTTGAGCTCCTTGGCGATCGAGATTCCGACGGCAGGACGATTCCACCGGTTGTACTTCCCGGTCGGATCATCGGCGTAGGCATAGTTGCGCCGCACCGCGACGTTCTCCGAGCCATCCAGGTAGATGTTGACCGAATAGCAGTTGTAGACGCGGTTACCTTCGATCAAACCACCGCTCAAGCGCTCCGCGCCGACGCATTCACCAAACACGTCGTGGATCGAGTTCCACGTGATCTTCACGCAGCTCGTGTTGTAGTTGCGCGCGGTCGCGACGCCGCCGTCGTGAACCGGCATGTCGCGGAACTTGTTGAGCTGGGCGAGGTTGTAGAGCTGGTTCGTTTCGAGGTGGAACGAATTGCCGCCATTGAGCGTCACCGCATGGCGGGCGACGTCATGGATCTTGTTGCTCACCAGCGTGATGTGGTGGCTGTACTTGTTCCCCGACGAGTCCGGACCGCCGATCGCGAGCCCGACGCTTCCCTTGCGGACCGAGACCTCCTGCGCGACCGCGCTATTGGTGATCTCCAGGTTGGCGATCGTGACGTAGGACGAGTTCCACACCGAGGCGATCGACGTCCAATCGGCGAGCGGGGCCTTGGGATCGATGATGACCTTCTCCCCGGGCGCAGCCGAGATGAACAGGTGGCGAGGCACGCCCGACTGCGAAAGATCCGGTCGATAGTTCGAGATCCGCAGCTCGGGATACGTTCCTCCCTTGATGTAGATGGTGTCGCCAGGCTTGGCGCACTTGACCGCCTCTAACACCGACACGAACGGTCCGGCGGCCGTCGATCCACAGTACTTTCCGCCGGCCTGCACGTAGTGGATCTGGCCATTGGGATCGCGCTGAAGCGGCGGCGTCGGCTTCGCAGCGTCGCAACCAGGAATGGTTGCGAAGCTGCTGACCTCCGAGACGTCGGGTTGGTCGGCAGATTCGAGCTCGGAATCGCCGAGCTCGTCGGTGGCGCAGCCGGACGACGCACCGAGCGTGATTGCGAGAACACTGAACAGCAAACGTGAGTCCCTCATTGATGTCTCCTTTGACAGCCACGAGCCGATCGCTCGAAGCGCATCACGTACGCGCTGTCTCCAGTGCTACTTCCGAAACTCGCGATCGATCGGCGGCGCGCAGCTCCACGTTGGCGCGCGACGAATCGATCGCGACGATGCGCGCGCTGTGCGCTCGCTCTGCGCGTTGTCGCGCGTTGCTTCCTCGGTCCTCGGCGAACGGCGATTGCTCGTCCAACGTTGGCGCATCCGCGTCGCGAGCTGATCGAACCATGATCGGTTCGTGTGGTGGATGATCATTTCTGGCGGTTAACACGCGGTGTCGATCGTCGCGCCGGGCGCTCGATCGGCGAGCGCGGTCCGCGCATCAACGCGTGCTAACCGCGTACGCAAGCAGCACGACAACGACGGCGAGCCCGAGCAACACTCCGACCCAGATCCGTTGCTGCGGTGCTCGCCGCTGGAGCATCGCAGCCCCCACCGGCATCATCGCCACGCTCTCGCGCCGCCGTACCATCATCGCTTCGGAGATCGCGGGCAGCTCACCGACGACCTCGATCTCCTTGGTTTGCAGGATCTCGTGCAGCGCCGATACGCCGCTGTCCTCGCGCCGCAGCGGTTGTTTCTGCCTGAACACCCACTCGACCCACGATACGAACTGATGCTGGGTGAGCCGGCCGGCCGCGGCCACGCCGATCGCATCGCGCATGTCGCCGGCGCGTTGCCAGCGCTTCTCGGGATCGCGCGTCAGCGCGGTCAGCACGATGTGATCGATCTCCGGCGTCACTTCCGGGTTCGCGTGCGATGGCGGCCGGATCGGCAACGAGCGCACGTGCTCGAGGATCCTTCCCTGCTCTTCGGCATCGAACGGGCGGCGGCCCGTGAGCAGCTCGTACATGACGACGCCCAGCGCCCACAGATCAACGCGCGAGTCGAGCTTGCCCGCGAGGTACTCGGGCGCGACGTAGTTGAGCTTGCCCTTGATCACCCCGGCCTGGCTTTGCACCGAAGACTGCTTGGTCTTGGCCAGGCCGAAGTCGATCAGCTTGACCTGACCGGTGGTCGAGACGATCACGTTCGACGGCGAGACATCACGATGGACGATGCCAAGCGGCAAGCCCAGCTCATCGCGAAGAGTGTGAGCATAATCGAGCGCGTCGCACAGCTGGTACGCCACCTCGAGCACGACCATGATCGGGAACCGGCCCACGTACGCTCGGCAGTGCTCGGCGAGCTGCAACAGGGTCGGGCCGGCAACGAATTCGAACGCAATGAAGTACGTCCCGCGCAGCTTGCCGAACTCGTAGACCCGCGCGATGCCGGGATGCCGCAGGTGACGAGCGAGCCGCGCTTCATCGATGAACGATCCGACCAGCTCGCGGACGTTCGCGATGTGGGGAAACAGACGTTTGAGCGCGACGGGATTCTTGACCGCGGGAGTCCGGGCCAGATGAACGGCTGCCAGGCCGCCAGCGCCGAGCTCTTCGTAGATTTCGTACGACCCGAAGCGCTCGCCCATGCGGATAGCGACACTAACACCGCAACATGCCGGCGGCGCAGAGGAGTCCGATGTTGATCGTGACGGATCGCAGCCCGATCCCGCCCGATCGGGGAATCGTTGCGCAGATCACGAATGCTGGACCGATGCGAGCTAACGTACTGATCCCAGCTGGCTGGGTACGCTGGCTCAAAAATCGGTGCTTTTCTAACCAGCCCACGCCTGCGTAACCTGATCGTGATGGCGAACAGGAGGGATACCGATACCTCCGGCGTCGGGATGGCGGCGTCGACGCGAATGGGGAGCTACGAGATCTTCGAGTGCCTCGGGCGAGGTGGAATGGCCGAGGTCTATCGGGCGCAGATCGAGACCGGTCCAGGGGTGTGGGAATCACGCGCGCTCAAGTATCTGCTGCCCGAGCTCGCAGACAGCCCATCGCTGGTCAGGTCGTTCATCGATGAGGCCAAGCTCGCCAAGGAGCTCGTGCATCCGAACATCCCGCGCACCTACGAGCTGGGCCGACACGACGGCTCGTGGTTCATCACGATGGAGCTGGTCGAAGGACCGACGCTGCTCGAGGTGATCGCGCTGTCGGTGTTCAACGAGCTGCAGGTCCCGACTGCGATCGCGATCCAGATCCTGATCCAGGTCTGTGACGCACTCGATTACGCCCATACCCTCACCGATGACCGGGGACAACCGCGCGGCATCGTCCATCGTGACGTGTCTCCGGCCAATGTCGTGCTGTCCAAGACCGGCGCGGTCAAGCTGATCGATTTCGGGATCGCGAAGGCGCGCTCGCGCCTGCAGACCGAGACCGAGACTCGCACGGTCAAAGGCAAGCTCGGATATCTCGCACCGGAATACGTGGGTGGCTCGCTCGATGCGCGCGCCGATCTGTTCGGGCTCGGCGTGATCGCCCACGAGCTGTTGACCCATCGCCGGCTGTTTCGCGGAGCGACCGACTTCGAGACGCTGGAGAACGTGTGCCGGATGCCGATCCTGCCGCCGTCGCACTGGAACGCCGAGGTGCCGAGCGATCTCGACGAGGTCGTCATGACCGCGCTATCGCGCGACCCGGACCAGCGCTGGCAAACGGCGGCGGCGTTGCGGACGGCACTCACCGCGATTGCGCGGGACCTCGGCATTTCGAGTGGCGAGCGGCAGATCGCGAACTGGGTCGTGGTGTGGGAGTTCGCGCGGCAGTCGTATCGAGCCGACACCGAGGTCGATAACGGACCAGATCTCGAGTCGAGGCCCGAGCTCGACCCCATCCCCGAGCTCGCGCAGAGCCTCCACGTCGAACCCCTCCCCGAGGTCGAGCCGAGCACCGCGATTCGCCGGCCGTCGCTGATCGATCTCGAGCTCAATGGGCCGAGCCCGGTACACTACGTGGAGCGCGAACCCAGCACGGCGATCCGTCCGCCGGCGCTGATCGATCTCGAGATCAGCGCCTCGAACTGCGCACCCTACGCCGAGCGCGAGCCAAGCACTGCGATCCGTCCGCCATCACCGATCGATCTCGAGATCAGCGCCTCGAACGGCGCGCCCTACGCCGAGTGCGAGCCGCGGACGGCGATCCGCCCACCATCGCCGCTCGACCTCGAGCTCAGCGCCGCGCTCGAGGTGGATCCGTACGAGTTTGTGCTGAGCGACGCAGATACCGCTGCAGGTCGTTGATTCCGCCGCTCGAGCTCCGACGCTGATCGCAACCATCACGCGCATCTACGGGGCCGTGCGTCCAGCCGCGGGAGCGATCACCGCGGCAACCAGGTACAAAGCTGCAGCGAGCAAGAGCGCGTGCGTCGATCCGCCGACGCGCAACGCGAGGACGGCCACGACTCCACCGGCCACCGACGCCGCGCCATTGATCGCCCAGAGGCTCGCGATGCGACTCGCCGGATTGCCGTGCCGGGCGAGCAGCACCGGAAATGGGCACCCGATCGCCAGCCCGACGGGCGCGAGCATCGCGGCAATCATCCACAGCCGGACCGCTTCACTCGAGATCGCGTCGAGCCAGGTGAGGTCCCGCACGACGACGGCGGTCGCCGCAACCGCGACGCCCGCCACCGCGCAGGCCCACGAGACGCCGCGATCGTGACGGCGCCACCGGTCGCCGAGCAGCAGCGCTCCCGCAGCGCTCCAGGCGAGCACGCCGAACAGCACGAACGACACCGCGTAAAGCGTGCCACCCGCCGCGAGCGTGAACCGCTGGATCAGTGCGAGCTCGACAGCCAGAAACCCGGCTCCGACGCTGGTCGCAACGAGGGCCGGGCGCCGAAACCAGCGCGCGTCGCCGCGTCGCTCGAGGATCAGCACCAGTACGATCCCCACCGCGCCCGCCAGGACCCATAACCGGCCGGGCTCGGCGAGTGCAGTCGCGGCCAGGCCGTTGGTGTTCTGAAAGAAGTACGGGCGCAGGTCATGGACCGGCGCCAGGTCGTCGCGCCCGGTGGCCCCGAGCTGCGCCGGATCGAGCAGCTGGTCGCTTCGCTCGGCCGGATCGCCCGGCCCCCACAACAGCTCCGCGGGCTCGACGTCGAACCGGTCGACCTCGTCCAGCGCCATCGGCGCGGTGCGAACGACCACCAGGTAGCGATAGGCAGTAGCAGGTCGCGGATCGCGCAGGACGACGATGCCATCGAGCGCGCGTGCCCGATCCATGCCGCTGCGCTCGAGCGCTTCGATCACCGTGAGCAACTGTCGGTACGCGTTACCCGGATCGCTGTGGATCAGCACGAGTGCGCCCGTCGGCGTCAGCCGGCTCAGGTACAGCTGCACCGCCTCGACGGTGTACAAGGTTGCCTCGAGCCCCGATGGCTGCTGAGCGTGGACGTTCCCAGTGAGTGCCAAGGCGAGCTCGATGACGTCGTACCGTTCGTCGGTGCTCGCCAGGTGTCGGCGCGCGTCCTCGATGAACAGCCGAACACCGGGCTGGGCGTAAACCTCGCCAGCGAACCCCCGCCAGCGAGCCAGCACACCGTGTATCGCTGGATTGACCTCCACCGCGTCGACGCGCGACGCGCCGTACTTCTTGGCCAGCCAAACGCTCGCCCCTGCGCCCGCGCCGAGCACGAGTACGCGGTCCGGATGCAGCGCGCGGTACGGCAACGACATCAGCAGGCCCCACGTGCGCTCGAACGTGCCCGCCTGTGCGTGCGCTGCTCGCACCATATAGGTCGGGCTCATGCCATCCGTGAACACGCCGAGGCGATCCAGGTCATGCGCTGCCCGGTGAACGTCGAGCCGCCCCAGCGGGCTCCACTGCGAATCGAGCACGTCACGCGATGACGTCGCCGCTTCGACGATCGCCTTCTCGGAGTCGCGATCGGATCGAAGCAGCGCGTCGAGCGGTCCGTCGGGCAGACGGCCTGCTCGCCCGATCGCCAGCACGGTCAGGTGCGCGGCCGCGATCAGCGCGATCGCCGCAAGCGTGCGGAGTCTCCGAGGTGGGTCCACCAGCACCGCCGACAATCCGCAGCAGAGCAGCCCGAGCATCAGCATGATCTCGGTCGGCGCAAGCGAGCCGAGGAGCCAAGGCGTCACCAGGCACCCCGTCGCCGCAGCGAACAGATCCAGGGCGTAGGTCGCGCGTGCGGCATGGGTGCCGCGCGCCGCGTACGCGCCGGAGACCAGCATGCCCGCGAGCGCGAACACGACGATCGAAATCGCGACCAGGCCCGGCAGCGACACGCCGGCGATCGCCGCGACGGTGAGTGCGAACAGCGCCGCGGCCAAGCCAGAACCTGCGCGCGTCCCCTCGAGCCAGCCTGGAAACCGCACGCGGATCGCGGCGCCGATCCCGAGGCCGAGAAGCGCGGTCGACAGCGCGGTCGAGGTCGCGTGCGAGCTGCCGATGTACGCGAACAGCCGGGTGGACGTGAGCTCGAGCACCAGCACGACGAACGTGACAATCGCGATCGTCGCTGCCGGTCGATGATTGCTCGAGCTCAGGGCTGGTGAGCGTATCACGCACGCGGACGATGGCAGTTCGTGCCGCTTCGTCATGGACCACGGCTCGGCCCTGCTGCAAAGTAAGTGCGACGGCAACGCGCGATGGGCAAGATGATCTCGATCGTGCTCGCCAGCGTGGTCTTGGGGTTCGCGGCCGGCGCTGCCGTCGCGTACTTCACGCATCCCGACTACGGCTGTGTGGGCCGGAGCTGTGGAGGAAATGCGGAGATCTATGGGCTGTTCGTCGGCGGACCCATCGGTGCCGCGGTCGGGCTCGTTGCTGGACTCGTGATCGGTCTTGTGTCTCGGCGCCCAGCCGCCGAGCGGTGATCTAACGCGGCTTGCGCAACGGCAAACTGACGACGGGGACGCCGACCGTCGTGCTCGACAGATCGAACGCGCGGCGATGGGCAGCAAACGGCGTGGGCGGCGTAGGGGCGAGATTGGTTCTGCGCGCAGCCGAAGGTGCAGTTGCCGGAGCGGGAGCCTGGTGCGCTGAAGCTGGCGTGCTGGGTATGGTCGCCGGTACGTGCGGCGCGTGCGCCGAGGTCATTCCCGGCAGCGCACGTGGGACACGCAGGTGCAGCGGGGCCCTGCGCGGAGGAGCGGTCGAGACAACTGGATCCCGAGCGAGCGTTGCCCGGTTCGCGCTTCGAGTGTGCGCTGCCTTCGACGCGACCACCACGATGGCAACACACCCCACCGCGACCAGCGCGAACAGGATCACCACCAGCGTCGCCATCATGGCCGGTCGTTGCAATGCTCGTTCCCACGCCGTGCGGTCACCGAAATACGCACAACGCCACGGCTCTCGAACTGTCGCCGCAACCGCGTGAGGGACGAGGCGCCCCATCCGCCCGGAGGAATCCCCAGTTCCATCGAAGACCGCCGTGGGGGTGTCCGGCTGGTCACGGTTTCGACTCGCGCCGTTCGCTGTCGGCCCCAGATCGCAGCAAGATTCCTGGCTGTGGTGCGGATTCGACGAGCTGTCGACGTGAACCCACGCAGCGTGCCGTGGCTTCGCACCGGCGTGCTCGATCTCGATCGCGTCGCACCGACGCGCAGGCCCGTCGGTCGCGCGGCAGGCGCGCAGCCCGGCGCGAGTTGACGTTCTTGCACTGGCGTGTCTCCGCCGACGTCTTGCGTCCACTCGTACCGCTGCCGCTGGAGCTCGACACGTTCGACGGCGAATGTGTCGTCGGACTCGTCCCGTTCACGATGCGCACGATGCGCACGATGCGCACGATGCGCACGATGCGTGGCGTACGCCCCTGGTGATCCCCGCCGGTATCGTGGCTATCGAACTTTCACGAGACCAATGTTCGTACGTACGTCCATCTCGGCGGTCGCGATCCCGCCGTGTGGTTCTTCAGCCTCGACGCGCACGGCGCTGTGTTTTCACGTGCCGCATGTCGTGCTTCGCGTGTCGCCGCCCGACACGGTTGGGGAGCCGTGTAACAGCTGATACCGTCGGCGCGATGAACAAGATCGAGATCCGCACCGAAGATGGTGTGTGCCCGGCGTGGGAAGGCGGCACCGGTCCGAGCGTGCTCATGTTCATGGACGGCATCGGCATGCGGCCAGCGATCGTCGCGATCGGCGAGCGGATCGCCGCGATGGGCTATCGCGTGCTCGTTCCAGACTTGTTCTATCGCGCCGGGCCCTACACCGCGCCCGATCCGGCGAAGCTGTTCAGCGATCCTGTGCTCCGCGATCAGCTGCGCGCGAAGCTGGGAACGCTCGTCAACGTCCCCAACATCCTGCGTGATACCAAGGCGTTCCTCGCGCACCTGCCGGGCAAGGTCGGCATCACCGGTTACTGCATGGGCGGACGCCTGGCCCTTTGCGCGGCCGCCGAATTTCCCGACCGCATCGCCGCCGCCGGTGCGTTTCATCCCGGCATCTCCGCGATCGACTTCGCGGCCGATCGGATCACCGCGCGCGTGCTCGTTGCCGGCGCGAGGGAGGACCAGAACTTCACCGCCGAGCACGCGAAACAGCTCGATGCGGCGCTCGGCTCCGAGCACACCGTCGAGATCTGGCCGTACAAGCACGGCTGGGTGCCGTCCGACACGCCGGTGCACGACGCCGCCGGCGCCGCGCGCCACGACGCCGCCCTCGCCGAGCTGTTCCGCGCGACGCTTTCATGATCCGCTGCCTCGATCTCGGAGCCCGACGGCCATCACGCGCTATGATCGGAGACATGTCGTCAGCCGTGGTCGTGCGCTGATGCAGCATCTCGATGACCTGCTCGTCATCGAATACCTCGCGCGCCGGCTGCCCGCGGCCCGCGTCGCGGAGATTCAGGAGCACATCGACGCCTGCCCAGACTGCCTGAACCTCGTTGCCGCGATGATCGAGGCCGCGCCGCCCGCGACGATGCCAGCGGGCGCAGCGACGACGACCACCATCTCGTGGCCCCGCGTCGATCCCAACCATTATGCGATCGGCGAAACGATCGCCAGCGGTGGCATGGGCCGGATCCTCGCCGCGACCGATCTCCGTCTCGATCGTCCGATCGCGATCAAGGAGCTGCTCGTCGACAACGAGCAGCTCCGCGCGCGATTCGAACGCGAAGTCCGAATCACCGCAAAGCTCCAGCATCCCTCGATCGTGAACATCATCGAAGCGGGAGTCTGGCCAGGCGGCGAACCGTTCTTTGCGATGAAGCGCGTGGTCGGTGAGTCACTTGCGAAGCGCCTGCGCAAGACCACCACGCTGGACGAGCGACTGGGCCTGCTCGCGAACATGATCGCGCTCGCCGACGCCATCGCGTACGCCCACGACCGGCGCATCATCCATCGCGATCTCAAGCCCGACAACGTACTTCTCGGCGACTACGGCGAGAGCGTCGTCATCGACTGGGGCCTCGCGAAGCACCTCGACAGCGACGATGCCGGCGATCTCGCGGACCTCGCGAAGGGCACCCCTGCGTCCGACGGCGCAACCGTCGCGGGCGCGGTGCTGGGCACGCCATCGTACATGCCGCCTGAACAGGCCCTCGGCGATCCCGTGGACGAACGAGCCGATGTCTACGCGCTCGGCGCGATGCTCTACGAGCTGCTGTCGGGTCACCCGCCGTATCGCGGACCGTCGGTACAGGCGGTGCTTGCCGCCGTCGTCGACGGGCCGCCGCCTCCGCTGCGCAGCATCGTGCCCGGCGTGCCGCGCGACCTCGCGACGATTGCCGAGAAGGCGATGGCGCGCGAGCCCGAACAGCGCTATCGCACGGCGAAACCGCTCGCCGAAGACCTTCGAAGGTTCCAGACCGGCCAGCTCGTCGCGAGTCACCACTACTCGTTCGGTCAACGACTTGCGCGGTGGGTTCGCCGCCATCGCACTGCCGTCGCCGTGGGCGCCGCCGCGATCTGCGTGCTCGCGGTCGTCTTGGTGATCAGCGTGCGCGGCATCATCGAGGCGCGCGAGCGCGCGGATGCGCAGCGTCTCGTCGCCGAGACGTCACGTCGCGAGGCTGAGGCCGCCCATGCGATGGCGGAGACCCGCCGCGGTGACGCGGAAGAACTGATGGACTTCATGCTGGGCGATCTGCGCCGGAAGCTCGAGCGGATCGGCAAGATCGACTTGCTCGCAGTCGTCGCGAAAAAGGCCGCCGACTACTACTCCACGCGTCCGCCGCCGGATTCGCCTGAGGACATGCGGCGCCAGATCCAGACCGGGTTGAACCTGGGTTCGGTGCTGTCCATGCAAGGCGATTCGAAGGGCGCGCTCGCCGTGTTCACGGCCGCTGTCGGGATGTCCGAGCGGCTCGTGACCGTCGATCCGCACCAGATCGCCAATCAGGCCGATCTGGTCCGTACACGCTCGAAGCTCTCGCAGGTGCAGGCGATGCAGGGCGACATCGCGAAGGCGCGCGTGGGCTTCGAGACGGTGATCCGAGACGCCGAGGCGATCTTGGCGAGCAACCCCGAGCACGCGCACGGCATCGCAGCCGCGCAGGACGGACATCTCCGGCTGGGTGACATTCTGCGCGCTCAGGGTGACCTCACGGGCGCGATCGATCACGGCATGCAGGCCATCGCGATGGCGCGAAAGCTGGTCGAGCTAGACCCGGCGAACGTGAAGTATCAGCGCGGACTTTCGCTCTGCCTCCGCGTGCTCGCGGAGGTCTACAAGCAGCAGCAGAGCTACCAGCACGCGACGCCGCTCGTCCTCGAGTCGGTCAAGATCTCCGAAGCGCTGCTGGCCAAGGATCCCGAGGACCCGGCGCTCGGCATGGACGTCGTGCGAACGCGCGAGGACCTCGCCGAGGTCTACGAACAACAAGGCGATCTCGACAAAGCGCTCGAGGCGGTCCTGTCGCTACGAACGCTCGCGATGACGCGCTTCGCGCAGGACCCCGACGACGCGACGCGTCGCTACGACGCGGGCATGGCGCTTCGGCGCGTGGGCAAGATTCGCCAGACGCGCAAGGAGTACGCGATTGCCCTCACCGAGCTGCGCGAGGCCGCCAAGCTGATCGCGCCGTTGATCCAAAAAGACCCCGCGACCAAGATGTGGCAACAGGGCATGTCGTACGTGCAAAGCGATCTCGGCCGGGTGCTCGACGACGACAAGCAGCTGGCGAGGGCGCTCCCCCACTACATCGCAGCGCGCGATCTCCGCAAGGAGCTGCTGAAGCGCGATCCCACGAACAGCAACGTGCGCAACGATCTCGCGCTTTCACACGAGCTGGTCGCCAACACGTTGCGCGATCTCGGCAAGCGCGCCGAGGCCGTCGCGGAGCTCAAAGCCAGCGTCGCGTTGACCCGCGAGTTGGTCGCCGCGCAGCCGGACGACGAGTCACGCACGGTGATGCTGTTTGCGCTGCTCGCGCACCTCGGCGAGGCGCAAGCGCTAGCCAAGCACAAGGCCGATGCGATCAAGACCTACGAGGAGTCGCTCTCGATCGTGACCGCGCTCAGCGCGAAGGATCCCGGCACTTACGTCGAAGAGCTCGACACGATCCGCAAGGCGCTCGCAAGGCTGAAACCCTAAAACCGCGACCGCTGATCGCCTCGCGGCGTTCCGCAGCCGGCGTTGACCACCCACGAGCTGCTGCGCGGTGGCGTTGGCCTGCGAACGCGTGGCGCTGCGTTGGACATGCTTCTCGTGCATGCCGGGAGGCCGCGTTCAACGCGAACGTACCGGACGCAGCGCCCACACCTTGCGATTGGGAACGCTCTTGACGATCGACGCGGGGTCGCAGCCGATGTCGGGAGGTGGGTTCTCGCAGCCCTCGCTGCCGATGGCGATCTCGAGGCTACCGCCCCATACGAAGATCTCACCGCGGGCATTGGCCACGTGCAGTCCCTGCGAGCGCTCGAGGTTCTCCGGCAGGCGGATCCAGTGAGCACGTGCTGCCTCCAGATCGACCAGCTGCAGGTTCGTCATCGTGCCGCGCGAGATCATCAGCACACGGTGGGTGTCGAGCAGCTGGACCTGCCAGGTGCCGACCACGCCGTAGAGGATGCTATCGGCGACTCGCCGCTGGCGCTTGCCATCGCGAATCGTGATCTCGGTGGCTCCCGAGCAAGGCTCGCGGGTGACGAGGCTCTGCCCGCTGCCCAGCTCGAACACGACGGCGCGCGGTGGACAGAATCCTGAGATCTGGCCACCGGAGTCGGTTCTTCCCGGCGCTGGCTCGATGCGGCTGGGAACACCCGCGCTGGGTACGTTCGGCGCCGCCGCAACTTCACGCCAGGTACCGACCCTGCCGGTCGCGGCATCTGGGGATGGCGGCGGTGCCGGTTCGGGTTCCGATGCTGGTGGTGGTGGCGACATGGGTGGCGGTGACGTCCCGACCGCGGCGTCCACGGACGCGGTGCTCGGCCTCGGCGTCTCGACGTCGCTGTTGGATCGTCCCTGCGCGCCACAACCCACCATGTGGAGCCCAGCTGCAAGCACACAGATTCGCGACCATCCCATCGAGCAACTATACGCCGACGCTATCCGCCGCGTTTGCTCGGACGCGCCGCGACGACGATCGAGCCGTCGATGCCTGTCAGCGCGTCCTGCCGTATCGCGACGCAACACCGGCGAGAAACGCGGCCGCGGTTCGGTCACTCGCGGCTGCGCGCGATCCCCGTCGAGAACTCGTGGAGTTGCAGATACAACGTGCTGCCGCTGGCACTGACCACACCGTAGATCGAAAACTTCCGGGTGCAGCTCGAGGCCGTGCTCACCGGTACATCGCGCAGCGTCAGATGCATCTTGTCGTGATGGGTAGCCGCCGAGACGAACATCTTCTTGATGTCGGTCTGGACCTGTGGTGCGCACGGTTGACCGCCGGCGTCGAGCTGCACCACCACGAGGCGATCTGAGATCGTCGTGCCGCTGGCGTCCTTGTAGAACCCGTCGCAGAACTTATCGAGCCAGTTCGGAGCATCGAGCGCCGTGGTGACCTCGAGCGCGAGATCGACGTCGACCGTCCTCGCACTACTGCTCGCGTACCACTTTCGCGCCATCACCTTCTCGGTGGTTCCTGGCGCGACGCACATGTCGGATCGGCGGTCGGACTCGTCCGCTCCCCAAGCGACGTCTCCTGGATCGGCCGGCGTCGCGCTGATCGAGTGGACCTCGGTGTTCGCGACCAGGAGCTCGCGCGTTCCAGCCTCGCACGATGGGATGCTGCACGCGCGTCCCTTCAGCTCGCATGTGTAGCTGCCCGCTCGGGGAGCCTTGAACAGCCACCGCGTCGCCGAATTCAACGGACCGGTCGTGCCGTGATGGTTGATGTTCGACGACGTTGACCGATCAATGACCTCGCCGTTGACCGAGCACATGATCGTGACGCCCTGAAGGATCTTGGCCTCCGTGTTGCTGCGTGGCCGCCAACCGCCCATCAGGTACTGCTGTTGGCCTTTGGCCAGCGTGATCGGTGGCAGGCGTACGATCGTGTGCCACTCGCCGGTGCCCGCAAGCCTGGTCTCGATCGTCGTGGTCGAGCTCACGGCCTGCTCGGTCTCGCTTTCGAGCGCGTCGTCCAACGGATCCGATGCGTCCGCGACGCAACCCACCAGCCAGAGCAACATCACACTGACCCGGAGCGCGAAACTGACGTCTACGGCTTTCATGGCCGACGAAGCGTTCATGGTCGATGCCAAGGTCACGGCGTATGGTGTGACCTCTGCACGGTCCGAGGACGAGTGGGCGCACATGATCACCACGCGTACTCAACATTGCGTTTTGACTACGAGCGCCGCCAGAGGCACCGAGCCTCCACTGGCTCCTGGGCCAGCATTCGAGGGGCTGCAGATGCAGACGTCTTGCATGTAAATGCGCCAGGGCGGCGCGCCTCGTCGAACACCGCGCGGCGTTCTGCCCCGGTCAGCGGCACACCATGTTGCGCTCACGATGAGCTCTTGACAGGACATGTCCCGTTCGAGCCATGGTCGTCGATGTCGCTATCGCGCATACGCATCTCGAGGCGTTCGCTGCGTCCAGCTACCGCGCGAGCCCGACGGCGTCGCGAACGCGGATCATCGTCTCGCGCGCGATCGCGCGGGCGCGGATCGCGCCGGCGGCGAGCACGCGGTCGGCGTCGCGAGCGGTCAGGGTACCGCGGCGGGCGCGTGCCGCGGCGAACCGGGCGTCGATTGCGGCGGCGAGCCGGCGCTTCGCCTCGCCGTAACCGATCTCGCCCGCGTGCATGCCCTCGGCCAGCGCGCGCGCATCGTCGGGCGCCGCGACCAGCGCGTACAAGGGATAGATCGCGTTGGCCTCGGGATCGAGGGGCTCGCCGAGCGCGCGCGAATCGGTCTGGATCGCCTTGACGCGCGCCTCGATCGCGCGCGGCTCCGCGAACAGCTCGATCGTGTTGCCGTACGACTTCGACATCTTGCGCCCGTCGATGCCGGGCACGATCGCAGCGCGTGGATCGATGTGCTCGCGAGGCAGCGCGAACACCTCGCCGAAGCTCGTATGGAACGCGTGCGCGAGGTCGCGCGTCATCTCGAGGTGCTGGCGCTGGTCGGCGCCGACCGGGACGACGTCGGCGCCGTACAGCAGGATATCGGCGGCCATCAGCACCGGATACAGGAACAGCCCGACCGAGGCGGGCAAGCCGTGCGCGCGCTTGTCCTTGTAGGCATGCGCGCGCTCGAGCAACCCCATGCCGGCGACCGTCGCGAGGATCCATGTCAGCTCGGTGACCTCGGGCACCTCGCTCTGCCGAAACAGCGTCGCCCGGTCCGGATCGAGGCCGAGCGCGAGATAGGCGAGCGCGACCTCGCGCGTCAGCTCGACGAGCCGTACGCGATCGTGCACCGTGGTGAGCGCGTGCAGATCCGCGACGAACAGCAGCAGCTCGCCCTGGCCCTGGAGCGCGAGCTGCGGCTGGATCGCGCCGAAGTAGTTGCCGAGGTGAAGCTGCCCGGTGGGCTGTACTCCCGAGATGATCCGCACGTGTCACGATATGCCTTGCACGCATCCTGCAGTGCAAGCGAGGCAAAGGAGCACACGTGCCGAGGCCCGATTCACCAGAGTTTGGAACGACCTTCGATCTCGCGGCGATCACCGAGGAGATGCGCCAGGAAGCCGAGTACCACCACGGCCATGGCCATACCGCGCGTACGATCGTACGTGCGCACGATCTGCGCGTCGTGTTGATCGCGATCCGAGCCGGTGCGCACATCAAGGAGCACGTCGCGCAGGCCACCGCCACCCTCCAGGTCGTATCGGGGCGCGTGCGCATCCGATTGCCCCGCCTCGCGCGGCAGCACGAGGATCGCTTCGACGAGCTGTCCCCGGGCAGGCTGCTCGCGATGGACGGCGGCCTCGCGCACTCCGTCGATGCACTCGAAGACTCCGCGTTGCTCGTCACGCTCGGCGGGCCCGAGCGACCGGCGTGAGCTCGAGGCTGCCGCCCGACTGCCTCGCCTCGACGACGGAGCTCGGTCCGGATGCGCGGACTGCCGTACCGACGCTTCCGGTCTGCGAACAGCGCGCGCCGAAGGCGTAGTACGAAGCATCGTGACTCAACCCCAACGGGCCCTCGATGGCTATCACGACCGGGTCAGCTGTCTAAAGCACGTCGGCACAGAGCGCTTTCAGGCGTGGACGCTCAGTCGAGCGCGGCAACCCGACGGAGAAACGGCACGACCTGTCGCGATGTGACCTCGTACACGACGGTCTCGATACATTCGGAAACACCTTGCTCCACTCGATCCTCGCGCCATGCCGTGGTCGCGTGGCCCGCCCCGGTCGCGTTCGCGGCAGTGTCCGGTTCCCACTGCTCGCCTCCGTCCGTCCCGCTCCATCGCGCGATGCGCACCGCAACCGTGCACGCGATCTCGGCGCGGGCGCCGGTGTGAGCGATCGTGACCCGCTGCACCGTCGCGGCGACGATGAAGCCTCGATAGCCCCGCGCGCTCAGCTCGAACGACGTCGGAAGCGCGCCCGTCGAGGCAGTCGCGTAGCCGTTGAGCTGGATCGATGTACGGACGACGTCGGTCAATCGCCGAGTGACGCTGATGGGTATGCGCTTGGATCGATCCTCGATCGCATCGACGTTGACGAACACCATTTGCTCGTGGGTGGCGTGGAGCTCGGGTGACTCGATCCTCACGACTCCAGCCGCCACGGTTCCCGGGTTCTGAGCACGCGCGCCGGTGGGGTGCCGCGCTGGCAGTTTCGCTGCGTGCCCACATGCACCTGCACCGGCCGCGATCAGCGCGATCAGCGCGAGCAGGGACAGCAGCTTTGCCGGGCATCCACGCATCGCGCTCCGCGACCGTGTTTTGCGATTCGCGTGCCTGCAGCGAGACCCGACGTGTTCGCACTCGAACCACCGTAGTCCTGCAACTTGCCTCGGCTGTGGGCGGTTGCCACTGTGCGAGTGCGCGCGACTCCGTGGTTCTCGCGAATTCAAACGACTTGCGCCTCGCTCGCAGCTCGTTGGGTCGCTTCAACCACGTGATACCGAGCTAGCTTGGCGGTGAGCAGTGCCGCGCGGCGTGCGTTGTTGGTCGATTGCGCACGGTGCGCACCGCGAGCTGGAATGACCGGCGGGACACGCGCGATGCTGTGGCGCACGCGAACGACGCACCGACGCCCCCGCGTCGCAGCGAGCGCGGAACGTGGCCCCGCTCGCCGCAACGTGGACGCCGCGATGCACGCTCCGCTGGAGCTCTCATCAGCTCGTTCGCGTCCGGATCCCGGACGAAGTGTCAACCGCAGCGATGCAGCCGAACGATCCCACGGTCAGTCGCTGGGCCTCATCTCGAGCGTGTAGCTCGCATCCGCGGGTCCGATCGAGATCGACAGCACGTAGGTCGCCGCAGTGTCGATCGTTGCGCGGATAAAATACCCGTTGCCACGCAGCGCCGAGTAACCGTCACCGGCGTTGTCGAGCGCGATCATCGCAACCGAATTCGCCTCCGATTGCTTGGTTCCATTCACGAACGCCTGCACATCGACGCGCGTCGCCGTGCCGCGCGCTAACTCGAAGTAGTCCGTCGCGCCCGCGCTCGCCGAGGTCCCCGAGATCCGGATCCCTGCTGGATCCAGCGTATATCCGGTGGCCTCGGGCGCCATGTACGCGCTCGTCCCCGTCTCGGTATAGAGCGTCGGGGTCGGGCCCAGAATCGAGCCGTTGTCCGCGTCGATGCTGCCATCAGAGCCGCCACCACATGCTGCCAGCGCACCGAGCGTGGCAAGCCATCGAGCTTTCCCCGTGTACATGACCTGCATTGTGACAAGTCCCACAGTTCGATCGCAATTCTTGATAGGACCTGTGTCCGACGGCCGGACCCATCGAGGTTCGCCGGCTCGCGAGAATCTCGCTGTGCGCGGTGGCCGCGCAGGCGGTTGGGCGGGGGCGTGCCACACGATACGACATCGATTTGACGCGGGTGCCGTCCACCAAGCGGCGAGGCTGGGCATCTGTGAGATCGGTGCGTGGCGTCCTGTTCGTACTCGCGTTGTTCCTGTCATCGCCCAATGTCGACGCTAGCTCGATCTCGCCTGGCGCCCACAACTGGCCGTCGACGCTTCAAGTGGGCGATTACGTCGTCTATCGCGTTCGTCGCGCCGACAACGCGGTTCGTATCGAGCTGAGGAAAGAAGTGATCGACAAGCACGGCGATCGCGCCGTGGTCGATGTGATCGCGTGGCGCGGCAATCAACGCCGACATTGGATCGAGATCGTCCCGCATGTGCTACGGGACGTGAAGCCCGCGATCGTGTTCGAGCTCAGCGAGATCGGCGATGGGTCGCGCGTTCACGTCGCCGCTCGCGACATCGATCGGTTGTACGAATGGATTCCCGCGATGCCTAGCTCTGTCGTGATGGACAGCGCGAGGTACACGGTCAGCCTCGAAGGCTGGACCTTCGAGTGCGATCGCGCGTCAGGAAACACCGTCTGGGCCGGTTCTTCGGTAAACGTCAGCTCCACGATATGCGAGCAGTTTCCATGGGGGCGATGGGAACACTCGCTGGGGAACGAGCATGCAACGATCGCAGCCATCGAGGTGGTCGAAGCTGGACGCGGGGGCTATTCGCAGGTGCGATGCGCTCCAGGCACCACGCTCTAACGTGTGAAGACGTACGCGGCGGTCGAGGAAGCCTGCATACGAACGGGTGGCGCTCGCCACGGGCCGTTCAGCAAACGCGATGGTCACGGCAACGCGGTC
>JBFWXW010000071.1:0-31281 GCA_050187075.1 Kofleriaceae bacterium | reverse complement strand
ACAGGTTTCTTGCGCTTGATGGGCTTCGCTTGCGGCGCACGATGCACGAGCGTGCCAAGCGGAGCGTCGCGCTCGGGTGGTTCACGGGCGTGGCGAGCGCGCAGCGGTGCATCGTTTCGGACGGGCGGAGAGCGTCCGACGCGAGTGGGCGATCTCCACCGTCGCCGTGGGTCTCCCGGGAGACCAAGCAAGCGGCGCAGCCCGGGAACTCACCCGAAAGCGCAGCGACGGTTGGCACGAGCGTGCCGTGCGCATGACTGCGATCATGCGTTTCACGCGCTTCGCTTGCGGCGCTACCGGACGATCGGGATCCGCGTCGAGCCGGAGACGTGCGCCGACACCCTGCCGCGCCAGACGACCGGGACGATCACGCGAAACGTCGAGCCCTTGTTGACCGTCGAGTCGAGCTCGACGCGCGCGCCCAGCAGATCGACGAGCTTGGCCACCAGCGCCAGGCCGAGCCCGACACCACCGTAGCCCTTTTCATCGCCGCGCTCGCCCTGGCGAAACGGCTCGAAGATCCGCGCGCGATCCTCGGGCGCGATCCCGATGCCCGTGTCCTCGACCGCGAGCTCGACCTCGGTGTCGTGGGGTCGCGCCCGCAGGGTCACGCGGCCACCCTCCGGCGTGAACTTCACGGCGTTGGCGAGCAGGTTGACCAGGATGTGCGCGAGCCATCGCTCATCCGACTGGATCGTCGGCAGCTCCGGGCTGACCTCGCTATCGATCACGAGCGACTTGGTACCAACCATCCAGGAGATCGATGCGGTCACGCGCTCCACGAGCGTGGTGACGTCAACCGGTCCCGGATGCGCGTCGATCTTGCTGGCCTCCGCGCGAGTGAGGTGAAGGACGTCGTCGATCAGGTGCAGCAGGGACTGCGCACTGCGCTTGATCGACGCGCAGGCATCCTTCTGCTTGTCGGTCACCGGGCCATAAACACCCGCGGCGATCAGGTCCGAGAGCCCCTGCACGCCGTGGATCGGCGTTCGGAGCTCGTGGGTCATCGACGCGACGAACTGGCTGCGCTGCGCGGCGGCCTCGATCAGCTGCACGGTGCGCATCTCGAGGTCGGCTTCCTTTGCGTGAAGGTTGCGCAGGGTGGCGGCCGAGAACCACGCCGGCACACCGACCACGAACCCACAGTATGCGATCGCCGTGATCGTGAATCCCACGCTCGGCGCGACGCCGGGCTCGCCGAGCGCTGTGGTCGGCGGCAGCACGCCGGTCGCGAGCAGCGTGGTCATCGTCGCGAAGCTCGCCAGACTGACCAGCGCCATCAGGATCGTCACGCCGAGGTTGGACAGCAGCGATAGCACCGCGATCACGATCACGTAGGTGGCAAGCAGCGGACTGTACGGGCCACCGGTGAAATACATCGCCGCCGTCAGCAGGACGACATCGGCCACGGAGTTGACGCCCTGTGTGACCATGACGCACCGATCGCGCGAGAGCGCGAACCACGCGAGCCCGTTGGTCACGAGCTTGCCGCCGATCAGCCCGACGAACACCCAGCGCCACGCAGTCAAGCCGGCAACCGCAGCGCCCGCGGCAAGCACGCCGAACGCGAGCGCGAAGCCAAACCCGGTCATGATCCCTGTGCGAAGCCGCGGCCGATTGGCGGGCGTCGCCATCTCGGCGACCGACGCCGTGAAGAACGCCACCAGCTTCATGTGCACATCCGAGGTGATGGTACCAGCCCGGATTCCACACCACGACTTCGCGTGCGCCCGCAATGCGAGGGGCGCAACCGGCGGCGTGGTGCGTGGTCCGGCGTGGTGCGTGGTCCGGCGCGGCGTCGGCGCGGCCCCGGGCGGCTGCGGCTCAGCGCTCGCCGAGCAGGTGTCGAACCTGGGCCAGCAGCTCGACGAGGTCGAACGGCTTGCTCAAGTAGCCATCGGCGAGCGTTCCGAGCTGAACCGTCCTGCTCGACTGATCGCGGTCGCTGTACACCGCGCTCATCAGCAGGATCGGCGGCACCTTCGCACCAGGGCGGCTCTTGATCTCGCGCACCAGCTCGAATCCGTTCTTGCGCGGCAGCTGAACGTCGACCAGCATCAGGTCGGGCGCATCGTTCTCGAAGCGTTCGATGCCCTCGGGCCCCGACGATGCGGAGACGGTCTGGTACCCGTTGGCCGCAAGAAAATCCGCCAGGATCATCTGGTTCACCGGATCGTCCTCGACCACCAGGATCTTCTTCACGACACCGCTAAGGTACCACGCCGGCTACCGGCGATCAGCGTCGAGCTCCGGGGCGGTCAGCGGTGCGCGCGCAGCGCACGCAACACGACCGGCGGAATCCGCGGGAGCGCGGGCCCTACCACCGCCCGCCGAGCGCTCGAGATCACCGGGGCGACTCCGGTCCATGCCTGCAATTTCGCGAACACCGCCTGCTGATCCGACGCCGCGAGCCGCTGAATCCGGGCGCCATGCGTCCCCTGCGACTGCACGAGCCGGAGCGAGTCCGTGGCGTCGCCGAGCTCGAACTGTCCACCCGTCCATGGATCCCACTGGCCATAGATGAACAACAGCCGGCTGCCCTCGCCCTGCACCCAATCGTCGATGTCGTGCATCGCCGCTCCGCCGTCGAACACCGGGATCTCGGGCAACGCGAGGTCATAGTCGTCGTCGCTGTACATCAGATAGGGGTCCAGGTACGCAGCGCTACTATCGGGATATCCGAGCTGTGCGTACGCCTGGTAGTAGTAGGCCTCGAACGGCGCGATCGCTCCGTCGCTGTTGTCGGAAACCGGCGAGACCATGTCGAGGAATCCCCACAGCGTCGCGTCGGAAGCGTCTGTGGCCGGGACGTCGCTGCACCATGGCGCGCCGAAGTACTGCCAGAACGTCCACTCGAGGCTCACGATCGCCGATTCGACGGCCGGTCCGATCGCGATCCGGGTATAGGCAAGATCGCGGTCCGTGGCGTCGGCTTCCGCGAACGACAGGACGGCCGGCCGGCGATTGGCGAGCAACTCGGTCGCCACGGCGCGCACGGCATTGCGGCAAGTGGGCTCGCCGATGTTATCGACGAACGCGATGTAGCGCGGGTCGGGAGCACCGAACGACTGCGGCGCGACATACGGCACCGTGGCATCGACATCATCGGGAAAAAACCGCCGGTGATAGACCGCGGTCATCCCGCCCTTGGAGGCACCCGTGGTCACGAACGCCCCGTGGAACACGTCGTGGAGTGCGTCGATGATGACGTGCTGATCATTCGCCATCTGCTCGATCGTCAACTTCGACCAGTCGGGATTCGCGGGACGTGACTCGCCGAAGTAGCGGTGCTCGATCGAGACCTGGTTCGCCTGGAGGATCAGCGTCAACTCCGAGGGCGAGTCGGTGATGTAATCGGCGTAGCCCGTGGTGTAGACGATGAGCGGCGCGTCGGTGTCGCGATGGATCAGCGACACGCGCTGCTCGAACGTCGGGCCCGCGGGATCGGCATGATCGACCGGCTGGGTGAAGCGAAGAACGTAGTGCGTGTAGCCCGGCGTGTCGGTCTCCTCCTGGACCACCGTGGCGTTGGGGATCGCGAACAGGCTGTCGGGGAACGGCAGCGGCGGATCGTCCTCGGCTTCTCCGCAGGCTCCGAGCCCGAGGGCCACGATGCCCACCGCCGCGAAGCTCCCCATGCCCAAGGGAGCACCAAGACCACACCGAAGGTACATCTGCGCTACCTTGCCACGGCTATCGCCGCGTTGATCCTCGATTGTTCAGGGTTGCGGCGGGATGACCCGCAACCTTGCGTAGCTCGGGGCGAACGCGGTAGGCATGCCCTGCTATGGCGCTGTCCGTCGGGATCGTTGGCCTACCGAACGTGGGCAAGAGCACTGTGTTCAATGCCCTCACCGCCGGCAAGGCGGAGGCCGCCAACTATCCGTTCTGCACGATCGACCCCAACGTGGGCGTCGTGCCGGTCCCGGATCCTCGGTTGAAGCGGATCCAGCAGTTCATTCCGACGCAGAAGATCATCCCTGCGATCGTCGAGATCGTCGACATCGCTGGCCTGGTGAAGGGCGCAGCGCAGGGCGAAGGCCTGGGCAACAAGTTCCTCGCCAACATCCGCGAGACCAACGCGATCCTCATGATGGTCCGGTGCTTCGACGATCCGAACGTGATCCACGTGTCGGGCTCGGTCGATCCGATGCGCGACATCGACGTGATCGATCTCGAGCTCGCGCTCGCGGACAGCGAGACCGCCGAGAAGCGCGTCAAGAAGGCGCAAGGCGCAGCGAAGACCGGGAGCAAGGAAGGCAAGGCCGAGCTCGCGCTCTCGGAGAAGGTCTACGCGCACCTGCAGGGCGGAAAGCCGGCGCGCTCGCTCGAGCTCTCCGAGGACGAGCGCAAGCAGGTCGCAACGTTCGGCCTGCTCACGTTCAAGCCGGTGCTCTACTGCTGCAACGTCGCCGAGTCGGATCTGCCCAACGGCAACGCGTGGAGCGATCAGGTGCGCGCTCGCGCCGAACGCGAAGGTGCCGGCGTCGTCGTGTTGTGCGGCAAGGTCGAAGCCGAGCTCGCCGAGCTCGGCGATGCGGATCGCGCCGAGCTGTTGCAATCGTACGGGCTTACCGAACCGGCGCTGGCGTCGCTGGCGCGCGAGTGCTACCGCCTGCTCGGACTGCAGTCGTACTTCACCGCGGGCGAGAAGGAGATTCGCGCGTGGACGATCCGTAAGGGTGCAACCGGTCCCGAAGCCGCGGGCGTGATCCACACCGACTTCGAGAAGGGGTTCATTCGCGCGCAGGTTTACGGCCTGGCCGACCTCGAGCAACACCACAGCGAGGCCGGCATCAAGGCCGCCGGCAAGATGCGTATGGAAGGCAAGGAGTACGTCGTGCAGGACGGCGACATCATGCACTTCCTGTTCAACGTCTGACGCCGGCGCGGCGCGTCGCGCGGACCGTCACGATGTCTCCCGACCCATGCGTTCGTGTTTAACATCGACGGCCATGGTGGCGGGCCTGATCATGGTGACGCTCGCCGCGGCGTCGTGGGGCACGTGGAGCTTGTTCCTTCGTCCCACCGGTATGCCGGCGTCGGTGACGGCACCGCTGATGTTCGCGGTGATGGGCCTGGTGACGCTTCCGCTCGCGCTGCGTGGGCCGCGCGCAGTGTGGAATCGCGGCACGATCGGCCTGGTGCTCGCGAACGCCGCGTTCGATGCGGGCAACGTGCTCACGTTCTTCGCGGCGCTGTGGCACACCACGGTTCCGATCGCGGTGCTCTCGCACTACCTCGCGCCGATCTTGATCGCGCTGGCCGCGCCGTACATCGATGGCATCCGGACACCCGGCACGCGGCCGGCTGCGCTGATCGCGCTGATCGGTCTGGTGATCATCCTCGAGCCGTGGCGATCGCCAACGACCGGCGCGACGCTTGGCGCGGCGCTCGGCGTCGCATCAGCGTTCTGTTACGCGGGAAATCTCTTCACCGTCCGCCGCCTGGTCACGCGGATCGGCGCCGTGCGCGCGATGTCGTACCACTCACTGATCGCCGCCGCCGTGCTCGCTCCGTTGCTGATCGGCCAGGCGCCCACGGTCTCGGCATCCGGTGTTGGGTTGCTCGCCGCGGGCGCGATGACGATCGGCGCTGGCTCGGGCGTGGTGTTTGCGATCGGCCTCTCCCGGATCGGCAGCGCACGTGCGGCGGTGTTGACGTTCGCCGAGCCGCTGGTCGCGGTCGCGGTGGGCGCCCTCGTGTGGGAGGAACCCCTTCATCTGGCGGCAGCGCTCGGCGGTGCACTGGTCCTGGGCGCAGGCATCTACGTGGCCCACAGGGGTTCGTCGTAGGAAACTTTTCGCCAGCGGAGGTAACATCGATCGCATGCAACCGCGCGTCACCATCGCGATGCCCGCCTTCAACGAGGAGAACTACATCGAAGCGTGTATCGCGAGCGTGCAAGCGCAGGACTATCCGCGCGACCAGATCGAGATCCTGGTCGCCGACGGCCGATCCACCGATCGCACGCGGGAGATCCTCGCGCAGCTCACCACCGCGGATCCACGGATCCGCATGATCGACAATCCCGCACGGCTACAGGCCGCGGGACTCGGTCTACTGGTGAAGGAGGCCAGCGGCGACATCATCGTGCGCATGGACGTGCACTGCGAATACGCGCCGGACTACGTCCGCAAGTGCGTCGAGACGCTCGAGCGCACCGGCGCGGACAACGTCGGCGGCGCCCAGCGTGCCAAGGCCAAGTCGTTCTTTCAGCGAGCCCTGTGCGCGGCGCTCACCAGCCCGCTCGGGGTCGGGGGCGCTCGCTACCGATCCGAGGACGCCGAGGGGTTCGTCGACACGGTGTTTCTCGGCGCGTTTCGCCGCCGGGTGTTCGAGACCGTGGGGCTCTGGGATCCGCTCGCGATCACCAACGAGGACGCCGAGCTCAACCAGCGCATCCTCGAGACCGGCGGCCAGATCTATCTATCGCGTGACATCGTCGTGCACTACTTCCCGCGCGATTCGTTCAAGGCGCTCGCGACGCAGTACTACAAGTACGGCCGCGGCCGCGCTCGCACCTTGCTCAAGCTCGGCAAGTTCCCGTCGGTCCGCCCGTTGCTGCCGTTCTTGATGGTCAGCGGCGCCGCGGCCATGCTTGCGCTCCCACCGCTATGGCCGTTCGCGCCCACGGCATTTGCCACCTACGCGCTCGCGACCGGCGCCGAAGCGATCCGCGTCGGTAGCAAGGCTGGCTCGTCGGCGATTCCCACCGTGTGGGCGATCTTCCCGGTGCTCCACGCGTCGCATGGCGCCGGGTTCGCAGCGGGCCTGTGGCAGTACCTCCGTAACCCGGACTGGCCTCCCGAGCCCGAGCGCATCCCGCCGAAGAAGACGGCGCTGCGCGCGGTGTGAGCGGGGCTGCCTTCGCCGAGCCTGGCGCGCGATCGCCCGCACGTGCGCGTATTACCTCTGCAGTGCACGTGGAGGTGGCGGGGGCCAGCAAGCCCAACCAAGTGAAGCCCGGACACCCGAGTGACGCCTCACTCGTCGCGGTGGCAGCTGCCGCCCGGGTGCGGGTGTAGAGTGTTCCCGTGCCGACCGACGCCTGCGCGTTCTGTGGCCAGCAGTGTGACTCATCGTCGATGGAGATGACGGGGCACGGGTGGCGATGCGCTCGATGCGTCATCCATTCGCAGATGGCTATTGCCCAAGGCGGTCAGCCGCGCATGTCGGAGCACCTCACCCGCGAGGAGCTGGAAGCCGTGATCGCGAGTGGTGCTCAGGAGGCGCGACTCGGGGCGGTCCTCGCGGTAGGGGGCATCGTCGTGACCGCGCTCATGGCCGCGTCGGGCAGCCCACTCATCATCGTGTTCACCGGAGCGATGTTCGGCGGAATGGGCATGGTGGTTCACGGCATCCATCGAAGCCGGCAGGCGAAGCGCGAGATCGCCAGCGCTCCTGACGCGCGTGTGATCACTCGGTAACGCAGCTACCGCGCGACGCCGGCCGGCAAGAAGGCCTTGCCCTCGGAGATCTGGATCAGCTCCGAGACGGTCGCCTGGTGAAGCCCACGCGAGACGCGATCGGTCACCCGATCGGTGATCCGCGCGAACCCGAGCAAGCGAGCAGTATCGCGCACCAGATCGGTGGTCGCGATGCCGCCAGCGCGTTCGACGACGATCCGCACCGCAGCCGCGACCTCCGAGAGCGGCACCTCATCGATCTCACGGCGCCCGGCAGCAACGTGACCAGCGACCCGCACCGGCGGGACCCCCGTCGGGTCCTGATCGAGCCGCCAGACGACGCCTTGCTCCTCGCCCCACCGGCCACGGCCTTCGAGCGCCGACCGCACCTGATCGGTGACCCGCTGGGTCACCCGGCCGATGCCGAAGTACGCACCGACGCGCCGCGCGAGCAGCTCGATCGTCATCGGCGCCTCGGCCGCAAGCACCTGCTCGACGACCTTGCTCAGCTCGGCCAGATGCTTGGGCGCGAACAGATCATCGGGCGAGCGTCGCCCGGCCGGAATGGCGGCCACGGTGTATGGACCGATCGGGATCGAGCCACGCGCGATTCGCAACGGCGCCGACGACGGCGCAGACCCCGTCGAGCCCACGGCCGCGACCGCATCGTTTGGCCCCGACCCCTCGGCGATCGCGGCGACCTGTTGTTGCGATGGTTGCGATGGTTGCGGTGGCTGTTCGACCGGCTTCGAGCCCGCCGCGACCGAGCTCGTGGTGCGCGCCACCCGTGGCGCGGGCACGACCGGACGGCGCTGTCGTGAGGCCGCGACCGACGTGACGATCGCGGCATGCGCGCGATTGATCTCGCGCTCGGGGTCGAGCCACCAGTCGAGGGTCCAGATGCGGTGCGTCCGCCAGCCGAGCTGCGCCAACATCTGCGTTCGCAACCGATCGCGATCGCGCGCGGTGCCGCTTGCGGCGTAACACGCGCCGTCGTGCTCGATCGCGAGGACGTAGCGGTCCGGGTCGCGTGGGTCGACCACGGCCAGGTCGATACGATACGGCCCGCATCCCACCTGATGGCGCAGTGTCCAACCGCGCTCGGTGAGCGCGCGTGCGATCGCCGCAGTGACCGGGCTCGCCGGCGGCCGAGGCGCGAGCTCGGCGCGCGAGGCACCGCCGCCAGCGCGCGCAAACGCCAGGAGCGCGGCGAGATCGCGCGCGCCGCGCGAGAACGCATCCGCGGCCTCCAACTCCTCCGGGCTGACGCTCGAGAACACCACCAGCTGTTCGCGCGCACGCGTCGTTGCCACGGCGATCCAGCGCTCGCCACCTGGCTCGCCCAGTGCGCCGAGCTCGAGCTGGCTGGGATGCGCCGGCTCGGATGCCAGCTCGCTCGGAGCAATCCCGACCGACAGCAGCACCACGTCGCGATCTTCACCTTGGAACGCATCGAGCGTCCGTACGATCACCGGCTCGAAAGGTCCTCGCGCGGCATCGGTGGACACATCGCGCGGCTCGAGCGATGCCGCCAGGAATGGCTCGGCGGCGAGCGCCTCGTCGAGCAAGGTCTCGATCACCACCTGCTGGGCGCGCGATAGCGTGGCGACGCCCAGCGACCGCGTACGCTGCGACGGATCGCGCAGCCGCGACATCACCTCGGCGACCACGGCTTCGGCTTCGATCAGATTCGCTCCCGCCACGGCAGTCCCGGTGACCCGCCGCCACGACACGCCGAGCTCCTGCGAGTGACCCGCGGCCGGTAACACGACCAGCCGATCACCGTAGTAGTGCTGATTGGCAAACGCGATCAGATCCTCCTGCTTGCTGCGGTAGTGGCAGGTGAGCGCGAGCTCGGGCATCCGCGCCGCGAGGAATGCATCGAGCACACTCTCTACCTCGACGGTCGCCGGACCAGGCGAACCGCCGAGCGTGCTGACCAGCCCCGGATCGCGCGATGCAAATCGCGGTGGCGGCAGTTGCTGCGAATCCCCCACGACGATCGCCGCGTTGGCGCGCGCGATCGCGCCGATCGCACACACCATCGGCAGCCGCGACGACTCGTCGAAGATAACCAGGTCGAACTTCGGCAGCGCCGGATCGAGGTATCGCGCCACCGCAGCCGGCGTCATCATCATCACCGGCGCCAGCTTGGGCAGCACGGTAGGGAGCGCCGCGAACAGCTCGCGCAGCGCCAGACGCGAGTCGTGCTTGACCTCTCGCATCAGCGTCCCGAGCTCGTCGCTTGGCTCGGTACCTGTACCGGAGCCCTTCGGAGCGATGTATTGCGGCACGCGCTCGGCCAGCCGGACCAGCGTTCGTGCACGCGCCAGCGCCAGCGAACCGCGATCCAGATCGGTGAACGCCGACACCTGGGCGTGGTGCGCTGCGCCATGAAACCGCGACAGCGCCGGCAGCGCCGCCAGCTCGGCATCGCCCCATGCGAGCAGCGTCGCGCGCTCCCACGCGTGGGCGAGCTCTGCCGCACCGAGGTCGCCCCGCTCGATCGCATTGATCGACGGATCGACACCCGCGATCTTCGCCTCGCACCGGGCCGCATGAAATGCGACCCAGCTCGCCAGCGAGTCGATCGCGTGGCGCATGGTCTCGACGCGCTCCTGCACGGCCGGCAGGTGATCATCGCCGGCGCCGAGCGCCTCGACCGTGATCCCGATGGTGTTCGAGAGCCGCTCGAGCGCCTGCATCCATCGCGCGACGGCCATCGCGACGCGCGTGAACGGCGCGAGATCGACCGACCCGGTGGTCTCCGATGGGCCGCCCGCGACCAGCGCGACCAGGGATCGCCAGGCGAGGATCCGGGCGCCCTCGCCGCCTCCGAGCTGGACGCCGTCGAACGCGCGGCGCAGCTCCGCCGACCAATTGACCGCGGCGTCGAGCTTCTCGAGATCGAGATCCGTGACATCCACCGCGGTGGCACCGAGGTCGCCAAACCAGCGCCTTGCCGGTTCGGCTGCGGCAAGCAACGCCGTACGACATGCCCGCTCGGCGATCACTGCTTCGAGCGCGACCACCATCGAGGCATCGGTGACTAGCTGACCTTCGATCGCCGCACCACGGACCTCGGCACGCGCGTTGCGAAGCGCGACGAACCGCAGCGGCCCGATGCTGGTGCTCCACTTGCGGAGCTGCCCCCACAGGGTCGAGGCATCGAGCTCGCACACCGCCGGGGTGAACACCTCATCGACCTCTTCGGCGAGCGCGCGATGACGGGTGGCGAGCGCCAGGAACGCGAGCGGATCGCGTGGAATCTCGACCGTGCCGGTACCGCGGGCGCGGATCAACGCGATCCGCGATCCGATGTCCTCGCTTCGCCCGTCCTTGAGCTGGGTGACGAGCTCCGCGCCTGGCCGCGGCGAGCGCGCGGCAACCGCTGACAGCGTGCCGAGCGCGCGCAGCTGGTCCGGCGTGCGCGTGACGATCCCGGGCATCAGCTTCGATAGCTCGGTCACCGCACCGCCCAGCGCCGTGACCGCTTGCGCCATCTCGTCGAGCGCGGCCATCGCGCGGCTGCGAACATCTGCGGCCGCATCCTTGGTCAGCGTCGACGCCCGCCACGGATGGGTGGCCACCGGCTCGACCGGCAACGCGGTCGCGGCGAGCTGCTCCACCAGCGCCTTGCGACGCTCGAACGTTGCGCGATCGAGGCCGACCGCATCGGGCTCTGCGAGGTTCGCGCGCGGGCTGGTACGGAGCTCGACCAGCCGGCCGATCACGTCGTGCAGCGAGCGGCCGAACGGACCGACCCTGTGCATCGCGGCGACGTGTGCGTCGAGCGCGGCGCGGAGCTCGTTGAGCCTCGCGTCATCACCGGATGGTCCGGCGCCCGGTCGAAACGCACGCTCCACGACGCGGCCCAGCTGGGTGACCACGGCGCGACGGTTCGCGTGTCGCGCGTGGAGCGGCAGACAAAACTCGCCGAGGCCGACCGCCGTGAGCCGCTGATGCACGGTATCGAGCGCCGCTACCTTGTCGGACACGAACAGGACGGACTTGCCCTGGCTCGCCGCGTTGGCGATGACGTTGGCGATGGTCTGCGATTTCCCGGTGCCCGGGCCGCCCTGTACCACGAAGCTCGCACCCGTGGCCGCGGCGGCGACCACCGCGAGCTGGCTGCTATCCGCATCGAGCGGCGCGTTGACGTCGCCCGACCCTGCCGGATGCGTCGCGGCGCCGGCCGCTGGCGAGGGCTGATCAAAGGGCGCGCGCTGGTCGCTGACCAGATGCTCGAGCACCGGCGATCCCGTGAGCCCAGCGAGCCCGGTGAGCCCGGTGAGCCCGGTGAGCCCGGTGAGCCCGGTGAGCGAAGCCGTCACCAGCTCGAGGTCGCGCCAGATCGCGATCTCGCTGGACGAGTAGATCGCCAGCCGCGCCTCGCGATCGACGCGCCAGCCCGCTCGACTCATCACGATGCCGTCGGCAGCGGACAGCACGGCTTCGAGATCGAGCGGACCTTCGATCTCCGCGAGCACGAGATCGAAGTCGCGGCGCAGCTTCTCGATCAGCGTGTGGTTCACGCATGGCTTTACGCCTTCGATCGAATCATGTGCAGAGATCAGCCGCAGCGAGGCGTGCTCGCTCCCCGCCCCCGGGCTCAGCATCCGCTCGAGCTCCACCGGCCACAGCGCGAGCGGCGCGCTGTGCGATTCGCCGTTGGCGTCGCACCAGATCAGCGAGCCCAGACCGAGCCACACCACGTGCTCGCCGCGATCCGTGAGCTGCGCGGCCGCGACACGATACATCGCGAGCAGTCGGCGACCGAGCTCGCTGGACGCGAGCGGAACGCGCAGCCACGTCGACTCGAGCGGAGCCGGATCACATCCCGGTTCGAACCCGAACACTCCACCATGCGCCAGCGCCCGCGCGAGCTGCACGGGGTCGACACCGGCCAGCGGCAGCTCGTGCAATCGATCGACCGCCGCCAGCAACGGATTGCTGATCGACAGGTCGAGCAAGGACAGCTTCCACAGTTCGACGCGCGCTTGCGCAGCTTGATCCCTCACCTCGCCAATCTACGCCAACTCGATCGATCGTCGTCGGCCGTCGCACTCGAGCAGATCCCGGGATCATCTCCGGTGCGCAGCGTGGTGCGCCTGGCAGTGGAGGTCGCAACACCGATCTCGCCGCTCGAGCACTGGGCGAGCACCGAGCGAGCACCGAGCGAGCACCGATCACAGCGCTGCCCGCGCACGCGCGATCGGACAGCCCCTAATGCCGGCGGCCCAGCGGCATCCCACCGGCGAACCGCGGCGTGACCAGATCGCACGGTGGCACGTCGGAGTTGAGGAACTCGGCGCACAGTGCCGCAGCGTCCTCGGCCGACGTGACGACGCCAATCTCGGTATCGGCGGTGTATGCCTGCGCGAGCGGATCGCGCTCCGAGGTCAGCCAGTAACGCACCTGGCCGCGCACCAGCTGAAGCACGATCTGCCGCGGACCGATCACCGCGTTCACGATCACCGGCGGATCCAGACGCGACCGCTCGTCGCGATCGAGATCGAGGTCCCAGACCAGATCCTCGAAGTCGAGCGAGCTCGAGAACCGATACATCTGAAGGGTCTTGAACAGCAGCCGCTTGAGCTCGGCCTCGAGAATGCCCTCGTCGGTTTCGTACATCGTCGTGGCTTGGCCCGATCCGGCGGGGTTACAGCTTCTTGTTGCGGCGCTGCTGGAACGAATACGGCCGGTGGCCCTTCTTGTCGGGATCCTCCTCGGCTTCCGGTTCGACCGGCGTTCCCACCAGCGGCTCCGCGGCCCCTGGCTTGAATTTGATCGAGGACAGCGGGCCATCACCGACCACGACCTGATTCTTGCGATAGAGCAGCCCCTCGACGCCGTCGAGCTTGTCGATGTCGTCGAGGATGTCGTCGACGGTCGCGTAGCGCTCGTCGCGCGAATCGCGCGTCATCTTGTCGAAGATATCGTCGACGCCCTTGGGCATCGCCGGGTTGATCTGTGACGGCATCGGCGACCGGCGGCCCGGCAGCTTCCGGGTCAGCAGCTCGTAGAAGATGATGCCCAGCGCGTAGATGTCACCTTGCGCCCCCGCGCTCTGCGGATCGGTGTAGAGCTCGGGAGCCATGTACGCGACGTTGCCCATGCCGACGTAGATCTGGCGGATCACTGCGTGATCGCGCTCGACGATCCGCGAGAAGCCGAAGTCAGAGACCTTGAGGTTTCCGTAGCCGTCGATCAGCAGTTGCTCGGGCTTGAGGCCCCGGTGATACACCTTCTGTGCGTGGGCCGCGCGCAACGCGTGGAGGGTCTGGAGCAGGTACTTGAACACCAGCTCGACGGGAATCTCCTCGGCGTCGTTGATCAAGCGCCGCGCCGACCCGTTGGACGCGAGCTCGGTGACCAGGTTTGGAAACTCGCTGTACAGATTGACGTCGTGGATCGGCAGGATGTTGGGATGCGCCAGGTTGCCCCACGCGCGAACGACATCGGTGAATCGCCGAACGATCTCGTTGCGCTGATCGTCGCTGAAGAATCCGAACAGATCTCGGATCTCCTTGAGCGCGACCTCGCGATTGAGCGCGACCTGACGTGCGCGATAGACCGTGCCCATGCCACCCGACCCGATCTGGGCGAGCTTCTCGTAGCGATCGCCCTCCATCGAGAGGATCTCCCCACCGATCGCTGCGTTCGAGCGGCCGGCTGAATTCGTCAGCTTGGGATCCTTGCGGCCCATCCCGGTCAGCTCGCTCGCGGAATCGCGCAACGGATCGCGAAGCCCCGTCGCCTGGCTGGTCATCGCTGACGACGTTCCTCCCATCGATACGTTCGGCACCGCGATCGCTCGGCTCTGCCGCAGCTTCTTGAAGTGGCTCACTGCGCGGTCGGTGAACTCGGCGAGGCTGCCGCCGTTGACCACGGTCTCGCCGTCTGGGCTCACCTCGAGCGTCTCGTTCTCGCGATCGTGCCGCAAATAGCCGGACTTCTCGAGGAACCCGACGTATTCAGCAAACGGAATCGACACGGCCCCCTCGCACACCCGCCGGATGTCGTCGTAACGGTTCTGGCGGCCGTAGCGCGCCTCGGCCATCACATTCGCGAGGATGAACCGGGCCTCTTCGCACAGGACTTCTTTGGTGACCTTGGCACGGCCTTCCATCACCGCGATTGTAGGCAGGCCGGAGAGAGAGGGTCAATCAACGCCACTACTCACCCGCACTCGATGCGCAGATTGCGACGGTGTCCAGGTGGCGCATGGCAGCTAGGGCGGCCCCTCGGCAACCAGCCGGGTGACCAGCGGCCGGTCCGCAGGCAGGATGTCCCATTGCGGAAGCTCGTCGCTGCGTGCCCACGCGAAGTCGGCGACCTCCACCGCGCGAGGCTGCGCCGCTGCATCGAGCCGGCAGGCATACACCAGCATCACCAGGTCGAACGCCGGGTACGCATGGAACAGCACGTCCCAGATCCGGCCCACCACGACCTGAACGCCGAGCTCCTCCATGAGCTCACGAGCCAGCGCCGCGTCGGGCGCTTCGCCGGGCTCGACCTTCCCGCCGGGAAACTCCCATTGCAGCGGCAGCGTCTGATCGGCACGGCGCTGGCTGATCAAGATCCGGCGATCGCTGCCGACGATCAATCCGGCGACCACCAGCTTGCGAGGACGTGGCTCGGTCATGCTGCCTCCAGTTGCGCGACGAGCTCGATGAACGGTGCCGTACACGGTGGGCCGTCGGCATGGCGATAGCTCAACACGCGATCGGGTGACGCCGCGATGACCGATGCGGATCGCGTGCCGTACCTCGAGGTGTGAATGCAGATCGCGGTGAGCTCGTGCGCGAGCTCGGCAGGGACCTGAGCGGGAACGGTTCCTGTCGCCTGCTTGGCGTGGTCGCCGAGCGCTGCTTCGAGCACCGGCTGCAGCGCGGGCCACGCAAGCCCGCGGGCGATCGCTGATTGGATCACCGAGCGCAATCGCTCACCGCGTGGAAATCCTGGCGCTCCGAGCCGATCGTTGCAGAGCACGTGCACACCGGCTCCGAGTCGCTCGACCTCGAGCGATCGCTGATCGTGCCGGGTGTACGCGACCGAGACCGTTCGTGCATCGCCCCAGACCAAGTTCATGCTCGCGTATTGCGAAGGATCGAGCCGCGCAACGTAACCATCCGGATCACTCGCCTCGACGAGCTCGCGAACCGCCAGTCCGCGCGACCGCAGGCCAACGGGCGGTGGCGTCGCCACGCGTTGATTCGTCACCGCGGCGAATCGACCATCGCGCCGGATCGCCAGCCAGGTTCCACCCGAAACCTCGTCGACACCGCCCATGGTTCCAGGGCCGAGCCGCTCGGGTGGACGCGTCGGACGAGCGTAGAGCTCGTCACGGTTCGCCGCGACCACGAGCGGCGAACCAGCCACGGTATCGAGCAACAGAGCGATCGTGCACATCGACGAGAAAATCCCAGCGAGAGTCTGCCACGTGCCTTGCATGTGGGGCGTTCGGCCCCTACAGTGCCGCGGAAATGAGACTGTATCCCGGGAAGGTCGACACCATCGCGGCCGAGATCATCACGACTCTGACTCAGGCGGGTGACATCGAGGTCAGTGACGGCAATGAAGCCCAGCTGGATGCAGCGGCGGTTCTCAAAGAATACATCCGCGTCGACAAGGAGCTGACCGAGCGCGCGAAGGACATCCTCGAGATCCGAGGCCTGCCCTACTCGCACCTAGGCCGCACCAAGCGCCAGCTCGCCGATCAGAAGGAATTCGGCCTCGGTGAAGAGGGCCTCGCGTGGATCGCGAACCAGATGCTCGAAGCGTTCATGTCATCGCGCCACATCGACGAGGTGTTCGCGGAGGACGCGATCCTGCGCCGCAAGATCAAGGACGTCTGCAAGAAGCACATGCAGGTGGACGAGGCGATCGATCAAGAGGTCCGCGATCGGATCAAGAACCTCGAAGAAGGCACGCAGGCGTGGGACGTCGAGTACGCGAAGGTGCTCGATCAGATCAAGCAGAAGCACGGCATCAAGGAATAGCCGAGCACCTCGCGCCGTCCCAGCTCCCGCCGAGTCCCGCAGACCATAACACCCACGATCTCGGCTGGCTGGCCGGCATCGGGATGTGACCGCCGGACACACCTCGTGTTCGGCCTTGCGAGACCCGCGGTGTCCGGGGACAGTAGGACCATGGGGGTTCGACGCTGCGAGGAATGTTTCCGAGACCCCGTCACGCGGTGCGGACGCTGCACGATGACGCAATGTCGGCGGCACGCGCTCGAGCCTGGCGTGCGCTGTCAGCTGTGCGAGCTCGACTGGGCGCAAGAGGCTCCGACGCGCCGAGCCGCGAAGGTGATGTTCGCGCCGCCCATCGCCGTGCTGGCGGGCGGCATTCTATTCGGCCTGCTGCTGCCCGTGTCCATGGGAGGTGCGCTCGGCGCCACCTTGATGAGCGCGATCGCATGCGGCACCGCGGTCGGCGCAGGTGCCGGCGCATGCCGGTTGTTCGATCGCAGCGCTCGCGCGTTCTTCCTACGCGAGCGCGCTGGTGGCCTTCCGCCCGCGCGGCTATTGCCCCCTGGCCGGACATAGGCACCGAACCACCACCTTGGTGGCTTGGCGCCTTGGCGTTTCCTCGTCCGCCTCGTCACACAGGCAGGCCGAACGCGTCGCGCACCTCGCCGACGACCATCTCGGCGAGCCGCAGGATCAACTGCTCACCCTCGGCGACGGTCGCGGCGGCCGGATCGCCGGCATACGCGAGCTCCATGCCCATGGCCGCGAACGTGGTGACACCGGCCTTGAGCTTCTCGGACAAGCTGATCGCTACGGGCGTGAGGACGCCGCGCATGGCTTCGTCGACCATCTCCGGCGCCGCGGCCATCATGATCGAAGTCTCGTATTGCCCGGCGTGACACGCACCGCTCTTGAATTCAGCCGATAGCGTGCGCGCCCACTTCTTCGTCAACGGACACGCCACGCTGACCTTGCGCTCGCGGCCGGTGAGCACCGCGCGGATCGCGGCGTCGTGCGCGGGCTCGAGATGGTTATTGACGAAACACACGTGCCGGATGCCCTGCGCGAGCAGGCCGTCGCACACCGCAGCGGCGTAGCTCGTCAGCACGTCGGCAGGAACCGACACGGCACCGGCGAATCCGGTCGCACACTCGGTCACGCCATACGACAGCGCGGGTGCGATCACCGCGACGAGCGGCCCCTTCGCATCGAACAGCTCGGCAGCGCGCACGCACGCCGCGGCCGAGATCACGACGTCGGTGCCGAGCCCGAGATGCGGGCCGTGCGGCTCGGTCGAACCGACCGGAATCAGCGCGACGACGGGCGCCTTGCCATCGAGCAGCGCGCGCAGCGTCGCCGTGGTGTGCCGCGCGAGAAACTTCTCGCGGCCGTGGCTCACGGCTCGCTCCCCAGCTCGCCGCGACTCTCGAGCTCGATCAACAGCTTCTTGTCGACCTTGCCGCGATCGTTCTTCGGGAGCTCATCGACGAACAGCACCCACCGCGGGTACTTGTGCTTGGACAGCCGTTGCTGGACGTGACGCTTGAGCTCGTCGGACAGCGCGCGCTTTGCGATCGCGTCCTCGGTACGGCCGCGCGCGTCGGGGCGCACGACCACCAGCGCCTTGGGCTTGGTCAGCCCGCCATCATCGCCGGGGATCACCGCGGCTTGCGAAACCGCCGGATGTGCGAGCAGGCAGTCCTCGACCTCTCGCGGGGCGACGAAGATGCCACCGACCTTGAACAGATCATCGGCGCGTCCCGAGAACCACAGATAGCCGCGCTCGTCGATCCGGAACAGATCGCCGGTGCGACACCAGTGACCGTGGAACGTCTTCCAGCTCTTCTCGCGATCCAGGAAGTAGCCGTGCGCCACGCTGTCGCCCTTGACCCACAGCACACCGATCTCACCGGGCGGCACCGGGGCACATCCCGGGTCCTCGGCTTCCTCGGGCAGGATCGCGAGCGTGTAGCCCTCGACCGCGCGCCCGAGCGAGCCGGGCATCACGTCGCCGGGGCGATTCGAGCAGTAGATGTGAAACATCTCCGCGCTGCCGATGCCGTCGTAGACCTCCCCGCCAAATCGATCGACGAATCGCCGCAGCAGCGGCTCTGGCAGCGCCTCGCCTGCGGACAGATGAAACCGCACGGACGACAGGTCCAGCCCCGGCGATCCAGCGGCCCGGCGCTCATCGTCGAGATCGAGCAACTTGCCAAGCATCGTCGGCACGTTGGTCACGATCGTGGGCCGGTAGCGTGCGATCGCGTCTGCCACGCTCTCGGCGGTCGGACGCTCGCTGAACAGGCCCACGGTGGCCCCGACGGCAAACGGGAACCACAGGTTCGTTCCGGTCGCGTAGCCGAAGAACAGCCGAGGTACGCTGACCGTGACGTCATCGGCGCGATAGCCGACGGTTCGCCTGGCATAGACCTCGGTGTTGAACGCGAAGTCGCGATGGCTGTGCATCGCTGCCTTGGCGCGCCCGGTCGAGCCTGACGTGAACAGCCAGATCGCGTGATCGTCGCGGTTGATCGCGGGCAGCGCTGCCGTCAGCTCACGGCCCTGTCCGATCGCCGCGTGCAGCGATGTGACACGCGCGCGGCAGCCGGCGAGCTGTGGCGGCGGATCGCTCGTCAGCTCGACGTCGCTGCCGGTCGCGGCATCGGGCGACAGCAGGATCTCGCGCAGATGCGGCAGGCTACCGAATCGTGTCGCCAGCGCCGCCGCCACCGCCGGCGTCGTGATCAGCTCGGTCGCCCGGACATAGTCCAGCACGTAGCGCAGGTCATCGGGCGGTGCGATCGGATTGCCCATCGTCACCACACCACCGGCGGCGAGCGTCCCGAAAATGCTCCACGCAAACGCCGGCGTATCGGGCAGCACGATATAGACGCGCTCGCCGGGCACGACGCCGCGATCGACGAACCACCGCGCCAGCGCACGCGATCGCTCGGCGACCTGCGCGTAGCTCCAGCTACGGTCACCCCAGCGCAGCGCGAGCTTGTCACCGAGGCCTTCGCGCTCGCGATCGAACAGGAAGTAGTCAGCCAGATTGAAGGATTCCGGAAGCTCGATGTGAGTCATGACGCTGCGCCTTGCACGATGGCTCTGCCGATGATCGTCCGCTGGATCTCGCTGGTACCCTCGTAGATCCGCAGCGGGCGAATCGCACGATAGAGCTGCTCGACGATGGCACCGGCCATCACGCCGCGTCCGCCGAGCAGCTGGACCGCGCGATCGATGACCCGGCTCGCGGCTTCGGTCGCGCCGAGCTTGGCGATCGAAACCTCGGTCGTCACCTTGCCGCCGACGGTGTCCTTACGATGTGCGGCGCGGAGCACGAGCAACCGTGCCGCGTCGAGGTCGAGCACCATGTCGGCAAGATGGCCTTGCACCATCGGCTGATCGGAGAGCGGCTTGCCGAACTGGCGCCGGCTGGTCACGAACGCGATCGCCTCGTCGAGTGCGCGGCGCGCCATGCCGACGGCTGCCGCACCGACCGAGACGCGAAACGCGTCGAGCGTCTGCATCGCGAGCTTCATGCCTTGCCCCTCGGCGCCGATCCGGGCCGATTCGTCGACCGTGACGCCGCGCAGCGACAGCGCACCGATCGGATGTGCGGCGATCGCGGCCATCGGCGTGACGGTCACGCCGGATGCATCGAGCGGAATCCAGAACGCGGTCAGCCCCGCGGCGCCGCGGTCCGGCGCGGTCGTGGCGATCACCGTGGCGTGATCGGCGATCCCGAGATTCGAGATGAACAGCTTCTCGCCATCGAGCCGATAGCGGCCACCCGCTGGCACGGCGCGGGTCGCGATCGCGGCGACGTCGGAACCGGCGTCCGGTTCGGTGAGCGCAAACGCCGCAACGCCGTCACCGCTGACAAACCGTGCGAGCTGTGTGCGTTGGGCCGGGCTACCGGCGAGCACGATCGCGTGGGTGCCGAGCCCCTGCACCGCGAAGATCGAATCTGCGCGCGGCGAGACATAGCCGAGCATCTCGCGTACGAGGCAGAGCGCGCGCGTGTCGATCGTCTGGGTGGGCACCGCGAGCTCGAACAGGCCGGTGGATCCGAGTGCCGCCGCCGCAGCGCGATCGCGCGCGTGCTCGTCGGGATGACCCGCCGGCTGCTCGATGGCCTCGAACTGACCACCGAGCCCGCGCAACCGCTCGGCGAGCGCACGATGCTGCTCCCCGAAGAACATCGTGAGGTCATCGCTCGACAGCTTCACTCGGGCGCTCCACGGAACTTCGCCGGTCGCTTGGCCCCGAACGCGGCGTGCGCCTCGGCGAAGTCCGGATGCTGCATGCACAGCGCTTGCGCCTGGGCTTCGGCTTCGATCGCCTCCGCCAGGCCCATCGTGTGCTCGCTCTCGATCATTTGCTTGGTCATCGCGTGCGCGAACGCCGGACCCGCAGCGAGCCGTGCGGCCCACTCGCGCGCGAGCGTCACCGCGGCATCGCCATCGGCAACCACGCGGTTGACCAAGCCGATCTTGAGCGCAGCTTCGCTGTCGATGATGTCGCCGAACATCATCAGCTCGGTGGCGTGGCCGAGCCCGACGATCCGCGGCAGTAAATAGGTCGCGCCCATGTCGGCGCCGCAGAGTCCGACCTGCGGGAAGATGAACCCGAACCGCGCGTTGGCGGCGGCGATCCGCAGATCCGCCGCGCACGCGATCACCGCGCCTGCGCCGACCGCGACGCCGTTGATCGCGGCAACGATCGGCCGGCGACAGCTGCGCATCGCCTTGATCAACCTGCCGGTGGCACGCGTGAACGCGAGCAGCGCGGGCGTGTCGCGCCCGAGCAGGTGCTTGATGATGTCCTCCTGATCGCCACCCGAACAGAACCCCCGGCCGCGCCCGGTGATGATGATGGCGCGGACGTCGTCGAATTGATCCAGCGTCTCGAACGTCTCGGCGAGCTCGCGATAGACCTCGAAGGTCAACGCGTTGAGCCGATTCGGGCGATCGAGCGTGATCGTGACGACCCCGCGCTCGAGGGTCATCGAAAACGAGCTGGGTGCAGGCAAGGTCATGGCGTGACTCCGAGGTGTGCGATCGCCTGGATCTCGACGACCGCGTCGGGCTCGAACAGCGCGGTCACAGCGACCAGCGCCATCGCGGGAAAATGTTTACCCAGGCGCAGCTTCCAGATCGCCGCGAGCTCCTTGCGCGTGGCGCGATACGCGGCCATGTCGGTGACGAATACGGTCATCGACGCCAGATCCGTGGGCGAGCCACCCGCGGCACGCACCACGGCGATCACGTTGTCGAGCGCCTGACCGAACTGCGCGACGAACGTCTCGTGCGGCGTGCTCGCCGATGCAAGCACGCCATCCGCGTTCCAACCGATCTGCCCGCCAACGTGCACCAGCCGACCGTCGCCAAACCGTCCGTTCGCATAGCCCCTGGGCGCAGGCCACTCGGAGACGATGATCTCGGTCGCGCTCATTTGAGCACCGCGCCGCCGTCGATCACGATCGTTTGACCGTGGATGCCTCGCGCAGCGTGATCGCACAACATCAGCGCCGCATGCGCGACCTCGTCGGGCTCGATCATCCGGCGCTGCGGGCTCATCGCCGAGAGCGAGGCGCGTGCTTCGTCCGCGCTGCGCCCGGTCTTGTGGGCGATCCGCGCGACCGCCTGTTCGACCATCTGCGTCTCGACCCATCCGGGGCACAGCGCGTTGATCGTCACGCCCGTGCGTGCCAGATCGATGGCGAGCGCTCGGGTCATCCCGACCATCGCGTGCTTCGCGGCGCAATACGCGGACGTGTACCCGTAGCCGGATACGCCGGCGTTCGAGGCGATGTTGATGACACGTCCCCACCCTGCCTTCGCCATGCCGGGTACCAGCGCGCGGGTGAGCCGGAACGGCGCCGTGGCGTCGAGCTCCATGATCCGGTCCCAGACCGCGTCCGTGGTCCGATCGAGCGATGCACTCTCGGCGGCACCGGCATTGTTGACCAGCACATCGATCTGACCGACGTCGGCGAGGGCGCGATCGGTGCTCGCGCGCTCGAGCAGATCGACGGTGGCTGCGCCGCCACCGAGCTCGCCGGCGATCGTATCGAGGTCACCGCGCGTGCGCCCCCAGACCGTCACGTGCGCACCTGCTTGGGCGAGCCGTCGCGCGATCGCCGCTCCGATGCCGCGACCACCGCCGGTGACCAGCGCGCGCTTGCCCGCGAGGAACCTATCCATGGGGAGGGTTTATAACAGGGGTCGCGGGCGCCGGACGTCATCCGGCTTCGAACGTAGGCGCCTGCACCCCGCCTGCACGGGCAAGCCCCTCGGAGTGGAGGTGTGCAGGGGCGAAGTGCCAGATGCCGGTGAGCTCGTGCACGTGGAAGTGCCAGGGCAAGTGCAGGGCATCGGGCGTCGATGCGCCGGGCATCGGGCGTCCCGCATCGGGTCCGCGTTGGCCGCGGCCTTCGGACACGGCTCGCCTCTCGAGATACCCTCTCCTCCCCATGCGCGCGCCCACTTCCGCCGCACATTCATTATCCAGCCTCGACGCCACCGCGACGGCCGAGCTGGTCCGCGCGAACGAGATCTCGCCGCGCGAGCTGGTCGAGCAAGCGATCGCTCGGATCGAGCTCCACAACGCGGAGCTCGGCGCGATCACCGTGCGGCTGTTCGACGAGGCGCGTGCGGCTGCCGCGGACCCGCCGCCGGGACCGTTTCGCGGTGTGCCGATCGCCGTCAAAGATCTGGGCGCTCCGATCCATGGTGCGATTCAGACCGGCGGGTTGCGCCCGCTCCGAACGGCGGGCATTCGCGACGATCACGATAGCTACCTGATCGAGCGCTTGCGCGCTGCGGGATTCATCATCGTCGCGCGGACCAACACCTCCGAGCTCGGGATCCTGCCAGCCGCTGAGCCGCTGGGTTGGCCGCCGACGAGAAATCCCTACGACCCCGCGCGATCGCCGGGCGGCTCGAGCGGCGGCGCAGCGTGTGCCGTCGCGGCCGGACTCGTCCCGATCGCGCACGCCAGCGATGGCGGCGGCTCGATCCGGATCCCCGCGAGCTGCTGCGGACTGTTCGGGCTCAAACCCACGCGTGCGCGCACCTCGCTCGGCCCGGACGCGGGCGACATCAACGGTGGTCTGGTCAACGAGCACGTGGTCGCGCGGTCGGTGCGAGACTCTGCGGCGGTGCTCGACCTGATCGCGGGGATGCGCGCCGGCGATCCGTACTGCGCGCCATATCAAGCCGCGCGCTACGTCGACGAGCTCGTGCCGCCGCGCAAGCCGTTGCGGATCGGCTTCGCGACCCGATACCCGACGCCCGCCGGCGCGCTGACCGAATCGCATCCGTCCTGCGTCGCGGCGGTCGCTCACACCGCGAAGCTGCTCGCAGCGCACGGTCATCACGTCGAGCCCGCGGAGATTGCCGCGCTTCACGATCCCCAGTGGGCGCCGCGATTCATCGCCGTCTGGGCAGTTGGCGTCTCGATGAAGCTCAACGACGTCTCGCGCAGACTCGGCCGGCCGATCGAGGCTCACGAGATCCAGCCGTTGACCGGCGCGCTCGGCGAGCTCGGCCGCCTGATCTCCGGAACCGGCTACGCCGAGGCGTGGCACTGGCTTCATCGATCAACCCGACGGATCGCCGAGTACTGGGAGCGGTATGATCTGTGGCTCACCCCGACCGTGACCGAGCCACCGGTCGCGCTCGGCGCGTTCGCGTCGCCACCGGACGATCCGCTGATCGGGATCATGCGGGCAGCCGAATTCGCGCCGTTCACCGCGCCGTTCAACGCGACCGGGCAACCCGCGGTATCGCTGCCGCTGTATCGCGACCCGAGCGGCCTACCGATCGGCACTCAGCTCGTCGCGGCGCATGGTCGAGAGGATGTGCTGTTTCGGGTGTCAGCTCAGCTCGAGGCGGCGCAGCCATTCGTCCACCCGGCGACGCGCCTCAGCTGATCTCTTTGCGAATGTTCGCGATCACCTCGGCGTAGCTCGTGCTCTGCACGACCTCCGCCATCTCCGCGGTGTAACGCGCGACCAGATCCTCGCGACCGCGTGCGAGTGCGTCGCGCCGGGCATGGTGCAGCGTGAGGAACGCGCGCTCCGCGTTGACGAAGTACTGCACCATCGCAAGCACGGCGCGGGCCGACGACGAGGTGACCGAGCGCGACGCATCGGTGAACGAAAACGGCCGGCCTTCGCTGTTGGTCACGTCGAGCGTCACCCGACCGACGGCATCGAGGCCAGCCTGCGCCTTCTTGGTCTCGATATCGGCCGCCACCTTGAATCCGGTGAGCTGGATGGTCTTGAGCGATTGATACTCGCGCGCGTAGCGGTTGAGCAGACCGCTGTAGATCGCGTCGACCATACCGACGCCGCGCCCCTCGACTTCGACGGGGGCATCGCCTTCGCGGACCGTGATCCGCACGATGCTTTCACTATCGAGCTCTTCGAGCTGGATCTTGGTGAGGCTCAGCTCGAGAAAGTTCGAACCCAGGACTCGTCTGATCAACTGCTCGCGGGGGAGTTGGGTCACGCACGTAGAATAGCCTGGTTGCCGCCGGTCGCAGCGGGATCTCACGTTCTGTAAGCCTCCGAGACTCCGGAACCCGCTGCGCGCGTCACATCCCTCGGGCATAGTGTCGGCCGTGTCTGCTCTGGTTCAGCTTCGGCGCCACGTCACCCAGCTGCGTGGCTGCACCGCCTGCCCCGACATGATCGGACCGGTCGTGACCGGCCAGCCGGTGGTGTCGCCGGTGATGCTGATCGGGCAGGCACCCGGGATCAAAGAAGGTCCCGCCGGCAAGCCGTTCGCGTGGACGGCGGGCAAGACGATGTTTGGATGGTTTGCGAACCTGGGACTTGGCGAGGACGAGTTTCGCGCGCGCGTGTACATGGCCGCGGTGTGCCGGTGTTTTCCCGGTAAGGCCGCCGGTGGCGGTGGGGATCGCGTGCCGTCGGCCGAGGAGATCGAGCGCTGTCATCGTCACCTGCAGACCGAGCTGCGAATCTTGAAGCCACGGCTGGTCATTCCGGTCGGCAAGCTCGCGATCGCGCAGCTGATCGGCGCCCAGGAGGCCAAGCAGCTCCAGCTCAAGGACATCGTCGGCACCCAGCGCACAGCAACGCTTGCGGGCGTGGACGTCGAGATGATCGCGCTGCCTCACCCGTCGGGCGCATCCACCTGGCACCGCATGGAGCCGGGCAAGACCCTGCTCACCAAGGCGCTCGGTTTGATCGGCCGCCACGACGCGTGGCGATCGATCGTCGCAGGTGCGAACAACGAGACCGCGTTCCGCGAGATCGCGAGCACGTCGCCATGACCGCCACGACCGCGATGACCGCCGCAGAGCTGCTCGCCGAGCTCGTCCGCTTCCCCACCCAGCAAGCCGGGCCGGACCGCGGCGCCGGCGACGAGCGCAAGCTGTGCGAGCACCTCGCTCCCCTGCTCCGCACACGCGGTGCCGAGCGGGTGATCGTCGAGTCTGCGCCCCGCGCCGATGGAACGCCCGGAGCGTACGTGTTCGCGCACTGGGGAACGCCGCGACGAATCATCAACGCCCATGTCGATACCGTTCCGGCGAACGCCGGGTGGTCGCGTGATCCATGGCAACCCCACATCGAGAACGGGCGACTCTACGGCCTGGGCGCCGCGGATACCAAAGGCGCGATCGCCGCGACGCTGATCGCGCTCGATCGGACCAAGCCGCGTGACTTCGGCGTGCTGTTCTCGGGCGATGAAGAGGCCGGCAGCAAGGTGCTGTCGGCGTTCCTGTCGACGTCGCACGCGTCCGCGATCCGCGAGGTCGTGGTCTGCGAGCCCACCGCGCGCGCGGCCGGCATCGCCCACCGCGGCGTGCTGTGCCAGACCGCCACCCTGCTCGGTCCGGGCGGGCATTCGTCGAACGCCGATCATCTGCCCAAGCCGCTCGCCCAGCTCGCGCGGCTCGCCGTCGCGCTCGATGATGCCGGCAAGCGCAGGCTCGGTGATGGCCCCGAAGGCATGAAGGGCACCTGCCTGAACATCGCGCAGCTGTCGGGCGGGCTCGCGTTCAACGTGATCCCCGCGCGTGGCGAGCTCGAATGGTCGGTGCGCCCGTATCCCGGATTCGATCGTGCGAGCTGGGATCGCGAGGTCGCGACGCTCGCCGAGGCACTCGATCCGAAGATCGCGCTCGCGACCACGATCGATCATCATCCGTTCGCATCGAGCCCCGGATCGAAGCTCGCGACGCAAGCGGCACCGTTCGCCACCCGCGTCGGGCCGCTCGACTTCTGGACCGAAGCCGCGATGTGGTCGGTGCATGGCGCCGATGCCGTGGTGATCGGTCCCGGCGACATCCACCAGGCGCACGCGGCGGACGAGTGGGTAGCTCTCGAGGATCTCGACTGGGCAGTCGAGCTGTTCAGCGCGTTGATCGCGCGTTGAGCTGCGTTTGCGATCAGCGCCGCGGCGCTTCGTCACCGACGTATTCGATGTTCTCGCGCATGTACTTCTTGAGCCCGCGCTCGGGTCGGATCACGAGCTCGTCCTCGGCCTCCCAATCCGGCAATGCGTCGTCGTGCCACGTCGCGCGCTGGACCTGCTGAATGAAGCAGTTCTCCAGCCCCGGGTTGTTCAGCGTGTTGTTCTTGATGGTGACGTCCTTCATCGTGACGTTGCCATCCTTGATGCTGACCTTGAACCCGAGCACGATCTTCTGGTTGCGGTGCAGGCGCTGGGCGATGCCTTCGTAACAGGTCGCCGCCTGGCGGCTGAGCCGCACCGGCACCATCTCCTGGAACTTGTAAAAGAAGTCATCGCTCTCGACGGCGATCTTCTGAGTGGCCACGGCTGGCTGCGGAGTGTCCGCAGCAGCGGACACGGAGGGTGCGGCCGCCGCGGTCGCCGCCGGTACCGCGGTCGTCGAGGCGACCGTGGGGGTGGGCGCAGGCTCGACCGCAACGACCGGTGCCGCCGCCGACTCGCCGAGGTCGAGCTGGCGCCACAGCACGATCAGCAGAACCAGAAGCACCGCTGCTGCAATGGCGAGCCATTTCCCCATGACGTGTTCCTCGTATCGTTACGTGGTGGCGGCTAGCAGCCGTCGCAATCGTGGACCTGCGCACCTTGATAGAGCGCGTACTCGCCAAAGCCGTCGATCGTCGCTCCGGTGAGCGCAGGCTTGAAGTTGTAGTAGCCGCGGTCGTCAGCGCTGTACAGCTGGACGCCACCTTCGCACTCGCCGCCGCCGCCCTCACTCACCTTCAATCGGTACAGCAGCTCCGGATCACCGAGCCATTCGTACTCCTCGGCCTTGCCGGATCCGTCGGGGGCATCGATCTCGGTCACGCGAAACTTGTACTCGGTCGCGAGTTGCGCGGGCGCGTCGGAGCCGGTGCACGGCGAATCCTCGAGATTGGTCTCCTCGGTGTTCAGCTCGGCGGTGAAGGTCCACAGGCCCTTGGCCCAGCAACCGGTGATCGGCTGTCCGTCCTCATCGACCGGACGAGCCGGCGCCTCGGTCACGCTTCCGCTGACCTTGAACACGGCCCTGCACAACACCTCGTCGGGGTTGGGCGGAGCTTCTCCAGCGCACGCACCTAGACCTACTCCAGCAAGCAAACATAGTCCGGCGACTTTCAGCACCATGCGCTGTGCTTCACGCAACAGTGATGCCAGCAGCGAACTAGTTGTTTTTCCGATCATGACGTCGAGGAGTCTCGGCCTTGCATGGAGAGTAGACACCCACGCACGGTTGGAAGACCTCGCCTGCGTCGTGGGATCGACGAGAACGAACGATCTGCGCCACGGCGGTCGTGCGGATCTCCACAGCAGCAAGGTCGAGTAATGTTGCACGGGAATGACAACGACGCGCAGCTCGGTCCATCGCCGCATGCGAATCCTCCTCTCGACACTCGCACTGCTGCTCACCACGATCTCGTGCAAAGGCGATTCGAAGCCCAAGCCCGAGCCCACGGCTGCGAGCGGTTCGGGATCCGGGGCCGCCGGTAGCACCGCGACCACGGACCCTGCTGGACCCCAACCGATCGAGACGACGCGCGACAAGATGGAGCTCGCGCGCGAGATGGATGCGGCCGCGAAGAAGGATGAGACCAAGGGCGACAAGAATGACAACGACTGGGTGCCCGCCGAGTTCAAGCAAGGGATGGCGCGCTGGAAGGACGTCGGCGTGTACGTCGACGGGCAACCCGTGGGCTTCCTCACCTGGGGCGAGCTGCCGATCGCGTTGAAGCCGACCTGGATCAAGGACAAGGTGTCCGCCCGCATGCGGCCGCACTCCAATGATCCGGGATGGCGTTGGGCCAAGCAGCGGTTCTACAAGTTCACCGACTATCTACGCGCGCTCGGCCTTTCGCCGGCGACGATCCGCGAGATCCACGTCTACGGTCCGAAGCTGTCGCAAACCGTGATCGCGACGCGGCGCGATCTGACGTCGAAGCTGGCCGACCAGTTCATGTTCCGGTTCGGCACCAATACCGGTGGCAAGCCGATTCCACACGTCCCATCCGGGTTCGGCAATGGCAAGACGCCCGACAAGATCTCGGGCGTGATGATCTACATCAAGAAGACGCCGCCCACGATGGTGAAGAACGAGGGGCTCGAGCTCGACGGCAAGATGCAGGAGGGCGTTCCGTATTACGGCGATCCGATCCGCGGCGGGGTCCGCGTCTATCTGGATGACAAGCTCGCGGCCATCATCAAGCGTCAGGAGCTCAAGCCCGCCGAGGCGACCAAGGCCAGCGATGGCAGCCTGTCGTGGAAGCTCGTCGATGTGATCAAGGCCATGTGCGTCGCCGACTGTGACAAGCTCGACGCGAAGCTCACGAAGGTGTCCGAGCTGTGGGTGATCCGCGATGAGCTTCGCGTCCGCCCCGACATGATTCCCGGCAGCCAGCTCGCGGCGCTGACGTTCACCGCGAACGCGCAGGCCAAGGGCGGCGTGATGCTCTCGGACAAGAAGATCCGCGCGAACGCGATCGCGCTGCACACGCGCCCGCTCAAGGATGACGAGATTCCGGTCGTGACGCCGGATGATGAGTGAACGCTGCAACCTTGATGCAGCGGTGAGCTGTCTCACGCCGGTAACGCAAAAGATTGGTTATCCGTTTCGCTGCGATACGCGTGATCCGATCCACATACGCGAGTGCGCAGCTGAGGCATTCACCCCCATCCTCGGGGGGCCGCCCTCCAGGCAACTCGATCAGCTAGCGATCTCGCAAAGCGGTCCGGATGTCACAAATAGATCCCGGGATCGCAAGGAGTTATGCGGGGGGCGGGACCCAGTTTGGGAGCTGGGGCCCCATGTTTCATCCAGGTCACATGCTTCAATTTCAGCTGGTTACAACCGTGTCGTCCAGGCACAGGCATTGCTGAAGGAAACGCCATCACCCCCACAACCAACTGGACGACAAAACAATGACCAACATGAAGAAGCTCCTGATGCTCGCGGTGGCCGGGGTTCTCCCCGCCGCCTTCGAAGGCGACGCCAACGCTGACGTCCGCACGGCGACCACCACGAAGGTCATTCCGGCGCCGCTCAATGACAAGGCACCTGTCTCCGGTACTCCTGCCCGGCTGCGCCGCACCAACGAGGAGCAGCCCGGCAACGAAATGCCCACGCTCGCGTTCTTCAAGGACGGCAAGAGCGGCCTCTACTTCAGCATGAACACCGAGCTCAACGGCACCCAGGCTAACCACCGGATGCAGCTCGCGCTGGTTCCGTTCACCCTCGAGCAGGATCCGACCACCGGCGCGGTGAGCGCCAAGGCCGACCTCACGAAGGCAAAGTTCGTCACCAACAACGACGGTAACGAATACCGCAACGCCAACCACCCGAACGCCTACGCGATCAATGGCGGCAACGCGATCGCGGTCGAGTACAACTACCAGCCGGACAACAGCAACGACACCAAGCGCTACCTGCAGGTGTTCGATGCGACGGGCAAGTCGCTACTTGGCCAGACCCAGATCTACGCCAAGAACAACGACGACTGCTCGATGAACGAGGACGACAAGTCCACGACGCTGCTGTCGAGCACCGGTGGCAAGAACAAGCTGGCTGCCTGGCGCGGCTGCAACGGCAACGGCCGCGACGACGGCTGGGTCCAGAGCTTCGAGATCAACTGCGACGCCGAGGCCGCAACCTCGTGCTCGTTCAAGGCCCTCGCGGACGTGTCGGTGTGCCCGCGCGAAGAGCGCTCGCACGGCGCGGTGAGCTTCGCCTCGGATGACCCGAACACGGTCATCGCCACCTGGACCGAAGGTAACAACCAGCCGCAGCGCGATGGCACCTGGATGGCCGCCATCGACGTCTCGGGCAACAACGCCAACATCCTGTGGAAAGAGCAGATCGAGGGCCGCAAGGACATCGACGGCCTCCGCACCTACTCGATGCGCGCGATGCAGAGCCGCATCCAGACCACCGACGCCAACGGAAATCTTGTCAACACCGACATGATCATCTGGCGCTCGGGTGACCTCCGCGGCAACAACAACACCAACGGCAAGGGCGGCACCTACTACCGCAACCAGATGGCCGTCATCAAGGCGAACAAGGACGGCATGAGCTACGTGACCCCGATGACGAACGTCGCGGGTGACCTGCTCGGCCTCGACGGTACCCACCTCGGGATGCAGTTCGCGCTGTTCGGTACGGACACTGCGCCGGCCCCGGGCGTGACGTTCCTCAGCGGTAGCCACACCGGCGGCGGCTACGGCGCCCAGGTCCGCGCGGTGACGTGGAACCAGACCGCGAACAAGTTCGAGAACGCGGGCATGTACAACATCGCCCCGTACGACCGGCACCTCTACCCGAACTACACCGGTAACAACCCGGGCAACCAGGGTCGTAACTACGCCAACGGCACGCTGATCAAGAACCCGTTCGCCGGCCAGAACGGCAAC
>JBFWXW010000070.1:0-31805 GCA_050187075.1 Kofleriaceae bacterium | reverse complement strand
CTCGCATTCCCCTTTGAATGCGCTCGAGAAATCACCCTCGATCAGGTGGATGCGATCGACACCGAGCGCGATCCTGACCGATTCGATCCGCCAGTTACGCGCTCACACCTCGACGGGGACGGCGTCGATACAGCCCCGCACCGAGGAGCCCGAACCCTGCACACGTCAGCCAACCGTATGCCACGTGCCCCGTGCCACACCCATCGCCCGGCGAGGCTTCGAGCTCGCGCGCCCGCGCAGCGGCGATCGGAAACACGGCCTCGCCGCCCTGTTGCTGAAACGGGACCGCGACGCCGTTGATGAACACCTGTGCCGGCACGATCCGGACGCGATACGGGCCACCCGCCTGGGTCTCTTTCAGGTAGAGACTTGCACCGACGAGTCCCACATCGATCGTTGCCTGCTGCGCAGCTGTGACATACGGGCTGCCGTTCACGTCGATCCGCGTTCCCTTCACCAGGAACGCCCGCTTGAGTGCGTTGCCCGGTGTGCGGCCGATCGCGAACAGCTCGCCATCCGATCCCGCGCTCGAGATGCCGCCATGACTGCCACCCGCCGGATGCAGGGTTCCAGTGCCCACGCCGAACGCCTCCGTTCCAAACGTTCCAGCAATGACCAGACCGCGTCCCGGAATATCCCAGCTCACCGCGGTGGCAGGCGCGGTGCTCGTTCGCCCCGGAACCAGCGCCATCGCCGCGTGCAACGCGGATTGCGACGACGTGTTCCTGGTCTCGGCATAGGGCCCGTACTGCGCTGGCGCCGGTGATTCGGAGATCGTCGTGGTCAGTGCGGATTGGCTATCGCGAAACACGTCGAGCCGAGCGATCCCGCGCTGGATGGTCAGCGCTCCGTTCCCCGCTGCCGCGATCGTTCCGCCGGCCGTGGTGTGCAACAGCGTGGAGTACACGTGCGGTTGCGGCGCCGCGATGTCGTCGATCACGACGAATACATCTGGCTTGGCGTACAAGAACCGCCGCCGAAACTGCGTGAGCAAGCCTGGCGCGTACGCCGCGTGCGCATTGCTCACGATCGATGCGTAACCGACACCGTCGAACAACGGCTCGAGCGAGCCGCCTCGTAGGCTGACCTGACCCGCACCATCGACCAGCACCGTGTTGTGACCGATGCTGCCCGTCGTGAACGCCTCGAGCGTGGCGTTGAAGTAATCGCGATAGCCAGGGTCAGCAGCGAGCCACTCGCCATCGCTGTTGATCACGAAGCTGTTGGCATCGAAGTGATTGTGTCTGATCGTGACGAGCGGTGGTCCCGACTTCACCGCGATCAGCGGTGCGCCGGCGAATCCCGCCCGCAGCGCTGCGTGACCGACAAGCGAGAACGATTGACTACCGGAGCCGACGGGCGTTGCCGCGGTGAGCGTCGGCTCGAACCAGATGAACCGGCGCGCGGTATTGGGCAACGCGTATCCCATGCGCTCGAGCAGCCACTTCGCGAACCGATCGCGGTTGGGCTTCCCTGGCGTCGCATGAGCGAGCTGAAACAACGAATCAGCCCATGCGCTGCCGCTGAACGAATCGCCGAAGTTCGCGATCGTGAGAAAGTTGGTTGCGTAGAACGGCAACGCGAATCGCGTGAGACCGGTGAGCCACGGCGTGTAGAGCGTCCCGCCAGGACGCACGCCCTTGCGCGACAGCACATCGGCAGCGGCAAGCAAGTGCTCGGCCGCATACGAACCGTACATCTGGCCTTCGTATGCGCCGCCATCGCCGGCTTGTTCAGCGAGGAATGCGGCGCCGGCATCGAACGCCATGTTCATCCAATCCAGCGCCGGTGCACCGGCCTCAGGCGCAACCGCGGCGCTTGCGATCGCGAGTGCCGAGAGCCGAAGCGCGCGATAGTTCGGCGCGAGCACGCTCGGGTTCTGGTTGATGTCTTGCTGATCCGAGACCAGGCGCGAGATGCCCTTGTCGATCAGCGCTGTGCGGAGCGCATCGCGCGTCGCCGGCTGCATGCCGGCCCAACCGACGTCATACGCAAACGCGACCGCCTGTGACAGGTGCGCCGTATCGAGACAGGATTTCATCGGGCGATTCGCCACGGCCGAACAGCAGCAGTGACCGACGTACTCCGGGTCACTCCACGCGGCATCGCGGTCGAGCCATGTCGAGCCCCAGGTCGCGACCTCGAGCGCCATCGAGACCGCGCCCACGCGCTGGCCCGCGCTGTTGTACGAAAGCAAGTACCGGCCCTCGCCGGTCATCGCATACGCGAGCGCCAGCACTTCGATGCGCTCCTGAATCGCCTTGGCCAGCCCGGTCCACACCGGATAGTCGGGATTGTTGGGATGCGGACCCGGCGGCGTGCCCGAGATCGTGTACGTCCAATGGACCGAGCCGATGCCGTTAGCATTGGGGATGTCCGCTTCGTAGGTGAACGGCGCCGCGAGATACTGGTCGGCCTTGGTGCGGATCGCCTGAAATGCCGCAGTGGGTGTGCATGGCACGGTGATTCCACACGCTCGCGTCTTCAGCGTCGCGAGCTCGGCGTCATCGAACAACAGGCTCGGATGCGAATCGGCGCTAGCCGTCGCGGACGAACCAGTGACGACGATGAGACCGATGAGACCGATCAGTCGAGACAGCGTGGACTTCATGCGTCGGTGACCTCGCGGCCAGTCCTAACACGCGCCCTCGGAGCTCAGGCGACGAATTGAACCGTTCGATCGCCGCGAGGATCGAGCTCTCGAGGAGTGTGCCAGTGATCCCGAACACCGCCGTCATAGCGAGCGCAAGACCAGTTATCGCCGCAGTCGCCTTCCCGGGCGCTCCAAGCAGCACAGCTCGCGCTCGACGAGAAGCGCCGGCGAGCTCACCCGCCTACAAGGAAGCCATCCATAACCTCGGGTGGTCCAAGCGCTCGAGGACAACAAGGCCGAGGCGCTCGCGGCGGGGAAAAAAGCGTTGGCGGCCGGGATCAAGCGCGAGCATGCGATGCGCGACCCTGACCTCGAGACGATCTAGAGATCAGCTTGCCAAGCTGCGGTGAGAGCACAGCAGCACACAGCGTCTTCCCGGGTGCGAACGTTCCCCCACAAAATGCATGTTGGTAACAGCCTTAACGGAATCTTTCACTCGTTCTGCTTAGATTGGAAGCTCAACCCTAACTGTTGGCGTGGGGACGCCAACGAGAACGGAGTGACATGAGCACCGTCTTGATTGCCGATGAGATCGACGCCGACCGCCAGTTCATTGCGAATCGCGCGGGCAAGCTCGGAATGCAATCCGAGCTGGCGAGCAACGGTAAGGATGCGCTCGAGATCGCTCGGCGCTCATTGCCGCGCGTCTTGATCGTCGGAACCGAGGTCGGTGGGATCCGGATCAGCGCGACGCTGCGAAGCTCGCCTGAGACCCGCAACATCCACATCGTGCTGGTCTGCCCGGAGGATCAGCTCGCGATGACCAAGGGCTGGGGCGGCAAGCAAGGCGTGACCGACTTCCTGACGAAGCCACTCCAGGATCAAGCCGTTCTGCAGGTGCTGCAGCCGCTCGCGCGCGGCTCGATGCCCGCGATGCGCGCGCCCGAGCCGATGCCGACGAGCGCGGGTGAACCTGACCTCGCCCTGCGGATCGCGGCGGCGCTCGGCAAGCAACTCGGACAGCCTGCCGACGTGGCGATGAAGCTGTTCGTGGGACCCGAGCTTCGCAGGGTCGGCTCGTTCGACGGGTTGTCGGGCGCCGATCTCAGTGCGGTGCTCCAGCGGCTTTCGCTCAGCATCGCCACCGGTGACGGCAAGGGTCGCGCCGCGTTCATCGAAGAAGCGCGCAAGCTGCGGTAGGCGTCGCCGCAGTTGGCGGCCGGCGCGTTCGATGCCAAGCTCCTTGCGATGCGTCTGGAGGGTTTGAGACTGGAGCGCGCACGCGCCTCGAAGCAATACCGCGCCGGGAGCTTCCACAACACGCATGACGTCGCGATGAGCCTGCAAGGCGACCGCTGGGCGATCACGCGCGACTTCCTGTTCAAGGGGGCTGCGCGCCGGCCACCCGGGGTCGTTCCCGTCGAGAGTCCGCTCGAGGCGTGGACAAGGCCGGTGTCCTCGAGCGGCTTGAGGGTCACGTGGCTCGGTCACAGCTCGCTGCTGCTCGAGGCGGATGGGCTGCGCGTGCTCACCGATCCGGTGTTCGGCGATCGCCTGGGGCCGCTCGCGTTCGCCGGACCCAAGCGGTTCCATCCAGTGCCCGTCACGGTGGGCCAGCTGCCGGAGCTGGACGCGGTGCTGGTGTCGCACGATCACTTCGATCACCTCTGCAAGTCGACGATCCGGGAGCTCGCAGCGCTGCGCGTCCCGGTGATCACCTCTCTCGGGGTGGGCGCGCATCTCGAGGAGTACGGCGTCGAGCCGCGGCTGATCACCGAGCTCGACTGGTGGGAGCGTCACACCGTGCCCGGCGGGGCGCTGGCGTTCACGGCGACGCCGTCGCAACACTTCTCGGGTCGGCTCGGCGGCCGCAACGCGACGCTGTGGTCGTCGTGGGTGATCGAGACCGCCAATCGCAAGCTGTTCTTCTCGGGTGACACCGGCTTGACCGCGGAGCTCGAGACCATCGGCGAGCGGCTCGGCCCGTTCGACCTCACGATGCTCGAGATCGGTGCGTGGCATCCGTCATGGGGCACGATCCATCTCGGTCCCGAGAATGCGTTGCGCGCGTTCCAGATGCTCGGCGGAGGAACGATGTTGCCGATCCACTGGGGCACCTTCGGCCTCGGACTCCACCCGTGGGCCGAGCCTGCCGAGACCTTGCTGTCACTCGCGGGCTCGAGCACGCGGGTGTTGACGCCGATGATCGGCCGGCCGTTCGAGCCGGCGCACGTCGATGCGCCACTGCCGTGGTGGCGTTCGGTGGGCAGGGAATCGCCCGCGACGACGGACGAGTTGCCCGCGACCTGAGCGCGGTGTCATCAACCGTACGGTTGTTGGCTGTAGCGCCAGTACCCGGTTGAGCTGCGCCCTGTTCGGTAAGGCATCGACCTTGCGTCGAATCCGTTGGCACGCGACATGCTGTGAGCGCCACCATGTTCAAGACAGCGCTCGCGGTTGTTCTCGCCGTCGGTTCGTTTGCCTGTGACCCGACGTCCAAGCTGACAGGTGATGCTGACGTCGAGGTGCCCACAGACGTCGGAGCGGACGCGTCATCCGATGCCGTCGGTGACCACGATGGCAGCGTCGGCGCCAGCATGGACGTGCGAGGTATCCAGAAGATCTACCCGGATGCCGTGACGAACCCCGAGCAACAGTATCTCGACGAGAGCGATCGCACCGGAGGGAGGATCGACAACATCCCCGACATCTACGAGACCACCTCGGAGGACATCGGCGGAGGGCGAAACGCCGTGGAGGTGGGCGGAACGTCCCGGATCGCGCTCTACTCGAGCAACGGAAACCCGTTCGGCAGCGTCGAGCACACGTTCTACGTCAAGTTCATCTCGGGCCCCAACGACAACGGAAGCCACAACGATGCAGCCAGGCTGTTCCAGCCGTACATCGGCGGAGGTAGCCATCACACCGCCTCGGACCGGTGCTGCGAGGGCAACTCCATGAAGGTTTGCTTGTTCGGGGGTGGAGACATCGCCTTCCGCAAGGAGATCTGCCATCCGGCCTATGCAGAAGATCGAGGGAGCTACAACAACTGGGCCGGCAAGTCGCACGAGACCGCAGTGTGGAACGGTCCGATCGCGAACAGAGAAGACGGCATGCTGGGGCGGTGGTGGGGGTTCAAGCAGGTCGAGCTGCAGCTCGCCGACCGAAACCGGCAGGAGGTGTGGATCGATGAAGGCGCCGATGATGGGACCGGCAGACTCGAGGTTGCCGGCAATGAGACGCGGTGGCGGCTCCTCGCCAGGTACGACGACGTGAAGACCGGAGAGTCGGACGGCGTGCCGGTGGGCGACTGGACCACGGGGTCGTTCAGCTCCTGTGGCAGCTGTGTCGCCGACAGCCGCGATGGCAAGCCGATCGTGAATGGCATGGTCAGGCTCGAGCCGTACTCGGTCTCGCATCCGGGCGCGCACGACATCACGATCCAGGACGCCAACGCCGTCGTCCTCAGACTCGACGGCAACAAGCTGTTCCGGCTCGCCTACTGGTCGGCGCGCAAGATCGAGCCTGCGAACTGAGCGGGCGCTGACATCGAGCATCCACCTCGTGACCACGCACGGAGGTGGCAGCGGTCGCCGCGTGGCACCCACGACCACGAACGATTCAAGGTCGATGGCCGATCGGACGGTGCGCGGCGCGGCGGCTACAACTGGCGAATTCCGACGAGCAGCGCGTGATACGATCGAGGGCGCTGCTCGTTCATGGTTGCTGTCTCCTCGCCTCCCACCACCGCATCGCCCGCGCAGCTCGGGCGCTACGAGCTCGTTCGCAGGCTCGCCGTCGGCGGCATGGCAGAGCTGTTCCTGGCCAAGGCGACGGGGATCAACGGGTTCGAGCGGCTCGTCGTGGTCAAGCGGATCCTGCCGCACCTGGCTGCGGACTCCGAGTTCATTCGCATGTTTCTCCAGGAGGCGCGGATCGCCGCCACCCTGCACCACGCCAACGTCGTGCAGGTGCACGACATCGGCAAGGTCGACGGGACCTACTTCTTCACGATGGAGTACGTCCGCGGCATCAACGTCCAGCGCATGATCGACCGTGCGCTCGTCGACAACAGGCCGATCCCTCTCGAGATCTCGATCTCGGTGATCCTCGGTGCCGCCGCCGGGCTCCACTACGCTCACGAGCAGCGCCAGCCGGATGGCAAGCCGCTTGGCCTCGTGCACCGCGACGTCTCGCCGTCCAACCTGCTGGTTGGTGAGGATGGGATCACCAAGCTGGTCGACTTCGGGATCGCGAAGGCGACCCTGGAGCGCCAGGCGACGCGCCCCGGATCGGTGAAGGGCAAGCTCGCGTACATGTCGCCGGAGCAGTGCCGCGGCGAGGCAGTGGATCGACGGAGCGATGTGTTCGCGCTCGGGATCCTGCTGTACGAGCTGACGACAGGTTCGTACCTGTTCTCCGGCGCGAACGACTTCGACGTGATGCGGCAGGTGGCCCGCGGACGCATCCCGGCGCCGTCATCCCGCGTGAGCGACTACCCCGGCGAGCTGCAGCGGATCGTGATGCGCGCCCTCGAGCAGGATCGCGAGCGGCGGTACGCCACCGCCGAGGCGATGCAACGCGAGCTCGAGGCGTTCGCGTTCGGCGCGCGGTTGCCGATCTCGAGCCTCGTGGTGGCTGACTACGTCAAGGGATCCGAGGTCGCGGCGACGATCGAGGATGTGTTCCGGCCCGATGAGAGCCTGATCATCGAGCGGACGCTCGCCTCGGCAGCTCCGGGTCGGGAACAATCCGAGATCGACGAGTGGAGCGTGCGCACGGCAACCGCACCGGCTCCGCCACCCGTGGCACGCCGCCGCTCGCGATGGCGGGTCGCGCTCGCCGCTGGTGGCGCGCTGGTGGCGGCCGGTGGAGCCGCGCTGTTCGTTGCCAGCGCTCCCGAGGACGCTGCGATCCCGCATGCGCCGGCGGAGCCCGCCCCGATCGCAGCGCCGGGACCAGAACCGGCGGCCGAGCCACCCGCCAGCGCCCCGCTGCCCGCCGTTGCGCCTCCCCCCGATCGCGAGGATCCCCCGAGCTCCCCGGCGCTGCAGGCTGAACCGGCCCGCCGCGGCAAGAAGCCGCCGCGGTCAGGCAACTCGTCCTCGCGCAGGATCCAGCGGCGCGCCGGAACGACCCAGGATTCAGGCTCGGGCTCGGCTGCGCCGGATCTCGTCGATCCGTTCAAGCGACGGGGCCGCTGAGAACCGACCTCGAGATACGGGTTCGCGGTTGCTGGCCAGGATCTATGGTTCCGTCGGCTTCTTGCGCCCACCGATCCCGTACTTGGCGGCGAGTCGGTTCAGGAACTGCGGGCTGACCCCCGCGAGCTTGGACGCGCGAGCCATGTTTCCCCCGGTGACCGCGCTTGCGTCCTCCAGGTAGCGGGCCTCGAACTCCTCGACGGCCATGCGGCGGCCTTCGCTGATCCTGCGCAGCTCGTCACCGTTCCAGATCGGAGCCCAGCGCGGCTTCTGGTGACGTTTCGTGATCAGCGCGGACCGATCGATCGACCCGATCCGGTGCACGATGTTGCGCAACTCGCGGATGTTCCCCGGCCAGTGGTGCAGCGCGAACATGGACAGCAGCTCCGGCGTCAGCTGCTTGCCCAGCTCGTCGGCGAACTGGCGCGCGAGCACCTCGAGATCCTCGGGGCGCTCCCGCAGGGGTGGGATCCGGACGCGAACGACCGCCAGCCGGTAATACAGATCCTGCCGGAACCGGCCCTGCTTGACCTCCTCGCTCAGGTTGCGGTTGGTCGCGGCGATGATCCGCACGTCGTACTTCATGTCGGTGGTACCACCGACGCGGCGCCCACTCCGGGTCTCGAGCAATCGCAGCAGCAGCGGCTGCTGATCGAGCGGTAGCTCGCCCACTTCATCGAGGAACAGCGTTCCGCCGGTCGTCTGCTCGAGCAGCCCTGGACGAGACTCGTGGGCGCCGGTAAAGGCTCCTCGCTCGTGACCGAACAGCTCCGCCGCGGCGAGCGAAGGCGAGATCATCCCGCAATCGAACACCACGAACGGCCCTTCGCAGCGCGAGCTGGCCTCGTGCACCGCCTGCGCGGCGACCTCCTTGCCACTGCCGGTCTCCCCCTCGAGCAGGATCGTCGCCTCCGTGGGTGCCACCGCCCCGAGCATCGCGGCCACGGCGCGGGTCTTCGGCGAGCACGTGACCAGGCCACCGAACCGGTCGTGCGTCGAGAGTGGGATCGACTGGCGCTCGCCTCGCGCCCGGATGACCAGCTTGCTGTCGCCCAGCAGGAGCACCATCCCGTCGGACAGGTAAACCTCGGAGATCCGATAGCGGTCGAGCCAGGTCCCGTTGGTGCTGTCGAGGTCGCTGTAGATGTAGCCCTGGGGTGTGGCCACGATCTCGGCGTGCCGCTTGGAGACCTTGTGATCGTGGAGCACCAGATCGACGTCGTTGCCCGAACCGATGCTCAGCGTCTCGGCACCCAGCGCGCGTTTCTCGCCCTTGTCGGGGCCGTCCTTGACCACGAGCTCGGCGCACTCGAGCTGCAGAGTCTTCGTGGTGCCCTCGTAGCCGCGGATCGTCAGCGTCTTGTCGCGGTGCCTCATGGAATATAAGCAGCGAACTCGTCGAAGTCGGCGTCTGCGTTGACGGTGGCGAACCCCAGGTAGCCCGGGCCTTGAAACATCGAATCGGTTGCGCTGCCGAGCAGCTCCCACATCGCGGTGGTTTCGTCGCAGCGATAGAACGTCAGATCGGCGCCGACCTGGTGGACCCGGACCAGGTGCCAGGCGCCGAGCTCGAACGCCGGGGCGGCCGGTGGCGACAGCTCTACCGCGTTCTGGCCCTCGAGCTTGCGCTCGAAGTTCCAGCCGGTCGTGCGGATCGCGACGCGGTTGGTGGTGACCGGCGACGGCGGGTCCTGATGGTCGAAGTCGATCGCGACCACGGTATCGACGCGCAGCACGCGGAACCGCACCGCGAAGTCGACGTCCTGGAAGGTGAGCGTCGAGGAGATCACGTTCGATTCCACGCCACGCAGCCCCACCGCCTGGTTCCCCGGTTGGTCCGGGTCATCGATGATCGTGATCTCCTCGGGCCGAGCGTTGAACACCCGGTGCCACGGCGCGATCACGTTCCAGGTCCCGATCGGATAGCTCTGGAAGTTGTCCGCGAGCATCTTGGTGCCGGTCATCGCGCAGGTCTGGGGCAAGGTGGCAGGATCCACACAGGTCCCGCGCTCGCTGCAGATCGATCCCTCGGGGCATGGATCGAGCGCCGGACCACACAGCAAGGTCTCGGGCACGCTGTGCTCGAAGCACGCGCTGCACACGACGACCGCGGCGCCACCGATCGCACGCGGCATCGACATGATCAGAATGTTCCTCCCACGGTCACGCTCGCGCCCTCCGGGCTGGCTTCGGGCTCGATGGTGAGCCCGCGATACAACAGGATCGCGCCGGCGATCGCCAGCGCGCCGCCGACACCGTACAGCACGTACATCGCACGTTCCGCCCGCCTGCCATCGCTGACGATCCGGTTGTACTCGTCGGTCGTGCGCGGCGTGGCGCTCCGGAGCGCGCTCGAGTGATCACTCGCATCGAGGGCGAACTTGATCCCCAGGCCACCGGCGACGAGCCCCGCGCTGCCCACGGCCACGCCTGCGATCGTCCAGGCTCGATCCTGGCGGTCCCGTGGAGGAAGTGACGGTGGCGGATCTCGCCGCGGCGGACGTTCGTCGGGCTTGGCAGTTCCCTGGCCGGCGTTGCGCTCGGCCGCCTGACGCTGGAACACCACCGCGATCCGCTCGCGCGTCCACCGGGCGAGATCACCGTCGGTTTCGACCAGCAACACCTTCTGGTAGTAGTCCAGGGCCTGCGCGAGGTCGCCCTTCTTTTCGTACGAGCGCGCGATATTGAACAGCAGACCCGAATGAGGCGTCAGCGCGTACGCTGCGAGGAACTCGCGGATCGCGCCGTCGAAGTCGCCCGCGTCGTGCAAGCGCTTGCCGGTGGTGAAGTGCTGCTCGGCGCTCGCGGTTGCGTGAGGGTCGTCCTTGCCCTGCGCGAACGCCGGCGCCGCTGCTCCCAGGATCAGCCCGAGAGTGGCTGCCCCACGAAACCAGCATCCGGAGCCCCAATGCACCGGACGTATCGTAACCAACCGTGGTCGGACGACCAAGCGGGCGCCTGCATCGACGTCCGGCGACAGCAACTCGCAGGTTGTCGTGCGGGATGTAGGCTCCCCGAGCCGGTCAAAGGGATCCGTGATTTCGCCCAAGATGTTCGAGCGTTTGAGCGTTGCGCGCATCGGCTTCGACCGTGGCATGGGGGCCGCAAAGGTGACCCACCAATGCGGAAAAACCCAACCATTGCATTCATCATCGGTCTGGTCGCCGTGCACGGGGGATGTGAGCACGACGACGAGGAGGAGTTCGACGACCTCGAGGAGGTCGAGCCCCAGGCGATCGTCGAAGCGGGCTGCGTCGAGATCGTGCCTGCAGCCGTGTCGACGAGCGGTACCGATTCGACGGGCAACGTCGGCGCCAACGCGATCGACGGCTCGCTATCGACGCGGTGGTCCGGCCCGCTCCCCAGCGCACACATCCAGCTCGATCTGGGCGCCCAGAAGACGGTGTGCAACGTCTCGATCGGCTGGTATCGCGCGCTCGAACGCTCCAACACGTTCCAGATCCAGACCTCGTTGACCGGGACCACGTTCACGACCGTGTTCTCGGGCTCGAGCAGCCGGACGACCGCAGACCTCCAGAGCTACGACTTCGCGAATACCCAGGCGCGGTACGTCCGCGTGGTGGTGACTGGCAACAGCCAGAACGTGGCGTGGGCGTCGATCACCGAGCTCGCGGCGTACGGTGGTGCAGCCAGCGCGCCACCGAACCCCGGCGTCGATCCATTCGGGATCAAGAAGCTGTTTCCGACCAAGGCCGGCGGAGAGGAGTGGTACGTCAACATGAGCGATGCCCCTCGCTCGCCACGGTTCAAGAACCTGCCACCGATGACCAGGCTGTCGGACGGCTCGTGGCGCGTCAGCGCGAGCCAGGTCCGCATGGAGGCATGGTCGCCGGACAACAAGAAATGGCTCAACGTCGAGATCACCTCGTACGCCAAGGTGACAAGCGGGGGCGGCTTGCTGCAGATGTACTCGCGTGGGGGTCACCATAGCTCGAACCGCCCGTGCGAGGGCTCGGCGGTCAAGTCCAGGCTCTACCTCGACGGCAAGATGGGGTGGGTCAAGGAGATCAATCACCCCGCGTACACCACCAACCGAGGCGTGGTGTCTGCCGACGGGGGCCGCTCGCACATGAACAAGTGGATCGGTCACAAGGCCGTCATCTACAACTTCGTCGAAAATGGCAAGACGTACGTCCGCATGCAGAACTACATCGACACGGACGTGACCGACGCGAGCGGCAACTTGGTTCCCAGGAACAACTGGAAGCTCGCGTCGACGGTCGAGGATCGCGGTGGCTGGAGCACCCCCAACGACGAGTACGAGTCCAGTTGCGGGCGGCCGCGGGATGCGATCTTGTCGACGCCGGGCGGCACCTCGATCGCGAACCTGGCGGCGTGGCGCTCCGACGGCACCACGTGGCAGTGGAAGTACCTGTCGGTGCGCGAGATCGAGCCGAAGGCGAACTGAGGCGGGCGTCGACCTCGCCTCCTTCACGATCCATCTCGGCCCAGATGCTCGGCGGAGGAACCAAGAGCTACCAGCCACCTAGGTCCCCGCCACAGCGATCTCCATCACATTTCTGGTACCGAAGCGTTCGCGCAAAAAACCTGAACGACCCGCAGCCGGCTCGCGTAGGATGCGCCGCCATGGAATCGACGAGTGCGGCGCGGTGTTCGAAGTGCGGCGGTACGGTAACTGCTGACGAGAAGTTCTGCAGTGGTTGCGGCGCGACGGTGGTCGCAACGCCCGACGGAGTGTTCACCACGGCCCGCCCGTTCGATCACACCAACCTGGCGAGCGGAAAGCTCCAGACCGCGCGCAAGTGGCTGCTCGCGATCTCGATCCTCACGCTGATCGGAGGGCTGGTCATGTTCGCGATCCAGCGCTCGTCCGTGGAATCTCAGATCCGCGATGCCGAGCAGCAGATCGTCGGTGCCGATCCCGCACTCGTCGACGAGCATATGATGAAGGAAGTCGGGATGACGTTCGAGCAAGCGAAGGCGCACGACCGCGGCATGGTCAAGCTGTTCCTCGCGATCAATATCGCGCTCGCCGTCGTCTACTTCGGGCTGTGGTTCTGGGCGAAGAACAACCCGTACACGGCGGCCCTGGTGGCGTTGCTGCTGTTCATCACGGTGGTGGTGATCAGCGGCATCCTCGAGCCCAAGACGCTGTATCAAGGCGTCCTCGTGAAGATCCTGTTCACCGCCGCGCTGATCAAGGCCGTGTCCGAAGGACGCGAAGCGCGCCGCCTCAGTGCGCCGGCACCGTGAGCGACGACAACCCAGGCGGCGGGGATGGTGTTCCGGCGGCGGGTGGAGCTGAAGCCCCCGCGCAGGACCCGCTCACGTCGCCAGCATCAACGATCGCCGGCGAGGTCGCAGCTGGGGTGCCGATCGCCGGCGAGCTGACCGCCACCCCGATCGCGGACCCTTGTCTGGTGTGTGGACGAGCGCTCAAACCCCAGGCGCGATTCTGTGCGGAATGTGGATCCCACCGCATCGTGGTGGGCCCACCGCCAGCGCTGAAGCACGACCTCAAGATGGTGCTCTCGCTCTATGCCACGACGCTGGTCGTGATGGCTGGCTGGCTGATCTACATGAGGATCACCGACGCGGGATTCACGACCGTCATCGGTAGCTCGCTGAGCCTCGCGGTGATCACCGTCGCGTTCTCCGTGGCAAATCGTCCGCTGATCCAGTCGTCGCTCGATCGCCCCGGCTTTGGCCCGCTCGGATACGTGCTGATCATCGCCGCGAGCATTCCGATCATGTTCCTGGTGGTTGGCTATGTGACCGCGATCAGCCGCTGGTTCGGCATTCACGTGCCCGGAGAGCTCGAAGAGTTTGCGGGACATCACGTCCTGTGGCCGATCGTGATCGTCGTGATCATCCCACCGCTGGTCGAGGAGCTCGCGTTCCGAGGGCTGATCTTCGGTGGTCTACGCAAGTCGCTGACCGTCGGCGAGGCCATGATCGTGTCCTCCGCGGCGTTCGCGATCATGCATCTCTCGGTGCCTGCGCTGGTGACGCACTTTCCGCTCGGTCTTTACTTCTGCTGGCTTCGCCATCGCTCGGCCAGCTTGTGGCCCGGTGTGCTCGCGCATTGCTGTCACAACCTCGGGGTGCTGATCGTCGACTGGATGTGAACGCGGTCGAGCCGGTGCCGTACTAAGGAACGGCGTATCCACCGATCGGCAGCGACGGGGGCGGCGGCGCGGGCGGAGGATACGAGGGGTACACGCCGAAGTAGAGATACGTCGACACCAGGTGCTCGTGTCGCGACAGATCGATCTCGCTGCATGCGGGGACGTGGGTGTCGTTCCACAGGTCCGAGATGAGGTCTTCGTCGTTGATGCGTAGATGCTCGAAGCAGATCGCACCATCCTCGTCCCACCAGCCCTCGACGCCACCGGCCCACGACTCCCCATGATTGTTCACGCCCGTGCGAGTCACGTTGAACATCACGCCGACGCCGCTCTTGGTATAGGACTTCTGGCCGATCGGGCTGAGCGTCAGCGCTCGTAGCACCGAGGTCATCTCTGAAACCATCGGCTCCTCGCCACTGGCCGCCGTGGTCGAGAGCGCGCCGAGGCTGAGCAACTTGCCGGTCGCGGAGTTCGGGCAGCCGATCGTGAGCTTGAGCTCGGTCGTCGCGTGAGCGGTGACGTGCTTACCGTGCTCGTGCACCAGCTCGCGCGTGCCGATCAGGGCGTACCGCGCGATCTCGTCGTCGGTGTGATCGAACAACGAGCACAGCGGTCGCCACGCCGAACGCGACCGCCTCTTGTCGATCCGGTACGTCCAAACGGTCACGCCGTTCGGTAGCTCGTGCTGCGCGGCGTCCGTGAACCGCAACTGCAACAACTCACCGCCGGCGTCCTCGATCGTCATGATGCTGCCAATCAGCGCCGATCCCGTTCGCCACACGCCAGCGATTTGCCCCCACAGCGAGCGCGTGCCGAGCCGAGGCGTGATCGTCGCGCCACCTGCGCTCACCCAGCTCACGAACTGCTGGTTCCTGGCATTGCGTGTTCCATCAAAAAACACCTGGTCGACAAACCCATTGCCGACGGCTTTGGTGTTTCGACCGCAGGTGATGTAGTTGCAGGTGCCGCCCAGCGGCTGGGTGATCGTGTGAGCCGCTGGCTCCTCGAGCTCCACGCACGCCGCGCTCGCGGCAGCCATCGCGGTGACCAGCGCTACCAAGCAGGTTCGGTTCATCAAACGCATGACGAGCCGACCTCTCGCGGATCCCACGCGAATCGAAATTTTTTGGTGACCCGGCCTCACGATGACTCGGCGAGCAGCCTGTGAACACTGATATCTATTTGACTTCTCACCAACCTCGCCACGCTGTGTACGTCCGAGTCATCGAGTGACAGCCGGCTTTGAAGATCGGCGAGGGTCGCGCGGGCCAGGGCCTGGCGGGCCTCCAGCAAGTGCCGCCCGGTCGTGCTGCGGGAGCGCCCATAGGCGGCCGCTGCCTCGTCGATGGTCAAATGGTCGACCACATCGAGCCGCAGCAGCAGCTGATGCTCGGGCGGGAGCACCGCAAACGCGGTCTCGAACGAGCGCTGGAACTCGCTCTTGTAGAGCTGCTTGAGGTACTGGATCTCCGGATCGTCCGAACCATCGGCGATCCGTTGGACCTCCGAGTCATCAGCCGCTTCTGGACGCAGCTTGCGGCGCAACGTGAGCGCCAGGCGGACCGCTGCAACACGCACGAACGCCTGGAGCGGCCCTCGTCCCTTGTAGTGCGCGATCCGCGGTGGATGGTCCGCACCGGCGACGAGCAGGTTCTCCCAGACCTGCTGCGTGATCTCCTGGCGGTCGGCGGCGTCGACGATCCGCGCCACCGCCATTCGCACCGCCTCGTCGCAGAACCTCACCAGCTGATCCGACGCGCCCGCGATGGCGAGGCTGCATGCGCACGCAAGATACAGGTCGGCGATCCGCAATGGTTCGGCGTCGGGCGCGAGCTCGTCGGCCACGAATCGCGCACCGAGAAAGCCACAGAACTCGGCATCGTCGATGGAGAATGCCGGCCACGCTCGACGTCCCTCCTCGCATGCGCTGGCGAGCGCAGCACCGAGGTGAGCCGGCGCCTCGTCGGGAGTTGCGCCCGCGAGGAACCGCGCGATCAAGTCGGGCCGTGCGTTGGGGTCCGCCATGGTGAGGCGTAAGGTACAGCGGAATCGATGTCGGCGTGTCCCCCGGACGAAGCATGGGCGGCGTTCCCCAAGGCGGTTGGGGCGGCAGAGCATCAAGCGCTCGTGCAGCACCTCGCGGCATGCTCGGCATGTCGCGCCGTCGTCGCCGAGCTCGCACGCCAGGGCGCGATCGCGTTCTCGGAGACGATCGATTCGACGCTCCCGGCCGTGCAAGCGCCCGTAACCACGACCAAGCGGCTCGGCCGGTTCAGCGTGCTCGACGTGCTGGGCGAGGGCGGGATGGGCACCGTGCTGAGCGCATACGATCCGCGGCTAGATCGCCGGGTCGCGCTGAAGGTCCTGCGCGGCGCGACCGCGAGGTCGGCGGCGGGACATGCTCGACTGCTCCGCGAAGCGCAGGCCCTCGCGCGGATCGCGCACCCCCACGTCGTGCCGGTCCACGAGGTGGCCGAGCTCGATGGCGAGGTCGTGCTCGTGATGGAGCACGTTCCAGGTCAAACGCTTCAGGACTGGGTTCGCGCCGGACCTCCGCCGTGGCGCGAGATCGTGCGCGCCTACGTGCAGGCCGGTCGCGGCCTCGCGGCGGTTCATGCCGCTGGATTCGTTCATCGTGATTTCAAGCCGAGCAACGCGCTGATCGGCGCCGACGGGCGGGTGCGAGTCATCGATTTCGGACTGGTACGCGAGGAGCTCACCGCGGCGGACGAGATCGTGGAGGGCGATGGCGAGGACGGCGCGGACGGCGCGGACGGCGCGGACCGTCTCACGCACACCGGCACGGTGCTCGGAACGCCTGCGTACATGGCACCGGAGCAATTCGAGCGCGCGGACGTCGGGCCGCGCACGGATGTCTACGCCTTCTGTGTGTCGCTGAGCGAGGCGCTGTACGGTGTGCGTCCGTTTGTGGGCCGACGCCCGGGGTTTGCCGCGGGTGAGGGGAACGATCCACCATCGGCCGCGCCAGTTCCCCGCCGCGTGTGGACGGTGTTGCGAAAGGGACTGAGCGCGGCAGCCGATGACCGGCCCCGATCGATCGAACCGTTGCTCGACGAGCTCAATGCATTGATCGAGCCGCCACGGCGAAAATGGATCGCCGCAGCCGTGATGGGCACGAGCCTCGCGGGCATCGCGATCGGATGGCTGGCGCTTCCCGGTGCGACGCCGGAAGAACAACCGTGCTCGGGCGGTGCCGCCGAGCTCGCACGGATCTGGAGCGAGACCGTGGCCGGCGACGTGACCCGTCGCCTGGTGGCGAGCGGATCTGCGTACGGAGAGCAAGTCGCGCCGCGCGTCGTCGGAACGTTGACGAGCTACACGCGCGACTGGACATTGGCGCATCGGGACGCCTGCATGGCGCACCGCCGCGGCGAACAATCCGCCGCGCTGCTCGATCGGCGGATGTATTGCCTCGATCGGCATCGCCAGGCGCTGGCATCCACCGTCGACCTGCTCGTGCACGACGATGCGCCCGGGGATCCGGTGCGCCTCGTGCTCGGCCTGCCGCCGATCGTGCAGTGCTCCGATCTCGACGAGGTTTCGGCGACCGCAGCGTCAACTGCAGATCCGGCGCTCGACAGCCGAGCGCACTCGCTGGAAGGACAGCTCGAGCGTGCCGCGGCGCTCGAGCGCAACGGCGATTACATGCGCGCTGGCGAGGTCGCGGCGCAGATCGTTCGGGACGCCGAGCCGCTCGAGATCGAGCCGCTACAGGCCGCGGCGAATCTGCAACTCGGGCGCGCTCGGCTGCTGTCCGGAGAGCTCGCCGAGGCCGACCAGCCGCTGCGCGCCGCGCTCCGGCACGCGATCGCCGCCGATGCTCCCGCCGTCGCCGTCGAGGCCATCGCGCGCCGGATCTACGTCGCAGGCATGACGGGAGCTCTCGATCAGACCAGGCTCGCCGAGCTGCGCTCGCTGGCAGAGGACTTTCTGCAGCGCACCCGCGATGGCGCGTTCGCGCACGCGCTGCTGCTCAACAACGTCGGCGTGATCCATCGATCGCTCGGCCAGCGCGAAGTCGCGCGCGACGTACTGCGCAAGGCGCTCGAGGTTCGCGGCGCGGTCGCCCGGCCCGAGATGGAGATGAGCGTGATCGTCGAGAACCTGGCCGCGGTGACCGATGACCCCGTCGAGCGCGAAGCGCTGTACGCGCGCGCGGTTCGCGAGGCCGAGTCCAGCCTCGGCGAGCAACATCCGGAGACCTTGCGATCCCGGCTGGTCCAGGCCGCAGCGATCAGATCGCCGCTCGATCGCCGCACTCGGCTCACCGACGTCTGCACCGCGTGGACGCGATTTCACCCGCGCGCCGAGCTCGACCGAGCGATGTGCGAGCAAGCAGCCGGTGATGCCGAGCAGGAGATCGGACACGCGGACATCGCTGCGGTCCGGTTCACACAGGCGGCAGCGCTCTATGGCAGCAATCAACCGCTGCTCGCGGAGATCGCCCGCGCGCATGCCGAACAGCTCGCGAAGCGGTCCGAGCCCGCGCGCATCGCGATCGAAGCCGCACGAGCGCACCTCGATCCCGCGGCCACCCATCCCTGGGCGATCGCGCTGCGCGCCGAGCTCGACACGATCGCCGCTGACCTCGCCGCGCGCGCTGGGAACCATCGCGAGGCGATGCGGCTCGCGGATGCAGCGATCGCCACGCTCGGCAGCATCGATCTGAATGCGCAGCTGCAGTGGCAGGTGATCGCCGCTCGCGCGCGGGTCACCGCTGCGCAGTCGCGACTCGCGCTCGGTGGGGCACGACGACACGATGAAGCGATCGCATTGCTCGAGCTCGCACAGCGCTGGTATCGATCCGCCGGGTCCGGCTACGAGGCGCGCCTCGAGCAGCTCGCGCGGTCGGTGACCTCGAGCGCCGCGCCCTGAACGCACGAACGCCGCGACCAAGGGGCCGCGGCGTCGAACAGCGTCTCGAGTGCGGTTACTTGGTCCAGAACGCCGCGTACCGGGTCACACCGCCGGCCCGCGAGCCGGTGACCGCTGCGGTGCTCCAGCCCGTATCGACATGCGACTGCCATACGCTCTGGTAGGTCGCCGACGACATCCCGTGGCGCGCGTACACGCTGGGTGCTGACGATGCCCAGATCGCGGTGTAGTACGGCGCGTTGTTGTGGACGTAGCTGTTCAGGTAGATCAGCCGGCGTCCCGCGGCGGCGTTGGCATCGAAGTTCGCCTGATACTCCGCCGAGGTCTGCGCCGACTTGAGCACGTAGCTTCCGATCGATCCCAGCGTGTAGACCGCACCGTAGGTGCGCGTTCCGCTGACCGAGGTCGCCGACACCACGCGCGGTCGCCAGCCACCGGCCGTCAATGCCTCGAACATCGTCTGGTGGTTGGCCGCCGACACGCCGTAGTAGGTCGTCGTCGCCGGGATCGACGCCCCCTTCTTGAAGATCGCCGCGTATCGGATCGCGCTGCCAACGTTGTACACGTCGAGGTGGACGAGCGAGTAGCCGCGATCATCGACGTAATCCGCGATGCGCGCGTCGAGCTGCGCTTCGGTCAGCCGGCGATGAGACAACCAGCTCACCGATGGCCCGGTGTTCGGGTGGAACAACACGTTGTAGTAGGGATTGCCGTTGACCTCGAAGCCATCGTTCCAGTCGAGGCGGTAGCCGCAGTTTGCAGCCGCGTCGAACACGTCCTGGAACGCGCTATCGGACAGGCCATGGCGCGCGTACTCGGAGAAGCCGGGGCGAACCTCCGGGACGACGTAGGTCTGGCCATCGACATACAGCTGGCCCTCGATGCCGCAGACCTTCGGAACACGGTTGGTGCCCTTGATGTAGCCGCCGACCGGGTTGATCGGATCGCGGGGATCGGTCGGTACGCCGACCTCGAAGTGCAAGTGGTCCCCGCTCGCGCAGCCGATGTCGCTCTCGATGCCGAGGAATTGACCGGCGACGACCGACTCGCCGACGCTCAGCCCCGCGCTGACGCTGGCCGTGTGATAGGCGATGTGTGAGTACTTGGTCCACTCACCGTTGGGGTGCTCGATCCAGACGTAGTTGTTGTTCGCGCACCCGCCGTTGACGTTGTGCGAGTCCTCGATGAAGCGCACGCGGCCGCTCGCGGCAGCCACGATTCGATACGGGCCACCGCTCACGCCTTTCATGTCGATCCGGTTGGCCACGTTGGCGTGCGTGAGGTGGTCGCCCGTGACGCGCACCTCGGTGCCGGTCTCGTAGGGAATCGAGTAGAACCCTTGCGACTTCGGGGCGACCGCGGCGGCCACGGTGACCGTCGATTCGTTCGCACGAACGTCGAGCTCCGCGCCGACCGGAGTCACGAGCTGACTCGTCTCGGCCGCTTGTGTCGTCGAGTTTTCGGCGTCGAGATCGATCGCCGCGAGGCCGTCGTCGAGTCTGTCGTCGATCTCGTTCGCGAGCTTCGCGGGCGCGTCGTCTGCGGTCACAGCGCCGCTGTCCGTGCCCTGCAGAGCGTCGGTGTCATCGTCGAGCGCGCACGCCGGGACGCCGAGCGCCATCACTCCGGTGATGAGCAATGCTCGGTCGATTCGAATCCATGAATGCATAACGTTCTCCTGCTTGCTGATGAACTGGTTGTCTGCTCATCAAGCAAGACGCGGCGGCCCGGAGCGGATCCCAAAAAAGATGAGCTCCCCGAACCAGCGCCCCCGGTGACCTCGCGATGGACAGTGGGCCCGATCGCGCGTCGTCCGAAGCAAGTAGTCATCGGCCCCGGTGCGTCCTCACCGGCGGAATCGTCAACGAAGTTTCACCGCACTTCGTTCGACATCTTGCGGAGCAAGACGTCGACGCGGTTGTTGCCTTCGCCGACCACGGCCACGATCCCGTCGCTGATCCTGATGCCGTAAATGGCGGTGCCACCGCTCGAGAAGCACCACCCTTTGAGGGTGCCGAGCGCGAGGCGGTCGCACGCGTCTGCCAGGATCGGCAGGGCAGCTCTGACCGCCGCACACACCGCCGGGGCGTCGAGCTGTCCGATCTCGTCCCGAACGACGCCCGCGGAATCAGCGAGCGCCGCGCCACGAAGGGTCGGCGCCACCGTTAGGAGTCTTGGTAGGTCCGTCATCACTTGTCTCCCAGCAGTTCTTTCATGAAGTCGTCGCGGTGGATCGGGTTGTCCACCCGGCTGGTCGCGCGATTGATGAAGTCGGCGAACTGGTCGGCCTTCAACGTCGCTGGCGAAGCCCCGAGCTTGCGAAGCTCGTCGATAATGATCGACTTCGCCTGCGCGCCCAGGTAGCGCAACGACGTCCTGAGCACGTGCGCGAGCACCTCAGGGCCAACCCAGCTCGGCGGGTTCACGCCTCGCAGCTCATGCGTGTCCCATTCCGAATCACTGATCGGCATGGGAATGGGGGCCGCCACCGCCGCTGGCCGCGGTCCTCGTTGATCCGCGGGCACGGGTCGCGCGCGATTGGCACCGTTTGGCGGCGCGCGATTTATCAGGTTGGTCACCACCCCATTGACCAGCACGTTGAGCATCGAGGCGCTGGCCGAGGACCGGCTCACGACGACCAGCACATAGCCGTTGGCCCGGGCGATCAGAACGACCCCTGCATCGCCGTCGATCGCCATTCGATCGGATCCGTCCGCCTGGCACACAGGGGCGCTCACCGTCGCGATCTGTGCGATGAGCTCGAACAGCCTGCTCAGCGCAGCGACATCGTGCTCCGACGACGCGCGTGCGGCCCGGCACACGCCGTTGCCATCGAACACCGCAGAGGAGGTACCGGGGATCCCGGCGAGACCATCGAGTAGCGCGTCCATCACGCCGCCTTCTTCATGTCGTCAGACTTGAGCTCCAGGCCGTGAATCTCCCGCATCGGGGAGACCCGAATTCCCACGGTGGCTCGCAATACTCGCCACACGATGTACGAGGTGGTCGCGACCCAACCGACGCAGACCACGATGCCCAGCGCCTGAACACCGAGCTGCTCGAACCGACTTCGGCCCAGCAGCTCGGCCTTGCCGAACAGCGCGACACACAGAACACCCCACGCTCCGCAGAACCCGTGCACCGGGACCGCGCCGACCACGTCGTCGAGCCGCCATCGGTACAGCACGAGGTTGTACGTGATGTTGTGGATGATCCCCGCGGTCAGGCCGATCGCCACCGCGCCGGCGGGGGACACGATGTTGCAGTTTGCGGTGATCGCGACCAGACCGCCGAGCGTTCCACCTAGCGACTTCGCCACGACCGCGTCTCCCTTGTGCGCGTATACGCAGTGGATGAAGGCCATCAGTCCTGCGCTCGCACCAGCGAGATTCGTGTTGAAGATGATCGCGCCGACGTCCGCATTGAGCGCGAGCGTGCTTCCTCCGTTGAAGCCCCACCACCCGAACCACAGGATCAACGTGCCGAGCCCGCTCCACACGAGGTTTCCCCCCATCGGGGTCCGCTTCCCGTCCGCCGAGTACAGACCGAGCCGAGGTCCAACCATCGTGACGCCGACCAGCGAGGCGGTTCCGCCGACGAGGTGCACGACGCTCGAGCCCGCGAAGTCGATGAAACCTTTGCTCGCGAGGAACGGCTTGTTGCCCTCGATGTAGCCGTTGCCCCAGACCCAGTGGCCGTAGATGGGGTAGATGAATGCTCCGATCGCGACGCAGAAGCCCAGGTACGCGGCGAACCCGGTGCGCTCCGACATTGCACCTGACACGATGGTAGCGGCGGTGCCACAGAACGCGAGCTGGAACACCACGAACGTCCATCCCAGCTCGTGAGCATCCGGTGCCAGGTAGCTTCCAAAGAACATGTCGGAGCCGAAGTAGCCGTTGGAGCTATGGCCGAACATGATCCCGAATCCGACCACGTAGAAGAACAGACTGATCACCATCCAGTCGCCCAGATTCTTCATCGCGGTGACCACGGCGTTCTTCGGGCGTACAGAACCCACCTCGAACGCGAGGAAGCCCGTTTGCATGAAGAACACGAGCGCCGCCGCTATCAGCACCCATAGCGAATTGATCGACAACCCAAGGTCGCGCGACACAGCTTCCGTCGCGGGTGATTCCGTCGAATCGGCATAGGTGACCGCGCACAGCGCGAAGAGAACCGCGGAGATCGTCACCGGCCACAACGAGCACTTCATAGGTTTGCTCGGTCTGCTCACGTTTTGTCCTCCCACTGAATGTGATGAATGATCGACGGCTACCGCGTGCCACCGTCGGTTCGCGATCGACCAGATCGCACTGCCCTCACCCGCCAATCTAACAACTCGATGCGCACGTTCTCCACGCGCCACGTTGAGAAATCTCTGGGAGCCCATGGTTCCGCCGACGGCAGCGCGCGCACTCCGTGCGTTTTGCAACTCCGATTCGTGCAATTTGCAAGTCAGGTGACCTCAGCTGGTAGGGCGCTGTATGTGGATTCGGCGTGCGTTCAAACAATCTCGACAAGCGCGACACGACGTTATCGGCGCAGAGGCGCGCAACCATGACGACACGAATGATCGCTTTCACGATCGAGACCACATCGCTCAGCGGCTGGATCCAGGTCGCGAGCGCGAGGCGCGTGCGGTACGCGTGCCGTCGCGAATCGCCATCGCTCGCGCGACGCCGTCGTCAAGTCAATGATGACGTGCGACCTCAGCGTAGATGGTCGCGAATCGCCATCGCTCGCGCGACGCGGTCGTCGAAACGTGTTCCAGCAGGTACGCCCTGCCTCACCTACTCAGTCAGTGCCCAGCTGTGCTGTACACCCTTGATGAGCATGTCGACCGCAAACGTACCGATCATCAGCGCGGACACCCGCCCGGTGATCTCCACGTAGCGATCGATCAGACGGGCGTTCTGATCGCGCAGTCGATCATGCACGAGCTTGAGTCCGACGAGTCCAACGACCACCGCCAGCAGCGTCAACCAGACGACAACGACCGCATCGAGCGCCGGGAGTCTCGAGCCGATCATGATGGCGGCGCTTACCGTCGCGGGTCCGATGAGGAACGGCATCGCGATGCTGCCAGCCAGGTGCGCCGGGTCTCCGCGCAACATGCCAATGGCCGTGTGCCCCTCGAAGAAGAACCGGATGCCCACGATGAGGAACAGCAACCCGCCGAAGATCTGAAACGCGCTGAAGTCCACGTGTAGCAGCTGCGAGAACAGGGCGTCTCCGGTCAGCGCAAACGCGGAGAACACCACGCCACCGATCACGACACCGCGGACCACGACGCGGACAAACGTCCCTCGGCCGAGGCTGACGATGATCTCCAGCAAGTACAGGCTGAGCAAGAAGGGGTTGAGGAGGGCGAGGAAGAACAGCAGGGCTTCGAAGAAGGTCATTGCTTGGCTCGCCTTAGCTTCACGACTTTCTGCGCGCGCGACAAATTGGTTCTGCATCCGATCGCGTGCGCTTGGTGTGCGGTGTCGCCTCGCCGCGGGTTTCGCGAGCAGCGGGCACGTTGGAGCACCGCGGGGAACCACGACCCGCGATCGCGGGATGCAACCACACAATTGTCTTCATCTAGAGACAACTGTTTTCATTAGAGATACAGGAATAGGCTTCACGTTTGCATCAGTAATGATTGCGCCTGCAATGATTGCTGGCGCATGATGGGCGGGTGACACGATCAAATCACATCCGGAATGGCCGCTATGTGGTCGCCAAGTTTGGCGGAACCAGCGTCGCGACTCCCGCTGGATGGAAGACGATCGCGAAGGTCGTCGCCCGCCACCGTGAGACGCATGACCGGGTTGTGCTCGTTTGTTCCGCCGTTGCGGGCGTGACGAACCGGCTCACCAAGGTCGCGGACGCGATCGCGAATGGTGAGGATCATCAAACGATCCTCGATGAGATCCGAGATCTCCACCGAGGCCTCGCCGCCGGCCTCGGGATCGATGCCGATGCGCTGCTCGCCGAGGAAGAACGTCACCTGCTCGACGCGTGTCAGGCCGGGGGCTCGCTCGGTCCGCAGCATCGCGCGCAGATCCTCGCGTTCGGCGAGCTCGCGTCGACGCTGCTGGGAACGGCGTGGCTCGCGGCGTCCGGCGTGGCGGCGGTGCGACTCGACGCCCGGCACCTGCTGCGCGCGATCTCGGACGGTGATCGCGCCGAGCGCTACCTGTCGGCGCGCTGCGCACCGGAACGTGGATCGCTGCGCGCGGAGCTCGATGCGATCCCCGCCGAGGTGATCGTCACGCAGGGCTTCATCGCCGGCAACGACGCGAGAGAGACCGTGCTGCTCGGCCGGGGCGGCTCCGATACATCGGGCGCGTACCTCGCGGCCGCGGTCGCCGCGGACCTGCTGGAGATCTGGACGGACGTCCCCGGGATGTTTACGGCCGATCCTCGCAGCATGCCGGAGGCACGGATGCTGCGCCGGATGTCGTATCGAGAGGCGGAGGCCGCGGGTGCGCTCGGCGCGAAGGTCCTGCATCCCCGAACGATCGAGCCGGTCCGCCGCGCCGGAATCCCGATCCGGATCCGGTGGACGGCCGACCCGGACATCCAGGGCACGCTGATCGCGCGGACCCGCTCCCCGCGGGGCGCCAAGGCGATCGTGTCGCGCCGCGATCTCGCGCTGGTCACGATGTGGCGGTCGTCATCGTGGCAGCCGGTCGGGTTCATGGCGGACGTGGCGGCGCGGTTTCACAAGCTGGGTCTCTCGATGGATCTGATCTCGACCTCTCCGTCGGAGATCCGGGCGACGATCGACGTCTCGGCGTTCCCGACAGCGCGCGACGATCTGCAGCGGCTCTGCGCCGAGCTGGAGGACGTGTGTCGCCCGCGCGTCGTATCGCGAGTGGCGTGCGTGAGCGTGGTCGGGGCCGGCGTCACCGAGAAGCTGCTCGCCGGCTGGCCCGGCGTCGCGGCTGCGAGCGACGCGGCGCTCCACCTCATCAGCCACTCCGCATGCGGCGATCACGTCAGCTATGTCGTCGATCCGCAGGCCGAGGCCGAGCTCGTCGCGGCGGCGCACGCCGGCCTCATGTCGGCCGTCGACGACGAGTCCGTGTTCGGTCGCTCGTGGGCAGAGCTCACCGCCCCCGGGGCGCCGAGCAAGGCCATGGTCGAGAAGCCATCGACCCAGGACGGACGCGCGAGCGCTGGCGTCGCAGTCGCGGAGCTGGTCGCGTGATCATACGACGACCCACACGGCATGATGCCGCCCCGCTGTGGCGCCTGATCGAGCGTGTCGGCGAGCTCGAGCGCAACAGCTGCTACGCGTACCTCTTGCTGTGCACGGATTTCAAGGACACCTGCCTGGTTGCCGAGCGTGGCGGCGAGCTCGTCGGCTTCGTGCTCGCGTATCGACCGCCCGTCCGCCAGAACGAGGTATTCGTGTGGCAGATCGGCGTGGCCCCGGAGGCTCGCGGCATCGGGCTTGGTGCTCGCTTGCTGGACGAGCTGGCGGCTGCACCCGCGTGCGTGAACGTCCAGTACGTGACCGCCACCGTGAGCCCCGATAACGAGGCCTCGCGCAACCTGTTCCGCAGCCTGGCGCGACGACGCGCCGTCCAGTTCGAGGTCGGCCCGGGATTTCCGTCGGGCTTGTTCGCCGCCAACCACGAGCCCGAGGACTTCGTCCGGATCGGACCGCTCGGCTCACACAACACCCTCGTGAAGGAAGAGACACCATGAATATTGTCGAACGCCTCGAATCCGAGGTTCGTAGCTACAGTCGCAGTTTTCCGACCGTATTCTCGCGCGCGGAAGGCACGGTTCTCCACGACCGCGCCGAACGCACGTACCTCGACTTCTTCGCGGGCGCAGGCGCGCTGAACTACGGCCACAACCATCCCGTGCTGCGCGAACGCCTCATCGAGTACATCTCGAGCTGCGGCATCGCGCACAGTCTCGATATGGCGACCGACGCGAAGTGCGCGTTCCTCGAGGCGTTCGAGCGCTACGTGCTGCGGCCGCGCGCGCTCGACTACAAGGTCATGTTCCCGGGTCCGACGGGCACCAACGCCGTCGAAGCGGCGCTCAAGCTCGCGCGCAAGGTAACCGGCCGGACCAACATCGTGTCGTTCACGAACGCGTTCCACGGCATGACGCTCGGCTCGCTCGCGATCACCGGCAGCGCCGCCAAGCGCGCGGGCGCCGGCGTCGCGTTGACCAACGTGGTGCGCGCGCCGTTCGACGGCTATTTCGGCCCCGAGGTCGACACGCTCCACCACCTCGGCACCCTGCTCGCCGATCGATCGAGCGGCATCGAGGCGCCGGCCGCATTCGTCCTGGAGACCGTGCAAGCCGAGGGCGGGATCAACGTGGCGACCGCACGCTGGCTGCGCGGCCTCGCGGCCCTCGCCAAGGAGAACGGGGCGCTGCTCATCGTCGACGACATCCAGGTCGGCTGCGGCCGCACGGGCTCGTTCTTCTCGTTCGAGGAGGCGGGGCTGTCGCCGGATATCATCTGCCTGTCGAAGTCGCTGTCCGGCTTCGGCCTGCCGCTCGCCGTCACGCTGATGCGTCCCGAGCTCGACGTGTGGTCGCCTGGCGAGCACAACGGCACGTTCCGCGGCAACAACCATGCGTTCGTCACCGCGACCGCAACGCTCGAGCACTTCTGGGCAGACGAGCACCTCACCGACGCGATCGACGACAAGGCGCAGATCGCGCGCGCTCGGTTACAGCGCATCGCCGCCAGCTCGAACGCCACGGTCCGCGGCCGCGGCATGATCCTCGGCCTCGCGTTCGCGGAGGCGGGCGTCGCGCAGCGCGCCTCGCGCCACGCGTTCGAGCACGGCGTCGTGATCGAGACCGCAGGTGCCGAGAATCAGGTGCTGAAGCTCCTCGCGCCGCTCACGATCACCCACGACGAGCTCGAGCGCGGCCTCGACATCATCGAGCGCGCGGTCGCCCACGCCGTCAAACGGCCGCGCCGCGAGTCGAACGCCAAGCCCAACGCCAACCTGCACGTGTACGAGGAGGTCGCCTGATGATCGTTCGAACGCTCGACCAGGTCCGCGGCACCGATCGCGAGGTCAAGGCGGCCACGTGGGTCAGCCGCCGGCTGTTCCTCGCCCACGAGAACATGGGGTTCTCGCTCCACGACACGCTGATGTCGCCCGGGACCGAGACCCGGATGTGCTATCGCAACCACCTCGAGGCGGTGTACTGCGTCGGCGGTAAGGGCTCGATCGAGGTGGTCGCCACCGGGGAGGTGTTCCCGATCTCCGACGGCACCGCGTACGCGCTCGACAAGCACGACGAGCACATCCTGCGCGCCGAGACCGAGCTCCGCATGGTCTGCGTGTTCAACCCACCGGTGACCGGCCGCGAGGTCCACGATGCGACCGGCGCCTATCCGCTGGTCACCGCGCCCGCCACGGCGAGGGAGCGCGAGAAGGAGAGCAGGTAGCGATGGCCCCGACGCATACCACCGACGTCTATCATTCGCGCGCGCTCCCCACGTGGGAGATCGCCGAACGCGTCGATCCCGTCGTCTGGGGCAGCGCAGCCGCGGCGGGACCGCTCTCGAGCGCGCAGGTCGAGACCTACGCCGAGCGCGGCTTCCTCGTGCTGCCGCAGCTGTTCTCGCCGGCCGAGATCAGCCAGCTGACCGCCGAGGCCACGCGCGTGCTCGACACCGCCGACCGCACACGCGACGACGTCATCATCGAGCCGGGCTCCGACACCGTCCGCTCGGTCTTCCGCGTGCATCGCGACAGCGCGGTGATGCGCCGATTCGTCGCCGACATCCGCGTTGCCGGTGCGGCGCGCCAGCTGCTCGGCGGCGATGTCTACATCCATCAGTCTCGCGTCAATTTCAAGGCGGCGTTCGAGGGCAAGGCGTTCCCCTGGCACTCCGATTTCGAGACCTGGCACATCGAGGACGGCATGCCGCGGATGCGCGCGCTCAGCGCGTCGATCCTGCTGACGCCGAACACCGAGCACAACGGGCCGCTGATGGTCATCCCGGGTTCGCACCGGCGTTACGTGCGCTGCATCGGCGAGACGCCGACGAACCACTTCCGTCAGTCGCTGCGCAAGCAGGAGTACGGCGTGCCGGATCGCGAGGCGCTGACCGCGCTCGCCGGGGACGGCGGCTACGCGTCCTGCGTCGGTGGGCCGGGGACGGTCGTGCTGTTCGACTGCAACCTGATGCATGGCTCGGGCGGCAACATCACGTCGTTGCCGCGCCATAACGTGTTCGTCGTGTACAACAGCGTCGAAAACCGCCTGGTCGAGCCATTCGGTGGCAGGCCGGCGCGCCCGCAGTTCCTCGCCGAACGCGACGAGCTCGCGCTCGCAAGGTGACGCCCGGATGACGTCAATCCTTGACGTCGTCGCCGGGCGTGAGCAGCGGGGCCGCATCGAGATCGGCCGCGTTCATCAGCACGGCGATCCGGCGGACCGCGGCGAGCAGCTCGAGCCGGTCCTCGGGTGGCAGCGTGGCGAGCCCGTGGAGAAATGTCTCCTGCAGCGGCGATGGCGAGGTCTGGATGCGCTCGAGCCCGGTCGGCGTGAGCGCCATCAAGACCTTGCGGCGGTCGGTGCTGCTTCGCGCCCGGGTGACCAGGTCTGCAGCGGCGAGCCGGTCGACGATCCGCGACACGGTCGGCGGCGACAGCTGAACGCGCTGGCTCACGTGCATGACCGTGACCTCCTCGTGCGCGGTCTCCAGATCGAAGATCGCGCGCAGGCAGACCATCTGTGGCACGGTCAACCCGACCTCGCGGAACAGCTGCTTGGAATGGATCGAGATCCCGCGGATCACCTGACGGATGCTACGCAGGATCTCCTGCGCGACATCGTCCTCTGGAATCACCCCCCCAGCTTATCACCGTTGTCCCGGGACCAGTCGCGAAGGCGATGCGATGCGTCGTGAGCGGGGGCGGTTCACGTGGCTCGGCGCAGCGGTGCTCGGAGTGCTCGCGCTCGGCGCGGTTGGACTGTGTACCGTACGCAACCGCACGACCGGCGATACCCTCGCGAAGATCCGCACCACCGGTGTGGTCCGGATCGGCATCGCGAACGAGGCACCGTACGGCTACCTCGACACCGAACGAGGCGTCGCAACCGGCGAGGCTCCGGAGCTCGCGCGTCTGGTATTCAAGCGGATGGGGATCACGAGCGTCGAGGTCGTCAACACCGACTTCGGCTCCCTCATTCCAGGCCTGAAGGCGGGACGGTTCGACGTGATCGCGGCCGGGATGTACATCACGCCGGCGCGGTGCAAGCAGATCGCGTTCTCGGATCCGACCTATCGGATCGGCGAGGCGTTCATCGTCGCGCGTGGCAACCCGCACGGGCTCCACTCGTTCGGCGATATCGTCCGTACGCGCACCAGGCTCGGCGTGGTCGGTGGCGCCGTCGAGCTGGGCTATGCGAAGGAGCTGCACATCCCCGAGGTTCAGCTCGTGATCTACAACGACAACGTCTCCGCGCTCGAGGGCGTACGGACCGGGCGCAGCGACGCGTTCGCGTGCACGCTGTTGACCGCCCAGGACTTGCTCCGCAAATCGGCCGTGGGCCTCGAGATCGCCGCGCCATTCGAGCAACCGATCATCGGCGGCAAGGAGGTGTTCGGCTACGGCGCGTTCGGCTTCCGCCGCGCCGGCCCGCTGCTCCACGCGTTCAACCACCAGCTCCACCAGCTGATCGGCACCGACGAGCACCTCGCGCTGGTTCGCCCGTTCGGGTTCGGAGCGCTGACGCTGCCGGCCGGCAAGACCGCGGCAGAGCTGTGCGCGAGCGACGACTGACATGACCGGAGAATCGATCCACCTGCTGCTTCACGGCCTGCTCGTCACGCTCGAGCTGTGCCTCGGTGGTGCCGCGCTCGCGATCGTGCTCGCGTTCCTCGCGGGCCTCGGCCGGCTGTCGCTCGACCCGATCGTGCGCGGCGCGGCGCGGATCTACGTCGAGCTGTTTCGCGGAACCTCGATCCTGGTCCAGCTGTTCTGGTTCTACTTCGCGTTCCCGCTGGTGCTCGGCATCGAGATCCCCGCGATGGCGGCCGGGATCCTCGTCCTCGGCCTCAACGTCGGTGCCTACGGAGCGGAGGTCGTGCGCGGCGCGATCCAGGACGTCCCGCAGGGCCAGCACGAGGCGGCGATCGCCCTCGATCTCACGCGCTGGCAACGGATGCGCCACGTCATCGTGCCGCAGGCGCTGCCGGCGATGCTGCCACCCGCGGGGAACCTCCTGATCGAGCTCGTCAAGGCCTCCGCCGTCGTCTCGATGATCACGATCGGCGATCTCACGTACGCCGCCGATCGGATCCGCGAGCACACCCTCGAGACCGGCGTGGTCTACGGTACCGTGCTCATCCTCTACTTCGCGATCGCGCAGGCGATCGCGCTGGTCATCCGCCGGCTCGAGCGAAGGTGGCGCCACCATGTCTAGCGCCGCCGCGCTCGCGCTCGGTGCGCCGCCCGTCTGGTCGTGGGACATCGCGCGCGATGCCATGCCGAGTCTGCTGCGCGGGCTTGCCGTGACCCTGCAGATCGTCGTCATCGGCATGATCGTCGCGCTCGCGCTCGGTCTCGTGTGGGCCGTGCTCCGCCGCTCGCAGCACCGGCTCGTACGGTGGCCCGTCATCGCCTTGCTCGAGCTCGTTCGCAGCACGCCGCTGCTCGTCCAGCTGTTCTTCCTCTACTACGCGGTGTTACCGGGCATCGGCATCGCCAGCTCGCCGCTGATCACCGGCGCGCTCGCACTCGGTCTCCACTACAGCTGCTTCACCGCCGAGGTCTACCGCGCGGGCATCGAGGGGGTTCCAAGAGGTCAGTGGGACGCCGCGCGCGCGCTCCACCTCAGCCGGTACCACACCTATCGCCACGTGATCCTGCCGCAGGCGATCCCACCGATCATCCCGGCGATGGGCAACTACCTCATCGCGATCTTCAAGGACACGCCCCTCTGTCCGCGATCACCGTCGTCGAGGTCCTCCAGCAGGCGCTCAACTTCGGCTCGGAGCACTTTCGCTAT
>JBFWXW010000069.1:0-32097 GCA_050187075.1 Kofleriaceae bacterium | reverse complement strand
CACGCGAATCACGAGGGCCCCCGCGAGATAACCGCCGCTGGGCAGCGCGATGGTCCCACACTGCGCACCAAGCCCGAGCACGCCGGTCGCCGTGTTCACGGAGGTCACCTTCACGATGTGTCCCTGGGTGAAGTTGGTGATCAGCAGCTGATCTCCGACGGAGATCTCGGTGGCATTCGCGACCGTCACCTGGGTCGCGCCGGCGCCGTAGTCGGTCCGAATCGAGGTGACCACGGCTCCCGACGCGACCACCACCGTTAGCTCGTCCGGCGCGGTGGTGTTGTTGGTCACCGAGAACGAGCCGGTGGTGCACGTGGTCACGTCCTGGATCTCCCCCGAGGGCACGGCGGGGCTCGCCCCGCGGACGGCATCCGCGATGTACTCCATCGCGCCGCGCGCGGCCGCCTCGGTGCTGACCGCGAGCCGTTGCTCGCGATAGCCGTTGACCATGGTCACCGCGACCGACAGCGCACCGACGATCGCGACCGAGAAGATGGTCAGCGAGATCATGATCTCGACGAGGGTGAACCCCGCCTGGCGCGGGCGACGGCGGCCAGTCACAGGTTCCTCCGCGTCCGCAACACGACGTTCTTGGTCGCCCCGTCCTCGTTCCACGTCACCGTCACCGCGACGTCCACGTAGCTGAGCACCGGCGTGCTCGTCCACGAGCGCGTGAACAGGCCGCCCGACACGACCTGCCCTTTCTCATTGAGCCCGGCCTGCGTGCCCGTCGTGGTGACCCCCGGCGCGGCGGTCGTACGCAGGCGCTCCAGCTGATCCTGGGCGAGCACGGTCGCCTCGGTCGCGTGACGCGAATACCCCGCCGCACGGGTCTGTGACATGTACAGCGCGAGCAGCCCCGAGGTCGAGATCGCCATCAGCAGGATCGCCACCAAACACTCGACCATCGTGAACCCCGCCTGCGCGGAGCGATTTGCCGGCCTGGTACCGCTCACAGCGACCTCAACCACAACCGCCGGCTGAGCTCGGCGACGCCTTGGTCGTTCACGGCGTTGCCCTGCGTGCCGGCCGCATCGCTGATTCGCTGCGCGGCGTTCTTGGTGCTCGAGAACAGCGAGGTGCCCGAGTTGGCGAGACCGCCCGCGCCACCTGCGATCACGACCGTGGTACCTGCGGTGGCGCCGGTCGCCAGCGACAGCCGGTACGACGACCCTGTCGCGCTGCCATTGGTTCCGTACGCTGCGTCGTTGACGTCGGCGGTGTCCGTGGTGAAGAACAGCTCCCCGCCGACCACCAGCGCTTGCGAGTAGCTCTTCTCACCGGCGGCGAGCGCGAACACGAACGGTACGTACGGTGTACCCGACGACTGATTGAGCGGCGTGTTACCGATCGGAGTACTCAGCGAGACCGCGATCACGTACTGGGTGACGGTCGAGGCCCATGACGAGTCGTTCGGATCCGCGTAGCCGCCGGTACCCGCCACCGCGAACAGCTCGTTGCCATTGGAATACAGGGTCGGCGCCGCACCGAATGGATGAAAGTCCGACGTGAATCGAAACAGCGGGCTCGTCCCGTACTTGTTCGCGCCGGTTGCGGCATCGAGCAAGTAGATGTCGCCATACAGCGTTCCGAGCACGACCTCACTCAGGCTGCCGGTGCCATAGCGATCGACTCCCACTGCGCCCCCGGGAATGCCCGTCGAGGGCACGTTCGGGTTCGACGGATCGCGCGCGGCGGGATAGACATGTCCGGTTTGCCACTGCACCGCGCCGGTCTCGATATTGATCGCCGTCACCACGCTGCCGGCACCGCCGGTGCCGCCGTTGTTGGTCTGCGCGATGGCGAGGTACTTGTTCGCGCCATTGATCGAGACGCGCCCTGCGGCGACGGTCAGTCCCTGGCCGAGCTCGAGCGTGCCACGCGCGTTGATGTCCGCCATCTTGTACTCCCACAACACGTTGGGCGAGCTGGGATCGGTGATGTCGAGCGCGTACATCGCCGGCGCGCGATCGTTCGCGGTCGCGTCGCCGCTGCCGGTCTGGAACATGAGGATGGTGCGGAAGCTCTTCTGCCCCGTGCCATAGAAGTCTCCGAACATGTCGACGACGCGCGGCGAGCCATCGATATGCGCCGTGTTGTAGCGCAGGCTCGATAGCAGCTGGCGCGGGATGTACGCCCACAGCTCGCGACCGAGCTGATCGCATGGACCCGAGACGCTCGCGCAGACCGCGTGCAGCATGCCGTCGGCAGCACCGAAGTACACCATCGTCGGCCGCGCGGTTCCGGACACCTGACTGGTCGGAATGACCGCGACGGTCGAGCGATCGATACCGCCCAGCTTGGGCACGAACGTGCCCGGCGAGCTCTCGTGGCCGGCGAGGATGCGCTGGACCAGGATCGCCCACTCGGTTGCGGTCAGGTTCGAGGCCATCAGCGGTCCGAGCGTCGAAACGTTGCTTTGCTGCAACAGCACCTTCGACGGACGTACGCCACCCGCGATCGTGGTGAACACGGTGCGGCAGGTACCGGCATAGGGCGATGAGCAACCCGCGTAGTTGGGGTTCGGAATCCGGTCGGCCGCATCGAAGATCGCGGTCTGTGCGGAGAGATCGGTGGCGGTGGTGGTCACGTTGGTCGTCGACACCGCGCGCATGTGGCCCTTCAGGTACGGAAACCGGAAGCCGGCAGCGTCGGAGGCCACGAGCATCGTCGGGATCGCCGGCTGAGGGCTGACGTATTCGTAGGTGCCCTGCACGATCGCGGTCTGGTTGTTGATGACGGCAGCGATCGGCGTCGAACGAGTCACCTCGTAGGTGCTGGTCGCCGTCTGATCGACCGTGCCCAGTGGGGTCGCGAGCAGTGAGTTGAGCACCATCCGGAGGTGGGCCGTGTTGTTCTGGATCTGATTACCGCCGGTGTAGAACACGACGCCGTTGATGCCGTTGTTCTGGTACCGCGCATACGCGGCCATGTCGGTAAGGTCGGCGTTGGCGTTGTTGGCAAACACGTCGCAGGTGGCGCTCGCCTTGTGACCACTGCACAGCGGGTTACCCGCGACGGCGGAATGCTCGCGGGTGGCGAGCCGCTTGAGCGTCGAGCCGGCGCCCATCAGCGCCGCCTGATAGCCGCCGATGCCCGGGCCGTAATAGGTCCAGTTGGTCACCGCGCCCGATTGGAAATCCATCGGGACGTCGCCCCACTGCGCGAATAGATTCTGCGGATAGCGGAAGATGAACGGCTGGCTCGCCGATTCATTGATGGCGGTGTTGTTGGCGCTGAGGCCCACGCCGGCGCCGTTGACGCCGAGCATCTGACGATTCGCACACTCCTCGGCAACGCCGACAGCAGACTCCATGAAGAACGCGTTACCGGCGGTGCGCACACCCGGCACCGCGGTCACGAACTCGCGGATCTTGTCGAACATCGCCCGCTCGGCGGTGCTCCCACACGGGCTGTTGTCGCTCCACTTGTCGATCCACGCCCAGGTGAACGCGCCATTGACGAGCGCACCGGATTGAACCTGCGCGTCGGGGACGTTGCAGTACACCGCATCTGACGGGACGAACGCACCGCTGGTACAGCTCGCGTTGGTCGCCGCATCGTCGATGTTCGCCTTCGCCAGCCACGACGTCGCGACGGCGGAGGTGCTGCCCAACCGCGCGATCCGGGGCGGGTCGTAGTTGATCGTCACCGCGACGGGTGCGTAGTTGTCGACCAGGGTATAGGGAGATGCCGTCGTGAAGTCCTGGTAGGCGAACCGCGCCGTCGAATCGATCTCGTAGAGATCGATCCCCGAAAATGTGTACTTCGCGGCGAGCCCGCTGAACTCGCCGGTCTTCTTCCAGAACGCGTCGAACCGTGCGCGATCCGCAGGCGCGATCACGAACGCACCACCGCGCAGCGGCATCTCCTGGTATTGGTAGCTATTCGCGACCGGCGCCAGCGTCGTGGAGTCGAGGCGATAGATCGGTTGCGTGCACGTGGCCGACGGGCAGCTGGTCAGCGCGGTCGATTCCGTCGGCGCTCCGGTGGCCCCGCCACCGAGCACCCACAGATCGACGTCGGTCGCGATGTACTCCTGCGAGGTTGCGTTTTGGTACGGCGTGAGGCGTGCCGGATCCTTGGTCGGGTTCACGATCCAGTACACCGGGATGCCCTTCTGCATCAGCCGGTACACCAGGCCGTACACCTGGAACACGCCGTCATCCGCGGAACCGATCGGGTTCTGGCACCAGCCCTGCCCGAGATTCGCCGTACCTGCTGCGAGCCGTGGTGGACCCGACCCCGGAGGCGACTCGACGCCCGAGCCCGCCACCCGCTGATGGCAACGATCCATCGGGATGATGATCGCCTTCGCACCGCTGGCGGGCGCGAAGTCCTTCTTGCAGCAACTGGTCGTCGTCGAGCTACACGTCGACAGCGACGCCGGGCAGGTCGCGAAGTCCGCGAGCTGCGCAGAAGCGGTCTGGGCGTGGAGCAGCCACGCGGTGACGATCGCGATTCCGAGCTGAAACCGGCTACCAAGCAGGTCGCGCATAGCTCCCCCCCGTCGCGTGATACACGAGCACGCGATACTTATCGTGCTGTGCTGAATCGGTGACGTAGACGGTCGAGGCCGTCGCCTGACCGTCGGGTCGAACGTCGATGTAATAGGTCAGCGAGCCATCCTGCGACGGCGTGGAACCTGGCGACACGTGCGCGCCTGCTTCGGCGTTCCAGATCACCACACCATTGGGAATCTTCACGTGCTGAACGAACCCCCACGTCGATGTCGACGGCATGGTCAGTCCCGTGGTCGAGAGCTGCCACACCGAGATGTCCTGTGGTTGCACCTGCACCCGGTGCACCCGGCGGGTCGAGCTCGCGCGCATCCGGGCGAAGTTCACGGTCGAAACCAGCTGCTCGGAGATCTGACTCGCGTTGGCGTTGTACGGCCGGCTCGTGATCCCGCCGACCATCAGCACGGAGAGCACGCCGATGATGGCGACCACCGTCAGCATCTCGACCAGCGTGAACCCCGCTTGCGTGCTGCGCATCAGTTCCCCGCGTTCTGTTTCTGGATCTTGGTGTCGACGCTGCTCGCGAAGTACGTCGCGTTCACCGCCGAAGATCCGTCCATGTCGCAGGTTGCGAGGATCGTGTACCAAGGGGTCACCGGCTGCGTGAACGAGAATCCGGTTGGAATCGTCGCGGTCACGCTCGCCGCCCCGGCGGAGATCTCGTACTTGCACAGGAGCTTCACCGGCGGGCTCACGCGCAGCAGTGCCCACGGCGATCCACTCGCAAGACACGCGGAGGATGCGGAGCCCGACGGACTCGTCGTCGATGGACACGCCGCAGCGGCGAGGTAGCTGCCATTGTCGGACTTGTACTGTTCCTCGCGCGCGATGAGCTCGGCGAACATCGCCGAGACTTCCGAATCGGCCTTCGACTTCCGGCTCTCCTTGAAGAAGCTCGGGATCGCGATCGCGGCGAGCACGGCGATGATGGCGACCGTGATCATCAGCTCGATGAGGGTGAACCCGAGGTCCCCACGACTCCGGTTCCGGGAATTGACCATTGCTTGTCACTACTAGTGGGGGGCAGCCGCTCGGCGGTTGCAGATTTCTCGAAGTGATCGCGGCGGCTTGACGCGCGCGTGTGCGCGGCTGCACACCGAGGTCGTATCTTGCCAACAACCTCGGATCTTCACGAGTTACCGATCGCGTTTCGCCGCGCGCTTCTGCAAGCACTTATCGAGCTCCGGCGACAGAGTGTGACGATGTAGGTCCTGTCGGATCGATTCGGCCCCGCCCTGTCATTGGTTGGTCATCCTGCAGCCGGCCTCGGCGTCTCGTCGAGCGGTCAGCGGACACCAAATCTCCGTCGCGGACACCGCGGCGGCGGTGCGGCTCCTCGATGATGCGATGTTACGGTCGATGTGAATGCGCTCGACGATGTTGCCGATCGTGCTCGCGTTGGGCTGCGGCCGGATCGATTTCGATCCTGTCGGTGGTTCAGCTAACCCGACGCCCGACGCACCGCCGCCCCCGCAGCGCTGGTACATCAAGGCAAGCAACACCGGGGCGAACGACCAGTTCGGCTCGGGCATCGCGCTGTCGGCCGACGGCATGACGCTCGCGGTCAGCGCCCAGGGTGAGGCGAGCGCCGCGCGCGGGATCGATGGCGACCAGAACGACGACTCGGCCGCTGGCGCGGGCGCGGTCTACGTGTTCACGCGGATCGGCACGACCTGGACGCAGCAGGCCTATCTCAAGGCATCGAATGCCGAGGCCGGCGATCGATTCGGAGGTCACATCTGCCTGTCCGCGGATGGATCGACGCTCGCGGTGGGAGCTGAAGACGAAGCGAGCGCGGCGACTGGCGTCAACGGCAATCAGGCAGACAACTCCGCGTCACGGTCCGGTGCGGTCTACGTGTTCGCGCGAACCGGAACATCGTGGGAGCAACAGGCATACATCAAGGCGTCAAATACCGAGACGACCGACCTGTTCGGATATCGATTCGCACTGTCCCGGGATGGCGCGACGTTGGTCGTCGGCTCGACTAAGGAGGACAGCGCCGCGACGGGAATCAACGGCAACCAGGCTAGCAATACCGCGTCCACCGCGGGCGCTGCGTACGTCTACGTGCGCACGGGCTCGACGTGGAGCCAGCAGGCGTATCTCAAGGCGTCCAATACCGACGCCGGCGACGACTACGGCGGAGGCGTCGGAGTATCTGCGGACGGCAGCACGATCGCCGTCGGAGCGACGTTCGAGGATAGCGCCGCAACCGGAATCAACGGCAATCAAGCGAGCAACACGTTCGAAAAGGCCGGTGCCGTCTACGTCTACACGCGCAGCGGTGGAGTGTGGAGCCAGCAGGCGTACGTCAAGGCGTCGAACACCGGCGCCGGAGATTGGTTCGGCGCGAGCTTGTCGCTCAGCAGCGATGGCTCGACGCTCGCCGTCGCGGCGTGGCTCGAATCGGGCGGGGCACCCGGCGTCAATGGTGACCAGACGAGTGATGCGGCCGCCGGCGCCGGCGCGGTGTACGTGTTCACGCGATCGGGAATCGTGTGGTCCCAGCAGGCCTATCTCAAGGCATCCAACCCGGGGCCGCTGGACAGCTTCGGAATCGATCTCGTCCTGACGCCCGACGGCTCGCGGCTGGTCGTGGGTGCTCGGTTCGAGGATAGCGACGCGACCGGCCTCGACGGTGACGACACGAACGATGCCGCGACCTCGGCAGGCGCGGCGTACGTGTTCGATCGATCGGGGGCGACGTGGAGCGCTCGCGGCTATGTGAAGGCGTACAACACCGGGGCCGACGACGAGCTCGGGACCAGCGTAGCGGTGTCGGCCGATGGCGAGTTGATCGCCGTCGGCGCACCTGGCGAGGCGAGCGCCGCCACCGGGATCGACGGCGACATGGACGACGACTCGCTACCAAACGCCGGGGCCGCCTACGTGTTCACGCTCGACGATTTGTAGCCGGCACGCGCTACAGGTGCCGGATCTCGGCGGGCACGTTGAACCAGTCGTTGTCGCGACCGTTGGCGTGACGAACCGGTGCGCCGATCAACTCGGCGGCGGGCAAGTCATCCAGCGCGGCGAGCGCCACCGAGACGAACGGCCCACCGATCTCGGGGATGTCCCCCCAGCTGTGCGTGCGCACGCCGCAGGTCTTGCAGAACCCGTGATGCCCAGCTGGATGCTTGGTGTAATCCCCCAGCATATCCTTGCCGGACAGCAGCCGGAACGCATCGGGCTTGATCGTCATGCTCCAGTTGCGGACCTTCCAGCAGTACGTGCAATTGCACTTGCCGGTGCCCTTGTCGAGGTCGAGATCCGCCTCGAACTTGATCGCGCCGCAATGGCAGCTTCCGTGAAATGTGCGAGTGCTCATGCGTGGGACTTTGCCTCAACACGCACGCGAAGTCTCGACACCGAGCAGCGACGAACAGTCGGCTATCGCGTCATCGCGCGTCGAATCGTCTGCGCCACCTGCCCCAGTCCGCCGGTGAGGTCGGCCTGGCAGATCGTCGTGGTGGTGCTCTGCTCGGGGAATTGATCGATCAGCGACTGCAGCCGCACGGCAGGATCGGCAACCTCGAGCCCGAAGGCGCCCTGGTAGCTGCACGAATGCACGAGCGCAGGAATCTGATCGGTGGCGCCTGGCGGCACACGCAACTCGACGGCGACAGGTTCCGGATCGCCGATGACGCCGCCGAGCACGATCAGCCGTGGGTCTGACTGACCGACGACTGGCACGACGTCAGGAAGCGCGCGATCCAAGACGCCGCGCTCGCGGTGCTCGCAGATCCCAACGCGACGCTCGCGCAGAAAACAGGCGCGCGCGACGAGCTGCGCGCACCCGAGTGCGACATCGAGCAGCTCTCGGAGATCGAGCTGGAGGTGTTCGATCGCCTCGTGCACAAGATGCGGCGACGACCGTACGAGCCCGGTGTCCACACCGCACCGAGCCAGCTCCAGCTGCTGCTCGGCTGTCACATCGTCGAGGTCGAGCGCATCGAGGTCGAGCTTCGGGCAGCGAGCGACATCGACGGTCGAGCGTATCCACCGCGCTACCCGCCGCAACCACCGTGCGCGAAGTGCAGCGGGAAACATTTGATCGACATCTCCGAGTTCTCGCCCGACGTCAGAGCGACGCTGCTCGAGGTCGTGAAGGAGATCCGACTTGCAGGCGAACGCAAAGAAGAAGAACCCGAAGACCCAGCCCTCGAAATCGCCGAAGGCGATGGCGCGGGACGTCCTCAAGCGAGCAGCGGAGCGGAGCCGACCAGCTCCGGCTCCGACGCCAGCTAAGCAACGCCAGTCCTGGTCGGGCGCTTGGTGGCGTCACCCGGATATCCCGACCGACCTACGCGTGAGGCTGCGCCAGCAGTACGGAGACGCGGGCATCGTCCACGACGACGAGCCTCAGCCTCGTCCGTGGCATGGGGTCTGGTGGCGAGACCCGAACATCCCCGTCGAACGTCGGGGTGCGCTGCGTCAGCGCTACGGCAGCGCCGGTGTGACCCACGACGACGAGGTCGTCCAGAACACGCGCGACCTGCCGTGGTGGGAGACCATGGCGATCCCACCGCCGTGGTGGCGGTAGCGCACCGAGCTTACGTTACGATCTTTGCGGCGCTCCGCAGGTTCGAGAGGCGGTTCGCTCGGCGAAGCGGCTCCTCGTAGACAACGTCGAGAAGCTCTCGCACCGTTTCGCGAACGTCGTCTAACAGAGTTGCGTCGATCGCCTCCTGCTTCGTGTGGTCGCCCCCGTTCGGATGAATCGCGCCGTTCCCGAGATCTTTGATGACGCGCAGAAATCCGGGATCGATATCGAGTGCCCATTTCTCTGCTGTCTTGGCGTCGATGTCTCTCTGTAGAGCTGTGAGTTTCTGGTGAAGCATCCCGTCCTGGTAGCCCTGCTCGAAGAGCAGGTGTTCGAGAGCGGCGCGGTACATCGCCATGGCTGCACTCCGAGCACAGGCGGACTCTGAACGCGCGGCCTGGTCGAGATAGTAGGCAACTCCTGGTGGCGTGTTGGGTGTCGTCAGTCCGCCGAGCACAGGCCAGTGGTAGGCGAGGTCGCCACCTTGGGGCCCCGTGAACAGCAGGCAGTAACCGCTGGTGTGGCACTCGCGACACTCCACTCCGAGCAGCAGCCCGGGTCGGCTAGTCCCGCCTCCGTCGCCGCGTCGAAGCACCTTGAAATCAACGTTGCGTGACGTTGCGCATCGAGGGCACGTCGCCTCTCGCGCGGTGAACTCGTCTCCGTGCGTGAAAATATAGGAGTGAGCGGAGAGAGCTGCGTCTAACCCTTCGAACGTGTCTAATCTGTAGACGTTGGTTTTCGTGGTGCGCGCCATGGAGGTCATCCTTCCTAGGGACCGGCTCTGACAGCGGACCCACCAGGAGATCGTGCCCTGGTCGAATCCTGGGCCCTAGCTGGACCCTAGAGCCATTCCCGCCCGCCTAACTACGTGGAGGTTAAGGGGATTGAACCCTTGACCCTCGGCTTGCAAAGCCGATGCTCTCCCGCTGAGCTAAACCCCCGGTTGACGACGCTGAGGTAGCGCGCCACGACCCATGCCGTCAAGACGTTAGCTGCGCTTCGGGGGCTCCGTCGGCGGGGCCTCGTCCAGCACGATGTCCTCGATGTCCTCCTGGCCGCGCGAGACCGGCTTCTCGACGGCCTTCTTGGGGAACAGCGGCGGCGGATACATCGCACGCGCCGCAGGCGACGCCTGGCCCCAGATGAGGAAGATGATGCACCAGCCGGTGGGCATGCCGAAGCAGATCTCGGGGAAGTGCATCGCGAACCCGCAGATGTAGCCAGATACCACGAGCAGCAGGAGGCCGGCGCTGACCAGCTTGTTCTTGGTCAGGCCGACCTTGGGCATCGGCAGCCGAGAGGCCATCAAGTAGCCGAACACAGCGACCGCGATCGGGAAGTATTTCCACGCGGCGAGCGGCGTGTGTAGATCGTCACCGAACAGCTTGGGTCCGCCGAACGCGGGGATGCTGCGGTCGTACTTGAGCAGCAGCAACATCCAGATCGCGAGCATGCCGCCGGCGAGCGTGGTGGGAAATCCAAAGAAGATCTTGGTCGGCTGGTCGTCGGACAACACGTTGTACCGGGCGAGCCGGAACGCCGCGCACAACATGTATCCGCCACACGCGATGTAGAGCAGCGTCTGGGCTGTGCCACCGTGATGAAACGGCAGCTCCTGGTGCCCCACCAGGAACACCATCACCAGGTACGCAGGCGCGACGCCGAAATTCAGAAAGTCGGCGAACGAATCGAGCTGGGCGCCGAGCTCGCTGGTCCCCTTGATCGCGCGCGCGACGAGGCCATCGAGCCGATCGGTGAGCACGGCATAGATGATCATCCACGCCGACAGCGGATAGTTGCCGCGATGCGCGGCCCACAGCGCGACCAGGCCGAAGATCATCGATGACAGCGTCATCAAGTTCGGCAGCAGGTAACGAAGGAATCGCGCGGAGGCCATCGCCGTTATCCTCGCCGCTTGCTGGCTTGTTCCATCAGCTTGGCGTAGAGCCGCGGGCCGAGGCTGTCGGTCATGAGGCCCTCGACGACCCGCGCGATCTCCGCCTGCGGATCACCTTCTCGATAGACAAACCGGATCGCCATGCCAGCCTCTTGCCCTTCACTCTCATCCACGATGCGTTGCACTTCACCATGGATGGTCAGCGGCGTGTCCCGCCCAGGCACGAACAACTTGAACAGGAACTCGGTGCCCACCGGGAGCGGCCGGCTCGTCTTGATGAAGGTACCCCCACGCGAGATGTTCTTGGTGTAGTCGGCGAAGAACGTGTTGAGCCGCTTGTATTCGACCTTTAGCTCGATCGGGCTCCGCGCTTCTTGGCGGCGCTCATCGGGTGGGTCGTCAGCCACGGCGCACCATACCAGGAACGCGCGATGAACGTCGGTCCGGCACGAGCCGCAATCCGCGCAATGTTGCGAGCACCGCGGCGGCGACGGCCATGGGCCGGCTGGCAATGGGCGCTCGCGATCCCGACGCTGGCGTTCATCCCCAGATTGATCGGGCGGCTCTGGACCTGGATCATTGTGGCAGCAGCGCTCGGGCTGATGCTCGGTCAGCTGCCGCTGGCGGGCGTGCTGGGCCTCGAGCTCGCGCTGATCGCAGCGGTGTTCGGCGCGGTCATGGGCCTGGACGTCGGCAGTGCGGTCGCACGCGAGCTTCAGCGCTCGCCGGCGCGCGTCGCGACGGCCGAGGGGCCGGGACACACGATGGCCGCCGCAGCGATCTCGGCCGCCGCCCTCAGCATCGCGATCATGATCGTCCCGGCCGCCATCTGCGCGGTCCGCGGCCTTTGGGTCCCGACCTGCGACTGGTGGTTCGGCGTGACGACGTACCTCGCGATGCCGCTGATCACCACCGGCTTCGCAGGCGCGCTCGGCGCCGGCCTCGGCACGATCGCCGGACCGCGCAGGTTCATCGGTGCGGCGATCGCACAGCTGCCGATCGGCCTCGTGATCGTGACGGCACTGTGGCGATTCTACGCCGAGCCACCGGTGTTCTCGTACAACCCGGTCCTCGGGTTCACGCCCGGCAACCTGTACGACGAGAACATTCAACTCACGAGCGCGCTGTGGTGGTCGCGCCTGGAGACCTTGGCGTGGGTGCTCGCCATGCTGGCGCTGCTCGCGGTCTGGCTCGACGTTCCGACGTTTCGCCTCACGCGCGCGCCGAGGCCGTTCGGCCACCGCCGGCGTTCACTGGCCGTGTTCGTCATCGCCATGATCGGCGGCGCGATCCTGCGCTGGAACAGCGGCAGCCTCGGCTATGCGATCGATCGCGAGGACATCGAGGACGCGCTCGGCGGCCGGATCGAGACCGCGCACTTCGTCATCCACTACGCCAAGACACCCGCGATCGAGCCGGAGATCGCGTTGATCGCCGAGGATCACGAGTTCCGGTACTCACAGGTCGTCGCCGAGCTCGGCGTCGAACCGCGGCACAAGCTGCGCTCGTTCTACTTCGCGACGCGCCAGCAAAAGGCGGACTGGTTCGGCGCGCGCGACGCCGAGATGGCCAAGCCGTGGCTGCATGAGATCTACCTCGCCCATCAGGAGTTTCCGCACCGCTCGCTTCGCCACGAGATCGCACACGCGGTGGCGAGCGAGTTCGGCGATCCGTGGTTTGGCGTGGCGATCAAGCACGGCGTGTTTGCCAACCCCGGCCTGATCGAAGGCCTCGCGGTGGCGATCGACTGGCCCGGCGATTACGACCGGATCACGCCGCACGAGGCGGTGCGGGCGCTGCAGCGGATGGGCAAGCAGCCGTCCGTCGCGACGCTGTTCACGCTGCAATTCTTCTCGGTGTCGGCCACCACCGGCTACACGACGGCCGGCTCGTTCATCCGATTCCTGCTCGATCGCTACGGCCCGGTACCGCTGCGCGCGGTCTATGGCAACGGCGGCAACTTCGCTCGCGCTTACGGCAAGTCGCTCGGCGAGCTCGAGGCCGAGTGGCGTCAGATGATCAGCGCGATCGCGCTCTCGGATGCGGTGGTCGAAGCGACTCGTGAGCGATTTCGCCAGCGCAGCGTGTTCGGTCGCCCCTGCCCGCACGCGATCGCCAAGCGTCGCGAGCGCGCACATCGCGAGGACACGCCACGCAGCGCGATCTCGCTGATGCGACAGGTCTGTCGCGACGCACCCGAGGAGCCGCGCTACCGGCTCGAGCTCGGCGACTTCTTGTTCGCCGGCAACGACGCCGAGCGGGACGAGGCCCTGCGGCTATGGACCGAGATCGCGCACGACGCGCAAGGCATCACCTCGACGCTACGCGGCGATGCGTATCAGCGGCTGGCTCGAGCGGCGTGGGCGCGCGGCGGTGCGGAGCAGACCCGCGCGCTGATCGGTGCGGCCGTCCAGCTGCCGATCGATCCGAACCAGCGGCGCACGCTCGACGGCATTGCGTATTCGCTCGCACACACCGGTCCAGCTCGGGACGCGCTGCTCGGCTACTTCTTCGCGAACGATGGAACCGCGCCGATCGACGTGGCCAAGGCGATCACCGCGGCAGAGCCAGCCCTGGGGTTCGGTCACTATCTGCTCGGGCTTCAGCACGTGCTCCAGGACAACTGGCCCGAGGCCGTTCCCGAGCTCGAGCGTGCGCTGCAGCTCGAGCTGCCCGGACAGGCGTTCGAACGAAATGCCGCCCGCTGGCTCGCGATCGCGGCCTATCGCATGAGGGATCGCACGCGGGTCGAGCGCGCGATCGAGACGCTGAACCGCGCCGCGATGACCGAATCGGATCACATGCTCGCGCGCGACTGGGCCCAGCGGCTGGCGTTCGATGCGCGCTAACCCGCGATGGCCCGGCCGCGAATCGCGCGCCCGTCGCGATCGATCACATTCCCGAAAGGAACAACCAGCGCTTGCCGTCCCACTCGAGGACGAGCTGGTTCTGATCGCGCTTGTCGGGCCGGCTCGGCTGGCCTTGCGCATTCTGGATCGTGAAGCTCGCGTCGATCAGCACGTCGACCGCGGCCTTGCACCCGGGCTCGAGGGCGTCGGGGCACTGCTGCGTGACCTTCATGTAGCGCACCGAGTAGCGAACGTCGGTCGCGGCCATGAGCCGCTCCGTCAGCACCGTTTGCAGCCCTTCGTACCCGTAGTCGTCGCTGCCGGACGGCGTCCCGCTGTCCTCCCAGTACTGCTTGTGCGCCATCAGCACGAGGGCAGCAGGGTCGCGGCGCTCGACCGCGAGCCGATACTCTTCCACGGCATCGAGCACTGACTTGTTGCTGGGGGTGTACGGGATCTGCGTTCCGTTTACATAAGACTGGCTGCTGCCGCACGCCGCAGCGCAGCCGACCATCGCGATGAACAACAACCGTTTCATGAACTGACACACGAGCTTGTTACAAGAACCAAGCCACGCGCGGACGCTACAACAGGCCGCTAAGTTGGCCAAGGGCCAGCCCTCTCCAAGCTTCGCAGCGCGCCAGAAAGGCACGAAAGTCCTTTTCGGGGTTGGTGACTCCTGCCAAATAGACATCGGTGATGCGCGTGATCGTGAAGCGCGCTGCAGCGGCCCGGGCTTCGATAAGCAAGGCCGCGCGATCGGAGGCAGTCAGCTCGCGAACACGGCGATAGCCATCGAGCAAACCGCGGACGACATCCACGCGCAGGCCCTGGACCCATGCCCAGTCGTTGATACACACCGCGAGGTCGTACGCGAAGCTCCCGCCGGACGCTTGCTCGAAGTCGAGCAGCGCGACCAGCCGATCGCGATCCCACAGCACGTTATCGCGGAACAGATCGCCGTGAATGATCCCGTGCGTCGCCGCGCCGCGGATCGCCGCCGCCTGCTCCGCCAGCGCGATCTCCTCGCCGAGCACGGCGATCGCAGGCGCCAGCTGGCGATCGCTCGAACCGGCGAACCGCGAGAACCGCGCGACCAGATGATCGTGATCGTAGATGCTGGTGCGCCGCCAGGACGCCGGCAGGTCGAGCCCCGCGACATGCACCGCCGCCAGTGCGGCGCCGAGCTTCGCCGCGTGGTCGGGCGAGACTGCCTGCGGCGCGAGATGACCGCCGGGGCGCCACGCGAATACGCTGATCCACTTGCCAGGATGCGCGGGCAACGCCGCGTATGGCCGGCCATCATGCGCAGCGATCGGCGGCGGCGTGGGTACGCCGCGGTCTGCCAGCGCCGCGACCAGGCGACTCTCCCACGCGACGTCGTGCTCGGTCTTGTGCTCGTTGACCCGCACGAACCAGCGACCGCGCTCGGTCTCGATCGCGAAGTTCGAGTTGATGGTACCCGCCGAGATCGAACGCGTCGCGCGAACCGTGCCGAGCTGAAAGAGCGCAGCGACCGCCGCTAGCTCGGCGGCGGTGAGCTCGGTGAACGCTCCCACGCCACGAAGCTACACCAGGACCGCAGAGCCTCGTGGTTTTTACGGTAGGTTCGACCCGTGGACGCGAGTGAGCGCGCGCGGCTGGTCGAGCAACACCTCGAGCTCCCCCGGCGCGCCGCCGCGATGATCTTTCCGCGCGTCCGCGACCACGTCGACTTCGAGGAGCTGATCGCGCTCGGCAACGCCGGGCTCGCCGAGGCCGCCCAGCGGTTCGATCCGACGCGCGGTGCCTCGTTCTCGACGTTCGCCTGGTACCGCGTGCAGGGCGAGATCATCGACGGGTTGCGCCGGATGACGCAATTGCCGCGCCGCACCTGGGCCAAGCTGGTCGCGCTGCGCGCCGCCAGCTCGTACCTCGAACAGCGCGGCGAGCGCGAGGTCGGCGCTGCCCTTCGCGGCGGTGCAGCGCCGAGCGGTGCCGAGGCACTCGAGGCCGTGAAGGCCGCGATGTCCGCGATCCGGACGATGTACGTCACGTCACTCGAGGCGATGCGCGAGCATGGCTTCGATGTCGCCTCGGAAGCCCCCGCGCCGAGTCACGGCCTGGATACCCGGCGGCTCGCCGCCAAGCTCAACGAGGCGATCGCGGCGCTCCCCGAGCGCGAGCAGCTGATCGTTCGCAAACATTACTTCGAGGGCAAGAACCTGCTGGAGGCAGGCGCGGAGATCGGCGTCTCGAAGTCGTGGGCCAGCCGGCTGCACGCCCAGGCGGTCGATCGACTGAGGGCGGCCATCGATGACGATGGGTAGCACCGAACGGCGACCTCGCCCGCGCCCTGATCGGGCGATCGGGTAGATCCGGACACCCGCCGAAAATTTGCCGCGCCGATCCGGCGGTGTGAGTGTTCCGACATGGCCGAGACGGTCTACACGAGCAGTTACACCCCGGACCCGCGCAGAGCGCTGGACGTCCTCGCCTTCGTGCTGACCCCTGTCGAGGCGTTTTCTACGGATCCAGACGAGCACGAAGCGGTGTCCGAGCTGCTGGACGCCGCCAAGACCGAAGCGATCGAGCGCTGGCACTCACTCAACAGCAAAGCGCGCCGCGAGTAGGCGCCGCGTTCGACTAGCCGCCGCTGTACGCAAACGACATCCGCTCGGTCGACAGCTCGATCTTCACCTGCTTGATCTCCTCGCTGCCTGCGTCCGACTTGTCGGGCTGCACGCTCACGATGTCGGCCTCGCTGAACGTCACCGTGAACAGCGTCGACTGACGCGCGTCGTTGTCGAAGATCTCGATCGAGCCCGCGCGCTTGGCACCGTGGCCGCGCGCATGGCCATCGATCGCCCGCTGCTTGAACAGCTCGAAGAACGGCTGCGCGTCGGCCTCGGGCACGTAGAACGTCAGGTTGGGGAACTCGATCTCGCCGGGCGTCTTGATCGGCGCCTTCATCGCGCCGCCGTGGTACTCGATGACGTTCTGCTTGATCGTGAACGCGTCGACCTTCGTCACGCGCTTGCACGCGGCCTCGACACCGTCGAGCACGAACCGAAAGTTGCAAACCTTCCACAGCTTCTGGGACGTCATGCCTTCGGCTTGCTGAAGCTTGGCGCCGTCCCCGCGCTTGAACACGATGCCCTCGACGGCGAACGCGATCGTCATGTACGCAGCGCTCTTGTCGCTCGCATCGAGCTTGGGAAACGTCAGCTCGCGGATCATCGCTTCGGAGAACTCGCGGCGCGCACGCTCGACGTAATAGAAATCGGTCGCGATGATCGCGCCGCTCTTGCGCTCGGCGGCACCGCTGAAGAACTTCTCGATCCACGTGTAGAACGGCTTGGACATCGCCATGCCGACCTGCGCCTTGATGTCCTCGAACTTCGGCTTGCCGACCAGCCGCCAGCGCTCGTGGTGCGCGCCGTACTGGTATTGCATGACATCGGCCTTGACGCCCCCGCCTTCGATCGACCGGAACAACCCGACGGTCCGCTGATCATCGAGCACCAGCGCGAAGTGCGCGCCCGCATAGACTCGATTGTGCAGGTTCGGGGGGGAAACCGTCATGCGAGGCCGCCAGTGTAGCTCAGTGGAAGGTCCCGGTTCCCCACGACGTGGGTTCGAGGCGTTCGTCCCGGGCATGCTACGGTGATCGCGCGCGCCGTCTTCCTTAGCCCGGTCATGCATGAACCGAGTCAGCACCAGGTGTTCCCGCGGGGGTCGCGGAAGGTCATGGCCGCCCCCGCCCGGTGGGGATTCTCCAAAGGCTTCCTGACGGGGGCCGCGATCGAGGTCCCGGCGCTCGCAGCGACCGTGTGGGTGCTCGCGCGCCTGGGCATCGGCGATCCCGACGTGGGTTTCATGCGAATCGCCCGGCTGACCGCGATCTTCGCTGGCGTCGCCGCCGTGATCACAGCCGGCGGAATCGGCCGGCTTGCCGCGCATGCGTCGGCGGAAGGTGGCCGGCGCCGTGCGATGATCGTGGCTGCACGCGCACATGCAGCGGCGGGCGCAGGGCTCGCGATCATCGCGGCGATTCCGCATGGAATGCTGCCGCCGTCGCCGCTGGGTTGGCTCCCCTTGCCTGCTGCGGGCGCGATCTCGGGTGCGGTGTGTGGGCTCGTGATCGGCGCCATCTGCGGCGGAACCGCTCCCGTCAGCCTGGGCGACATGTGGTCGCTCGCGAGACGACCGGGCGGGCGGTTGCGCCGGCTGCTCAGCCCCGAGGATCTTGCCAGGCTCGGCTCGAGCTTGCGCACCCGGACCTCCAGCCTGTTCGAGGGCATCTTTGACCCGGCCCCGCTGCCGCCTGACGCCGGCGATCCGAGCACAAAGCCGGCCGAGCCCGAGGCGCCGGATCCTGCGCCCGCCAGGTCGCCACCCACGGACGCCGCGGACTCGAAGTGACGCACATGGTAGACCGCCCTGCGCGCACCGAACTGCGAACGCTGGCGCTCGCGTTGCTGGTGTCGTTGCTCCTGTGGAACCTGCCGTTTGGCGGCGTCTTGCTGTACCCATTCAAGCTGCTCGCGACCTGGCTCCACGAGCTTTCCCACGGCATCGCGATGATGGTGAGCGGTGCCGGTCTGGAGTGCGTGCTGATCTATCGCGACACCAGCGGGCTCGCGTATGCAAACGCGCCCGGTGGACCGATCTCACGCGCCGTGATCGCGGCCGCCGGATACATGGGGACGCCGCTGTGGGGCGCCGTGCTGCTCGTGATCACGCCGACCGCGCTCGCCGCTCGGCGCGCGATGCTGGTGCTCGCGTCGCTGCTGCTGATCAGCGCGATGACCGTGGTGTACGCGACTCCGCGCGACGCGTTCGGGCCGTGGGCGGTCGCCGCGATGGGAGCGGGGTTCGCGCTCGCGGCGATCGTGCTGCCGCCACGGCTGCGACTCGCGACGGCGCACCTGGTCGCGGCGCAAGCGTGTGTGAACGCGCTGCTCGACATTCGCGTGCTGTTTCGCCCGTCACAGGTCGTGGGCGGCGAGATCGCGAGCCGATCCGACGCTCACACGATGGCCGCGGAGACGTTCGGAACCACCGCGAGCTGGGCGGTGTGGACGTGGGCCGTGGTGTGGTTGGTGTGGTCGATTGCGGTGCTCTACGTCGCGCTGCGGCTCAGTGGATCGCGGGCGTCGCCGATCGCAGATCATGACGGTCCTGCCATGGCTTTGCTTCCAGATGAAAGTGATCATGGTGAGCATCGTCATAGTCCGGAGACAGCACGAGATAGAACAGCCCCGACCGCACCAGCTGACACTGAAGAACCTTGAGCACCGCGCCGGCCTGGGTCAGCGGCTGACCGACGCAGTCGATCTCGTCACCGAGCCCCTGCTCGTAGTCACGATCGATGCGCAGCGTTCCGAGCTCGGGCCCCGCGAACACGTGGACGTCGATCGCGAGGCCATAGCTGTGCTTGCTCGGCCGGTTGGTCCCGCGCACCTTGCGCCTGGAGTACGCCGACGAGAACGTCGCGCGCGTGATGCCGAGCCCGCGCAGGTAGCGACCGGCTTCGTCGAGCGAGATCGCGAGCGAGCAATCGATCACGAGCGGGTACAGCGGGGAGGACAGCACCACGCCGCCGAGCGGGCCCGTGATCTCCACCGCATTGGCGATGCCCGGCCGACTCGCCCGCCTCCACGACACCTGACGCGCGTCGAGCTCGGCCGTACATGGGCGGAGCGAGTCGGCACGTGCGGTCGTCTCCGCGCTCGCGATCGCCACGGTGGCCGCGAGCCCCAGCGCTGCCAGACGCATCATCGAGACGAGCGTACTCGCGTCGGACCCGCGGGCAAGTTTCAGTTCGGCCGCACGGACGTCAGCAGCCGGGCGAGAAACTGCGGCGTACTTCGCGCGAGCGACTCCGGCGCGTGGATCATCGCCACCACCATCTCGTCACCAAACGTGTGTCCGCAGATGATCACCCGATAGCGCTGGATGTATCCGAGCGCGTCTTCGTACGCAGACGACCACTCCACACCCTGCCAGCCATCAGGCAAGCTCAACGAACGCTCGTCGCCCTCGACGACGCGCCAGTCCTGGCGGTGGTAGAACGGCGGCGTCTTCGACCATGTCGCCAGCTCGCCCATCGCCTGATCGTAGGGCGCACGCGTGAGCGTGACCCCGACGAGCCCGTCGGGCTCGGACAGCTCGTTGGCGTTGGTGGTCCAGTTCGCGGGCGCCTCGACCGCAACGCGGTCGACCACGTGCTTGATCCGCGGCGCACGCGAAAAGCTCCGATCGAGTGACGTCGTGGTCACCCGGTAGCCAGCGATCGCGACGAACCCGATGACCACCGCGGCGAGGCCGCGACCCAGATTGCGGGCGCTGTGGTGCCACGCCGCATGGGGCGAGAGCACCGCGCCAAGCACCGCACCGGCGATCAAGCCCGCGCCGTACGCCCACAGCCCGACGACACCGCCATACGGCGCCGACGCGTCCTGCGACAGGTAATGACCGGCGTGCAGCATCGCAAAGCCAAGCTGCGCGACGATCGCGAACACCAGACTGCCCCACAGTCCGGGCCGCAGCGGATGGCGATAGCGCTCGCGATGCCACGACAGCTCGACGAACAGCGCGCCGAGCAAGCCGAACAGCGCCCCAGAAGCGCCATAGCTCATGCCCCCGGGCGACGCCATGTAGCTGGCCGCAGCGCCGGCGAATCCGCACAGGCCGAACATCGCGATCGTCTTGGCGGTGCCGAAGATCTCCTCAGCGATTCGGCCGATCACCACCATGCCGATCACGTTGACCAGCAAGTGCAGGCTGCCGGCGTGAACGAGAATGCTCGAAAAGATCCGCCACCACTCACCGCTGTCGACCAGGCCGCGTACGAGCGCGCCGGATCGGGTCAGCGCGCCGAGATCGCCGGTCGAACCGAGCGTGCTGGCGATCAGCATCGCGATCGCCACCATCACACCGGCGATCGACCACGTTGCCCACAGGCCGCGCCGGCGCTGCACCTCGATGGGCGCGGGCAGCGGCGCCGCTTCGATCCGCGCCACGATCTCGCTGGTCGCCGACGACAGGCGGACCGAGGCACCATCGTTGCGCGCCAGCTGGGCAAGCGCTTCGTCGATCAGCTCGCGGGGGCGCCCGCGCGAGCGATTGCGTGCTTTTTCGTAGGCGGCGGTCGCTGCATCGCGATCGCCGTGGGCTTGGTATGCAACCGCGACCCAGTAGGTCCTGGCCGCCGAGCTCATGTGGCGCGCGTGGCGAGGTGACAGCAGCGCTTGCACCGCCGCGGGCCGGCCCGCGAGCGCGAGGAACATCAGCCGGGCGCGGTGGACCCACAGCGCCGCGTCGGGTCTGCCTTCGCATGCTTGCTCGAGCCGCGTGAGCATGCGCGCCGCGCGATCGAGATCGCCCGTGCGGCCGTACGCGCCGACCAGCTCGACCCACACCGGCGGTGATACGCCGAGCAGCTTGCGCAGCGGCACCGCCTCGGTCGACTCGGCTGGCAACGGCTCGAGCGGCGCACCGAACAGATGGGCCTCGGCGTGCGCGATCGCGTCGTTCCAGCGGTACGCGGCGAGGTAGAGCATCGCGATCCGCTCGTCGATCGCAAACCGCGCCTCGGCGGGCGCGCGATCCTTGGCAGCGGTGAGCGCTCCGACGGTCTCATCGATCCGACCGTCGCGAATCTCGCGCATCGCAGCGATCAGCGCCTTTTCGTCACTGACTCCCGAGCCCGGTGCCAGCACCTCGGCAACGTCGAGCAAACGTGCGGCCGCCACCAGCCGCTCGGCACCCGCCAACCGCCGCGCGAACGCGCGGATCAGCGGGCCCACCACCAGCAAGCACGTCCCCGCACCCAGGCCGATCGCGCCGGCGACGTCGAGCCACTCGCCTTCGTAGCGCCGGCCGATCAAGCCGAGCGCACACAACCCGGCGGCGGCGAGCTGCATCGCACCAAACGTCGCCGTGCCGTGCGGACGGCGAACCGCAAAGAACCAACCCCAATAGCCACCCACCACGACGACCGACAACAGCGCGAGGGCGTACATGAGTCGGCTACCCAGCCGCCTCGATGTACGCGCCCATCGTGCGGAACTTCTTGTAGCGGCGCTCGATCAGCTCCTGCGCCGGCAGCTCGCACAGCTCGGACAGATGGCGCTTGATCGCGGTGCGCAGCTTGGCGGCGGTCATCGCGGCGTTGCGATGTGCACCACCCGCGGCCTCTGGAATGATCTCGTCACAGATGCCCAGCTGGTGCAGATCGGGTGCGGTGAGCTTCAGCTGCGCCGCAGCCTCCGAGATCTTCGCCGGATTGCGCCACAGGATCGACGCGCAGCCCTCGGGCGAGATCACCGAGTAGATCGAGTACTCGAGCATCAGGATGCGATCGGTCACGCCGAGGGCGAGTGCGCCCCCCGAACCGCCCTCCCCGATGACGATCGAGATCATCGGACAATCGAGGCTGGCCATCACCTGGAGTGCCTTGGCGATCGCTTCGGCCTGGCCGCGCTCCTCGGCGCCGAGCCCGGGGTACGCCCCCGGCGTGTCGATGAAGCACAAGATCGGACGGCGGAACCGCGACGCGAGCCGCATCAGGCGCGTGGCCTTGCGATAGCCCTCGGGGCGGGCCATGCCGAAGTTGCGGTGCATGTTCTCCTTGGTGTTGCGGCCCTTTTGATGGCCGAGCACCAGGACTTCCCACTCGTCGAACTGTGCGAGCCCGCCGATGATCGCGGGGTCATCGCGAAACGTGCGATCGCCGTGCAGCTCGACGAACCCATCGGTCAGCAGGTGCACGTAATCGAGCATGTACGGGCGCGCCGGGTGCCGTGCGAGCTGCACCTTCTGCTGCGCGGTGAGCTCGGCAAACACTTCCTTCTGGAGCTTGCGTGCCTTCTGCTCCAGTCGACGAATCTCGGCCGAGAAGTCCACGCTGTCGGTCGACAACCCGCGAAGCTCGTTGATCTTCTTCTCGAGGTCGATGATCGGCCGCTCGAAGTCGAGGATCATGCGGTCCGAGAGTTGGGCCGGTTCGGTCGCCACTTAGAGTCCTGCTAGGTACCGCTCCAGGTCGGCCAGGTCAACGGCGACGGAGGTGGGGTACCACTGAACGTCGGAAACCGAGCTGGAGGCGCGGTACCAGGACAGCTGCCGTCGCGCGTAATGTCTTGAATTTCTTTTGATCAGCTCCACAGCACGGGGCTGGTCGAGGGTCCCGGCCGCCACTTCATGAAGCTCTGCGTAGCCGATCGCCTGCTGCGATCGCAGGGGGGGCGTGTAGCCCAGGTGGCGCAGGGCCGTGACCTCGCGCTCGAGCCCGGCTTGCATCATCGCGTCGACCCGCGCGTCGATCGCTGGATAGAGATCCTCCCGCGCGGGGGCGAGGCCAATCACGCGCGCGGGATACCGCAGCGGTAACGAGCGGTGATCGTGGCGAGCCTGGTGTGCGCTCATCGGCTCGCCGGTGAGCCGATACACCTCTAGCGCGCGGATCATCCGCTTGGCGTCGTGTGCGTCGATCTTGGCGGCCGCGACCGGATCGACCCGTGCGAGCTCGGCGTGGAGCGCGGATAGCCCATCACGTTCCGCGACCGCCCGGAGCTCGTCGCGCAGCTCGGGCGAGGCCGGTGGTCCGGCGAACAGGCCGAGCAGCAGGGCGCGGACGTACAGGCCCGTGCCGCCGCAGATGATCACCGGCCGGCGGCGCTTCGCGACGTCTGCGATCGCTGCGTCGGCGAGCTCGACAAATCGCGCTGCGGTCATATCCTCATCGGGCCGAACCACGTCGATCACGTGGTGAGCGACCCGCGCGCGCTCGGCGGCGGTGACCTTGCCCGTACCGATATCCATGCCGACGTAGACCTGTTGCGAATCGGCAGACACGACCTCGCCGCCGACGCGCTCGGCAAGCTCGAGCGAGAGGCGCGTCTTGCCCGCACCCGTGGGGCCGACGATCACAACAAGCCGCGGGGTCACCGGCTCAGTGTAGTCGGTCTCGATCAGCGGCGGGCTTGCGCGCGGTGAGCTTGTCGGGCCGGCCTCTTAGAACACGATCGTGCCCGCGGCCGGCACGATGATCACGACCTGACGGGTGTCGAGCACGGTCACAGCATCCCCGAGCACGCGGATCTTGAGCGTGAACACCTGCGGATCTTCGGTCGATGGCAGCGTGGTGTTCTCGGCCCTGACGTCGAACGTGGCGGTCGTCCCTGGGGGCACGTCGAGGAACGACTGCGTGGCCGCATCGATCATCACGCCGCCGGTGGGGATCGGCAGCAAGCTCACCGGCGTGATCGCCGTGATGAACTCCTTGGGGTCAGTGACCCCGCCGGATCCGTTGGGCTGTGGGGCCGAATCGGTGGCTCCGGAAACGTCGAACCCGGCGAACTTGACCAGCGTGCGCACGGCCGTGACGACCTGGCCGACGAAGTTGCCCGAGCCGTCCGCGTTGACCTCGAACACCAGCGGGCACAATCCATCGCCATCGGGGGCCCGACCCACTCCCGAGACGCCGGTGCAGCACTGGGTCGCGGCGCACCCGGCCGGACGGCCCCCGAGATCGAACGCCGACGCTGGCACGCGCGCGCCGGTCTGCGTCGCGACGAGCTCGAGGTCGCCGCGAGGATTGCAGCTGTTGGTGAACTGGTTCGACGCGATGCCGATGACCTTCGCGCCGATCGCCCGTAGCGCCGTCAACGCGTGGGCGCGTGTGTGTGGCCCCGTGAGGTTTGGATAGCCGGTCGCAACCGAATTGGACGTGCCGCACCCGGTAGTCGACTCGGGGTAGTGCCACGCGAAGTCGGCGATCTGGACGACGATCGGCAGCGAGCCCGCCCGGAATCCGACGCCGCCGACGAGACCGTGCTTGCTCGCGACGTAGCCCGCATTCGGATCGAAGGGCGGAATCGACCCGGTTCCCCAGCCGACGCCGCCCCCGGTCGCGATCTGGTAGAGCGCCTCCCAGCCCGATTCTGGATAATCACCACCGCCACCTTCGCCGAGCGAGTTCACCCCGGTCTGGGCTTCGCTCGCGATGCGCGTGATCCGCTGGCTCAGCGCGTAGGGCTTGTCGCCCATCGAGCCATATGGGCTCGCGGGAAAGTCTCTGAACTGCGAAACGCCGACGGCGGTATCGGGCACGCCGGTGACCGGATCGGTGATCTGCGTGATGATCGTGCCGAGCCCCGCCTTCAGCGCGCTGATCTCCTGTCCCATCGAGAGCGTCGTGTCCATCGAGAACTGGACGTCGGCGACCGACACGTTGGTGGCGAACTCCAGCGGCTTGTTCTGCGGCGCCTGGTGATACGGCAGCACGAAGAAGAAATCCTTCGACGAGACGCCCTTGCTCGGATCGAGCGGATCGGGGTCGCCGTTGCACTCGCCAGGGGTCGCGACGCAGAGATCGTGAATCACGACCTCGACGAGATCGTTGAAGCCATCGCCATCGCTGTCCGGGTTGGTCGGATTGGTGCCTTCGGTGCGCTCCTGATCGTCGCGAAGCCCGTCTCCGTCGGAGTCGGCGTCGAGGAAGTTCGCCACACCGTCGCCATCGGTGTCCTGTGGAGCCGTCGTCACATCGTCGTCGCCGGCCTCGATCGCATCGGCGTAGCCATCGCCGTCGGCGTCGAGATCGTGATCGTTGGGGACGCCATCGCTGTCAGCGTCGAGTGAGCCCTCGTGACAATCGGCGATCGTGTCGCCATCGGCGTCGTCGTACGAATCGCATTGCGGGATCTCGACGCCGCCGTCGGGATCGTCGTCGTCGCCGGTGGCGCGCGGAGGACCGCAGTGGATGATCGCGAGCGACGAGAGCGCCAGTAGCCAGTGACCTCTGAGGGTTCGCGACATCCGTCTCCCCTTCGCTGAGACGAGGGCTCGACACCATCGCCACGGTGCAAGCATGCCCGTTCGCGACATGCCTCCGCCACAATCCTCGTTGTCAGACGCTCGCCGATTGACTGCAGCGCTGGTAGCGACTGTTGTCCCCAGCGACGGCGGTCACGGCTCGTCTCAACAACTGACGAAGCGTCACCGCCCGGTCAGCGTCCGAATCGCCGGGCAATCTCGGTCAACGGGAGCCGCAGCATCACCGGCCGGCCGTGCGGACCGCTGCCGGTAGCGTCATCGACCTCGTCGAGCGACCGGAGCAGCGCCTCGGCTTCACTCGGCGACAGCCGATCGCCGGCGCGGACCACCGAGTGGCACGCGATTTCCGCCAGCACGTGATCGAGGCGCTCGTGCTCGGACGGCGTGCCACCATCGACCCAGCGCAGCAGCAACGTGCGCAGCAGCTTTGTCGGTTCCCCCGCCCCGGTCATCGCGCGAATGCCGGCAGGCACTGCTTTTACCGCGAGCGTGGACGCGCCGAACACGTCGACCTCGAACCCGACCTGCGCGAGCAGCCCGGCCTCCCGCTCGACCAACCCGATCTCCGCCGGCGACGCCTCGAACGTGGCCGGAAACAACAACTTCTGAACCGCGATGCCGCGTTCGCTGGACCGCGCACGCAACCGCTCGAGCTCGACGCGCTCGTGGGCCGAGTGTTGATCGACCAGCACCAGCTCGCCCGCGGCCTCACACACCAGGTACGTCAGATCGAGCTGGCCGACGTAGCGCAGCGACCCGATGAACCCCGCGGCGGGTGCAGGCGCGGGCACGTCCGGTGGGGTGGCGCCCACGGGACCGGACCCCTCGGCGATCGCCCTGGCGGTACCGGTTCGGACCGGCGCAACGGTCGGAGCCGCCGGGGCGCTCGAAGGTTCGGAGGCGCGAAACGCGCGCGATCGTGCTCGCACCTGATCGGCCCATCGCCGAGGCGAGGTTCCCAGGCCCGCGACCTCGAGCCCGAGGGAGGGCTGGCTCGCCTGCTGCCGCAGTTGCGCTGCGTATCGGTCCGCGAGCGCGGTCGCGCCCGGATGCGCGGGATCGAGCGGGAGGCGCGGGGGGGCCACGCTGGTGATCGCGGTCATCAGGGGGCCACCGATCTCCGCACGCCACGGCGCCGCCGCCACCCCGGACTGGACGACGTGGCGCACCGCTGCAAACACGGCGGCCGGATCGGCAAACCGGACCTCGTGCTTCTGCGGATGGACGTTGATGTCGACCGTTCCGTCGGGAGGATCGATGTGAACGACCGCGATCGGGTATCGCCCTCGCGCGATCAGCTCGCCGTAGCCCATGGTGACGGCGTGCAGGAGCCCGCGATCGCGCACGGCTCGCCTGGCGACGAACAGCTGAACACCGCGTGCGGTGGCTTGTGCGAGCTCGGGAGCTGCGAGGTACGCGACGACGCGCACCCCGCTCTCGGATCCGGAAGATGCCACCATCCGGGCGGCCACGCGTGCACCGAGCAGCGCACGCGCGCGCGCAAACGCGTCTCGGTCGGGCGGTACGTCGAGTGCGGTGCGCTGGTTGTGGCGCAGCCGGAACTGGCGCTCCGGGTGACTCATCGCGAGCCGCGCGACCAGATCGGTGATGTGTGACGCCTCGGTGGCCTCGCCCTTGAGGAACTTGAGCCGCGCCGGGACGTTGTACAGAAGGTCCGCCACCTCGATCGTGGTCCCCGGTGCGGCGCCGGTTTCGGTCACGCTGATCACGCGTCCGCCCTCCACGGTCACGCGCGTGCCGGCGAGATCCCCCGGACGACGCGTGGTGAGCGTCAGTCGTGACACGCTCGCGATCGCCGGTAGCGCCTCGCCACGAAACCCCATCGAGGCCAGGCCCCACAGATCATCGACCGTGCGGATCTTGGACGTGGCGTGGCGCTCGAGCGCGAGCAGCGCGTCCTTCGCAGTCATGCCGCAGCCGTCGTCGGTCACGCGCAGCAGTGATCTCCCGCCGTTGGCCGCGTCCACGGTGATCGTGCGCGCTCCGGCATCGATCGCGTTATCGACCAGCTCCTTGACCACGGACGCTGGCCGCTCGACCACCTCGCCCGCCGCGATCTGATCCACGACGTGCGCCGGCAGAACCGCGATCACCGAGTCCACGACTCCCGGTAGCACAGCGGTCTGATCTCGGTCCGTAACTGCGCTATAAGGCGTCGATGCCGACCCCAGCGCCACCCGCCGGCCGCGTCGTCGCGGTGACCGGTGCGTGCACCTTTCTCGGGTGCGAGCTGCTGCGCCGGCTCGAAGAAGACCCGCGATACGACCGCGTGCTCGCGCTGGACATCCGGCCGCCGGCGATCGCACACAGCCGCAAGATCGAGTTCATCAAGATCGATCTGACCCAGCCCACGGTCGACACCGAGCTCGCGACGATCCTGCAGCGCCAACCGGTCGACACGTTCGTGCACGGCGCGTTCCTGTCGCATCCGACCCACGCCTCGGAGTGGGCCCACGAGCTCGAAGATGTGGGCACGATGCACGTGCTCAACGCGTGCGCCACCGTCGAGCCTCGCAGGTTCGTGATGGTATCGACCACGCTGGTCTACGGCGCGCACCCCAAGAACCCGAACTTCCTCACCGAGGATTCGGAGCTCAAGGGCCATCGCGACTCGCGGTTCGTCAACGACAAGGTCCGCGCCGAGCGCCAGGTCCAGCGATTCGCGCGCGAGCATCCCAACGTCGAAGTCTGTGTGCTGCGGTTCGCGCCCGTGCTCGGACCGACGGTGTCGAACATGTACACCCGGTTCTTTTCGCGCCCGGTCGCGCTGGTGATGATGGGGCACGACCCGCTCATGCAGTTCGTCCACGAGCAGGACGCCGCATATGCGCTGCTGCGCGGCGTGCAAGCGACCGCCACCGGCGCGTTCAACATCGTCGGCAAGGGCGTGTTGCCCTACACCACGGTGCTCGCGCTACTCGGACGCGTGCCGGTGCCGTTGCCGCAGATCATCGCGCGTCAGGTCTCGAAGGTGCTGTGGGCGACCCAGCTGGTGGGCTCCCCGCCGAGCTTCCTCGATTTTCTGCAGTACCTGTGCGTCGCTGATGGCGCCAAGGCTCGTCGAGATCTCGGGTTCGCCCCGCGGCTCTCGATCAAACGAACCATCCTCGACTTCGGGGGCGTGGCTCCCGAAGATGGCGCCACCGACGTGGCCCGCGCCCAGGCCTGACGATGACCGACGAATACGATCCCGACGACGACCGCTCGATCGACGATGATTGGTACGGCGAGGCCGATCCGCGGGTCCCCGATGCACCGGCGTGGCCGGATCGCGATCTGGGATTTCTCGGCGATGACGTCTACCTGCCCGACGCGATGCCCGATACAGGGTCGTACGCGCGCGTGCGTCGCGACACCGAGCAAGCAGAGCTGCGCGAGCTCGAGCGCCGCGTCGAGCAACAGCGCACGCCGGTGTTCCCGATCGATCTACGCAGCCGGCTCCCACTCGAGGGCGTGTGGCGGCGGTGGCGAGCGCTCGCGATGTGGGGCCGCTCCGACGTGGTCGACGATTTCGGCCGCGACCCGCGGGCCACTGCCCGCTGGGAGTGGCTGTTCGAGTTTCTGTACTCGCGGTGGTTTCGTGTCGAGACGTTCGGGCTCGAGCACGTGCCGTCGCGAGGACGCGCACTGCTGGTCGCCAACCATGCGGGCACGCTGCCGTATGACAGCGCGATGGTGATGCATGCGGTCCGTCGCGATCACCCCTCGCGGCGCGATGTCCGCCCGCTCGTCGAGGACGCGGTGTTTCACCTGCCGTTCCTGGGGCCGATCATGAATCGGATCGGCGGCGTTCGCGCCGATCCGGAGAACGCCGAGCGGCTGCTCGCAAAGGACGAGCTGGTAGCCGTGTTCCCCGAAGGCGAGAAGGGCATGGGCAAGCTGTGGAAGGATCGCTACCGGTTGCAGCGATTCGGCCGCGGCGGCTTCGTCAAGCTCGCGCTTCGCACCGGCGCGCCGATCATCCCGGTCGCAGTGGTCGGCGCTGAAGAGGCCGCTCCGATGCTCGGCAAGGTGACATGGTTCGCTCGAAACATTGGCATTCCGTGGATCCCCGTGACGCCCACGTTCCCGTGGCTCGGTCCTGCGGGGCTGTTGCCGCTACCGAGCAAGTGGTACGTCGAGTTCGGCGCGCCGATCGACCTTGGTAAAGGCGCCAAGCTCGGGCCCAGCGCCGCCGAGGATCGCCTGCTGGTCAACCGCCTCGCGGATCAGATCCGCACGCAGATCCAGTCGATGGTCGACGACCTGCTGGCGCGCCGCCGCTCGCCCGTGCTGTCGGCGTTTTTGGGCTGAAACCGGGGCCCGTCCCCGGTTTTGCCCCGGCTGAAACGAAATCCCGATTAGCAGGGCTTCGATCGCCGTGTTAGCGTGGGCGTGTGCACTGATGCGCACGACATTCGATACCGAGTTCGACCGGCAGCTCGAGCGCACGCGCGAGCTGCTCGGCACCGGCGATGACGCTCAGCTCGGCGAGGCAAATGTCGCGATCAATCAGGCGCTGGCGCTCCGGCCGGAGTCGGTCGATGGCTGGATGCTCAAGTGCCAGGTCGCCTCGGCAGCTGGGGATGACATCGCCGCGCTCGCGGCGATCGAGATGGCGGTCCGGCGCGCCCCCGACCGAGCGGAGGCGCTGTACTGGCAGGGCGCCGTGCTCGGCGACCTCGGCCGCCAGCGCGAAGCGCTGCGAGCGATCGAGCACGCGCTGCAATCGATCACGCCCGAAGAGCACTGGCTGCTCGAGGATCTGTTCTACGAGAAGGTGACGCTGCTCGGCGCGCTCGGCCTCGTCGACGCCGCGGTCGCCACCTGTGAGGACGGCCTGGCCGTGTGCCCCGGCTCCGCCCTGCTCCGCTCCGCGCTCGCTCCCGCCGAACGTGCGCGCGTCCGCTCGACGCTACGCGTGCTCCGCGGCGGCTCGTGAGCCCCGAACACGATCGAGCCGCCGAACCTGCGCGCGTCCGCTCGACGCTACGCGTGCTCCGCGGCGGCTCGTGAGCCGAACACGTTCGAGCCGCCGAACGTGCGCGCGTCCGCTCGACGCTACGCGTGCTCCGCGGCGGTTCGTGAGCCCCGTACACGATCGAGCCGCCGAACGTGCGCGCGTCCGCTCGACGCTACGCGTGCTCCGCGGCGGTTTGTGAGCCCCGAACACGATCGAGCCGCCGAGGCACCAAGGATTGGCTGACCGTCGCGACCCATTCGAGAGAGCTCGGCCGACGCCGCGTGCCGCGCTGTGGTTGAGCACGGCGTGTGGCGACGCGTCCGCGAACCCTGCTTGGCGTTCTGGCGTCTTGGCGGTTCCCACCTCGGGCGGACCAAACGATGTCAGGTCAAGTGCGGCGCACAGCGCACTCGCCTACTGCGCGCGCGGCCATCGCGCGGCGATGCTACGATCGGCGCCGTGAACCGGTGGTCGCGAGCTGGGGTCGCTTGCCTCGGGATCTCTGCGCTTGCAGCGCTGGGATGGCTCGGTGCCGCGCTCGCCGGTGACCCGCTCGGAGTGCCACCACCTGCGCCGCAGCCCAATCCGATCGCGACCGCAGTCGACGCTGGGCGGCACGCGCGGATCGATGGCCCACACGGGCCGGTTCACGTGTGGATCCCGGCGAGCTACAGCGCGCCGACCGGCGCAACGATCGTGTACGTGCACGGCTACTGGGATGCCGCCGATACCGCCTGGACCGGGCATCAATTGCCGCAGCAGTTCGCGCTGTCCGCGCTCAACGCGATGTTCATCGTTCCCGAAGCGCCGACCGCGCAGAAGCTGCCGGTCAATTATCCAAACCTCGGCGAGCTGCTCGCGCTGGTCGAGCAAGCCACCGGCGTCGTGCGCGGCGGTGCGCTGACCGCGGTGGTCGGTCACAGCGGGGCGTATCGCACGATCGAGTCGTGGCTCGACGAGCCGCTGGTCGACCAGGTCATCATGGTTGACGCGCTGTACGGCGACGAGGACAACCTGATCTACTGGTACCGGCAATCGCCGCGCCGCCGGCTGATCATGGTCGGACAAGACACCATCCTGGGCACGGAGGCCCTCGCGACCAAGGTCCCCGAGACATTCACCCTCGATCGATTCCCACCGACCTACGACACGTGGCCAGCTGCGGCCAAGACCGCTCGCATCGTCTACATCCGATCGCAGTACCAGCACATGCCGCTCGTGACGGAGGGCATCGTGCTGCCCTCGCTGCTCCGCCTGTTGCCGGTGGAGCTGCTGGGGGATCAACCGTGGAGCCTGCCGCTCGGCTCGCTGACCAGCCTGCCGGCGATGCCGGATCTCGATGACGCGGGCGTCGCGCCTGCCGACTAGGTACATTCGCGGCGCCATGCCCTCGATGACGCGGACGTCGCGCCTGCCGACTAGGTACATTTAGCGCCGCCATGCCCTCGATGACGCGGACGTCGCGCCTGCCGACAAGGTACAATAAGCGCCGC
>JBFWXW010000068.1:0-32297 GCA_050187075.1 Kofleriaceae bacterium | reverse complement strand
CGTGGCTCCCCCACGTGACGAGGGAGCATCGGACGTACGGCCCGAGGCGCCCGTTACGCGCCGGTCGCAGCCGAGCCGGTCGCTCCGTAGGCTCGTGCAACTACCGACGAGCGAGACCAAGCGGTTCGAGGCGAATCGGGGCGCACGCCCGAAGCGCACCGAGGAGCGTGGTTCCCCCACGTGACGAGGGAGCATCGGACGTACGGCCCGAGGCGCCCGAAACCCGCCGGTCGCAGCCGACGTTACGAGCCGTGGCAGCGCTTGTACTTCACCCCGCTGCCGCACGGACATGGATCGTTTCGGTTGGGCTCGGCGACCTTGCGGATCGGCTGATTGGTCGTCTTGCCGTCAACGTAATACCAGCGGTCCTCGACCTTTCGAAATCGTGACCGCTCGCGCTGTGCGAACGCGCTGCCGTTGGTCGAGCCACGCGCGATGAACTCGACGATGCCCTCGTTGTCGTCGGGACCACCGGCCTCGGTCGCGAGGATCTCGAGGCCCTGCCACTGGGTCTCGCGCGACCACGCGGCCACGGCATCGGCATCGACGTCGGCCCGCGTCTTGGCATCGTGGGTCGAGATCACGTGCTGGATCGCACCACGGACGTAGGCGGTATAGCGCGAGCGCATCAGCGCTTCGGCCGTGGGAGCCGGCGCACCTTCGATGATCGGAATACAGCATTCAGCATCAGGGAGCTTGGAGCCGCACGGACATGGGGTGGACACGCTCCGTCATCGTGGCACAGCGCCGGGCCGCATGTCGAATCGCGGGTGGTGATGCCGTTGCTAGAGCATCCTCGCAAGACCGTGACGGAGATCGACGCGTGGCGGACCACGCACGACCGGCGCTGCTCGTCAGCGCGACAGTCGGGCCAGCAGCTTGTCACCCTCGACGCGCATCGTATCGGCGAGCATCCGGAACTCGCGCAGCCGCGCCGAGGAGGTCCGCCACGCAAGCCCGATCGTGCGCCCCGGTGCGGGATGCGCGAACGGCGCAAGCGCCACCGGACCGCGTGGCTGGACGAGGGCCGCTGCGGCGGCCTCGGGGAGCAGCGTCACGCCGAGCCCACCCGCGACCATCTGCACCAGGGTCGGCAAGCTGGTCGCGCGGACCTCGACGGATTCGACCGCCCCGCCCCGCTCGCACACCGATAACGCTTGATCGCGCAGACAGTGACCATCCTCGAGCAGCAGCACGGTCTCGGCATCGAGATCGCGATCCTTGAGCTTGCCGCGACGAGCCGCCAGCGGCGCACCGCGTGGCACCGCCAGCACGAATTGCTCGCGCGCGATCGGCGCGGTCGTTAGATCACCGGGCACCGGGAGCGCCAGGAACGCGACATCCAGCTGGCCGGACCCGAGCTGGGTGAGCAACCGCGCGGTTTGATCCTCGCGCAAGATCAGCTCGAGCCTTGGAAACCGGGCGCGTACCGCGGGCAACAGCCCCGGTAGCCAGTACGGCGCGATCGTCGGGATCACGCCGAGACGCAGCGGACCGACGAGCGGTTCGCCGCGGCGATGCGCGGCATCGCTGACCGAATCGATCGCGCCGAGCGCATCGCGTGCGCGTGCGATCACCTCTTCGCCCGCGGGCGTCACCAGCACCGATCGCCGATCGCGCTCGAACACCTGCACGCTCAACAACTTCTCGGCGCTCTGGACGTGTGCGGACAACGCTGGCTGGGAGATCCCGAGCGAGCTCGCGGCGCGACGAAAGCTGCGGTGATCCGAAACGGCAACGAGGCTCTCGAGCTGACGAACGGTCGGTCGCTCCATGATAGCTATTTATTATCATGCCTATCCTATTTGTCGATTGGACTTATCACTGGTGCGAGCCCAAAGTGGATCCATCACAAGGAGGCACCGATGCTCACGATTGGAGATACGTTTCCCGCGTTCACCGCCAAGGCGGTCCTCGCTGACCGCTCGTTCGCCGACCTCAGCGAGGCGAGCTACCCCGGAAAGTGGAAGGTCTACTTCTTCTGGCCCAAGGACTTCACGTTCGTCTGCCCGACCGAGATCGCCGCGTTTGCGAAGCTTCACGGCGAGTTCGTGGACCGTGATGCGCAGATCATCGGTGTCTCGACGGATAGCGAATACGTCCACCTCGCGTGGCGCGAGCACCACTCCGACCTGCACGCGCTCCCGTTTCCGATGGTCGCGGACATCAAGCGCGAGCTATCACAGCGACTCGGCGTCCTCGATCGGCAGGAAGGCGTCGCGCTACGAGCGACCTTCGTCGTCGATCCGCACGGAGTGATCCGGTTCGTGTCGGTCAACGATCTGTCGGTCGGCCGCAACCCGATGGAGGTCCTACGCGTACTCGACGCGTTGCAAACCGACGAGCTGTGCCCGTGCAACTGGCAGAAGGGCCAAGCGACGCTTCATCCCACCACACCAGCCACGGCGGCATGAGGTGACCATGTCCATCGAGCAGCTCAAGCAACGGATCCCGGACTACGCCAAGGATCTCCGGATCAACCTCGGTGTGATCACAGGCTCGACCGCGCTCACCCCACAGCAAGCCTGGGGCACCGCGCTCGCATCGGCGATCGCGGCACGCAGCCCGGAGGTGGTCGGCGCGATTGCGGCAGAGGCCGCCGCCGTGCTGTCCACCGAAGCCGAGGCGGCGGCGCGCGGTGCGGCGTCGATCATGGGGATGAATACGATCTATTACCGGTTCACCCACATGATGGGGCACCAGGCCGAATACGGTGCGATGCCCGCACGCCTGCGCATGCAGATCATCGGCAAGCCGGGCGTCGAGCAGCTCGACTTCGAGCTGTGGTGCCTCGCAGCGTCGGCCATCGAAGGCTGCGAGAAGTGCATACGCGCGCACGAGCAAGCGGTGCGCGACCGCGGCGGCACACGCGAAGTCGTTCAAGACACGGTGCGAATCGCGGCGGTGATCAACGCCGTCGCGATCACGCTCGCGACCGCTTGACGGTCGGCGAGGGTCCGGCGCCGCCGCGATCGTACGATCCACGCCCGATGCGCCCGATGCGATGCTACAGCGGTTCGTCCGAGAGCGGATATTTCGCGCTGTCGGCTGCGTCGAAATGCCACCACTCGGTCGGCATCCCGATGAACCCTGCCATGGTCATCGCGCGGGCGAGCCGGCGAGCCTCCGCGCCATTGGGACCGGCGAGCGCACGGCTGCGGTGCGCTGCACTCGAGAAATCGTCGAATGCCGTGGGCAAGACGACCGGCGATCCGTCGCTGGCGACCAGCCCAACATCGATCGCGGCGCCGCGGCTGTGCTTGGAGCCTTGCCTGGGATCCGCGACGTAGCGGGTGTCGGGCACCAGCTTCCACAGCTGGCGCTGGATCGACGCCGGGCGATAGCAGTCCCAGATCACGAGCCGGCGACGCGCTACGCGCAAGCGGGCCGCAGCCTTGGCGAGCCGCTGGGCAACCGCGCGACGCAGCTTGCAGGTCGCGCGCGGATAGAGGACGCGACCGGTGAAATTGTCGGCAGTCGCGTACCTCATGTCGATCACCGCATCGGGGATCACCGTGCGCACATCGACGAGCTCGGACGGGCGATCTGCCCGCGCCGCTCGGACCTCCGCGATCGTCACCAGGCAGCTCACCGCCAGAGCGATCACCGCCGCCGATGCGCGCATCACTGCTCGAGCGTAGTACAACCGGGCTGCATGTCCACCGAGCCACCGTCTGGTCTGCTCCACGCATTCCTGCTCGATGGTGCGGGTGGTTCGAAGCGGCTCGACTGGGCCGGTGTCGACGCATGGTCGGCCGATCAGGGGCCACTTTGGGTCAGCTTGGACTACACCGCCGCGGATGCCTCGCGGTGGCTCGAGCACAACTCGCGCATCGACCCGGTGATCCGCGATGCCTTGCTCGATCCCGATCCGCGACCGCGCGCGGTTGCCCATGGCAACCACCTGATGCTGATCGTACGCGGCATCAACCAGAACGAAGGCAGCGCGCCCGAGGACATGATCTCGATCCGTGCCTGGATCGAGCCGAGCCGCGTGATCACGATGCGCCATCGGATGTCACGCACGCTGCGGTCGCTCGCGGCCGATGTCGAGGCTGGCAAGGGGCCGCGCGACACCGGCGGGCTGGTTGCGCAGCTGGTCGAGCGGGTCGTCGATCACGTCTCGGCGCGCGTCGATACGCTCGACGATCAGATCGCCGCGTGTGAGGAAGGTGCCATCGACCGCACGACAGCGGACCTGCGCTCCCAGCTCGCGGACCACCGGCGCCGGGCGATCGCGTTGCGCCGGTTCCTCGCCCCGCAGCGTGAAGCGCTGGCGAAGCTCGCGCAGATCTCGGTCGGCTGGGTCTCCGATGGCCACCGCCGCAGCTTCGCCGAAGCCGCCGATCGGATGACCCGCACGGTGGAAGAGCTCGACGCTGCGCGCGATCGCGCTGCCGTCACCCACGAGGAGCTCACGTCGCGCGCCGGCGAGCTGACCAATCAGCGGCTTTACGTGCTGTCGCTGATCACCGCCATCTTCCTGCCGCTCGGGTTCGTGTGCTCGCTGCTGGGCGTCAACATCGGAGGCGTCCCGCTACAGAGCGCGTCGTGGGCGTTCTGGGCGCTCATCGGCGTATTCGTGGTGGGCGTCGGGCTCCAGGTGTGGCTGTTCCGCCGCCGCGGCTGGCTCGACCGCGAGTAGATCGGGATCGGCATCTGCGGTACATCGCGGAGGTGCCGCGCCGCACCGATCTGCGCTCCGTGCTCGTCATCGGCTCCGGTCCGATCGTGATCGGCCAGGCGTGCGAGTTCGACTACGCGGGCACGCAGGCGGTCAAGGCGCTGCGCACCGAGGGTGTGCGCGTGGTGCTGATCAACTCGAATCCGGCGACGATCATGACCGATCAAGATCTCGCGGATGCCACGTACGTCGAGCCGCTGACGCTCGAGGTCCTGGGCCAGGTCCTCACCATCGAGCGGCCAGATGCCGTGTTGCCAACGCTCGGCGGCCAGACCGCGCTCAACCTCGGCCTGGCGGCGGCGCGCTCCGGGCTGCTCGCCCGGCACGGTGTCGAGCTGATCGGCGTGACCGCGAAGTCGATCGAGATGGCCGAGGATCGCGCCGAGTTCAAGGCGGCGATGGATCGGATCGGGCTGTCGTGCCCGCGCTCGCGCCAGGCCGAGTCGGTCGACGGCGCCGTGGAGATCGCGCACGAGCTCGGCTATCCGGTGGTGCTTCGCCCGTCGTTCACGATGGGTGGCTCCGGCGGCGGCATCGCGCACGATGAATCACAGCTCCGGCAGATGGCCGCGTTCGCCCTCGACCAGAGCCCGACCCGGCAGGTGCTGATCGAGGAGTCGGTGCTCGGCTGGAAGGAATTCGAGCTCGAGGTGGTTCGCGACGCACGCGACAACTGCGTGATCGTCTGTTCGATCGAGAACGTCGATCCGATGGGCGTACACACGGGTGATTCGATCACCGTCGCGCCCGCGATGACGCTGACGGACAAGGAGTACCAGCGCATGCGCGATGCCGCGTTCGCGGTGGTTCGTGAGATCGGAGTCACCACCGGCGGTGCCAACGTGCAGTTCGCGGTCCATCCGGGGACCGGGCGATTGCTGGTGATCGAGATGAACCCGCGAGTATCGCGGTCGTCGGCACTGGCATCGAAGGCGACCGGGTTTCCGATCGCGAAGATCGCCGCCAAGCTCGCGATCGGCTACACGCTCGACGAGCTCGACAATGACATCACGAAGGTCACGCCGGCCTCGTTCGAGCCGACGCTCGACTACGTGGTCGTGAAGTGGCCGCGGTTCGCATTCGAGAAATTCCCCGGCGCGCGAGCCGAGCTCGGTCCTCAGATGCGCTCGGTGGGCGAGGCGATGGCGGTAGGCCGCACGTTTCGCGAGGCGCTCGGCAAGGCGATGCGATCGCTCGAGACCGGCCGCGCCGGGTTCGATCAGAGCTTTGGCATTCGCGACGACCTCGGTGCGCTGTGCCGCGCGATCGCGACACCGTCCGGCGATCGGATGTTTCAGCTGGGCCGGGCGTTCCAGCTCGGCCTTTCCATCGACGAGGCTCACGACGCGACCAAGATCGATCGGTGGTTCCTCCATCACATCCAGGCGATCGCGATCGCCGAGCTCGAGCTCGCCGCCAGGGCGTTCGGCACCAGCACCGCTGGCATCGCGCCCGACGCGTTCGATGCGGCACCACCGCCGATCACCGGGCTCACCGCGGTCAGCGCGGATCTACGCACCTACAAGCGCCTCGGATTTTCGGATCGGCGGATCGCCGCGCTGATCGGCGCCACCGAGCACCAGGTCCGTCAGGCGCGCCACGCCATCGGACTCCATCCGGTCTACAAGCGGATCGACACCTGCAGCGCCGAGCTCGAGGCGCACACCCAGTACTTCTATTCGACGTACGAGGATGAATGCGAGGCGAAGCCGACGGCGCGGCGCAAGGTCATCATCCTCGGTGGCGGACCCAATCGGATCGGTCAGGGGATCGAGTTCGACTACTGCTGCGTGCATGCCGCGATCGCGCTGCAGACCGAGGGGATCGAGTCGATCATGGTCAACTGCAACCCGGAGACCGTGTCGACCGACTACGACACGTCGGATCGGTTGTACTTCGAGCCGGTCACGCTCGAAGACGTGCTCGAGATCTGTGCGATCGAGAAGCCGTACGGCGTGATCATCCAGCTCGGTGGCCAGACGCCGCTCAAGCTTGCGGCCGGGCTGGCCGCCGCCGGGATCCGGATCCTCGGCACACAGCCCGATGCGATCGATCGCGCCGAGGATCGCCAGCGGTTTGGAGCAGCGCTGACCAAGCTGGGATTGCAGGCGCCGCCCTGGGGCATCGCCAGCTCGCTCGGCGAAGCGCGTGAGGTCGCACAGACGATCGGCTTCCCGGTGATGGTTCGTCCGAGCTACGTGCTCGGTGGCCGCGCGATGGAGCGCATCGATAGCCTCGCGGCGCTCGACGGCTATTTCCGATCGATCTCGGTCGCGACCAAGGGGACCCGCGGCGCCGACGATCGAGAAGCTGCGGTGGTCGGCCTCCCGATCCTGATCGACAAGTTTCTCGTCGATGCGATCGAGCTCGACGTCGACGTCGTCGCCGATCACACCGGCGCGGTGATGATCGGCGGCGTGATGGAGCACATCGAGTCGGCTGGGATCCACTCGGGCGACTCGGCGTGTGCGCTTCCTCCCTATTCGCTGCCCGCGGCGATGATCAGCCGGATCGAGCACCAGGCGATCGCGATCGCGAAGGAGCTCTCCGTCGTCGGGCTGATGAACGCGCAGTTTGCGATCTTCCGCGACGACGTCTTCGTGCTCGAGGTCAACCCACGCGCATCTCGGACGATCCCCTTCGTGTCGAAGGCGATGGGGATCTCGCTGGCGCAGGTCGCGACGCGCGCGATGCTCGGCACGAGCCTGAGCGAACAACGGATCACGGCGCGCTCGCCCGATCGGATCTCGGTCAAGGAGGTCGTGCTGCCGTTCATCAAGTTCGACGGAGTCGATCCGCGCCTGGGTCCCGAGATGCGATCGACCGGCGAGGTGATGGGAATCGGCGATGACTTTGCCGAGGCGTTTGCCAAGAGCCAGGTCGCGGCGAGCAATCCGCTGCCGAGCGCCGGCAACGTTCTGCTCGCGGTCGCCGAGCTCGAGGTTGCGGTCGCGCTCGCTCAGCGGTTCAGCGCGCTCGGCATGAACCTGCTGGCGCCGCCAGATTTGGCGTCGAAGCTGTGCGAGCGTGGCGTGTGCGCCACCGCGATCGGCGCTGATGCGCTCGCGGATGTGTCGCTGGCGATCATCATCGATCACGACGCCAACCATCGAGAAGCCCACGCACTTCGTCGTTCGACGCTGGTTCAACGGATCTCGCACGTCACCACGCTCCGGGGTGCGCTCGCCGCCGCCGCCGCGATCGCCGCGATCCAGCGAGGGGCGATGTCCGTAAGTCCGCTCCAGCGCCGACCTCGCGCTGGGGACGTCTGATAGGCTCGCCGCCTTCGTTCGACGCCCACTGGAGTCCCCATGAACATTCTCAGTTACTTCCACGGCATCGATCCGGCCGCGGCCGTGATCGTCGATGGCCGCGTCGCCGCATATGTCGAAGAAGAGCGGCTACTGCGCAACAAGCACGCCGCGAACATCTTTCCGATGAAGTCGATCGAGGCCTGCCTCCGTCTCGCGGAGGTCTCGCTCGCCGAGATCGATGTGGCGGTCTATGGCTGGGACGCGCCGCGCTACGGCTCGGGCGACATGGCGCGGTTCTACCAGGAAGTGAACCGCCGGTTTCCTCCGGATGATGCCACCCGGCGCTGGCAGCAGCGCAACGTCGGCCTGTTTGCCCCCGCGGCGCTGACCCGAACGTTCACCAACCAGCTGGTCCGCGGCTTCGGCATCGCGCCGAGCGCGCTACCGAAGCTGGAGTTCTATCCGCACCACCGCACGCACGCCGCGTCGGCATTCTTTCTGTCGGAGCATGAAGAGGCACTGGTGCTCACGGTCGATGGCTCCGGTGACAGCGACTGCACGACCGTATGGCGCGGCCACGGAAGCTCACTCGACGTGCTTCATCGCATCGAGATCCCCCACTCGCTGGGCTGGTTCTACGCGGCGATCACCGAGTTCCTCGGCTTCGATGCGTACGATGGTGAATACAAGGTCATGGGCCTCGCTGCGTATGGCAACCCGAATCGCGCGATCCGTGAAAAGCTCGAGCAGATCGTCCGGCCGGGGCCGCTCGGCTTCGATTACGAGGTCGAGCCCAGGTACATTCACCACGGCGAGCACACCTATTCCGATCGATTCACCGACGAGCTGGTGAAGCTGATGGACATGCCCCCACGCCAGGGGCCGAAGAAGATCGAAAAGATCCACGAGGACATCGCGTTCGAAGCGCAGCGGTTGCTCGAGGAGACCGTGATCCGGCTGGTCGATCACTTCCAGCGCGAGACCAAGTTGCGCACGCTGTGCATCGGCGGTGGCGTCGGCCTCAACGTGAAGATGAACAGCCGGCTGCATCGCATGGACAACTTCGATCGGGTGTCGGCCTTCCCGATTCCCAACGATTCGGGATTGGCGATCGGCGCGGCGATCGGCTACTGGGTCGACAAGACCGGCAAGCGCCCCGCCCCGCTACACCATCTGTATCTGGGCCCGGGCTTTGGCGACGACGATATCGAGAACCAGCTCAAGCAGTGTGGGCTCGCGTATCGCAAGCCGAAGAACCTGGCGAGCGAGACCGCGAGCTTGCTCGCCAGCGGCAAGGTGGTCGGATGGTTCCAGGGCCGGATGGAAGGCGGTCCACGCGCGCTCGGTGGACGATCGATCCTGGCCGATCCGCGCCAGATCGCGGCCCGCGATCGCGTCAATGCCGCGATCAAGTTTCGAGAGTACTGGCGACCGTTCTGCCCGAGCATGACGGTCGAATCCGCCGAGCGGTTTCTCAAGAAGCCCGCACCGGCGCCGTTCATGATCCTGGCGTTCGAGGCCAGCGACGCGGCATCGCAGCAAGCGCCGGCGGTCGTGCACGTCGATAACACGCTGCGCTGCCAGACCGTCGATGCGGCGACCAACCCGCGCTACCACGCGATGCTGCGGGCGTTCGAGGAGCAGACCGGCGTCCCGATCGTGCTCAACACGTCGTTCAACGTGAAGGGCGAGGCGATCGTGTGCACTCCGCGCGACGCGATTCGCACGTTCTTCGCGACCGGCATCGACGCGCTCGCGATCGGCGCGTTCATCGTCGAGAAGCCGGCGGAACCACTCGCTGTCCGGCCCGAAGATGTCCTCCGCTAAGCGCGTCCTCGTCATCGCGCCTCACGCCGACGACGAAACGCTCGGCGTCGGCGGCACGATCGCTCGATTGGCGGCCGAAGGCGACGAGGTCCATGTGGCCGTGATGACGGGTCACGGTCCGGATCCGCATCCGCTTTGGCCCCGTTCGCTGTGGGACACGATCCGCGGCGAAGCCCAGCGCGCGATGAACGTGCTCGGTGTTCATACCTTGCACTTCGAGGAAATTCCTGCGGCGCTGGTCGCGGACATCCCGGTTCATCAGCTCAACAAGACCGTGGGCGCGTTGATCGCCAAGATCGCGCCGGAGATCTTGTTCGTGCCGTTCTTGTACGACCTGCACAAGGACCACCGCGAGATCTTTCACGCGAGCAGCGTCGCGTGGAGGACGTCGTCGCCGGTCGGCCGCAACATCAAGGCGGTCTATTGCTACGAGGTCCAGTCCGAGACCCACTGGAACGCGCCTTACGTCGAGGCCGGCTTCGTGCCCAATGTCTGGTTCGACATCTCGAACCACCTCGAGACCAAGCTACGGGCGCTCGCCTGCTTCGAGAGCCAGCTCCGTCCGTTCCCCGACGCGCGCTCGATCGAGGCCGTCCGCGCGCTCGCCACCTGGCGGGGCTCGCAGCAGAACATGGCCGCCGCCGAAGCGTTTGTTTGCGTGCGGCAGCTGCACTGAACAGCTGACCCCAAACCGGCGCGTTCGTGTGCTTCACCGCGTTCGCAGGACGCGACCCAACGTCTCGCTGCTCGGCGCCTTGGCGTCTTGGCGCTTCCCGCTTCCCCCTCGGCTAACGTGCAAGGGGGTGGTGAGACTGTAAGCGCCGCGGCCGCCGCCGCGCAGGGACCGGGGAGCGTGGTTCCCCCACGTGATGAGGGAGCAGCGGAGGTCCGGCACGAGCCCCCCGCACTGCGACCGTCGCAGCCTCAGAAGAACGTGCAGCCCATCGACGGCGTCGACAGCCCCGGCGCGCCGGCGTTGCCACTTGATGGGCCCCCGGGACCACCGGTGCCGCCTTTGATCGTCGACTGCGGAATCGTGATCGTCGACGTGCCGACGCAGACCAATGCTGCGGAAGGACCGCCGCCACCACCGCCGCCATGGCCTCCGTCACCACCACGCCCCCCGTTGCCGCCGGCACCGCCATTGCCACCATCATCTTGCTCCGCGCTGCCGCCGTACGGACCACCACTGCCACCGGTGCCGCCGGTGCCACCGGTGCCGCCCACGCCGCCGCGTCCGCCCGCTCCGCCATAGCCTGCGGTCACACTCGACGACTTCACGACCACGTTCGAGTCCACCGCAACGATCCCGAACGAGCCGCCCCCACCACCGCCCGCACCTCCCGCGGTGCCGAAGCAGCCACCACCACCACCGCCGCCGCCCGACGAGCCGGTCGAATCGCAGTTGTCAGTTCCGCCGCCACCGCCGCCACCACCACCACCGCTGTTGCCGGGCGAACCGTTGCCGCCCGTCGCGCCGTTCGACGGGAGATACATGGCACCGGCGAACACACCGAGCTCAGCGCCAGACGCGCCCCAGCTGCCCGCCGCTCCTGCGGCACCGTCGTTGCCGCGACCGCCGTCGCCGAATTGCGGGCCGCTGGTTCCGCCGGCTGCCAATCCACTGCTCCATCCGGGAGCACCGACGCCCGGGCCGTAACCGCGGTTCTCATTGCCCACCCCTGGTACACCGCCGGCGCCACCAGGAGAGCCGCACGCATGAGCGCCGCCTGCTCCGCCCGCGGGAACGGTGTGGGAATCGCAGCCCCACGAGCCCGAATGCTCGGTTCCCGGCAATCCAGCCGATCCGTCGCCGCCGTCGGCGCCGCTGTTGCCGGCGTTGCCATCACCACCACTGCCACCGTTACCGGCGAGCACGACGACGTCTCGCAGCTCGATCGCCATCGAGCCGGTCACCACGACGGCAACCGAGCTCCCTCCACTACCGGCGGCGGCGTCGCTGCTCCTGACGGTCAGGTTGCTCAACGACGTCGCAACCGTGATTCCATCGAACGAGACGACGGGCGAAACGGCCGCGAGCTCGGTGGTCACGTCGTCACGCTGCGTCCATGAATCGTCGAAGCCCCCCTGCAGCGACACGCCGGGCTTCATCGCGATCTGCTCGTTGAACTGGCCAGCTTTGATCAGCACCGGTTGGGGTGGCGTGCTGGCCGCGGCCTTCTCGATCGCTGCCGCGATCGTCTTCATCGGCGCGGCTTGCGTGCCCGGGTTGCTGTCGTCGCCGTTGCGGGCGACGTGGATCGCGTTCTGTTCGCACGAGCCTTCGGCACAGCTCGAGTCAAGCGGTGGTGGTGCCCCATCGAGCAGCACCGGGGGTTGAGCGTCGGGCGAGTCGTTATTACCGCTGGCGCACGCGCCCACCAGCAAGCCCACTAACAAAATGATCGCGGGGACGCGACGTACCCTCATCCGTGGCGCATCATAGCCCTCCGCTCTCGGAGCAGGTAACGAAATCTTGCGGCCGTCCGCGTGGGCTCGCCTACTCGATCACGTTCGGGCGCGTTCGAGTCGACGCATCGACGGTGGGCGGCTCGCCGGCGAGCCCGTGCAGATAGATCGCCTGGGTGCCATACGCGAGGTGGCGGCCCTCATCGTCCCAGACCTCCGCGTCGGCGATCGCCCATCCGCCGCGAGCCCGCTGAAGGCTGGTAGCAACCAGCACCCACTCGCGCTGCGTGTCGTCGATGACGTAGGTCGTCAGATCGAGACTAGGCGCGTAGAATCGATAACCTACCGGGCCGATCGCACGGTGAAGCGCCGTCGGCATCGTGTCGATCAACGGCGGCAGCGCCAGCCGGTCGAGGTTGCCCGCGGCGTCCCGCTGCGGTGTCCGGAACCGGAACCATCGCGCATACCGGGCGGGCCCGGCGACGAAACCCTCCGCCCAGTAGCGCTGGCCATCCGCGATCCGACATTCGAGCTGCTGATAGAACCGAAATCGATTGTGCGGATTGGTCGGGACCTCATCGTCCACCGGCAATGCGTCGGTAAGCGACCTCACTGGTGGAAATCCGAGACCTCGCACGTCGGGGCCCTTGCGCTCGCGCATGAACGTCGCGAGCACCTCGCACGCCGTTTCGCTCCGCTTGGCGTTGCGTAAGGCGGCGCGGACCTGGGTCGTGCCTCGGCCGCGCCGCAGCACGGTGACGTCGCTGATCAATGCTCCCGATTCGACCGGCGAGCAGAACATCATCGTCGCCGACACCAGCTTCAACCCGGACTCCGGTTCGGGCGCGAGCGCCGCAGCGAATGCGGCGCGCAACGCGCAGGTCATCACCACACCACCCGATGGCGCGAGATAGTCCCAGTGATCGGGGAGCGTCAGGTGATAGCGACCCGGAATCTCCTCGTCGGCGCGCACGGCCGTATCCACAGCGAGATCTGCGTACATCGCGCCGGAGTATGCCCCACGACGCCGGCGCGATGCGGCCGTTACCGTGGCACCGACAACCGCAGCGCCACCGCGAGTCGCTCGAGATCGGCCCCAGCCTTCTGCGCGCCGGTATCGCCGGTGGCCGCTCGGCTGCGCAGCTCGGGCAGCCGCTTCAGCAGCCGCCAGGTCGCGTTCTGCGCGAACCACAGATCGACGCCGCTCTTCATCCGTGCGGCAACCTCGGCCGCGCGTGCGACCGTGTCCAGCATCGCACCGTCGAGCTCGCCGTCCTTGCGAGCGAGCCGATCGATCAGCCGGCGCAGGCCTTCGCTCGCCGCCAGCGCGATCTCCGGCGTGTCGAGGCTGACCTTGACGTCCGCCGCTTCGGTCATGTGATCGAGCAGCCGCGCGAAGCTCGGAGAGCTCGCCCGCATGTTCGCCAGCACCCGCCGGCGCAGCGTGGCTTCCGCCGTTGTGTGCAGCACGTCAGGCACCGGCAGCTCGTGCGCGACCAGCCACCGGATCAGCGGCACGTGATCGTCGTACGCATTGGCGAGCTGCTCCTCCGCCTCGGAGATCGCATCGCCGATCAGCGCGGGAATCACGCGTTCACGGCTGCCGGGCAACAGCGACGACAGCGACAGGTGGGCCCCGGGGAAGTGGCCGTCGATCACCCGCTGCGCGGCGAACACGTCGGCGGTCTTGAGCGCCTCGCCGAGCTCGTTGACGATCGCGTCCCACTCATCGCGGCTCGGCGGGACGCGAACACCACCGGTGACGTGCTGCTCGCCGAGGTGCAGGCCGGCGAAGCACAGCGACGTCGCTGCCTCGGTGAGCTGGGAGCGAACGCGCACGGTACCGGCCACCATTCGCGTGCGTCCCGAGCGACGCTCGACGCGATCGACGAAATCGACATGGTAGCCGTAGACGTCGAGCTCGGCCTGGCCGTCGGGCTCGACCAGCGTGTGCACGGCGACGTGCGCACACACCTTCTCGGAATCGACGCGGGCGGGACGCACTCGCCGCGCCCACACGCGCGCCCCGTTGCCTTCTTCGGCGATGTTCGATTGCGCCGACGACAACCGGTCGATCAGCTCCGGCTCGACCGGACCGCCACCGATCTCCTCGACGAGCTCGGCGACGCGCAGCGCATACTGCATGCACTGAACGGTCTCGATGCCCGAAAGCTCGTCGAAGAACCAGCCACAGCTCGCGTACATCAGCATCGCATGGCGCGCCATCTCCATCAGCAGCAGCGCGCGCACGCGCTCGCTGGGATCCAGCACGTGCGACGCATGGGTCTCGAGGAACCGATCGCGTGCAGCCTGGCCGCGGCCGATCACGACGTCGATGTAGCCATCGCGCGCAGCCCATGGATCGCGGAACAGCAGCCCGCCCACGTTGTCGAGCACGGTCGCCGCCTGTCCGCGAAGCCAGTCGAACGCTTCGCGCAGCGGGCGCCGCCACGCCTGATTCCAGCCGGGTCGGCCACCGCTGTTGCAGCCGCAGTTGTCGCGCCAGCGCGCGGTGCCATGCGCGCAGCTCCACGAGCTGTGCTCGACGATCTCGACCTCCCAGGTCGCCGGCACCTTGGCGCGAAACTCGGCATAGTTGGTCAGCCGGGTTCCGTTCCAACCCTGCTCGACCTGCGACAGCGCCCACGCGAGCGCCATGTCGCCATAGCGATGGTGGTGACCATAGGTCTCGCCGTCCGTGGCGATGTGACACAGCGCGGGTCCACCGCCTTCGAGCGGACCCCGGGCGGTCATTCGCGACACGATCTCGTGGCCATTGACGAGCAGCTGTTCGAACGCCACCGCGCGTGAGGTGGCGCCATCATAGAAGAACAGGTCGATCGACTTGCCCGACGGGAGATTGCAGCGGTACGCGCGTCCGGGATCGACCGGATGGGTGCGCCACGCGCCACCCGGCGGTCGCCACGCCTTGGCCTGACTTGGCGCGAGCACGGTGAACGCGATGCCCTCCGCCGCGAGCGCCTCGAGCGAGGCGGTGTCGACCGCGCACTCGGGCAGCCACATGCCTTCGGGCACGCGCCCGAACCGGTGCCTGAAATCGGCGATGCCCCAGCGAACCTGGGTCGCCTGATCGCGCGGCGACGCGAGCGGCATGATCATGTGGTTGTAGGCCTGGGCCATCGCCGAGCCGTGGCCGGAGAACCGCGCCGCGCTCGCACGGTCGGCGTCGAGCAGCGCCGCATAGACATCGGCGGCGTTATCCTGCAGCCACGACAGCAGCGTCGGCCCGACGTTGAAGCTCATGCGCTGGTAGTTGTCGACGATCTGGATGATCTGGTTGGTGGCGTCGACGACGCGAGCAGCGGTGTTCGGCCGATAGCACTCGGCGGTGATCCGCTCGTTCCAGTCGCGATACGGATGCGCGCTCGGCTGCGGCTCGATCGCTTCGAGCCACGGATTTTCACGGGGCGGCTGGTAAAAGTGCCCGTGGATGCAGACCCACTTCTCGGTCACGGGGAAGACGCAAATACTACGATGCCAAGGGGCGGCGCGGTGACCACCAGCGAGTGATCGTGCCCACGGCATGCGACTGCCTCGGCGTACATTCCGCCGCGATTGCCGATGCCCGTGCCACCGTAGAGCTCGGCGTCGGAGTTGAGCAGCTCACGCCAGAACCCACCCGCAGGCACGCCGAGGCGATAGCCTTCGCGCGGAACCGGCGTGAAGTTCGCGATCACGACCACGATGGGATCCTCGGGGTTACCGTATCGCGCGTAGGCGATCACGCACGAATCACGGTCGTCGCCGACCAGCCAGCTGAAGCCCTCCCGCTCGGTATCGGCGATGTGGAGCGCGGGCTGCTTGCGGTACGCGCCGTTTAGATCACCGATCCAGCGCGCAATTCCTGCATGGTTCGGATGCAGCCCGACGGGCCAGTCAAGCTCGGTGTCGTGGTTCCACTCGCCCCACACGCCGAGCTCGTCGCCCATGAACAACAGCTTCTTGCCGGGCAACGTCCATTGGTAGCCGTAGAGCAGCCGCAGCGTCGCGAGCTTCTGCCACGCGTCACCCGGGATCTTGTCGAGCAGCGAGCCCTTGCCGTGCACGACTTCGTCGTGGGACAGCGGGATCACGTAGTTCTCGGTGTGGGCGTACAGTGCCCGGAACGTGAGCTGGTCATAGTGATACTTGCGGTGGATCGGATCGCGCTCGAGGAACTTGAGCGTGTCGTGCATCCAGCCGAGGTCCCACTTGTATCCGAAGCCGAGCCCGCCATGCTCTGGCGGTCGTGACACGCCCCCCCACGCGGTGGACTCCTCGGCGATGGTCTGGACGTCGGGATATGCGCCGTAGACCGCGCGGTTGAACGCCTGCAGGAACGCGATCGCATCGCGATCGTGATTGGAGCCATCCTCGTTCGGCACCCACTCGCCGGGCTTGCGCGAGTAGTCGAGGTACAGCATCGAGGCGACGCCATCGACCCGCAGCCCGTCGATGTGATAGCGGTCGAGCCACGAGATCGCCGACGAGATCAAGAACGCCTTCACCTCGTGACGGCCGTAGTTGAAGATGTTGCTGGTCCAGTCGGGATGGAACCCGCGGCGCGGATCGGCGTGCTCGTAAAGGTGGGTACCGTCGAACAGGCCGAGGCCATGTGCATCGGTAGGAAAATGGGCGGGCACCCAGTCCATGATCACGCCGATGCCGCGCTGATGAAGCGCGTCGATCATCGCCATCAGATCGTCAGGTGCACCGTAGCGCGTGGTCGGCGCAAAGTACCCGGTGACCTGATAGCCCCACGAGCCATAGAACGGATGCTCCATGATCGGCATCAGCTCGACGTGACTGAACCCGAGGTTCGACACGTGATCGCCGATCAGCTGCCCGAGCTCGCGATAGCCCAGGACCTCGCCGTGATCGCGTCGCCACGAGCCGAGATGAAGCTCGTAGATGCTGACCGGCGCCTGTCGCGAGAGCGTGGCGCCGCGTGACTTCATCCACGCGGCGTCATTCCATTCGTGGTGCGGTTGCCAGATCACGGACGCCGTCGCCGGTGGATGCTCGGCGCGCGCGGCGAACGGATCGGCCTTCTCGCGGAGCACCCCGTCGGCGCACGCGAGCGCGTACTTGTAGCGGGCGCCGTGACCGATCTTGGGGAGGAGTCCCTCCCAGATGCCGGACGACTGGCGTGACGACAGGCGGTCGACCCCGGGGCGCCAGCTGTTCCAGTCGCCGATGACACTGACCTCGCGCGCATTGGGTGCCCACACCGCGAAGTAGGTCCCGTTCGCTTGCACATGCGCGCCGAGCTTGTTGTAGAGCCGATAGTGCGTTCCCTGATTGAACAGGAACAGGTCATCGGCGGTCAGCAACGAGGTCACGACGCGGCGAGGATACTCGCGAGACGGGCGAAGGCAACGAGCGCGGTCACGTTGGTGGATGTGCGGAGACTGTCCCAAACGCGCGCGGTGGGATCGCTCGATCGTCGACCTCGTACCACGCCGTGTGGCCTGCACCACGCAGGGCCATTTGCTGATGAACGGCCGATCGCTCGCCGCGGAGGTGGTCGAGCTCCCTCGTGGTAGTGGTCGCCACGAGCCGCGACGCCATCGAGGAATATCCGGCACGGCGAGATGCTTCTTGACCCTTGCCATCATCTCTTGTATTCAATTGATTACTTGAATACATTCCACACCGCAAAAACTCGCATCTACGAGCAATTTGCCCGGATCGGGAAGGCGCTGGCCGCGCCTGCTCGCCTCGAGCTGCTCGACCTCTTGATGCAAGGCGAACGGTCCGTCGAGGCGCTCGCTGGCCACGCACATCTGTCGATCGCAAACGCGTCTCAACACCTGCACGTCCTACTGGCAGCAAGGTTGGTCGAGACACGCAAGGTTGCTCAGCGGGTCTACTACCGCCTGGCAGCCCCGTCCGTGGTGGACTTGTGGCTCGCGTTGCGCGCGACCGCCGAGGCTCAGCTCGCCGAGCTACCAGCCGTGGTCCATGACTACCTCGGTGAGCCAGGCCAGTTCGAGGCGATCGGCCGAGACGAGCTCGCCCGGCGACTCGATGCAGGCACCGTGGTGCTGATCGATGTCCGTCCCAAAGAGGAGTTCGATCAAGGCCACATCGTAGGCGCTGTTTCGGTTCCGCTGAACGAGGTCAAGGCGTGGGCACGCGACGCAGCCCCCCGCCGCAAGCCAATCGTCGCGTACTGCCGCGGTCCGTACTGCGTGTACGCGATCGATGCGGTGAGTGAGCTGACGAAGCACGGTCTGCGTGCGATGCGGCTCGAGGACGGCCCGGTCGAATGGCGCGCCGCTGGATACCCGATCGAGAGAGGAGGTGCGGCGTGATCTTTCGCCCGTTCTATCGATTTGACACTGGCTGCGCCGCGTACGTGTTCGGCTGTGGAACCAAGGGACTCGCCTGTGCCATCGATCCTCACGAGGCGGAGGTCGAGGAATACGCCCGGTTCGCGGCAAGCAAAGGCATGCAGATCACGCATGTGTTCGACACCCACGTTCACGCGGATCATCGCTCGGGAGCACGGGCGCTGGCCCGGTTGACTGGATCGCGCTACTGCATGCACCGCTCGGCAGACGTAATCTTTCCATTCAACTCGGTGGACGACGGTCAGCTGATCGAGCTGGGCAATACCATCATCACGGTTTTGCATACGCCAGGGCATACGCCGGAGAGCATCTGCTTGCTGGTCAGCGATCTCCGACGCGGACCCGAACCCTGGTTCGCGTGCACCGGTGACACGCTGTTCGTGGGCTCCGTCGGACGCCCAGATCTTCCTGGTCACGAGCGCGAGAACGCCGTGCAGCTACGCCGCAGCTTGCAAGACAAGCTGCTGTCGCTGCCTGACGATCTCGAGATCTACCCCGCTCACTTTGCAGGTTCCGCATGCGGCGTCGGGATGAGCGGTAAACCGACGAGCACGCTCGCGTCCGAGAGGCGCTGGAACCGAACGCTGTCGCTCGACGAACCGGCGTTCGTCGAACAGGTCGGTAGCACGGTTCCGCCAAAGCCCGCGGCGATGTCCGAGATCCTGGCGTGGAACCAAGGTCGCGTGTGACGACGTGCACAAGGTGGAGCTCGGGTTGCGAGCAAACCTTGGACAGTTCTCGCTGCTGGTTGTCGTCAACGCGTTTGTAGGCGCAGTGATCGGGCTCGAGCGAACTGTCGTCCCGGCGATCGCGGAGAGCGACTTCCACATCGCTGGACACTCGTCGATGTTGTCATTCATCGTCGTATTCGGTGTCAGCAAGGCGGTGACGAACTACTTCGCTGGACAGCTCGCCGACCGCTTCGGTCGCAAGCGGATCCTCGGCATTGGGTGGCTGGTCGCGCTGCCGTTTCCGTTGCTCCTGATGTGGGCACCCTCATGGGAGTGGGTCCTCGCCGCGAACGTCTTGCTCGGGATCAGTCAGGGGCTGACATGGTCGACGACGGTGATCATGAAGATCGACCTCGCCGGCCCGACCCGCCGGGGATTCGCGATGGGACTCAACGAGTTCGCCGGCTATGGCGCGGTTGCGCTGTCTGCACTCGCGACGGGCGCCATCGCCGCAACTCATGGGTTGCGCCCCGAGCCGTTCTATCTCGGCATTGTGTTCGTCGTGATCGGGCTCGCGCTCTCGGCCATGTTCGTCCGTGACACCCATTCGCACGCTCGCCATGAAGCGAACGCGATCGCTGTTCCGAGCCAGCCGCTGTCGCAACGTGAGATCTTCATGCGGACATCGTGGCGCGATCGGAATCTTTCGTCGATCTCGCAGGCTGGCATGGTCAACAACCTCAACGATGGCATGGCGTGGGGTCTGTTCCCGCTGGTCTATGCTGCGGCGCACGTCTCGATCGCGGAAATCGGCTGGCTCGCCGCGTCCTATCCTGCAGTCCAAGCGGTCGGTCAGCTCGTAACCGGGGGGCTCTCGGATCGCATCGGTCGCAAGTGGCTGATCGTCGCGGGCATGTGGGTTCAGGCCGCTGGCATCGCCGTCATTGTGATGTCGACGGAGATCGTCGGCTTCGCCAGCGGGTCGGTGTTACTGGGCGCAGGAACCGCGATGGTGTACCCGACACTACTTGCGGCGATCGGCGATGTCGCTCACCCACGATGGCGAGCATCCTCCGTCGGCATCTATCGGCTCTGGCGCGATCTTGGCTATGCCGTTGGTGCGGTGATTGCTGGCGTCACAGCCGATGCGCTTGGGATCGATGCAGCAATATGGTCGGTCGCGATCCTCACCTTCGTCTCAGGTGCGGTGGTGGCGATCCGGATGACCGAAACCCTCCGCAGATCGGACGCGACTGCTCAGTCCCAGCCGCTGTGATCTTCGCCTTCGGTAGCACCGTCGCCGGCCATCTCGGCAGATGATGGCGGCGAGGGCTCGTCGGCCGGTGGATCGGCGCTGGCGGTCGGATCGTCGTCGCCGAGGTCCCAGCCGGTGTCGACCTGATCCATCGGCGGCGCCGTCGACAGCGACTTGGTGCGCACCGGCTCGGGGGTGACCGCCGGCGTGACTCCGCTGCCGTCGGCGAGTGCCGGCGCTGCAGGTTTGGCCACCGCGATCGGTGGTGCGACCGATCCGGACGGCGGCATCGGCTGCCCGCGCGAGTCGCGGTCGCGCCGCCGGCGACGGTTACGATCGCTGCGCTCGGGGGATGACTCGCCGGGATGCACCGCTTCGAGCACGGCCATGACGATCTCGTCGAACCGCCATTGCTGGTCGTGATCCTCGATGATCGGACCGACATCCGCCCAGGCGGCGCGAAGCTCATCGATGACCTCGACCGGATCGCGACCCGAGAATCGGAGATCGCCGAACGCGTTGCGCGACATCGCCTGCTTCAGCTGCTGAGCGATGTCGACACCCTCGGCGGGGGCGTCCGGGGTCTTGGGCAACAGCTCTTCGGCGCGCGCGATCAGCTTGTCGCGCTTGGCGCGGAGCCGCGACGGATCGAGCTCGGTTCCGATCACGTCGTCGGTGTGCTCGGTGATGAGATGTTGCACCATCTGGGTGATCTCGTCACGAAGCACGCCCAGCTCGGTGGCCTTGGTGCGCACCGCGAGGGCGCGCGCGACCATCCCCTCGCCTCCCATCTTCACCCACTCGATCTCGGCCTTGAGCGCTTCGATCTCGGCGCGGTGAGCGTTGGCCTCCGCGTCGCGCGCCTCGTCGCGCTTGGCGAACAGCGCATCACACGCGCGGCGGAATGCCGAGTACACGGCGTCGGCATCGCGCCGCGGGACGAACCCGATCTCCTTCCACTGCCGCTGGAGCTCCTTGATCTCGGCGATCGCCTTGCCCCACGTGCCCTCGCCCGCGCTGGCCGTCACCGCCTCGGCGCGCGCGATCAACGCTTGCTTGAGGGCGAGGTTCTCGTTCTCCTGCGCACGCTGGGCCTCGAGCATCGGCTTGCGGCGCTCGAAGAATCGATCGCAGGCGGCGCGGAATCGCTTCCACAGCTCGTCGCCCTGCTTGCGTGGCAGGTGGCCCGATTGCTTCCACTGGGCCTGCAGCTGCTTGAGCTTGGCGGACGTCGTCGCGAAATCGGTCGAGTCCGCCACCGCTTCGGCCTCGGCGATCAGCTGCTCCTTGAGCTTGATGACCTCGGCGAGCTTCTCCTGCTCGGCCGCCCGAACGCCTTTGACCTTGTCGTAGACCTGATCGCAGCTCGCCTTGAACTGCTCCCACAGCTCCTTCGATCGGCGCTGCGGCATCGGTCCGACTTCCTCTTTCCACAGCGCCTGCAGCTGGCGTAGCCGGTTGCCGAGATCCGGCGTCGCCGGTGCCTCGGCCATCTGCTTCGCGGTGGCGATCAGCGCTTCCGCCTTCGGAACGTTCGACCACCGCTGCCAGTCCTCGGCTTCGCGCAGGTCGCTCGCCTTGATCACCAGCTTGCCTCGCGCCGCCTGATACCGCTCCGCAAGCGCATCGCGCTTGTCGGGACCGACCTTACCGATCGCCTCGAACACCTTCGCCGCTTGCGACAGCAGCCGATCGATCGCTCGGCCATCCTTGGCGTCGCTGCCGGCGAGTTGTTCCATGTCGGCGCACATCGCTTCGAGGCTGGCGGCCACCGCGGCACCGCGCTCGGCAGCCTCTTGCTGCTTGGCGGCGCGCTCGGCGGCCTGGGCCTGGCGTCGCGCCTCGTCCTCGGCCTTCTGGCGCTCGCGCTCCTCGCGGCGGGCCCTGGCCTCGGCCTCGCGCGCCTGACGCTTCGGATCGACCGGCTCGGCGGCGGTGGCTGGCTCGACCGCGTTCGCGGTGCGTTCCTCCTCCGCGCGCTGCTTGTCGCGCGCGGCTTCGCGCTCGACCGCTCGCAGCTCCTCGGCCGATCGAGCCTGGCTCTCGTGGAGCTCCTTGCGCTTCCAGAACCGCTCGACCGCTCGCTCGAACCGATTGTCCAGATCGTCGACGCCGAGCCTTGCCCACGCCACCTCGGCGGCCGAGATCTGCTCACTCGCGCTGGCAAAGTCGAAGCTGTCGGCGAGCGACTCGACGTTGCGGATCAGCTGCGCTCGCTCGGCGCGCTTCCGCTTGACCTCGTCCGGGACGCTGGTCCGCTTCGCGCGCTCCGCCTGGATGATCTCCGTGACGATCTTGCGCGCCTTCTGGCGGACTGCCTTGTTCTTGGCCTTCTGTGCCACGTTCTCGAGCCGATCGACATCGTCGAGCTTCTCGACCGCGGCCAGCCCCACTTCCTTTTGCGTGGTGTCGATCGCCAGCGCCCGCAGCACGTCGCCATCGTCGATCCGCGCCACCGCCGCGGTCCGCAGATCGAGCGGGGCGTCGGTCTTGGCGAGGTCCGCCAGCGCGCGCGGGTCGCGAAGCTCGCTGAACGCGCGCTTGCGAATGCCGGGGATCGACGCCCGCACGACCACATCGGTCAGCGCGTGCTGATCACCGAGCTTGATGATCCCCGCGATCGCGGTGGCCGCGTCGTCTGGATCATCGCTGCACGCATGCGACGTCCACAGCTGGGCCGCACGCTCCCCTGCGAAATCGCGCAGGCTGCGCTCGGTCTCGGCCGATGCGAGATCGGCCAGCACGTTCGCTTCGTCGATCCGCTCGAGCGCGAGTCGGCGCACGCCGATGTCGCGGTCGGTTCGGGCCACTTGTTCAAGGATGGCAGCGTCATCCGCGGTCAGAGCCTTGACGGCTTCGGAGCGCACACGAACGTCGCTGTGGCGGTATTTGGGGCGAAACAGGTCAGCGATCCCCATGGGGTTTGGGCAATCTATGAGAAACGCCCCCGCGGGGACAAGCTGTCTTGCAGGTCAGTGATCTCGAGAGCTTCGGCGGTCAGAACTGCGTGTGATCTCATCGACCAGCGCCCCCATGACCTCGACGAGCTTGTAGTCGGAAGGGGTGAACACCGCCGCCGCGCCGAGCGCACGCAGTTGCCCGTGATCACTGGAGGGAACCACGCCTCCCACCACGACGGGTAGATCGCTCGCACCTCGGGCCCGCAGCGCCTCGATGACCGCTCGCGTCAGCTCGAGGTGGGACCCGGATAGCACCGACAATCCAACGATATCGACGTCCTCTTGAATCGCCGTCGCGGCGATCGCCTCCGGATCGAGGCGGATTCCGGCGTAGATGACCTCGAACCCTGCGTCGCGTGCGGCGACCGCGATCACCTCGGCACCATTGGAGTGACCGTCCAGCCCCGGCTTGCCGACCAGCAGCTTGGGCCGGCGCGAAAGCGCTGCGACGCGGTCGCGCAGCGCGGTCCAGCGATCGGTGTCCGCCGCCCCGACGGTGCTCGCGCCGCCGACCCCGGTCTGCGCGCGATATTCGCCCCACACCTCGCGCAGCGCGCCCGCCCACTCGCCGGTCGTCACGCGAGCGAGCGCGCACTCGATCGACGGCTCCATGATCGGCTTGCCCGCGCGGGCGGCCGCGGTGAGCTCCGCCAGTGCCCGCACCGCGCGCTGGCCATCGCGGTTCGCCCGCGTGCGTGCCAGCGATGCTCGTGCGAGATCGAGTGCCGCCGGGTCGACGCGGAACACGCCGCCATCACTCGAGCTCACCAGCGGTGACGGCAACCCCTCGGTCCATCGGTTGACGCCGACCACGATCTGCTCGCCGCGCTCGATTCGCGCCATCCGCGCTGCCATCGATCGCACGAGCTCTTGCTTGCAGTAGCCGGTCTCGATCGCACGCTGGATCCCACCGAGCTCGGCGATGTTCGCGAGCTCGCGACGCGCGGCGGAGCATAGCTGCTCGACCTTTTGCGCGATCACCGGGCTGCCGTCGAACAGATCGCCGTACTCGAGCAGGTCGGTCTCGTACGCCAGGATCTGCTGCAGCCGGATCGACCATTGTTGATCCCACGGTCTCGGCAGCGACAACGCCTCGTTCCAGGTCGGCAGCTGCAGCGCGCGACACCGCGCATCGCGCGACAGCGTCACCCCGAGCGCTTCGATCAGGATCCGCCACGCGTTGTTCTCCGGCTGTTGCTCGGTGAGGCCGAGCGAGTTGACCTGCACGCCGTAGCGAAACTGCCGCAGCTTGGGATCGGTCACGCCGTAACGATCGCGGCACAGCTCATCCCACAGCTGCACGAACGCGCGCATCTTGCACAGCTCCTCGACGAACCGCATCCCCGCGTTGACGAAGAACGACACCCGGCCGACGCACCGCGCGAACGCCGCGTCATCCAGCGTGCCCCGCGCGCGCACCCGATCGAGGACACCGGTCGCGTCGGCGAGCGCGAACGCGAGCTCCTGCACCGGGGTCGCTCCGGCCTCCTGGAGGTGGTAGCTGCAGATGTTCGAGGGGTTCCAGTGCGGCAGATGCGCGCCGCAGTACTCGTAGGTCTCGGCGATCAGATCGAGCGAGGGCTCCGGCGGAAAGATGTACGTGCCCCGCGCGAGGTACTCCTTGACGATGTCGTTCTGCACGGTGCCACGCAGGTTCGCCTCCGGCACGCCGCGTTCGCGTGCGAGCGCGACATAGAGCGCGAGCAGCCACATCGCGGTCGCATTGATCGTCATCGACGTGTTCATCTGCTCGAGCGGAATCCCGTCGAACAACACGTGCATGTCGTCGAGCGATCCGATCGGCACGCCGACCTTGCCGACCTCCGGGATCGCCATCGCGTGATCCGCGTCGTAGCCGCACTGGGTCGGGAGATCGAACGCGATCGACAGCCCGGTCTGGCCGGCGGCGAGGTTGGCGCGAAACAGCTCGTTCGATGCACGCGCGCTCGAGTGCCCCGCGTAGGTGCGGAAGATCCACGGCGGATCGCGCGGCGCGTCGGTCATCGGTCTGTTCGAGGATCCCCCACGCGACGATCGAGCGCAATCGATCGCGGTCGGCGAAGGCTGACGCCGAGCCCGCCGAGCACGATCGCCGCACCGAGATAGCCCCCTGCGCCCAGGCGCTCGGCTTCGAACAGCGCATCCGTCACGATCGCGATCAGCGGGAACACGAACACCAGCGTGCTCGCGAGCACCAGCGTGGCGTGCTGCAACATCCAGAAGTACAGATAGAACGCGATCACGGTGCCAATCACCGCGAGATAGACCACCGCGAGCGACGCGTTGCGCGGCGGCGGCCATGGGATCGGTTTACCGGCGATGGCCGCCGCGATCGCCAGGACGATCGCCGTCACCGTCAGAAACACCGCGGTCGACACCACGCCGTGGACGCGCTTGCCGTGCTGCTTGACCAGCATCGAATACGCCGTGGACGCGACAACCGAGCCGACGATCATCGCGACGCCGGCGGCCTGGCGCGACGAGATCTCGAGGCGATCGTGGAACAGCACGCCCACACCAACGAGCGAGACGATCGATCCGATGATGTGGCGCGGCGTGATCCGCTCGATCCGGAATGCGGTGAGCAGCACGGCCAGGATCAGCGGCTGCGTCCCGTACAGCACGGCACCGACCGCGCCCGGAACGCGCTCCTCGCCCAGGTACACCAGGGCGTAGGCAACCGCATCGAGCACGCCGGCGAGCACGAGGTAGCCCCATGCGCGCCCGCGTGGCCACGGACGAGCCCGCAGCGCGATCGGGATCAGGATCGCCATCGCGATCGCGAACCGCAGGGCCAGCGAAACGAACGTCGGAAACCCGCCCTCGCCGATCGACACGCGGATCGCGAACCACGTGGTGCCCCAGATCAGAGCGCATGCGAGATAGGCGGCGGCGACACCTCGGGACATCCGTGCGGCGGAAGTGTCGCATTGCGGGGCCCGAGCTGCTCGGCTACGGTCGCTCCCATGCGCACCTTGATGCTTGCTTCCGTTCTCGGGCTCGCGGCGATCGCCGGGTGCTCCAAGGCTTCCGAATCCAAGACCGCCGAGCCGACCGCCGCCGCCAAGGTCGACGTCGCCTCGATCTCGGTCGACGAGCTCGACCAGCAGCTCGCAAACAGCGAGTGTCAGGCGGTCGATGCCAATGGCGCAGGCACGCGCAAGAAGATGGGCGTGATCCCGGGCGCCGTGCTGCTGACCGACTCCGAGGCGTACGACCTCAAGGAGCTGCCGCCCGACAAGTCGAAGCCGCTGGTGTTCTACTGCGCCAACACCAGCTGTGGTGCGTCGCACGACGCTGCCGATCGCGCGATCGCGTCGGGCTACAAGAACGTCAAGGTGCTGCCCGATGGCATCGCGGGCTGGGTGAAGGCCGGCAAGAGCGTCACGCAGATCTAGCGGTTTCCCGGCACGCGCGTCTACGTCAACCGAGCGTGGCTCTCAGCCCGTCTGCCAGCTTGGTCTGGGCCACGATCCCGAGCTGATCGCGCAGCCGATCGACGCGCGCGCGTGACTTGAGGATCTCGCCCGAGCGCGGGGCGGCGTGCGTGATCACCGAGGTCTTGCCGCACAGCTCCGCGATCACGCGGGCGAGCTCGTTGATCGTGATCTCGCCGCCCGTGCCCACGTTGGCGATCAACCGGCTATTGCCATCACCGAGCGCGGCGAGGATCGCTCGCACGACGTCGCCGACATAGACGAAGTCGCGAGTCTGGTTGCCGTCGCCGAAGATCGTCAGCGCGCGGCCGGCCTTCGCGCGGTCGGCGAAGATCGAGATCACACCCGAGTACGGGCTGGTCGGATCCTGGCGCGGCCCGTAGACGTTGAAGAACCGCAGCGCCGTCGTCGGCACGCCATGGACGCTGGCGTAGTAGTCGAGGGCGTACTCCGACGCCAGCTTGTCGATCCCGTAAGGCGAGAGCGGCCGGGTCGGCGTGTCCTCGCCCACCGGCATGGTCTCGACGTCGCCATAGACCGCGGCGGACGACGCGAGCACGACCTTGCGCACACCCATCGCGCGCGCATATTCGAGCACGTGCAGCGTCCCGCCGTAGTTGATCTGCATGTCGACGAGCGGATTGGCAACCGAGTGGACCACCGAGACCTGCGCGGCGAGATGGACGATCCGCTCGACGCGGCCCAGGCGCTCGGTCACCGGCGCGAGCGCCGCGAAGATGCCGTGCGAGATGTCGCACACCACGACCTCGACGTTGCCGGTGGCGGATGCGGCACTCAGGTTTTCGCGCTTCCCGGTGCTGAAGTTGTCGAGCACCACGACCCGGTGGCCTTGCGCGATCAGCGCATCGACCGTGTGTGAGCCGATGAACCCGGCACCACCGGTGACGACCGTGACCGGAGCATTGGAGCTAGCCATGGCGCATCCTACCCCGCGCGCCGGGCCCTAATCTCGTCCGAACGCGATCCGTCCGAGCTGGCCCAGGAGCACGTCGAGCGCGACCGTGTTGTCGCCACCTTCCGGAACGATCAGATCCGCCCACCGCTTGGTCGGCTCCACGTATTCGAGGTGCATCGGCCGCACCGTCGCGTAGTACTGGTCCCGGATCGACTGAAACGACCGGCCGCGCTGCTCGAGGTCGCGGCGGATCCGGCGCATCAACCGGATGTCGGCGTCGGTGTCGACGAAGATCTTGATATCCATCTGCTGGCGCATCGCGAGCTCGGTGAACACCAGGATGCCCTCGACGATGATCACCCTGGCCGGTGTCACCTCGCGGGTCTCGTCCCGGCGCGTGTGGGTGGCGAAGTCGTAGATCGGAATCCGAACGCTGCGGCCCGCCCGCAGCTCGCGCAGGTGCTCGATCAGCAGCGAGCTCTCGAGCGCATCCGGATGGTCGTAGTTGATCGACACCCGCTCCTCGAACGGCAGGTGGCTCTGATCGCGGTAGTACGCATCGTGCTCGATCGTCACGCATCGTCCCGGCATCGATGCCGCGAGTCGGTGCGCCACGGTGGTCTTGCCCGAACCAGTGCCTCCAGCGATGCCCACGACGAGGGGCCGCTTCGATGCGAGCAACGGGTCCATGGCGGCGGGCACACTAGATCAATCCATGCACAGCGGCGAGCCGCCGTGAACGGATCTTGGTCATGGTGTGGCGCGGGCGGGCTGCACCCAGGCCATCTTGCCGTCGGCGCGCGTGACCACCGCGCGGACATATCCGGTCGCAGGCACTGCCCGGCGAGCCTTGCGAGCGCGAGCTCGCTGGACGCGCTTGCCGTTCTCGATGAACTCGATCGTGTGGATGCCTCGCGAGCCAGCCGCGACCTCGACGGTCAACGCCCCGCCGCTGACCTCCGCCCGCTCGAGCACCACGCCGTTCGAGGCGTAGAACCTGCCGTGGGCGAGCGCATCGAGAATCGCCGCTGGATCGCGCCGAGCTCTCACCATCACCCAGCCACCACCGGCGGGGTACTTGCCCGGCTCGTTGTATTGATGCGCATCGTCCGAGGCCACGCCCCACAGCGTGGCGCCGCGGCCAAGCGCATCGTCCCACAGGGCCTCCGTCGACGGGTGGTCCGCGTCCCCGGCATTCCAGGTCGCAAACTGCGCGTTCGCGATCTCGACCAGCGCCATTCCTCGGCCCGCCAGCTCGGCGAGCAGCTCGCCGGTCATCCCCCAGTACCACTGCGGATGGTTGAGCTGGGCGATGCCGCCCAGGCCGGCGCGCTGATCGAGCGCGGCCTGGTACTTGAGCAGGCGCTCGTTCGTCTTGTGGTTCGCCCATTTGATCTTGCCGGTCGGCCGGCTGGTCACGCCGAGCAGGTTGACGTGGATCCGGCATCGACCGCTCGGATCGCCCGGCGGGATGCAATCGTTGGGATTGTGCGTCAGCTCGATCCCGGCGAGCACGACCAGCCCTTTGGGTGCGTACCGGATCGCGACGCGGCCGGCCGTGCTCTGCATCGGATCGACCTCGCTCACCACGTTGTGGTCGGTCACCACGATGAAGTCATAGCCGTGTCGCTCGTACCACCGGATCACGTCGGGAACCGGCGTGTGGCTGTCCCCGGAAGGCTTGGCGTGGATATGGGTCGAGCCCTTGAGCCACCGCTCGCTACCGGGATCCGCGGCGACCACCGCGACCGGCGGGTCCACCGCCGCATCGGCCGTCGCCTCGGCGATCGCGTCATGACCCGGAGTGATTCCCGCGTCCACCGGCGGCGGCGTCGCCGCGACCGGAGCCACGATCGGAGGAGGCTGGGCGACGGCAGCGTAGGGCGGAGCGGCGGCTGCTGGTGCCGTGGCCCCATCGCGGCTCGCGCACGCACCCACCAGCACGGCTGCTGCGAGCAACGATCGCGGCAGGCTCACGGAGTGTGTGCCTCGTCGAGCGCGGCCGCGCCGACGGCAGTCACGTTGGTCACCACGCCCCATGACGATTTCTTCCATTGTGTCCGAAGCGCGAGAAACAGCCCAAGGTGATCGGTCAACATCCGGCGCTCGACCAGCTTGGTCGCCGATAGATCCTTGGTCTCACCTGGATCGGCGACCAGGTCGCCGATCACGGGTACTCCCGATCTCGTGACCCGCGCTTTCCAGCGCCCGATCCTCATCGCATGAGCGTACTCGTACTGCGATGCATACGACGGACGAGGCCAGCCGCGGCCCAGGCCTTGCGCGAGCGGCGCCAGATCCTCGCCTTGGACTGCGGGAACCGCGGGAGCGCCGAGCGCAGCGAGCATCGTGGGCATGAGATCGACGCCCTCGGCGCCTTCATCGACGATGGTGCCGCCGGGGAACCGCGCGGGATCGTGCACGAGCAACGGCACGCGGATCAGCGAGTCCCGCAGCGAGCCGCCGTGACCGCATCGTCGATCCTCGAAGAACTCCTCGCCGTGATCCGCGGTGACGATCAACATCGTCTGGTCCCAGATTCCCCACGACTTGAGCTGGTCCACCATCCGGCCGAGTTGCTGATCTTGATAGCTGATCGCCGAGTCGTAGATCGCTCGCAGCCGCTCGATGTCCTCGGGCGGCGGGATGATCGAGCAGCCCATCGAGCCGGGGCGGAATCCGAGCTCCTTGGCGGTGCCGTACCGCTTGAACGGTCCGTCGTATTTTCCCGGCGAGTAGATGTCGATCCATGGTTTGCGCGCGATCCACGGCCCGTGCGTGTCGATCGTTCCGAGGAACAGATACGCCGGATCGCTTCGCACCTTGTCGAGTTGCTTGATCGCGGCATCGACGATCGCTTGACCGTAGATCACGCCGTTGATCACCCCGGTCTCCCGCATCATGTTGCGGAACATCTTGAACCCGCGCGTGTAACCGCCGTATTCGTTGACGAAGCCATTACCGGTCACCGCGGTGGTGGTCAGGCCCGCCTTGGTGAGGTGCTCGGCGAGCACCGCGAGCTTCGCGTTGATCTTCGAGACCCCGCCCTGCCCGGCGAGCCGCACGCCATGGACCGCGGGGTAGAGCCCGGTCCACACGCTGGAGTGGCTGGTCTGCGATTCATTGCCCTGCACGTAGTACTGGCGGAACACCGTGCTGGTCTTGGCGAGCTCGTCGAAGTTTGGTGTCTGTGCGCGCGCCCCGGGCGTGAACACCGGCACCTTGTCGGCGCGGAGCGCATCCATCACCCACAAGATGATGTACCGCGGCGGCTGCGAGGCAGGACGCAGCGAGGGATCTGGACCGTGCAGCGTGATCCGTGGAGCGGTCACCGTCGCGCGAGGACAGTCATGGGCGATCAGCTGGAGCGCCACGACCTTGCCGGCCATACCGGCGAGATCGACGCGCCCACCCGGGGCTCCGAGCACGCCACCGACGAAGCTGTCGGCGCTTGGCCGCGCGCGGACGTCGATCTTGCATGGTGGCATCACGTCCGCGACCAGATGTGCACCGTCGGGAACGGTGACGAACCAGGTCAGCGCCGCGTCGCGCGCCATCGAGATCACACCGCCGGGATCGAACGTCGTTGCTGCGCGCGGATCATCGTTACTCGCCGGTCGCTGCTTGCCGATCCGGATCCACGCGATCGCGATCTTGCCCTTGGCGCCGGTGGTTTCGAGCGCGAGCTGATTCTCGCCGACGACGAACCGTCCCTTGTCGATCGCGATCGAGACAGTTTGCCAGCCCGCGACCAGCTCGACGCTCGGATCCTTGCTCGCCTTGCGTCCGTTGACCTTGAGCCTGAGGGTCTGCTTGGGCGCCGCGTGCACGCGCGCGGTGAGCTGCACCGAGGTCGCCGCCTGCTCGACCGTCAACGGGACCTCGAGCATCGCAGCGCGATCGGGAATCGCAGCCCGCTGCCCATCGACCGTCGCGCCGAGCTGCCAGCGCGGAGCGGGCATGCCGAACCGCGTGTAGCGCGCGAACCCGATGTCGCCGCCGTCGAGCACCAGATCGCCGTCGACGAAGCGGTGCGCGAGATGGCGATTGTCGACCAACGAGAACGCGACGTGCTCGCTACGCCCAGGTGCGCTCGGAGGAGCCGCCGGCGCAGCGGGCGCAGCTGCAGCGACGCTCGCCGCATCTGCGACGTTCTGCGCGCTGGCGTCGACCACCGCTGGCGCGGGCTCTTCCCGCGTACTTCGATTGTTGCCGCAGCTGATGATCAGCCCGCTGACGATCAGCCGGACGAGCGCGATCGCTCCCCGCATCGATCTTCGGTAACACGGTTGCGGCCCGCGGATGGATAAATCGATCGAGGATCGCTGGCCGAGCCTCGCGAGCGAGGCCGATGAGCGCGCAAACCCGTCGATACGCGCCCGGAGCGCGCGGTCGTGCCACGGCCCGTGGGATCGTGACTGTCCGACGATGTAAGGACACAGAGCACCGTGTTGGTCCTGGCAGCGCCGCTGCGTCGAGACGATCCACCGTCGGGCACGCACGTGACGAAACCACCGCGGTACCGGTG
>JBFWXW010000067.1:0-32341 GCA_050187075.1 Kofleriaceae bacterium | reverse complement strand
TCCGCAGCGATCTGCTCCGCGATATGGGGGCAAACCGCGGCGTGCGTGGCCTGATGGGCAGGGTGCATGCGCGAGTCATAACAACACGCCGGCACCCCGGCGCGCGCCGGCGACCGTGGCCGCGCCTTGAATCCGAATGGCGCGAGCCGCTTCGCGGTACCCGGGCACGGACGACGGGTTGTCGTCGAGGTCTCGATCCCCCCCGAGACCTCGACGACAACATGAGTAGGCGATGTGGGGACGACAAGAACCAACATCGCCGATAGGTCCAGCCTGCTCGCTTGCGAGCCGGCTGGCGATATCGCCCCGATAACAGCTCATCCAGCGCGAGGGCCGGGAACCAGTTGCGCACGAGCCAACGCGGCGGTGATCCGCTGGGCAACACCACGTCCGAGCGGGGTGGCGAGCAGCGGCAACACCGGCGTGATGATCTCGATGACATCGTCGACCAGGCCGTGGGTGCGGCTTTGGCCCGGGCTGTCGTCGTTCACGAATACCAGCAGGATTGCCAGGGACATCATCCACAGGGCGTTCGCGGCGAGCGGGACCACGTCGGCCGGAAGCCCCGCGTGTTCGACGACTCTCGCGAACACCGCGATCGAACGATCTCGGACCGCGCGGGTCTGCGCCGAAAATGCCGAGAGCGGATCCCCTGGATCGACCAGGTGCTGAATGATCGAAGCCAGCATCTTTCGCTGCGGCTCGATCGACGACAGCTTGCCGTGCAGGATCGCCGCGAGCCGCTCGTGCGTGGTGCCCGTGGCCGTTGCAGCGATCGCTTCTTCCGCGTCCTGCGTGGCTTCGTAGTACGCGAAGATCAGCGCTTCTTTCGATGGGAAGTGGTAGTAGGCCGCGCCCAGCGATAGTCCCGCCGCACGCGCAACGTCGCGCATCGTCGTTGCCGCCACGCCGCGCTTCTGAAACAGCTTGAGCGCACGATCCAGCAACATGCGTCTCGTCGCGTCGCGCTTGCGCTCACCTTCGCGACGCGGCGCGCGCTTGGCCTTCGGCCGAGTAGCCACTGCGCGGGTCATCGTGGGCTCATGAGCATTGCACGAGGCAGCCCGTTGAACGCCATGACGATCGGACGTTCTGCCGTGTCGCGGTGATCAACGAGCCTGAGCAGCAGGAGGATCGGAAGCCCGGTGATTGCTGCCAATACCATCGGGATGCCGTAGTAGAAGCCGAATGGGATCGCCGATAGGCCGACCGCAACCGCGAAGATCGATCGCAGACTCTGTGGTGGCCGGCCATCCGCCAGGCGACTGCCGCGAATCCAGACCATCACGGCGAACGCCACGTGTGTCAGGCCAACGGCGAACATGGTCACGGTGACCCACTCGTCGAAGGCGTGCGCTGACAGGCCGAAGAGCCAAAACACGAGGCCGTGGAGGGTCAGAGGCAACAGCAGTGCCATGCCTGCGCTCGGCACCGTGAGGCTCAGGCGGAACGTTCGTGGCGACAGCCTCATGCTCCCGACTCGACCGATCGCCCCCGCGATCAGCGCAACCACGAACGCCGAGCCCCACGTCGCTGCAATGGTTTCGCGAGTGTGGGTGCGATCCCCCGCCGCGACGCGACAGACCAGCACGCCCGCTCCGGTCAGCATCATCAGTCCGAACGCAAGGCGCGCAAGGTGGCGCGCGGACACCGCGCGTACAGCCTGCTCGCTGAGCGCTCGGACCTCGGATGTGGCGCGGTCGCGCTCGGCAAGATTCGCCGCTGGCTCCGTGTCGATCGAGTCTGCAAGCCGACGCCAGACCGTGACTGCGAGCGCAGTGCCGAGTGCGATCGGTGCGCAGACGATCGCTAGCGCCATCGCAATGAGTAGTGGCCAGTACACCGCACCCGATACCAGGCTCGCGGTCGCCTCCGGGCATATCGCCGAACCAGCTGCAAACGTGCAGCCGATTGTCGTGAACACAAGGACAACTCGGCGCGCGTGGTTGCGCACCGGACCAGAGTGCTCCATGCCTACCTCCGTACCAAGTTGGCGCTAGGGAGAATGCTTCCACCCGCCCCACGTTCAAACGCCGCGATCCGGTCGATGATGTGAACCAGCGGACGGATCGGAGTCCCCGTGACCGCGACCAGCAGCGCGGGCGAAACGAAGATGCCGAACGGGCGATAGCGCGATCGTGATCCCATAGATCGCCAGCCACGATCGAGCCGGGCGACCGTCCGCGAATCGCGATCGAGTTGGGTGGTCGAGATGAATGGACTGCTCAGCATGGCAACCTCAGTTTCGAGCGACGGACACCAGGTCGGTCGAGGTCGGTCGTCGCGAGTGGAGCGAACACGAGCGTTTCCTCTTAGCGGCGCGTCGGAGAGAACAGGGCAATGGCGGCGGGAAGCTCGATCGCGTGCTCGGCCGGAAGGTCAATCGCGTGCTCTGACGCGTCGCGCATGGGCAGCGGCGTATCGTGGGCAATTACCAGCGGTGCCCGCGCATCGATCCACGCGCGACGTACCGCAACAACGGCGTGCACGATGAGAGCCAATGCGCCGAGAGGCAAAGCGATCAGCGAAAGCGCGGCGATCGCGAGCATCCCGCACAGCGACAAGTAGACCGCGAACGGCGCGAACAGCCCGATGGTGGCAGCGGAAAACGCGAGCACGAGCCCGACGCCGCAGCCGATGGCCGCGAGCGTCACCGCTCGCCACGTGCGCGTCCGGTCTTGTTGAGTTCTGAACACGTTCAAAAACTAGATCCGTCGACGGTCGCGCGCAAGGTCCAAAATTGAACATGTTCAAAACATCAGTGATCTCGGCCCCTCTGCGAGTGGCGAGATGACCGGCTCGCTCGGTATAACCACGGTTCCATGTACACCCCGTCGCGGGAGGCATTTGTCGCGGCAGCTGCGAACGGGAACCTGATCCCCGTGTATCGCGAGCTGCTCGCCGATGGCGACACGCCGGTCTCGGCCTACGCCGCGCTCGGCGCCGGCGAGCATTCGTTCCTGCTCGAGTCGGTGGTCGGCGGCGCGACGTGGGCGGCGTACTCGTTCGTTGGCGTGGCGCCCCGCGCCGTGGTTCGCTGGAAAGCAGGGACCGCCAGCGTGACCTGGTACGACGTCGATGGCGGCGGTCCTGCGCGCAACGCCGAATGGCCGACCAACGATCCGACGGCCGCGCTCACCGAGGTGATGGGCGAGCTCAAGCCCGTCGACGTCCCCGGACTGCCGCGGTTCTGGGGCGGAGCCGTGGGGTGGATCGCGTATGACTGTGTTCGGTCGTTTGAAGATCTCCCGGCGCGCGCACGCCCCGGTCTCGACCTGCCACCGCTGTGCATGGTCGTGACCGATACGCTGCTCATCTTCGACAACCTGCGCCAGACCCTGAAGGTCGTCGCGACGCCGTATGTCGCGCGACCCGAGCGCGCCGAGGCCGCCTACGATCGCGCGTGTGCGCGGATCGACGCGATCATCAAGACGCTGCGTGCCGCCCGCCAGCCGCTCGCCGCGTTGACGCCGCCCGGACCCAGCGACGTCGCGTCGCCCGTGCCGTCGTCGTCATTCAGCAAGGACGAGTTCATCGGCGCCGTCGGACGCGTGAAGGAGTACATCCTCGCCGGCGACGCCTTCCAGGTGGTGTTGTCGCAACGGTTCGCGGAGCCTGCCAACGGCGCGCGACCCCTCGACGTCTATCGCGCGCTACGCGTGATCAACCCGTCGCCGTACATGTTCCATCTCGAATTTCCCGAGGCGCGCGTCACCGGCGCGTCCCCCGAGACGCTGGTGCGGCTCAGCGATCGCCGCGTCGAGGTTCGCCCGATCGCCGGTACCCGACCCCGCGGCGCCACACTCGCCGACGACGAGCGCCTGGCCGCCGAGTTACTCGCCGATCCGAAGGAGCGCGCCGAGCACCTCATGCTGATCGATCTGGGCCGCAACGATGTCGGTCGGGTCGCGGCGGTCGGCTCGGTCCGCGTCCCCGAGCAGATGATCATCGAGCGCTACTCTCACGTCATGCACATGACCTCGCACGTCACCGGCGAGCTCGCGCCCGGCGCGTCGTGGCTCGACGTGCTGCGCGCGGCGTTCCCGGCGGGTACGCTGTCCGGCGCCCCGAAGATCCGCGCCATGGAGATCATCGACGAGCTCGAGCCTCACCAGCGCGGCATCTATGGCGGCGCGGTCGGCTACGTCAGCTATACCGGCAACCTCGATCTGGCGATCGCGATCCGCACGCTGGTCAGCACCGGCGACACGATCTACGTCCAGGCCGGGGCGGGGCTCGTCGCCGACTCGGTCCCCGAGCTCGAGTACGAAGAGACGGTCAACAAGGCGCGTGCGGTGCTGCGCGCGGTTCAGATGGCTCGCACCGCGGAGCGGGCATGAAGCTGCTGCTGATCGACAACTACGATTCGTTCACGTGGAACCTCGCCCAGTACTTCGGCGAGCTCGGTGCCGATGTCTCGGTGGAGCGCAACGATGCGCTGTCGCTCGAGGCGATCGCGACGCGCGCGCCCGACACGATCGTGATCTCTCCGGGGCCGTGCACTCCCAACGAAGCCGGCATCTCCATGGACGTGATCCGCGAGCTTGCCGGCAAGATCCCGATGCTCGGCGTCTGCCTCGGTCATCAATGCCTCGGGCAGGTGTTCGGCGGGCGGATCGTGCGTGCGCCGTGCGTGATGCACGGCAAGACGTCCAAGATCTTTCATGACGAGAAGGGGCTGTATGCCGGCGTCGAGAACCCGTTCATCGCGACGCGTTATCACTCGCTGGTGATCGCACCGGAATCCCTACCGGACGTCCTCGAGGTCACGGCGAAGACCTGGGAGGACGAGATCATGGGCGTGCGTTACCGCGGCGGCGGGGCGCCGCTCGAGGGCGTGCAGTTTCATCCCGAATCGATCATGACGACCGTCGGCAAGCAGCTGCTGGCGAACTTTCTGAACATGGCCAGGCAATGACGGCGATCGTTCGCGCGATCGGTTCGATGCTGAGCGGGCAGGGGTTGTCGCGCGAGCAGATGGCCGAGGTCGTCGGGGTGATCATGGACGGCAGCGCGACGCCGGCGCAGATCGGCGGGTTCTTGGTCGCGCTGCGTGCCAAGGGCGAGACCGTCGACGAGCTGGTGGGCGCGGCGACCGCGATGCGCGCGCGTGCAACCGCGCTGGCGTGCCCGCGCGTCGAGCACAGCATCGATACCTGCGGCACGGGCGGCGATGGCGTGGGCTCCATCAATGTCTCGACGCTCGCCGGCATCCTGATCGCAGCGTGCGGTGGCACCGTGGCCAAGCACGGCAACCGCGCCGTGTCATCGAAGTGCGGCTCGGCCGATGTGCTCGAGGCGCTGGGAGTGGCGATCGACGTGGACCCCGCGGTGGTCACGCGCTGCATCGAGCTCGCGGGGATCGGCTTTGCGTTCGCGCCCACGTTTCACAGCGCGACCCGTCACGTCAGTGGTCCTCGGCGCGAGCTCGGAACGCGCACGATCTTCAACCTGCTCGGTCCGCTGACCAATCCGGCGAACGTGCGCCACCAGATCGTCGGAGTGTACGATCGCAAGTGGTGCGAGCCGATCGCGGCGGCCCTCGGTGCGCTGGGCGTTCGGCGCGCGGCCGTGGTCCATGGGGCCGGCGGTATCGACGAGATCGCGGTGGATGGCGACACCCACGTGGCGATCTACGACGACGGCGCGGTTGCCACGCACACGCTCACGCCCAAGGAGTTTGGCCGCGATGGCGTCGATCCGGCGGGGCTCGCCGGCGGCGATGCCGCGTACAATGCCGGCGTGTTGCGCAAGGTGCTCGCCGGTCATCAGATCGCCCACGGTGAGCGCTACGAAGCCGTGCTCCATGCCTCGGCGATGACGGCGGCGGTCGGGCTCGAGCTGCTCGAGCCCGGCGAGCTGCGCCTCGACCGCCTGCCCGAACACTTCCGCCGCGCCGCGGCAGCCGTACGCGATGGCGCGGGACAGCTCGCGCTATATCGCTGGCGCGAGGCCAGCACGGCTGCGCTCGACGCGGATCTGTCCGAGCTCGCAACCAAGACCGCGGCCGACTTCGTGGGGGCGGAGTGAGCGTGCTCGATCGGATCCTGCGTGCGAAGGCGATCGAGGTCGCCGCGGCCAAGCAGCGGACGTCGCTCGCCGAGCTCGATGCAAAGATCCGGCGCTGCGAGCCAGCGCGCGGGCTCAAACGTGCGCTCGCGCGCCCTGCCGGTGCGCCGGTCCGCGTGCTCGCCGAGGTCAAGCGCGCCTCGCCGTCAGCGGGCCCGATTCGCCCTGGGGCGGATCCGGCGGAGGTCGCTGCCGAATACGCCGATGCGGGTGCGTCGGCGATCTCGGTGCTGACCGATCGCGAGTTCTTCGATGGCGCACTCGAGTTTCTCGCGTCGTGCCGCGCCCGCGTGCCCGTGCCACTGCTGCGCAAGGACTTCATCATCGACAGCTATCAAGTCGCGGAGGCGCGCGCGGCTGGTGCGGATGCCGTGCTGCTGATCGTCGCGGCGTTGTCGCCGGCCCAGCTCGCCGAGCTGCTCGCCGCGGCCACGAGCGTCGGCCTCGACGCGCTGGTCGAGATCCACGATCGCGCCGAGGCAGACGTTGCGCTCGCAGCTGGAACGACGCTGCTCGGGATCAATCACCGCAACTTGAAGACGCTCGAGATCGACATGTCGCTCACCCCGGCGATCGCGCCGCAACTGCCGCCGGGCGTCGTGCTGGTCGCCGAGAGCGGCATTCGCACCGCTGCAGACGTCTCGCAGCTCGGGGCCGCGGGAGCGCACGCCGTGCTGGTCGGCGAGCATCTGATGCGCGCGGCATCGCCGGGCGCGGCGCTTCGTGCGCTGCGCGAAGGTGCGTGATGGCGATCAAGATCAAGATCTGCGGGGTCACGCGCGCGGAGGACGCCGAGCACATCGTGCGCGCCGGCGCTGACTTCATCGGGCTGAATTTTTGGCCGCAATCGAAGCGCTATCTGCCGGTCGTGCACGCTGGACCGGTCGCCGCGGCCGCTCGCGCCGGTGGCGTTCCGATCGTCGGGGTGTTCGTGAACGCGAGCCTCGATGACATTCAGACCGCGCATCACCACACCGAGCTGTCGGCGATCCAGCTCCACGGCGATGAAGATCCTGCGTTTGCCCGCACGGTGGCATCGACGACAGGGCTCCGTGTCTGGAAGGCGCTACCCGCGGACAGGGCGGACACCATCGAGGGCTATGACGAGCTCGCGGTGGAGGCGGTGCTGCTGGACACGCCCTCGCATGGTCGCGGCGGCTCGGGGACCACGTTCGACTGGACGCTCGCCCGTAGCGCGATCGCTCGGTGTCCGCACCGCCGGGTTGTCCTCGCCGGTGGGCTGACGCCGGCGAACGTCGCCGAAGCGATCGGCGCGACCGCACCGTGGGGCGTCGACGTGGCGAGCGGAGTCGAATCGGCGCCCGGGATCAAGGATGCCGCGCTGGTCACGGCGTTCATCGCTGCGGCGCGCGCGGCACGGTGAGCGTTGCGGTACGATGGCGGTCCGATGTCGACCGCCGACGAAATCGCGAAGCTCGCGGAGCCATCGGCAGGCCGATTCGGCCAGTTCGGTGGCCAGTACGTCGCCGAAACACTGATGCCTGCGATCGCCGAGCTCGAGGCGGCGTGGCGAGACGCGCGGGGCGACACCGCGTACTGGGCCGATGTCGATCGCTTGCTCGTGGATTACGTCGGCCGTCCGTCGCGGCTATATCACGCGCGCCGGCTGTCGGCCGACGCCGGTGCCGAGGTCTACCTCAAGCGCGAGGACCTCAATCACACCGGCGCGCACAAGATCAACAACTGCATCGGCCAGGCCGTGCTCGCGCTGCGCATGGGCAAGCGCCGGTTGATCGCCGAGACCGGCGCCGGCCAGCACGGCGTCGCGACCGCTACGGTCGCCGCGTTGTTCGGGCTTCCGTGCGAGATCTACATGGGCGCCGAGGACGTGGTGCGGCAGGCGCTCAACGTCGAGCGCATGCGGCTGCTCGGCGCGCGGGTGCATCCCGTCGAGAGTGGCACCCGCACGCTCAAGGACGCGATGAACGAGGCGCTCCGCGATTGGGTGACCAATGTGTCCGACACGTTCTATTTGATCGGCTCGGTCGCCGGTCCACATCCGTATCCGTGGATGGTCCGCGATCTTCAGGCGGTGATCGGCCGCGAAGCGCGCGCGCAGATCCTCGCCGCGACCGGGCAGTTGCCGCAGGCGCTGGTGGCGTGTGTCGGTGGTGGGTCGAACGCCGCTGGCCTGTTCGCGCCGTTCGCCGATGACGCGGACGTGCAATTGATCGGCGTCGAGGCGGCGGGCGAGGGCGTGGACAGCGGGCGGCACGCAGCGACGCTCAGTGCGGGACGCATCGGCGTGCTTCACGGCAGCAAGAGCTACGTGCTGACGACGACCGATGGCCAGATCGCGCATGCGCATTCGATCAGCGCGGGGCTCGACTATCCGGGCGTCGGGCCCGAGCACGCGGCGTGGAAGGACTCGGGTCGAGCGACCTACCTCGCGCGCACCGATGCCCAGGCGCTCGCGGGTCTGGAGCGACTTGCGCGCACCGAGGGGATCCTGTGTGCGCTCGAGACCGCGCACGCGATCGCGGCGCTCGACGAGGTCGCGAAGCTCGTCGGCAAGGACGGCGTGATCATCGTCGGACTGTCGGGCCGCGGCGACAAGGACATGACCACCGTCGCGCAGCTGCGAGGTCAGCGATGAACCGGCTGCGCGGCGCGTTCGACCAGGCGCGCGAGCAGCATCGCGCGGCGCTTGTTGCGTATCTGACGTTCGGCGATCCCGATCCGGCGACCTCGGTGGCGGTCGTCGAGGCCGTCGCGCGGGCCGGCGCCGACGTCATCGAGCTCGGCGTTCCGTTCTCGGATCCGTCAGCCGATGGCCCATCGATCCAGCGTGCGATGGAGCGGGCGCTCGATGCTGGGGCATCGCTCAGCGGCGCGCTCGACGCGGTGGCTGAGCTGCGGCGCCGCGCCGTGACGACACCCGTCGTCTTGTTCGGTTACTACAACCCGATGTTCGTGATGGGCACCGACGTGTTTGCACGGCGTGCCGCGGAGGCCGGCGTGGATGCCGTGCTCACCGTCGATCTTCCGGTCGACGAGATCGACGAGCTCGCGCGACCGCTCGCAGCGCATGGCGTCTCGGTCATTCCGCTCGTCGCGCCGACATCGACGCCGTCGCGGATCGCCCGGCTGGCCGAGCTCAACGCGCCGTTCGTCTATTACATCTCGCTCACCGGCGTGACCGGCTCGCGCGCCGCTGCGCCCGTCGATCCCGCGCGGATCGCCGAGGTTCGTGCCGCCTCTAGCTCGCCCGTCGCGGTCGGGTTCGGAATTCGCACGCCCGCCGATGCCGCGCGGTTCGCCGCGATTGCCGATGGAGTTGTCGTCGGCACCGCGCTCGTCGACACAGTGGCCGCCGGCCCAGCGACCGGTGCGCCCGATCGCGTCGCAGCGCTCGTCCGCGAGCTCGCCGGCGCGATGCCGCGGAGCTCTCCCCGATAGCCGCCGATCGTCGCCGATGCTCACAGCCCGGCGTCGGGCCGCAGATTCAACTTGATGTTCTTGCGCGGTGCGCGGGTGCCGCCATCGGAGGGCGACGCGGCATCGACGAGGACGCCAGCATCGCTCGGCGGCGCATGGTCGAGCCGATCGAACACGTCGGCGGGCACGGTCTCTCTTACCTTCACGCCTTCATTGCTCTGCTCGGGCGCCATCGCTTGTTCCTGGCGCTTCTGCGCACCATTGGGATCCGCGAGAGCGGCCGCGCCGGCGAGCGCAGCGGATGCGCCGGCGACAGCCGCCGGGTCAGGCCTGGGAGCGTTGCGCAGTACCGGCTCACCGCAGGTCATCTGGGTCACCAAGGCCAGCGCTGTCATCACCAGCGTCCGCATCGAGGACGAGAATACCGTAGCCAGCCCGTCGTCGGTGGCTTTGCTTGACACCCCGAGGGTGCCTCCTATATTGCCCCCGGTGTCATGGCGCCGAAGAGCTCTCCATATGTCGTGCTGTTGCGCGACCTGCCGACGCAGCGCAGCTTCGACGTGCCGCCCGAGCAGGTGACCGAGTGGTTGCGTGGGCTTCCGATGCGCGACGCCCTGCAGGCACCTGATCCTGACCCCAATGCTGGCTCGGGGCACGGCAAGCTCGAGCTCTATGCCGACGGCGCGCACGTGTTCGTCGCCGGGACGTTCAAGGGCGAGCTCACGATCGCGTGCAGTCGCTGCGTCGAGCCCGTCAAGATCGAGATCGATGAGCGCCTTCGCGTGACATTCCTCCCACGAGCGGAGCTTCCGGCGGACGACTCGGAGGACGCCGGTGAAGAGGGTGCTGAAGTCGGGGAGGACGACCTGGATCTGTTCCCGTATGACGGCGACTCCATCGATCTCGAGCCGCTGTTTCGCGAACAGTTCGTGCTGTCTGTACCGTTTGCCCCCCTCTGCCGTGAAGACTGCAAAGGGTTGTGCCCGCAGTGCGGGATCGACCGAAATACAGCGACTTGCCAGTGCGAGAAGCCGATCGATCCGCGTCTCGCCGCACTCAAGGGCTTGAAATTGCCCTCCTGACCTGGCACAAGAGCCCCCCGGAGTTCGTCATGGCACTGCAAAAACGTCGTCGCGGTCCGACCCGCACTCGCCAGCAACGCTCGGCGTGGTCGAAGAAATCAGGCGAGAACCACATGATGGTTCAGGCCTGCACCAACTGTGGCGCGCCGCGGATTCCGCATCGCGTTTGCATGAGCTGCGGCCAGTACCGCGGCGAAACGGTGATTGCGAAAAAAGCCGCTGAAGAGTAGCGGCATCGCACCGGGCCGGCGGGTCGACCGTGGAGTGCGCCGTCGGCCAAACACTCGTAGCCCGGTCCCGCCTGGGTAGGGCGACGCCGTGAAGGTTGTCGTCGACGCGATGGGCAGCGATCGTGCCCCCGCCCCTGAAGTGGCTGGCGCGCTTGCGGCCGTGCGCACGCAACCTGTCGAGGTCGTGCTGGTCGGTGATCAGCACGCGCTCGCCGCGGAGCTCGCCAAGGCGGGCAAGGTCTCGAGTGATCGCGTCGAGGTGGTGCACGCGGCCGACGTGATCACCATGGACGATCACCCGGCGCAGGCGTTCCGTGCCAAGCCCGAGTCGTCGATGCGGGTCGCGGTGACTCGCGTCGCGGAGGGGCACGGGGATGCGGTGGTGTCGGCCGGCAACAGCGGCGCGATGCTGGCGTGCTCGGTGTTCGTGATCGGGCGGCTGCCTGGCGTCGAGCGGCCGGCGATCGTCACCGTGTTGCCGACGCCGTCGGGGCCGCTCGTGCTCTGCGATGCGGGCGCCAATGTCGATCCCAGGCCCGCGCAGCTCGCGCAGTTCGGGGTGATCGCCGCCGCCTACGATCGGGTGGTGCATGGGCGTGCGCGTCCGCGGCTGGGCCTGCTGTCCAACGGCGCCGAGCCGGGCAAGGGCACGGCCCTGACGCGCGAGGCCCACGCCTTGCTCGCTGCGATGACCGGAGCCTTTCAGTACGTCGGCTACGTCGAGGGCAGCGATCTGTTTCGGGGCGACGTCGATGCGATCGCCACCGACGGGTTCACCGGCAACGTCGTGCTCAAGACGTGCGAGGGCATCGCCGAGGGCATGTTCGGCATGGTGCGCCAGGAGCTCGAGCGCACACCGCTGGCCCGGCTGGGCTCGGCGCTGGTCGCCCCTGCGCTGCGCGGCCTGGCCAAGCGGATCGACTACACCGAGATCGGTGGTGCGCTGCTCGCAGGCGTGTCCAAGCCCGCGATCATCGCTCACGGCCGTAGTGATGCGACCGCCATCACGAGCGCGATCCGGGCGGCACACCAGTTTGCGGAGCGATCGCTTCCTGCGCAGCTGGCAACGGCGCTCACCGGCCTGGCGGGTTAGAGCTGGGATAGGATGCGTGTGTGAGTGAGTCGAAGCTGATCAAGGTCTGCTTGACCAATCGGGGCGAGGACACCGAGACGCCATGGGCGCACGATCTGGGCCCCGCGCCGGGTCCCGATGGGAGCCGGAAGGTGAAGCTCGTGAACGTGCCGTTCATGCACGCCAAGCCGACCTGGGGTGACACGATCGTGGTGTCACCGGTGAAGGATGGATTCCCGACGTGGGATCGCGAGGGTACGCCGTGGCGGCTGATCAGCTCGCGGATCGTCGAGGATGGCGGGCGGTGGGCGATGATCGTCGACTACGCGCCGCGCGGTGTGAGCGGCGATGAAGCATTTCAGGCGCTCGCGCGCGCCTGCGACACGGATCGCGTGGTGTGTGAAGGCGCGTGGGGGCCGACCGAGACCGAGCCCGGCCGGGCATACCTGGCGGTGCAGCGCGAGATGAATGCGGACGATGTGATGGCGAAGCTGCTCGCCGCGGACTTGCCGTGTCGATTGATCCAGGTGCACCCCGAGCCCAAGAAGATCACCCGCGCTGCGACCAAGGTCGGCATCGCCGACGAGACGCGCCCGCCGGGGCCGGTCGCGGCGAAGTCGGCGCTCAACAACAACGTCGTGACGGCGGAGCCGAGCGTGATCGTCGATGGCTCGGTCGCCAAGCCCACGGTGGCGTCGGGCAAGCCCACGGTGGCGTCGGGCAAGCCCACGGTGGCGTCGGGCAAGCCACCGGCTGCTGCCAAGCCAGCTGCGACGGCGGTCAAGCTGTCTGCGAAACCAGAGGCGAGCACGCCTGCGAGGGTTGCCGCCAAGACGGCGAAGCCGACGCCCAAGCAACCTGCCAAGCGTGCGGCAAAACCGACCGCCAAACCCGTCGCCAAACGTGCGGCAAAACCGACCGCCAAACCCGCGGCCAAGCCCGCGGCACAGCCGACCGCCACACCCGCCGCCAAGCCCGCGGCAAAGCCGGGTGCGAAGCCCCGGGCGAAGCCGACTGCCACGCCGGGGGCCAAGAGGCCAGCCGCGAAGAAACGCTGAGAGTGGGGTCAGACTCAACTTGCGCAACTTACGGGACGTAAGTTGCGCAAGTTGAGTCTGACCCCACCCACGCAACCGCGAGGCGTGCCGGCCGATAGCGCCGGGCATGCCATCACCACCGCATCGCGTTCGCCCTCGCGTGTTGCTCGGCTCTGGTGGTCCTGCGCGGCCGGATCCTCGTCCCGAGCCCAGCGAGCGGCCGCTGTCGTCGCTCGACGTGAAGCTGATCGCCTTACTCGATGAGCCGATCGCTCCGGATGAATCGCTGCTCGCGGGATTTCGTCGCAAGGAGCGCGCGCTCGCGGCCGCGTTCGCAGGGCTGACACTCGATGATGCCCGTGCCCTGAGCTCGCGGTTGTCGCGCGAGGATCCCGGCGATCTACTCGCGGTCCGGTTCGCGCGCTTGACCGCGGAGCGCCGGGCACGGCTGTTGAGCTTTCTCGCTGATGCTCGCCGGCGAGATGCGCTGCGAAGGTAGAGGAATGGTTGGCCTCATCGGATCGCGCAGATCGTTGCGCAGTGCGCGAACAGTTTCGCGTACTTGATTCCCCCTCGACACCCCTTCCCATGCGGCCGGGAGCATGCGAAACCCCACGGCCATGAAGACCGCGCTGCTGTTTCCCGGCCAGGGCTCGCAACGGGTCGGCATGGGCCGCGATCTCTCGGCGACTCATGAGGTCGCGCGAAGGACGTTCGAGGAGGCCGATGACGTGCTCGGGTTCTCGCTGTCGAAGCTGTGCTTCGAGGGGCCCGAGGACGAGCTCACGCTGACCAAGCACACGCAGCCGGCGATCCTGACCAACTCGGTCGCGGTGTTTCGCGTGCTGCGCGATCGCGGCCTGACCTTCGACATCGTCGCGGGCCATTCGCTCGGCGAGTGGAGCGCGCTGGTCGCGGTGGGGGCGCTGCAGCTGCGCGATGCCGTGAAGCTCACGCACCTGCGCGGGCTGTACATGCAGGAAGCGGTGCCGGTCGGTGTCGGCGCGATGGCTGCGATCATGGGCGTGCCGCTCGACGCATTGCGCGCGGCCTGCCAGCAAGCGTCACAGCCAGGCGAGCCCGTCGAGCCCGCGAACCTCAACGGCGGCGGCCAGGTCGTGCTCTCGGGGCACACCAACGCGATCGATCGCGCGATGCCGCTGGCGAAGGCGGCGGGCGCGAAGCTGGTCAAGAAGCTGCAGGTAAGCGCACCATTCCATTGCTCGCTGATGAAGCCCGCCGCGGACAAGCTCGCCACCGCGCTCGCGAGCATCACAATCGCGGCGCCGAGCGCACCGGTCGTCGCCAACGTCACCGCCGAGCCCGTCCAGGATCCCGCGCGCATCAAGGAGCTGCTCGTCCAGCAGGTCACCGCGCCGGTGCGCTGGGAGGAGTCGATCCAGGCGATCGCCAAGCTCGGGGTCACGCGTGGCTACGAGCTCGGCTCGGGCGCGGTGCTCAAGGGTCTAATCAAGCGGATCGCAGAGACCATCGAGATGACCACGATCGGCGAGCCACACGAAGTGGCGAGCTTCAACCCATAGGGCCCGAGGAGACCACCACATGGCGATCAACGACAAAGCACTGCAGGGCAAGACGGCGCTGGTGACCGGCGCGTCGCGTGGTATCGGGCGTGCGATCGCCGTGGCGCTCGGTCGTCGCGGCGCCAAGGTGATCATCAACTACGCGTCGCGAGAGGACGCCGCACAGTCTGCTGCGGCGGAGGTCACGCAGGCCGGTGGCCAGGCGGCGATCGCCAAGTTCGACGTCGCGAACGCGACCGCCGTCACCGATGCGATCAAGGCGATCGGCAAGGAGCACGGCGGGCTCGACATCCTCGTCAACAACGCCGGTGTCGCGGTCAACGGCTTGCTCATGCGGTTCACCGACGAGCAGTGGGCCAAGACCATCAACACCAACCTGTCGGGTGCATTTCACTGCATCCGCGCCGCATCGATGCTGTTGCTGCGTGCGAAGGAAGCGGGCCGGATCATCAACATCACCTCCGTGGTCGGCGAGATGGGCAATGGTGGTCAGCTCGCCTATTCGGCGTCGAAGGCCGGGTTGATCGGGCTCACGATGTCGGCGGCGCGCGAGCTCGCGTCGCGCGGGGTGACGTGCAATGCGGTGTCTCCCGGCTTCATCGAGACCGACATGACGGCCGAGCATCTCCCCGAGGCGCAGCGAGCCAAGCTCATGGAGGAGATCCCACTCGCGCGAATCGGTCGCGGCGAGGAGGTCGCCGACGTCGTCGCGTTCTTGGCAGGCCCGGAAGCGTCCTACATCACGGGCCAAGTGCTGCGAGTCAACGGTGGGATGTTGATGTAGCGGGCCAGATAGTCTATCAACCCCAAACTTTCAGTCCGAAGCCCTCCGAGGAACCATGTCCCCAGAAGAGATCGAAACCACGATTAAGGAAGTCATCTGCAGCGAGCTCGAGGTGTCGGCGGAACAGATCCGGCCCGAAGCCTCGTTCATCGACGACCTCAAGGCCGATTCGTTGGCCGTGGTCCAGCTCGTCCTCGCGCTCGAGGAGAAGTTCAAGATCGAGATCCCCGAGGAGGACGCCCAGCAGATCCGTACCGTTAAGGACGCGATCAACTACATCAAGACCCACCTGAAGTAGCGTTCCCGCTTGCTCTCGCCCGGGTTGCTCGTCATCCCGGGCCGAGCGAGGTAAGGAAATCCACATGCGTCGTCGCGTCGTGATCACCGGAATCGGCCTCGTCACTCCGCTCGGTAACGATCTGGAGTCGACGTGGTCGGGGCTACTCGCTGGCAAGAGCGGAGCTGCGCCCACCACGCTGTTCGACGTGACCAACTTCGCGACGAAGTTCGCGTGCGAGGTGAAGAACTTCGACGCGACCAAGTGGTTCGACAAGCGCGAGCTCAAGCACCTCGATCGATTCCTGCAGTTTGGCGTCGCCGCGTCGATGATGGCGATGGAGGACGCGGGGCTTGGAACCAAGGTCCCGGCGGGCGAAGAGGAGCGCTGGGGCAGCTACATCGGTGCGGGCCTCGGCGGCGTCAAGACGATCGAGGACACCTATCAGGCGACGGTCGCCAAGGGTCCGCGCCATGGCTTCTCGCCGTACTTCGTCACCGACATCATCATCAACGAGGCCCCCGGCATGGTCTCGATCCGCACCGGCGCCCTGGGCCCGAACTTCTCGCATGTGTCGGCGTGCGCCACGGGTGCGCACTCGATCGGCGAGGCGATGCGCACGATTCGCCACGGCTATGCCGACGGCATGATCGCGGGCGGCACCGAGGCGACGATCACGGTGCTCGGCGTCGGCGGATTCAACGCGATGCGCGCGATGTCGACCCGCAATGATGCGCCCGAGAAGGCGAGCCGTCCGTTCGACAAGGATCGCGATGGCTTCGTGATCGGCGAGGGCGCGGGCATCCTGGTGCTCGAGGAGCTCGAGCACGCCAAGAAGCGTGGCGCCCGGATCTATGCCGAGGTGATCGGCTATGGTGCCAACAGCGACGCCCACCACGTGGCCGCACCGGCGCCCGAGCACAAGGGCGCCCAGCGCTGCTTCAAGCTCGCGCTCGACGACGCGAAGATTGCGCCGAGCGCGGTTCAGTACATCAACGCGCACGGTACGTCGACCGACCTCAACGACAAGAACGAGACGATCGCGACCAAGGTCGTGTTCGGCGACCACGCGCGCAAGCTCGCGATGTCGTCCACCAAGTCGATGACCGGCCACACCCTCGGCGCCGCGGGCGGAATCGAGGCCGGCATCACGGCGCTGGCGATTGCCCGTGGTGTGCTCCCGCCGACGACGAACTACGAGACTCCTGACCCGGAGTGCGACCTGGATTACGTCCCGAATACCGCTCGCGAGCAGCGGGTTGACATCGCGATGTCGAATAGCTTTGGGTTCGGCGGCACGAACGCCGCGCTCGTGTTGTCACGCTACAAGGGCGACTAGGCTCCGCAGCCGCGGAGATGCCCGCCTTGGCCGACGTGGCTTGGCCAGGGCGCCTTGAATGCAGTTACACCTGCCGTTGCACCAGGCACTTGGGTTGAGAGCGGATCCGAAATTCAGGTTCTCGGTTCCTCGGTTCCCCCTTCTCCGGCGCCCGGGATCCGTCGAGCGAATAGTGAGTGCTGAAGGCGCAGCTCTCCGCTCCGGATCCTCCGTGCGTCCCGCGCATGGTGCTCGAACGCTGTAACAGCGTGACGGCGGGTTTGACGTCCTGACCGGGATCGCCGATAGATCCCGGTCATGAAGTGGTACGCCGGATCCGACCACGCAGGTCTGCCCCTGAAGCGGCACCTCGTGCACATGCTGCGCGGTCTGGGCGACGAGGTGATCGACATCGGGACCACCGAGGAAAGCTCCGTCGATTACCCCGAATTCGGTGCCGAGGTCGGACGGCGCGTCACAGCCGATCCTGGGTCGCTGGGCTTGGTGCTTTGTGGCAGCGGGATCGGCATCAGCATCGCTGCCAACAAGCTTCCGGGGGTGCGTTGCGCGCTGGTTCATGACAGTTTCACAGCTGAAATGGCTCGCGCACATAACGACGCCAACGTCGTTGCGATGGGATCTCGCGTGGTCGGTCTCGGCGTCGCCGAGCGAGCGTTGAGCGCATTCCGCGACACCGCGTTCGAAGGCGGTCGACATCAACGTCGCGTCGATCAGCTCCGCGGGCTCGATGCAGGGTCCAAGGCGGGCACCGAGTAGCCATGCGTTGTCCGTTCTGCACGGCGTACGAGGACAAGGTCATCGAGACCCGCGTATCGAAGGACGGGACGGAGATTCGTCGCCGGCGCGAGTGCGAAGGGTGCAGCCGGCGTTACACGACGTATGAGCGGATCGAAGAATCGATGCCGCTGGTGGTCAAGAGCGACGGCCGGCGCGAACCGTTCGATCGCACGAAGATCGAGCGCGGCATCCAGCGCTCGGTGGCGAAGCGGCCGGTGTCGCGCGATCAGATCGCCACCCTGGCGCTCGAGGTCGAGCGAGAGATCGGCGAGCTGTCGCTATCCGAGATCGCATCGCGCGATCTCGGTGAGCGCGTGCTACCCAAGCTGCGCGAGCTCGATCAGGTGGCCTACGTTCGGTTCGCGTCGATCTATCGCGACTTCGCCGACCTCGACGGCTTCGCCAAGGAGCTCGACGCGCTCCGCGGCGAGGATACCGGACGCCACACGCTCGAGGACCTTCGCGAGGAGAGCACCGATCGGCATACGGTGCCGCCGGTGGAGCGAGCCGGGTGAAGCTGCCAGCGGGCGGCAACGATCAGCGCGACCGCGATCGCATCCACATGGCGCGCTGCCTCGAGCTCGCTGCGCGCTATCGCGGCAGAACGTCTCCCAATCCGATCGTCGGCTGCGTGATCGTCGACGCGCGCGGCGAGGTGATCGCCGAGGGCGCACACAAGGCCGCCGGCACCGCACATGCCGAAGTCGCGGCGCTGCGCATGCTCGGCGGCAAGGCACCGGGCGCGACGCTGTACGTCAACCTCGAGCCCTGCAACCACCACGGCCGAACCCCGCCGTGTGCACCAGCGGTGCGTGCGGCCGGCGTCGCGCGCGTGGTGATCGGGATGCGCGATCCGATCGAAGGCCACGGGGGTGGCGCCCAGCTGCTCCGGCGGGCGGGCATCACCGTCAATGTCGGCGTGCTGCGCGAGCAGTGTGAGGCGGCGAACCGCGCGTTCATCACCTGGGCGACGCAGGGCAGGCCGGCTTTCACGTTGAAGGCCGCGATCACGCTGGACGGAAAGATCTGTACCGTCGCGGGTGAGTCGAAGTGGATCACCGGCGAGCTCGCTCGCGCCGACGTGATGCGGCTGCGCGACACGCACGATGCGGTGATGGTGGGCATCGGCACGGTGCTCGCCGATGATCCTTGGCTGAGCTCGCGGCTGCCGCGGACACGCGACCCGATCCGGATCGTCCTCGATAGTCAGCTCCGAACTCCACCCCGCGCCCATCTGTTGCCCAGGCGTACCGGTCCGCGGACGATCATCGCGGCCAGCGCGAAGGCGCCTGCGGCGCGCGAGAAGCCGCTGGTTGCGGCGGGTGCCGAAGTGTGGCGAGTGCCGACCCATGCGAACGGCCGCATCGACCTCTACCCGCTGGCCACCCGGCTCGCCGATGCGGGCATCACGTCCGTGCTGGTCGAGGGCGGCGGAGAGCTGCATGGGTACTTGCTGGAGAAGCGCTATGCGGACGAGCTGATCATCTATGTCGCGCCAAAGGTGGTCGGCGGGCCGGCGAAGAGCTGGGTTGGAGGCAAGGGCGTGGCCACGCTCGCCGCGGCACCGGGGTTCGCCTATGAAGGTGATCCGGTGTGGGTCGGTAACGACCTCCGGCTCCGCGCCGTTCCCATCCCCCAGCGCCGTTAGCCCCGGTCCGTGCGGGCGTCTCGCGGCTCGCATTGCGTGGACCGTGCGGGCCAGGGCCGTTCAGGCCTCAACGGGTGATGTAGCTCGTCGCGGTTTAGTGATACACCGTCGGCGATGTTCACCGGTCTCGTCGAAGACATCGGCGTGGTCACGCGAGCCGACCGCCGCAGCGACGCGCTCGTGATCGCGGTGAAGCCCACGCGCATCTCCGTCGCGGAGCTGGTGATCGGTGAATCGGTGTGTCACGACGGAACCTGCCTGACGGTGACCGAGGTGGGTCGCGAGAGCTACACGGTGCTTGCGGGTGCGGAGACGCTATCGCGCACCACGCTCGGGTCGATCCGGATCGGCGCGCGGCTCAACCTGGAGCGCGCGCTCAAGCTGGGTGATCGGCTCGGCGGTCACTGGGTCACCGGTCACATCGATGGCGCCGGCGAGCTCGTCGCGCGTCGCGACCACGGCGCCAACCTCGTGCTGACGATTCGACCTCCCGCGCCACTCGCGCGCTACATCGTCGAAAAAGGTTCGATCTCGATCGCCGGCGTGAGCCTCACCGTGAACACGATCGATCGCAACGGTTTCTCGGTTGCGATCATCCCTCACACTCGCGATCACACCACGCTCGGCAGCTTGCATGCCGGCGATCGCGTCAACTTGGAGGTCGATGTTCTCGCCAAGCACGTGGAGACACTGCTGAGGTTCGTCGACGCTCCGGCCCCAGGGAGGCCCGAATGACCGCAATCGAACGCGTAACCCGCGCCCTCGACGATGTGCGAGCTGGCCGCATGGTGATCCTGGTCGATGATGAGGATCGCGAGAACGAAGGCGATCTGGTGTTCGCGGCCGAGGCCGTCACGCCAGAGCACATCAACTTCATGGCGACGCACGCGCGCGGGCTGATCTGCCTCGCGATGGACGACGCGATGATCGACAGGCTCGAGCTGCCGATGATGGTGCGCGACAACCAAGCGTCCCTCGGTACCGCGTTCACGGTGTCGATCGAAGCGCGCCACGGCGTCACCACGGGGATCTCCGCGCGCGACCGCTCCACCACGATCCTCGCGGCGATTGCGGACAACGCGGGCCCTGCGAGCGTGGTCTCGCCGGGTCACGTGTTCCCGCTGCGCGCACGCACGGGTGGCGTCTTGGTGCGCACGGGTCAGACCGAGGGCTCGGTTGACCTCGCGCGGCTCGCTGGCCTCAAGCCCGCCGGCGTGATCTGCGAGATCATGCGAGAGGACGGCGAGATGGCGCGGCGGCCCGAGCTCGAGGTGTTCGCCGAGAAGCACGGCCTGTTGCTGCTGACGGTCGCCGACATCATCGCGTACCGGCTCGAGCGTGAGCGGATCGTGCGGCGGCAGGCCTCGGGAGCGTTCCGACCGGGGTCGCTCGCTCCGGGCGAGCCGTTCACGGCGCACTACTACAACACCGACGTCGAGGACACCGAGTACCTCGCGCTCGTCCGCGGCGACGTCGCTGCGCTCACCGCTCAAGGCAAACCGGTGCTCGTGCGCGTCGCTGCGATGGATCCGCTGTCGGACCCGTTCGCGCTGCGGCCCGACCTCGACGCCGCGCTGAACGCGATCGATCAGGAGGGCGCAGGCGTCCTGCTGTACGTCATGAACCGCAGTCGGATGAAGCTGAAGTCGTCGTTCGAGCGATTCGTGCTCCAGCAACAGCCGGCGTCCCGGGACTCTCTGCTGCAGATGCCAACCAGCGAGACGCTGCGTGACTTCGGGCTGGGCGCGCAGGTGCTGGCGGACCTCGGGCTGCACAAGATCCGGCTGATGATCCATAGTGATCGCCGGATCGCGGCGATCGAGGCGTTCGGCATCGAGATCGTCGAGCGCATGCCGGTCCCTCGTGGGGCCACCGGTCGTCGCAAGTCCGGCTGATGGCGTTGGCGACGCCACGGTGAGCGAAGCTCGCTCGCCTGGTAACGCTTTGGATTCGCTCGGCCGCTGGTGTATATCGGTCCCCGTATGCCGACCACCATCGAAGGCACCCTGTCTGCCGCGGGCAAGAAGTTCGCGATCGTCGCCAGCCGGTTCAACGGGTTGATCGTCGATCAACTGGTGGCGGGAGCGGTGGATGCAGTCGTGCGTACGGGCGGCGATGCGGACGACGTCACGATCGTGTGGTGCCCGGGCGCGTGGGAGCTGCCGCAGGTGGTTCGTCAGGTGCTGGCACGGGGCGCGTTCGATGGCGTGATCGCGCTCGGCGCGGTGATCCGCGGAGCCACGCCGCACTTCGATTACGTCGCTGGGGAAGCGGCGCGCGGGATCGCGGGGGCCGCCGCGACCTCCGACGTGCCCGTCAGCTTCGGCGTGCTCACCACCGACACGATCGAGCAGGCGCTTGAACGCGCGGGGACCAAGGCCGGCAACAAGGGATTCGATGCGGCGATGGCAACGATCGAGCTCGCGTCGCTTTACTCGGCACTCGCAGCGAAGCGCGGTAAGAGGAAGTAGTGAGCACCGGTACGCGTCGTTCTGCCCGCGCGTTTGCGCTTCAGCTGCTGTACGCGCGTGACGGGGATGCCGGCACCGACGTGGCCGGCGCGGTCGTGGATTGGTCAAGCGCGTTCGATCTCGACATCGATCCGGGTGCACAGCGCTTCGCGCGCGAGCTGGTGACGGCTGCGGTGGCACGCACGCAGGAGATCGACGAGCTGATCGCATCGGCATCGAAGAACTGGCGGATCGAGCGGATGTCGCGCGTCGACCGCAACATCCTCCGGCTCGGCGCGTGCGAGCTGATCGCGTTTCGCGACGTGCCCGTGAAGGTCGTGATCAACGAAGCAGTCGAGCTCGCAAAGCGATTCGGCACCGCCGAGTCGTCTGCGTTCGTCAACGGCGTGCTGGACCGGATCGCCACGGCGGCGGGCCGCTCGGCGGAGAGCTAACATGGCGCTCTCGGTGCTTCCTCTGGATCTCGCTCGCTGGGACGAGGCTCGGCGGGATTGCCTGGTGGTCACGGTGTTCAAGGATGACCGCCCACTCCGCGGCGCGGCGGGCCTGGCGGACTGGCGGATGTGCGGCCGACTGTCGAAGCTCTTGAAGCGTAACCGGGCCAGCGGCGAGTCGGGCGAGGCGATGATGCTTCCATCCGGGAAGCGGCTGGGATTCACGAAGGTGATGTGGTTCGGGCTCGGCGACAGCAAGGGATACAGCGATGAACGGTTCAAGCATGACCTGAGCTGGATCGTGGAGGTCGTGGACAAGGCGCGCGTAGCGGACTGGGCGATCCAGCCCCCCGGGCGTGCTTCGGGGTTGATCGGTGCGCGCCGTGCGGTCGAGCTGATGCTCGATCACGATGCCGTGTCCGTGCAGCAGGTCGCGTTACTCGAGGACCCTGCGGGGCAGAAGGACATTGCCGAGTTGTTGCGAAGTCAGAAGTAGGGACGGCGTGCTGGCGTTGCGCGCCGACCTGCCTCTCGGCTGAAGCGATCCGTCGCCGGGCGCCGCGTGCCCGACGAGACCCTGGGCGCTCGTCAGAGCAGGAGCATCGTCCCCGATGACGGAGGGGTCGAGCCCGCAGCGTGTTCCCGAGCAGATGTGACCCGCGGATCGGGTCGGCCGTCAGGTCACCCAGTGCCAGACCTGTTCGAGCGCGGCGACCACGGTACCGCCGAACCCGATCAACAGCGCCAGGTCGACGACGGTGGCGACATAGCCCGCGGCGATCCAAGCTCCGTCGCGCTCGAGCAGCCCGATCGCGAACACGAACAGCGGGGCCAGGAACACCCAGTTCGAACCGGGAATCGGGATCGGCAAGGCAAGCCCCAGCGCGAGCAACACCACGCAGAACCCGATCAGCTTGGGCGCGATCGCCGCCTCGTAGCGGCGGCGGGTCGAACGCGCGAGCCAGCGGGTTCGGCGCTCGAGCATTCCCGCCACGCGATCGAGCATCGCCAGGTTGAGCTCGCGCCGGCGCGCACGGTTGGGGAGCCACGGTTGCTGCCGGCCGATCGCGAGCTGCGCGCCGACCAGCGCGATCGCGAGACCGAACGGCGTGGACAATCCGAAGAACGGGATCGCGATCAGCGACAGGATGCCGATCAGAAACCCGAACCCGCCTTCCGCGGCACAATCCACGAGCTCGCCCATCGTCAGCTTGCCGTCACGGAGCGCGGCGCCGGCGACAGGGACCTCCGCGCCAAGCTCGTGGAGCAGCTCTTCGAGTCGCAACTTCCGTTCGCTCGGCCGCGGGGGTTGCGACGACGGCCGCTCCATTCCTACAAACTAGCTCGGACCTCAGTTGCGCGCGAGCATCACCGCGGTCTGCGACGCCGCCGACGACACCCAGTACGCCGCCAGCGCGGACAGCTGGTCGTTGATGTCACCGCCCTGCTGGGCGCGGGCGAGCTGATAGGACAGCTTGGCCTGGACGGGAATGGCACCGGTGGCAATTCGTGCGGCCCGGGCCGCCGCACGCGCGGTGCGCTCTGCAGTGGCGAGCATGTTGTGAAACGCCTTGGCGCGCTCGATCGCGACCACGTTGCCCATCGGATCGGTCCGCGCTTGGAGCGAGTAGTGCAGGGCGATGAGCTCTGCCGCGTGGCCGAACGCGAGCTGGTTGCCGGCGAGCCACAACAGCGTCCACGTCAGCGACTGCTCGCCCCACTGTGTCTTGAGCTGCTGCGGCAGACCGGTCGCGTTTTGCAGGTGCGACATCATGTAGGCGACGAGGTAGTGCGGCTCGCGGAGCGCGACCCGCATGCGCGCTTCCTCCACTGATACCTGGTTGGCCTTCGCGTACGGCTCGACGAGCAGCGTGTCGAAGTAGTGGATGCCCGCGACGGATGCCGATTGAAGCGAGGTCGACAGCCGCTTCACACTCGGCACCGAGCAGCGATAGTCACTCGAGCTTTTCGCGCCGAGCTCGATCAGCTCTCCCGCGAGCGCCGTCTCCGCGACGGTGCGTCCGATCAGCACGACGGTTGGAGCGACCGCTGCCACGATCTGCTCGGCGATCGCGCGCGATCGGCGCTCCGCGGGCTGCAGGCGACCCAGTTGTTCGAGCACGGTCTTGGTGCGATCGACGACGTCGTTCACGAACACCTTGAACCCCCATGCGCGCAGCGCCGCCTGGAACGCAGCGATCATCGTCAGGTGCTCGCCGATCGCCACCGGCTGGATCGCTCCGATCCGATCGAACACCTCCACCGTTCGCTGCTCGAGCTCGTCGAGCGCGCCGATCGCCGTGATCGCGCCATCGATGTCGCCCGCCTGAACGCGGGCGAGCACGTCATAGGTGTCGGTCGCGGTCGCGGCGGCCATCCACGCCGCGAGCATCTTGGTGTACGCTGCGGCAAGCATGCCCTGCTTGTGAAGCCGCTCGGCACGCGCGGCCGTGGCCTCGGCCTGGCGCGCGAGCGTCACCAGCGCGTCGGGCAGTCGGCCCGCTTGCTGAAGCTGCAACAGGCCACTCCACTCCCCGGCGAGCCGTTGTTGCCAGCCGCGGTACTTCGCCTCGAGCACGGTCGCGGTTTCGGGATCGAGCGCCATCTCGCTCACGGCGAGCGGGACTGGGACGGGAAGCTCGTGCCCGGTCAGCAGCCGATAGACGTCATGGACGTTGGCGAGCTCCACCGCGGTCGCGCCGCGCTGCTTCGCGAGCGCCACGAGATCAACCACCTTGCCCGTGGCCTCGGCAGTGGCCCACCGCATGCCGATCGGAAAGCCGATCCGCTTCTTGCCCTGCGCGATCGCGGCGACGAGCTTCTCGGGAATCCCTCCGACGGGCCCGATCGTTCCATCGGGATTGATCGTGCCCGTCATCGTGACGCTCGGATCGATCGGCGCGCCGGTCATCGCGGCGAGAAACCCGCCGGCGATCAGGCCAGATGCCGAGGCGCCGTCGATGAAGCCGTCCGACGCTGCGGAGAATGTGTAGTCGGTCAGGTCCTTGCCCAGCGTCGCCGCCGCGACATACGCCGCGATCCATACGCCTGCTCGCCAGTGGGTGCCAGTGCCGCCGGACATCTGTTCGTAGATGCCGACCTCGACGGCACCGTCGCGGTCGGGCACGGCCGACAGCTTCACTGGCGTGACGCCGCCGGTCACCGAGGCGCCGATCGAAACCGTCATTGCATCGACGACGACGCGCGCCGGCTGCGCCGGAAGCGGGACCACGGTGGAGCCGTTGTTGACGTCGGTGCCGAGGATGACCGCCTGATGCGGCGCCTTGGCATCCTGCTTGATGCCGAACGGCTGATAGATCTTGGTCGCGCCCGGGACGCGTGTCGTCGCCGGTGACGGCGCGCCGCCGCACGCGAGCCCGGCGATCACCGAGCAGGCGAGAACGTGGAGCATCCAGCGCATGGCGGCATCGTAGCCCGGGGCGAAACGACAGATCGCCGTGATCAGCTAGTCCTCGGGGAGATCGTTCGACGCGGCGATGAGAAGGGCCGCGAGAATGTGCATGCACGGTCTTGGGGCGTGACACGCGCATCGGCGGTGACCAAAACGCCCAAGCTCGATTTCGGTCTCGATCGCCGCGTGCGTTCCGGCGATCTTGTCACCGTTGCGGACCAAGCGTTGCCATTGCCGTGGATCTGCGATCGCGCGCGCCGCATCGCGCGTGGCGTCATCGGGTGCAAGGGCTGCGATCTCGTCTTCAGTGACGATCGCCGATCTTGTGAGTCTGCACACCGTCACCCGCTCGCACACCTTCGAGATCCGGCGGACGCCATCGCTCGTCAGACCGTGGCCATTGAGCTCGAGGTGCCTGAGATGGCCAAACCGCGGCGCATTGCGGACGATGATCTCGACCTCGTCGTCGGTGATGTAGCTGTTCTGGATCGCCAACACTTTGAGCCGGCGCAAGATCGGTGACACCGCGAGGTTCGGGAGAATTGCTGCCTTGCCAATGGTGTCGTGAAGGCGGAGCTGGCACAGGGTGGGCAGCGAGTCCGTGGTGCGTAGCGCGGCGAGACTTGCCGCTCCGAGCTCCGGTGACGTGAGCACGAGGGTGTGAAGCTTGTCGAACTTCGCGGTCAGCAAGTTTGTGAGGGTGGCATCGGAGGCGGGAACGCGACACTCCAGTTCCTGCAGCGTGGAGCTCGCCGTGGGTCGCTGGATGTCCAGTGACACTCCAGAGACGAGCCTCTTCAGCGCTGGAAGCTCGAAGAGCCGACCCGCACCATCGCCGGCGATACCTCCCGCACCGTCTCCTAGGACTACCGCCTCCAATAACCTTGGTTGGTGTTCGGCGAGCACGTCGACAACTTCCGCGAAGTCGAACTGTGTTCCTTTGTCGAGTGGCCCGATGGCAAGTGCACGTAGGTATCGGCCTGACGCGTGTTCGAGCAGGGCGCCGAGAACGTCGTGCAGCTCAGGGCCTTCGCGACGAGCCAGTCTTACGTGCGACAGAAACCCGAGCCTCCACCGCAGCTCGCACCGACCGTCCGGGTCGTCGTTCCTCGGCTTTCGGGCTAGTAGCTCCACGAGGCTCGCCGGAACGAGCGACGCTCGGTGTTTGCGCAGCAGCCGTGCTTCGAGCTTGCGGAGCTCATCGTTTGCGGGCGCGCCCGATCGCTGATGCTGCGCGATGATCAGCTGGCCGCGCGGATCGCCCTGCTTTTGCAACCAGTCAGCGTAGACCAGGTACGGCCCTGGATCGTCGGGTGTCGCGATGATCTGGCGCTCCAGGTTGCGTTCGACGTCCTTGTGATCGCTGCCCGTCGCGCCTGGAGATGGCCTGCGTGTCTTCGCCATGCCGAGCTATCGCGCGCGAGGATGCTTGCGCACGACTTCGATCATGCGGGCCTGGCCGACATGGGTATAGACCTGGGTCGTCGAGATGTCGGCGTGGCCGAGCATCGCCTGGACGGCGCGCAGATCGGCACCGCGCTCGACGAGGTGAGTCGCGAACGAGTGGCGCAGCTTGTGAGGTGACACGCCGCCGGTGGGCAGCCGCACGCCGGCGCGGATCGCGTACCCGCGCAACGCCTTCCAGAATCCCTGGCGCGTCATCGGCGTGCCGCGGTCGGTGATGAACAGCGCGCGCTCCGCCGGGTCGGTCAGCCACGTGGGCCGAACCTCCGCGAGGTAACGCTTGATCTTGGTCTGCGCAGCCTCGCCGAGCGGGATGAGTCGGGTCTTGTTGCCCTTGCCGGTCACGCGGACGTAACCGGCGTTGAGGTTGACGTCGGCGAGCGGGAGCGAGACGAGCTCGGAGACCCGCAGCCCGGAGGCATAGGTGAGCTCGATCATCGCCGCATCGCGTACGCCACGCGAGGTCTCGTCGGGGGTGGCGATCAACCGAGCGACCGCATCCTCGCCGAGCACGCCGGGCAGCCGGCGCGCGGTCTTGGGCGCGTCGATCAGCTCGGATGGATCAGCATCGAGCCAGCGCTCGGCAACCAGATGCTTGCACAGCCCGCGAACGGCGACCAAGGTGCGCGCGCGACTGCGCGCGGCGAGTCCGGCGTCGCCGAGCGAGATCACGAAGTCAGCGACGTCGACTGGCGTGATGTCGTCGACATCTTCGCGCCCGCGCTCGCCGAGAAACCCGCCGAACCGCGCGAGGTCGCGGCCGTACGCGTCGATGGTCAGCCGGGCGAGCCCGCGCTCGACCTTGAGGTGGTCGAGGAACAGGTCGATCGCTTCGTCGAGCCTGAGCCGGCGGGCCATGTGCTCATGGTCAGGTCCCGGCGGGGCCAGGCCAAGTTTCGGGATCGCAGACCTACAAGTGGGCTATGAAGTTCAGGGGTTGCGCTCGACGAGGACCACGTCCATAGTCCGCTCAGCGGTTCACGCGCATGAACATCTCCCCGGACGACATTCGCTGGATCTTCATCTACCTGTTCGTGTTGTTGATCTCGATCGCGTTGCACGAGTTTGGGCACGCGTTCATGGCGCACAAGCTCGGTGATGACACGCCGAACCGGCAGGGACGGGTGACCCTGAACCCGCTCGCGCATGCCGATCCGATTGGAACGTTCCTGCTGCCGCTGATGGGCGGTCTTTACGGCGCGGCGACGCACGGTGGCGGTGGCGGCTTTGGCTGGGGCAAGCCGGTGCAGTGGCAACCCTCGCGGGTTCGCCGCACGATCCGGATGTCGACGGCGCAGATCCTGGTGTCGTTCGCGGGTCCGCTGATGAACGTGGTGCTCGCCACCGTGCTCGCGGTGACCCTCAGCGTGCTGCTGTCGCAAGGTGTGATCGCGTACGGCGGCGAGATTTCGCAGATCTTCTACTTCGCGATCGTCACGAACTTCGTGCTGTTCTTCTTCAACTTGCTCCCCGTTCCGCCGCTCGACGGCGGCCACATCGCGCAGAGCTTCATGCCGTACAAGTACCGCTCGCAGTTCGACGAGTTTGCGCGGTATGGACCGTTCATCATCCTCGGCTTCATGTTGATCCCCCAGATGCGAATGCTGTTCGTTGCGCCTGCTTTGTGGTGCGCCAACAACCTGACGCATGGACTGCACTCGCTGTTTGTGTAATTCGAGCCTGACCTGATGGACCAAGGCAGCTACCAAGTCGCGCTCGACGTCTTCGAGGGCCCGCTCGATCTCCTGCTTCACCTGGTGAAGAAGCACGAGCTGTCGATCCTCGACATTCCGATCTCGTTCGTCACGACGAAGTACCTCGAGTACCTCGATGCAATGGCGGCGCTCGACATCGATGTCGCCGGTGAGTATCTCGTCATGGCGGCGACGCTCTGCCACATCAAATCGCGCGAGCTGCTTCCCACCCCGGATGCGCTCGACGACGACGAGTCCCGCGATCCGGAGACCGGCGAAGCTGTGGAGGTGGATCCGCGCGCAGATCTGATCAAGCGCCTGCTCGAGTACCAGAAGTATCGCGAGGCCGCCGATCAGCTGGGCAATCGCCCGGTCGTGGGCCGCAACGTGTGGAGTCGGGGCACCCCCGCCGAAGATGCGGTGGGGGACGGCGTCGATCCGGATGCGGTGGCCCCGCTCGCGCAGATTCCGGTTCACAAGCTGATCGAGGCGTTCGATCGCGTCATGCGCCAGGCCAAGCTCAAGGTCTCGCACGACGTGCTCATCGATCGACTGAGCGTGAGCCAGAAGATCGCCGAGCTCACCGACCGGCTCGAGGCCGAGCCGCGGTTCGCATTCACCTCGATGTTCAGCTTCCTGCGCGATGGCGTCGCGCGATCGTTCGCCGACGTCAGGCACGAGGCGGTCGTGACGTTCCTGGCCCTGCTCGAGATGGCGAAGCTCCGGCTTATCGCGCTTTCTCAGCCACCAGGGCAACCCGAAGGTGAAGAAGAAATCTTCATCGAGCGGGCGAGTGACGATCTCCGTTCGCGGGTGGAACAAACAGTAGCGCGCAGCGACGACTATCGGTAGTAGTGTCACGAGAACTGGCCGGGGTCGGGGTTGAGCCGGGCACGTCCGGAGCGAGGTACACCGTGAGCCGCAAGCGCAGCCGAAAGCACAAGCCCAAGACCGTCGAAGCGGTTCCAGAGGAAGTCCTCGCCGAGGGTTCTGGAGCTGTCTCTGATGCGGCAGCCGAGATGACCGGCGTCGCGGGATCGGCGGACGCCGGCGCGGACATCGAGGCCGGTGAAGCCGTGGCGGCGGACGCCGGCGAGGACATCGAGGCCAGTGAAGCCGTGGCGGTGGACGCCGGCGAGGACATCGAGGCTGGTGAAGCCGTGGCGGTGGACGCCGCGAGCGACGTCTCGAGCGAAACCGAAGGCGTCGAGGCCGCGAGCGGAGACGTGGCTGGCGACGGCGAAGATGCCCAGATTGACGGCGCGGGCGATGGCGAGATCGCAAGCGGGGACGAGACCTACGAGCTACCCACCAGCGCCGCCTCGATGGAGCCAGATCAGCTCAAGCGGCTGGTCGAGGCGTTGGTGTTCGCATCGGACAAGCCGATCACTGTGCTTCGGCTTCGCCAGCTCACCCGGATCAGCGACGTCAAGCGCCTCGAGCAAGCGCTCGCCGATCTGGCTGAAGACTACACGGATCGTGGGCTGGTCCTGCAGCAGGTCTCGGGCGGCTACCAGTTCCGGACGAGGTCGCAGTATTCGTTGTGGGTCCAGCAGCTGATCGCCGGCCGCCCGGTCCGGCTATCGCGTGCCCAGCTCGAGACCCTCGCGATCGTCGCGTACCGCCAGCCGATCACGCGACCGGAGATCGACGAGATCCGCGGCGTGGACTCGAGCGGAACGCTGCGCGTGCTGAGCGAGCGCGGGTTGGTCCGGACGCTCGGCAAGAAGGAGGAGGTCGGTCGTCCGATGCTCTACGGGACGACCAAGGAGTTCCTCGACTTCTTCAGCCTGGGGGATCTGCGCGAGCTGCCGACCCTTCGCGAGTACTCCGAGCTGTCCGAGGAGAGCCGCCAGGTGATGACCGATCGGCTGGGTGCCGTCGAGGACGACGAGGCGGCCGCGCATTCCGAGGCCACCGCATCGACGCCCGAACCTGCGAGCCCAGAACAACCGATGATCGCGGACGGGTCGGATGCGACGCCGACGACGACGAGCAGCGACGGCGCCGAGGGCATGGCGTTTGCCGACGGTTCCGACGCGACGCCAATGGTTGCAGACGCTGAATCCACCGGCGATATGCCCCTTGTGGCCGAGCCAGACGATCCGGTGGCCGAGTCGATGATCGCGGCGGAGAGCCTCGAGCCCGAGCCCGACGATCCGGCCGAGCCGGCGCACGAGTAGAGATGGCGAAGCCCACCGCGGAGGACGGCCGAGTGCGGCTGCAACGCTATCTCGCCTCTGCGGGTGTGGCGGCGCGCCGTAAGGCCGAGACCCTGATCACCGAGGGCCGAGTCACGGTCAACGGCGAGGTCGTCACGGTGCTCGGAACCAAGATCGACCCCGACACCGATCGGGTGACGGTCGACGGCGAGGCCGTGGTCGCGCTCGACACGTTCTACGTGCTGCTCAACAAACCCAAGGGCTGCATCACTGCGGTGACGGACGATCGCGGCCGGCCGACGGTCATGGACTACCTGCCGAACCTTCCGGTTCCGGTGAAGCCGGTGGGCCGCCTCGATTTCTACTCCGAGGGTGTGCTGCTGTTGACCAACGATGGGGAGCTTGCCGCCCGCCTCCTCGCGCCCGCGAGCCACGTCCCGAAGACCTATCACGTGAAAGTCCACGGCCAGATGTCCGGCGATGACATCAAGGCGTTGCGACAAGGGGTGACGCTCGAAGATGGCTCCACGACGATGCCGGCCGAAGTCGCCGTTCTGCCTGGCGAGAGCCGGCACACCTGGCTAGCGATCACCATCCACGAGGGGAAGCATCGACAGATCCACCGAATGGCGGAGGCGCTCGGCTACCAGGTCGACAAGCTTCAACGCGTGGCGTTCGCAAATCTGACGTTTCACGACCTGCGGGTCGGTGACGCGCGCGAGCTCACCCAGCTCGAGCTCAACGAGCTGCGCGATCTCGTCGGGCTCGACCACAGTGCCGTCGCGCGTGGTCGATGGCATACCCGGCGCGAGGAGACCGACATCCCTCGGCGTGCTCGCGCGAAGGCGCGCGCCGAGGCCGAGGCTGAGGCCGAGGCTGGGACCGACGAGCGAGACGAGCGAGATGAGGACGTCGCGTTCCAGGATCATGACCGCCGGGAACGCTCGCCGTCTCGTCCCACCGCGGGTCCGCGCGACCGTTCATCGCGGCAGGATGTGCGCCGCGGCGATTTTGGTGTCGTCGGGCATCGCGACGAGCGCCCGAGCCGTGGCGGTGGCTACGGTGGTCGCGAGGAGCGCCCGAGTCGTGGCGGTGGCTACGGTGGTCGCGAGGAGCGACCGAGTCGTGGCGGTGGCTACGGTGGTCGCGAGGAGCGACCGAGTCGTGGCGGTGGCTACGGTGGTCGCGAGGAGCGACCGAGTCGTGGCGGTGGCTACGGCGCGCGTGGCGCAGCCGATCGCCCCGCGCGTGGCAAACCCAGCTTCGGTGGACCTCGCGACAGCGATCGCCCCGCGCGTGGCAAACCCAGCTTCGGCGGACCTCGCGACAGCGATCGCCCCGCGCGTGGCAAACCCAGCTTCGGCGGACCTCGCGGCAGCGATCGCCCCGCGCGTGGCAAACCCGGCTTCGGTGGACCTCGGGGCAGCGATCGCCCCGCGCGTGGCA
>JBFWXW010000066.1:0-33606 GCA_050187075.1 Kofleriaceae bacterium | reverse complement strand
CTCTTACCACGGCGCACGCCGGCGCACAGCCCGGTATCCAGGGATCAGTGGACACCGGGTCGTTGCTCCGCGGCCGCGGTGCCGTCGGAGTGCCGTCGATCGCGCGTCGCAGATCCGCCGGCTGGCTCGAATCCATCGAGCCGGTAGTATTCGAGCGTGACCATGACGCGCGATCTCGAGCGAACGACCGTGTCGGTGAGGCTGCCGGCAGAGCTGCTCGCCCCGCACGCTGTGGCGGTCACCGAGCGCGCCGCGCTCATCGGGTCGGCGTGCAACGCGGGAGTCGGGCTCGGCCCGGTTCAGGCGCTCGGGCGCCGCACGACCGTGCCGACCGCGGCCGAGGCGGTCTCGGGATCACCGTGAAGCTCGGACGCGCACTTCGCCACCGCAACTACCGGCTGTTCTTCGCCGGGCAGGGGACGTCGCTGATCGGCACGTGGCTGACGAAGTTTGCGATGGCGTACGCGGCGTACGAGCTGTCGCACGATTCATTCATGCTCGGTGTCGTCGCGTTCGCGAGCCAGGCGCCGACCGCCGTGATCTCACCGATCGGCGGCGTGCTCGTCGATCGCTGGAATCGCCACCGGGTGCTCGTGGTGACCCAGGTGCTCGCGATGTTGCAGTCGGCGGCGCTCGCGGCGTTCGCGTTCGCAGGCGCGATGACGGTGTGGCATCTCGTCGCGCTCGCCGCCGTGCAGGCCGTGATCAACGGATTCGACGTTCCCGCGCGCCACGCGTTCGTGCGCGAGATGGTCGATGATCCGGTGGATCTGCCGAATGCGATCGCGCTGAATTCGTCGCTCGCCACCTCCGCGCGCATCGTGGGCCCGTTGATCGCGGCCGCGCTGGTCGCGGCGATCGGGACCGGTGGGTGCTTTGCGCTCGATGCGGCGAGCTACGTCGCGGTGGTTGGATCCTTGCTCGCGATGCGTGTCGCCCCGCAACCGCGCCGTGCAACCGGTGGCGCGATCCTCCACGAGCTCGCGGATGGCCTTGCGTACGTCCGCGGCATCCCTCTCGTGCGCGCCGTGCTGTTGCTGCTGATGGCGAGCGCGACGCTGGCCGGTGGCTACGTCGGTCTGCTTCCCGCGATCGCGCAGGGCACGCTGGGTGGTGGCCCTCACGCGCTTGGAATCCTGCTCGGCGCATCCGGTGCAGGTGCGCTGACCGGCGCGCTGTATCTCGCTGGCCGGACCACCGTCGTCGGGCTCGAGCTGGTGATCGGTCGCTGCGCGCTCGCCCTCGGGCTTGCGCTGTGTGCGTTCGAGGCGATCACCAGCCTGTGGCTTGCGGTGCCGGTCATGTTCATGCTCGGCGCAGCGCTGATCATGCAAGCGGCCGCGACCAACACCCTGCTGCAGGCGACCGTCGATCCTGCTCGGCTCGGCCGGGTGATGAGCCTGTACGCGATGGTGTTCTTCGCGGGTGCTCCGGTCGGCGCGCTGCTCGAAGGCGCACTCGCGAGGTCGATCGGCGCGACCCACGCGTTTGCCGCGGCTGGCGTGTGCTGCGTCGCCTGCGCGCTGGCGTTTCGCCGGCGTGCTCGCGAGCCGAGCGATCTCGAACGCCTCAGTCGATCGCCGACGGAGTGAGATCGCCGTCTTCTACCGGCGTCAGATCCCGCCGGACCGACTTGGCCAGACGTTTTTCGAACTTGCGCGGTTTCTGGCGGAACGTATCGCGCGCCGCCTTGCGGGTCGTCTTCATCAGATCGGCGAGCTGGACGTCGATCGCTGCGGTGAGCGACGCGATCGCCTCGGCTGGGATGCCCTGCGAATAGGTCGCGATGAACTCACGCACCATGATCAGATCGACCGCGGGCGACAGCGATGAGGCAACCGCCTCGATCTCGTTGCGGATCGCATCGACGCGCGCGCCCGAGTGGCGAGCCACGAGCTCGAGCTGATACTCCAGCTCCTTGGTACGGCGACGCCACGCGTGAAATGCGCGCTTCGAGCGCTTGCCGTCGCTGCGTGCGCGCCGGGCCTCGTCGTACGTGTCGCGAATGCCCCCGGCGATGGTCTTCCACGACACCTCGCTCGGCAGCGTGGCTTCGACGGCCTCGACCTGAGCGGCGGCACGTGCGGCGGTCTCCGCGAGGAGTTGCTTGATCTCGGCGATCGCAGGCAGCGCTTCCGCGGCGTTCTGGGCGACGCGCTTGGCCGTGGCGGCATCAGCCTCGCTCAGGGTCAAGCCCGAGAGTGTGTCGGGCGCGACGGCGTGATCGCGAACCGCCGACAGTGCACGGCGAGCCTCTTGCAATCCCCGGCGCACCGCCGTGCGCTCGCTCTTGGGGAGCGCGGCGCTCAGCATCGCGAGCACCGCGCGCGCCCGGCGCAGACCCTTGCGCGACGAGTGGACCGCGGCGGGTGCGTTGCCATCGATCGACGTGACGGCGAGCCGGGCTGCCTGGATGGCATCATGAAACTCGCGAACCAGCACCGCGCGGAGCTCCACGGGGCGTCCGAGCACATCGCGGTGGGTGCCAAGAGGACCGAGCTTGTCATGTTCGCGGTAGCCCGCCGGCTGGTCATCGCTCATCGTCGTCGTTGTCCCCATTGCTGCGGACGATACAGTGATCGCTCCGGATTGCCTCCACGCGGTCATGATTTCTCGGGTTCTGCTCGAGTTGTCGCACAGCGACGCAGATATCGTGTCCGGATATGTCGGAGCCCCGTCTGTTCGAACCGGTTCCAAGCCGCTATCTCGTGCCGTTCGACGGCACGTTCAACCTCGCGCGATGCGCCACCGATCCCGACGACAATCCCGGCAAACATGCCAACGCGAAGGAGCTCGAGCAAAGCGTCGAGAAGCTCGCGAAGCTCCAGGCCAAGCTGTACCCCGATCAACGCTATGCCGTGCTGCTCGTGTTTCAGGCGATGGATGCTGCCGGTAAGGACGGTACGATCCGGGCGGTGCTCACCGGCGTGAATCCGCAGGGTTGCCGCGTCGAGTCGTTCAAGGCGCCAACGGTTCACGAGCTCGACCACGACTTCATGTGGCGAATCGCCAGCAAGCTGCCGCCGCGCGGCCACATCGGGGTGTTCAACCGCAGTCACTACGAGGAAGTGATCACCGTCCGCGTCAACCCGGCGTTCCTCGATGCGCAGCGGTTGCCTCGGCGGCCCGCGTCGCTCGACACGTTGTGGGAGCAACGGTTCGAAACCATCAACGCGTTCGAGCGCCACTGGGCGCACAGCGGCACGGTCGTGCTCAAGTTCTTCCTCAACGTGTCCCAGCGCGAGCAGCACAAGCGGTTCCTCGACCGGATCAACGACGCAGACGCCAACTGGAAGTTCAACGCGACCGATCTGGTCGAGAGCTCGAAGTGGAGCGCCTACATGGCTGCGTACGAGCAGGCGCTGCGCGCAACCAGCAAACCGTGGGCGCCGTGGTACGCGATTCCCGCCGACTCCAAGAGCTTCATGCGGCTCGCGGTCGCCGAGATCGTGGTGAAGACGCTGAGCCAGCTGCCATTCGAGCATCCGAGGCTGTCCGACCGTGATCTCACCGCGCTGGCGAACGCGCGCAAGCAGCTCGAGGCCGAATAGCTGCTGCTACGACCGCGGAGGCACGAGCGCGTCGAACGCGGCGGTGAACTCGGCGTTCTGCACACAGCTCGCGAGCGCGGGCGAACCGGCGATCGACCTTGCCGCGGCGTCCATCTGGGCATCATACGGGGCCAGGGCCTGCTTGAGCTGGGCCTGTCGGCCTTCACGCACGACCTTGCCGTTGGCTGCGATCACATCACCATACGCCGTGACCAGCTCGCGGATCTTCGCGGTCGCGATCGCACAATCCTGACCACTCGCGGCGAGCGCCTGATCGAGCTGCTCGAACAGCTGGAGCGCACGGCGTGCAAGCGACGGAAGATCCTGATCGAGTGGAAGCGGTTCGGCGGGTGCGGCGTCGATGGGAGGCGCCGGCTCGGCGATCGGTTGTGATGGTGGCGCCGGCTGCGTGCGTGCGCCGCAACCCAGCATCACCACGACCACGAGCGCGCGAGCCATGCGGGCATGGTGGCACGGCAAGCCGAGGTCTGCACGGCGCTCACGTGGCGGATCGTCCCCGAAACCGACGGTCGGGCGACCGCGCGTTGCGCGGCCCGGGCGACGCGGCCACGGAACACATCGCGCCCACGGCGATCAGACTGCCGGATCGGTCCGCACGCCGATCGCTAGGCCGCCCGTACCCGACCGAGCGTTACTGGCAGGCCGCATCGGCATTCTGCGCGGGCAGATCTGCCGCGACCTGCGCGGGGATCACCACGACACCATCGATCCGCGTGCCGACATCGTTGGTCGTGCTGCCGACCAGCACGAGGTCGTCCTTGCCATCCCCGGTGACGTCGCCGACCACGATGTCATCGACCGCGATCGATTGTCTTCCAGACAGCGCCGACAGCGGCTGCGTGCCGATCATCCGGGCGTAGCTCACTTGAAGCGTCGAGCTCCGGCGGTCGAGGCTGGCGATGTCCCAGAACCCGTCTGCGAGCGTGTCGCCATCGAGCTGACCATAGACGATGTGTGACGGCACTGACGCTGCGGCGACGCGGTCGCGTTCGACGAGCCGATAGTCATTGGTCGGGTCGGGCAGCGCGACCCACTGGCTGATCACGACGCCGCTCGCGTCGAGGAACACGCCCGCGATCCGCGGCTCGCTGCCGAGCGTGAACGCGGCGCCGGTCCCAGGGAACGGCAGGTCGACGTGGCACTTGCTCGAGATCGCCGCATCGCATTCGAAATACGCGCGCATCACCGAGCGGGTCGTCGACATGCTGATGTCGACGATCGCGGCCTGGCGAATTCGCGCGACGCCCCCGGGATCGAGCTCGGTCAAGCAACCGGTCGCGCGCACCGATAGTGGCTGCGCGGTGTCGGTCGAGACGTTGTGGTAATCGATCGGCGTACTGCCGAGCGGATCCATCACGCGTAGCTCGCGCGGCACGCCTTCGACGCGGATCAGCAGCCTCGGTTGATGATCCGCAGCGCAAGCTGGAATCAGCGTCGCTTCGGTGGCGGTCGGTGTGGACAGGTACTGCATGTTCGACGCCGGTGGCACCGAGGGGTTGAACAATCCGATCACGCGTGCGCTCTTGGTCAACGCATAGACGTCGCGGTTGTTGCCGTGCAAGACGCTGTAGACCGTGAACGCATCGGGATCGAGCGCCTGGTCGTTGCCGACCTGCTGCAGGCTCGCGGAGCCAGCCGCGACGGTGACCTGATAATCGCGCGCGACGATCGACGCGCCGAGGTCCTCGATGCAGACCAGCCGTTGCGTCGAGCCCGCAACTCGGATCGCGCACGGATGTGCGGCCTTCACGCTGGGCACGACATTGACAGGCGCCATCGGATACGGCGTGGTCTCGATCTTGGTGAACGTGGTGAGCAGCGGTGGCAGCGCCACCGGCCACGATGGTCGCACCTGGATCGCGAATCCGCTGATCGTCGACGGCGGCACCGGATGTAGCCTGGCGACCCCGTTGCCATTGGTGCAGGTCGGCGCGGCGAGCTGCCACTCCGCATCTCCGGTGGTCAACATGCTCGGCGAGCTCGACGCGGCGGCGCCGACCGGAGCATAGACCCGCCACGACACCCGATTTGCAGGCAACGAGTTCCCAGCGGTGTCGGTGAGCGTGACCGTGAGCCCGAGCGGATCGGGGCCCATCTGATCGAACACACCGAGCGATGCCACAGCAGTGCGCACGGTCGTGATCGTCACGGTGTCGTCACCCGCGATCACCGTCTTCTCGATGCAGCCGGCGGTCACCGGGGTGCCGGTTGCATCGAAGCCGCGCGCGACGATCAGCTTGGTTTCGGTGCGCGACAGCGGATCGAGCGAGCCTGACGACTCGCCCTGGGCATCGATGGTCTGCTCCGCCACCAGCGCCGCGTCCAGCTCGTCATCGGCCAGGTCGCCGTATTCGATCTGCTCGCAGTGGAGCGTGCCGGACTCGTAGACTGAAACGATCGTGCTCGCGACCGGGACGCCCTCGGGATGGTCGACCGTGACGTGGAGCGACAAGCTGTCGCCGCACGCTGCAGCGCCGAGCACCAGCAGGGCCGCCCTCATCGTGCGCACAGTATCATCGCCACGTCCGCCCCGCCGGTCACCCGAGGTATGCTGAGGGGGTGAGCTTCGATCGGCGCACGGTGATCCAGACCGGGCTCGCGATGACGGCGACCAAGGGGCGTACGGCACCACGGTCGTACACGCTTCAAGTCCTGGGCCAGCAAGCCAGTGGCCCTGGCGCGGTGGCGCTGGGTGCTCGAACGATCGTCGTCGGAGCACACGGCACATGCGACGTCGTGCTCGCAGATCCGCAGGTGTCTCGCAAACATGCCGAGGTCTCGATCGCACCCGAAGGGATCCGCATCAAGGACCTCGGGTCGACCACTGGGACCTGGTGGCAGGGCACCAAGGTAGGAGAGGTCGTGGTCCCCCCAGGTGCCACCGTGAAGTTCGGAGCGACGCAGGTGCGGATCGCTGCGGCAGACGCGCCCTCACTCCCACCCAGCGATCGCGATCAGTTCGGTGCGATGGCCGGCACGAGCATCGCGATGCGCGAGCTGTTTGCCGTGCTCGAGATGGCGTCTCCGACCGATGCGACCGTGCTGATCGAAGGCGAATCCGGCACCGGCAAGGAGCTCGCCGCCCGGGCGATCCATGACGCCTCGAATCGGCGGGCCGGGCCATTTGTCGTCGTCGATTGCAGCGCGATCGCCGAGAACCTGATCGACTCGCATCTGTTCGGGCACGTGCGCGGTGCGTTCACCGGCGCCGATCGCGATCGCAAGGGCGCGTTCGTCGAGGCGAGCAACGGCACGCTGTTTCTCGACGAGCTCGGAGAGCTCCCGCTCGCCGCGCAGGCCAAGCTGCTGCGTGTGCTCGAGGCCCAGACCGTGCAGCCGCTCGGCGCGGATCGGCCGGTCCACGTCGATACCCGCGTGGTCGCGGCCACCCACCGCGATCTGTCGCGGATGGTCGCCGCCGGGCAGTTCCGGTTCGACCTGTTCTACCGGCTGGCCGTCGTCCACGTCGCGTTGCCGCCGCTGCGCGATCGACTCGAGGACCTGCCCCACCTGATCGACACGTTCTATCAGCGCCGTGGCATCGCACCAGGGGCGATCGACGGCGATAACCTCGATCGCCTGCGCCGCCACGCGTGGCCTGGAAATGTCCGCGAGCTGCGCAACGTGCTCGAGCGTGCGTGGGCGCTGTCTGGCCCGAACCCGGGATTCCGCGAGCTCCGGCTGTGGCTCGATCCTGGAGCGGCTCAGGCGCAGCTGTCCGAGGTGGTCGATACATCGTTGCCATTCAAGGAAGCCAAGGAGCGCTGGAACGACCAGTTCGAGCGCCGCTACGTCGCGATGGTGTTCGCAGCGAACCACAGTAACGTCACCCGCGCCGCCGAGCACGCCGGGCTGTCGCGCCGGCACTTTCGCGAGCTGTTGTACAAGCACGGCCTGATCGAGCGGCCCTCCGAAGATCCCGAGGACGGATGACCCCGCGATTCGGTGCCTACGAGCTACTGCACGAGCTGAAGTCGGGAGGCATGGGCTCGATCTGGCTCGGTCGCCGTCGCGGCCCGGGAGCGTTCGAGCAGCTTGTCGCGATCAAGACGATTCGCTCCGAATATGCCGGTGCTCCGGCGGTGCGCGCGATGTTTCTCGACGAGGCGGCGATCCTCGCGCGGATCAACCATCCGGGTATCGCGACCGTTCATGACTTCGGCGAGGAGGGCGGGACCCTCTACATGGTCATGGAGTACGTCGCGGGGATCTCGTTTCGCGGGCTGATGGATGGCAACGTCAGCCCCGGCGTCGCGGCGCGTGCGATCGTCGAGGCTGCCCGCGGCCTCCACGCCGCACACGAGATGCGCGACAGCGCCGGCAACGTGATGGGCGTGGTGCATCGCGACATCAGCCCCGACAACTTGATGCTCGGGTTCGACGGCCACGTCAAGGTGATCGACTTCGGGATCGCGCTGGTCAAGAACCGCCAGGCGCCGGTCACCGAATTCGGAACCGTCAAGGGCAAGCCACCGTACATGTCTCCCGAGCAGGTGAAGAACGAGCCGATGGACCGCCGCAGCGATGTGTTCTCGCTCGCCGTCGTGCTGCACGAGCTGCTGGCGCGGCAACCGCTGTTCGATGGCGATTCGATCTATGCGGTCGCGCGCGCCGTCGAGCATCAGCCGATCGTTCCACCGTCGCAGCCTCGCGGCGAGCCGTTGCCGATCGGGCTCGATGCCGCGGTGATGAACGCGCTCGACCGCGATGTCTCGCGCCGGACGCCCACCGCGTCAGCGTTTGCGGAGGAGCTCGAGCGCGTGATCGCCGCCGCCGGCGACGAGACGCTCGCGGCGTGGGCCGAGCGCGAGCTCGAGCAGCCGCGCGACGCGCATCGCAACTGGCTCGCGAAGGTGGTTGCCGGTCATGATGCGCCTCGACCGATCGGTCGAGCGACCGGGACCCAAACCCAGGTGGCGCCACTCACCGGCGCCCAGGCGACGGCCGAGCCAAATCCGTCACAGCCAACCCACGTCGCTCCGGCGGATCTCGCTGGCGATCCCGAGTCCGTTCGCAGGAGGAGTAGCGTCGTACCCGCGCTGGTGTCCCTCGTGGTGGTGCTCGCGCTCGGCGGCGGATTCTGGGCGCTGCGCGGCCGGTCGGTGGCAGCACCGCCCGACGCGGGCGTGATGCCGCGCGACGCCGTGCTGATCGTCCCGGTCGATGCGATCATGCGCGACGCGAGGATCGCCGATGCCGTGGTGCCCGCCGATGCCGCCGTCGATGCAGTGCGGGCGGACGCGCCGCGGTTGCCGGCGGATGCCGGTCGCCGCGCCATGCCGCGCGATGCCCCGGTCCGAACGACCGTGCCCGACCCGGCGGTGGAGGAACCAACCGGATCCGGTACGGTGGATCTACGCAGTCGTCCAGACACGTTCGCGAGTGTGTCCCTCGATGGCGTGAGCCTCGGCGCGACACCGATCCTCAAGAAGAAGATCGCCGCCGGAACCCACCGCGTCGTGTTCAACGATCCCAAGACCGGCGAGCAGATGTGGGCGCACACGTTTCGGCTGAAGCCGGGCGAGCACCTGCGAATCACCCAGCCGTGAGAGCGCACAGGTTTCGGCTGAAGCCGGGCGAGCACCTGCGAGTCACCCAGCCGTGGGACCGACGGGGTCCGGCCTGCGGTGCTCGGAACAAGGGTACGGCGGAACCTCCAGGTACCGGCTAGCTCGGGCCGCCCTTCGCTCAGCGGTACGTCGACGTACCGCCGTGCCGACCGAACGCAAAGGTATCCACCAGTTGGTCACTGGCAGGGCGGTTGCTCTTGGACTTGATCGCCCGTCAAACCCCCAAGGAGATATCGATGCGCCCTCAGCTTCCCCTTGCTCTGCTTCTCGCCAGCACCGCCGCCGCCTGTGTCGATCCTGCGAGTGATGAGACCCAGGATGTGCTGTCTGCTCTCGAACAACCCAACGGTGGCTTCGACACCGAGGACGAAGCGCCGATGTTCGGCGAGACCGAGCTCTACGCCAGCGCCGAGATCGAAGCGGATGCAGCGATCGAGGATCCGATGGTCAGCGATCCTGGCCTCCTCGAGATGCAAGCTGCCGTCGATGTCTCGGTACGCAACGTCATGATCGTCTGGGGCCAGCTCCCCGCCGACCCGAACGCCACCGACGCCCGCGACTGGAGCGGCGAGCTTCGGCTGTCGCGCGGCGGCATGGTGCTGCGCCGCCGGATCGCGTTCGAGGACGCGACCGATCGCTTGCTGCCGCGCGTGTCACGCGATGCGATCTCGTTCGAGTCGCGCACGCGGCCGTTCGCGGATGGTCTCGCGCTGCGGGTGATCGATCCGGCCGCCAGCTCGGCTGACCCGCTCACGCTCACCTACACGCCGGCGGACGCCAGTGCGGCGGTCACGTTCGATCTCGCGCAGCTCGCGGCAGGTCCGCTGGTCGTCGATGTCGGTGGCGGCAACCGCATCATCGTCAGCGGCGTTCGCGAGCGCGACGCCTGCGATCACGGGTTCATGCGCGGTCGCTGGCGCCAGCTGCGGCCGAACCTCGGTGTCTACCTCGGTGTGGTTGCGAACGCCGATGGCGAACCGGTCGGCCACATCCGCGGCGTCTACGGCCATCGCCGAAGCGGCGAGGCGGTGATGTACGGCAAGTTCATCAACCGCGAAGGTCAGTTCGTCGGCCTCCTCAAGGGCAGCTACGAGGATGGGGCGTTCCAGGCGCGATGGTTGGTGCGCGCTGGCGACCACGGCACGATCCACGGCATCTACTTCCCCAGCGAAGCGCCCCGTGGCGGTGGCTTCATGGCGCGCTGGTCGGAGACGTCGTGTAGCGAAGATCAGTAGGGACGCCGGCGGCCGGGCGGTCGCTAGGCCGCGAGATCTCTGACCGCCGAGACTTCGTCAAACGTCACGAACCGGCCGCGCTCATCGACCGCGACCTTGGCCAGCGCGATGTCCGGGTCGTGGGTGAAGAACAACCGGCCCGAGCGACTGGCGAGGTTGGTCAACAGCGACGTCTTCTCGTCGACGAGCAGCTCGGGATGGCGATCGTAGCCCATCGTGATCGGCGCATGCACCCACGGCCGGCCCGGGATCAGATCCGACGCGAACAGCACCGGGCCATCCGGCATGTCGATCTCGGTCAGCAGCAGCCCCGGCGTGTGCCCCGAGCTGCGATGAAATCGAAACCCGTTGCCCAGCGCCGCCGCACGATCCGAGGCCGCGAGCTCGAGCGTGCCACTCGCCGCGAGCAGGTTGGTCATCCCGGCGATGAACGACGTCTTGTCCCGCGGATGTGGTTTCATCGCGCGCTGCCAGGCCTCCGCGCCGACCACATAGGTGGCGTTGGGAAACACCAGCCGCGCCGGCTCGCCGGGCTCCCACTCGGCGAGCGTCCCACCTGCGTGATCGAAGTGGAGATGCGAGAGCACCACGACATCGACGTCTTCGGGCGCGATCTCGAGCTCGGCCAGCGATTGCAGGAGCACATGGTGCTCCTCGACAACGCCGTAGCGCTCGCGCAGCTTCGGCTCGAAGAACGCACCGATCCCGGTCTCGAGCAGGATGATCTTCGTGTCATCGCGGACCACGAGGCAGCGGCACGCCAGGGGGATCCGATTGAGCTCGTCGGGCGCGATCCACTGCTCCCACATCGGTTTCGGCGCGTTGCCGAACATGGCCCCGCCATCGAGTCGCTGGGAGTTACCAAGGACCGAGCTAAGCGTTCTCACAACTAGCTTCCTCGTATCATGGTTAGGCCGTCTGCCCCAAACAGGAGCATCGGCGCCAATCCTTGACGTCGGGGACGGATCACTGGTGGGCGAGATTACGGTCCTGGGTCACGGCGTAATGCGTGAGGCGCCACTCTCGGGCAGGTCACGGGTTCACGGTCACCGAGCCGGGGACGCGATCGGGTGGCGCAAGCGTGACCGCATAAACGATCGCCCCGGTCCCGATCGCCGCGACGGTCCCGCCAAGCGCGATCACCCACCACTTGCGATACCAGGGCTGCGGAGGATCGTAGCGCAACGGGATCTCGCGCGGGCGCTTCGGGTCTGCCCACAACAGGACTTCGTTTCCGGTTGCGTCGTACGCCCGGACATAGAGCTCGAGCGAGACGGGCTTGGTTGCCACGACGGGTGGAAGCACCACATGCTGTTCCGTACCCGCTCCGCGCAGCGACACGTCCGCAGCGTGCCACGACGCGTCCCCACGGGTCCGGACATAGAGCGTGGCCGAGTGAAGGAATCGCAACGGATCAGCGAGCACCGAGACATCGAGCGGAACTGCGCGGCCGACCTTTTGGCCGTGCGCCCAGTTGATGTCGATCGTCGGCGCGCCGCGTGATCCGAGCTCGTTACGGACCTTCTCGAACACGAACGTTGCCTTGGGCGAGGTGTGATAGCTGAGGAAGTGACCCGGATCGAGCGCGAGCAACATCTCGAACGCGGCGCTCGCGGTGCGCTCGTCGTCCACGTACGCCGCGGCGATCCCGCGCTGTTCCCACAGCGAGACGTTGGTCTCGTGGTCGAGCGGTCCGGCGCTCGCGGCGGCGTCGAGCGCCGCGGTGGCTTCGTCGACTTCGGCTCGACGTAGCGCATCGACTCCCGCCGCCACCTTGGCAGCTCCATCACCGCGCGGCTTGCAGCTGGCGCCAGCCCAGAACTCGTTGGTGGCACATGCTGCTCGAAGCGACAGCGTCGTCGATGGTGCAGCGGCGGACTGACATGCGCAGCCCAGCGCGCAGACCGACGCGCAGCCAACGGCCGCTACAGCCCTCATGACCTCCAACGCTATCACGCGCCGATGCCCGCCTGCGGAGCGTGGCGATTTCGTCGACACCACGCCCCCGCCGTGCAACCTCGCGTTTGCTGGAAGCCAAGCCAGCCGGCGCGGCAACCAACGTGGCCGATCCAACGCTGACAACATCGCGAGATCTCGATCGCTTCGGGTGGCACAGACGCTGCTGAGTACGAGGCTCAAACCTACTTCGCCTGGAGCTTGAGCATGCGCAATCTGGTCACCGGTCTCGGTCTCGCCGTTCTTGGTTCTCTCCAACTCGCCGGATGCACCGGATCGGATCGTGGACCCGGCGAGGATTGCCTGCCCGGTGACATCGAATGCACGAGCGGCGGCGGCGATGGCAAGTCCGATGGGTTCGATTACAAGAACGACCCCGAGCGGATGTCTCAGCACCTCACGTATCGGCTCGATGAGCTGCCGCTCAATGGCAAGCTGACCAGCCCGGTGTGGAAGGATCAGTTCCCTGACGCCGTGGGCAAGGTCCCGGTCGCATGGACCGACACCTACTGGCCGACGTACGCGGGCTCGCACAACGCGCGCTGGCTCGGCCCGAGCGTGAAGTCTCCGATGGAGAAGTACGACGCCGCGTTCAACGGCGCTGCCGGCTGCGAGACCCAGCCGACCGCGATCTGCGGGTTCGGCGCGAAGGAGGCGTGGGACGCTTATTATGAGTGTGCGGGCCCGGCGGCCGCCTGGCAGTCGAAGGAGTTTCAGGACGCCGGCATCATGCACGACGGCATCGACAACAACTTCGATGGTCTCGTCGACGAATGTGAAGGCGATGACGGCGCCGATGGCATCGCGACGTGGTGGGGAACCTGCCACGCCTGGACGCCCGCTTCGCTCTCGGTGCCCGAGCCGCAGCACGCGGTGACCGTGAATGGCATCACGTTCGAGGTCGCCGACATCAAGGCGCTCGCTCAGAACGTGTTCGACCAGGCCGACGCCGTCATGCTGGGTGGTCGCTGCAACTCGCAACACATCACGCACGACGTCAACGGCTCGGCCAACGACGATTGCTCGGACGTGAATCCCGGCGCGCTGCACGTGATCTTGGCCAACTTCCTCGGCATCGCGCAGCTGCCGCTGATCGAGGACCGCACGGCGAACTTCGAGGTGTGGAACCAGCCGGTCGTCGCGTACGACGTGCTCAACCAGACCGAGACCACGCCAGCGGCCGCCAACGAGTGCGTCGGCAACACCGGGGCGACATGGACGTACAACCCGGAGGCCGCGCAGCTGTACGACGTGACGACGACCGTGTCGTACATCACCGAGGGTCGTGCCAGCGTTCGCCCGCTCGGCTTCGAGCCCAACTACATCCGTCGCGACCGCTATCACTACATCCTCGAGGTTGGCGCGACCGGCAAGGTCATCGGCGGCCGGTTCTGCACCGACAGCGCGAACACGCACGTGGACTTCCTGTGGTCGCCGACCGGTGAGTTCCAGTCGTCGAACCCGAGCATCGACAAGGCGACGGTCCTGGATCTGATCGCGAAGTCGGTGGCGCCCGAGTGATCTGACCTCCACCAGCGCGCCGGCGTTCACGCCGCACGCACCCGAGGCCCCGCACGGAGAGCGCTCCGTTCGGGGCCCTCGCCGGTTTCGGCCACGCCGCGCGTCTCGCGCTGGCCGGGCGAAAATGCCCGAGCGACTCTCACCAGTTCGCGGACACTGCAACCAAGCGTTTGCTGGAAATTCGACGCGCCGGCAGAGGCAGGTGGCGTCGCCGATCGTCGAGCGGACAACATCGCGAGATCACGACCGCAGGCGGTGGCACAAACGCTGCTGAAGTGCTGCTCAACCTTCACCCCGGAGCTTCGAGCAATGCGCAATCTGGTCAGCGGTCTGAGTCTCGCCCTTGTCGGTTCACTTCAGCTCGCCGGTTGTGCCGGCTCGGACTCTGCCCCCGCCGAAGATTGTTTACCTGGCGATCAGGACTGCGCACCTCCGGGCGCCGACGGCAAGGCCGACGGGTTTGACTACAAGAACGATCCGGCGCGGATGTCTCAGTATCTGAACTACCGCCTGAGCGAGCTGCCGATGCGCGGCAAGCTCACCAGCCCGGTCTGGAAGGCGCGCTATCCCGAGGCCGTCGGTCAGGTGCCGGTTGCGTGGACGGATACCTACTGGCCGACCTACGAGGGATCGCACAACGCGCGCTGGCTCGGACCGGAGGTCAAGTCACCACTCGAGAAGTACGACGCTGCGTTCAACAACAACCCCGGTTGTGAGGCGCAGCCCGCGTCGGTCTGCGGCACTGGAAGCAAGGAAGCGTGGGACGCCTACTACGCGTGCACGGGCCCGGCCGCCGGCTGGCAGTCGAAGAACTTCCAGGGCGGGGGCATCATGCACGACGGCATCGACAACAATGGCGATGGTGCGATCGACGAGTGCTATGGCGAGGACGGCGCCGACGGCATCGCGGGATGGTGGGGCACGTGCCACGCGTGGACGCCCGCCTCGCTGATGGTTCCCGAGCCGCAGCACGCGGTGACGGTGAATGGCGTCACGTTCGAGGTCGCCGACATCAAGGCGCTCGCTCAGAACATCTTCGACAAGACCTCGGCCGTCATGCTCGGCGGCCGCTGCAACTCGCAGGAGATCACGCACGACGTCAATGGCTCGGCGAACGAGGCGTGCTCCGACGTCAACCCCGGCGCGCTGCACGTGATCCTGACCAACTTCCTCGGCATCGCACAGCTACCGCTGATCGAGGACCGCACGGCGAACTTCGAGGTGTGGAACCAACCGGTCGTCGGTTACGACGTCATCGCGCAGACCGAGACCACGCCGGATGCGGCCAACGCGTGTGTCGGCAACACCGGCTCGACATGGACCTACAACCCGGAGGCCGCCCAGCTGTTCGACGTGACCACGACGGTCTCGTACATCACCGAAGGCAACGCGAGCATTCGCCCGCTCGGCTTCGAGCCGACCTACGTTCGCCGCGACCGCTATCACTACATCCTCGAGGTCGGCGCCACCGGCAAGGTCATCGGTGGCCGGTTCTGCACCGACAGCACCAACACGCATGTCGACTTCCTGTGGGCACCGACCGGGAACAACAACCCGAGCAACCCGAACGTCAACAAGGCGAACGTGCTCGACCTGATCGCCAAGTCGGTCGCCCCGCAGGGATGAGCCGCCGCGTGGCGGTGCTGCACGGCTACATGATCACGCCGATGCAGCAGCCGCTCGAACAGTAGGTCTGGGCGCCACATTCATCCTGAGCCCCGCAAGGTGTCGTGCCTTCGGGGCACGTCGGCGTCATGTTGCAGCTCGGATCGAGCGTGCCCGGGTCCTGACCGGGGCACAGGACGCAGGTCGTTCCACCGCACTCGGTGGTGCCGCAGCTGTCGACCTTCGTGCAGGTCTTGCACTTGGTTGGATCGTTGATGTTGGTCTCGTCGCACGCCGGCGAGACGTTCGGGTTGGTGAGGATGTCGTAGGGCGCGCCGTTGAAGTAGACCGTGCAACACCCGAAGCAATCACAGCCGGGCGGCGTCAGATTGCCACACACGGTCTGGCACTTGTCCGACGGCACCTTGGTGCCAATCGGCGGTGGGCAGTCGTTTGGCTTGTACCGGTTGGCGCCGATCGGACACTCGGCAACCGTCTCCGCACCGAGCAGGCAGCACACGTGAACATTGCAGCCGTCGTTGCCCGCGCCGCTGTTGCCGTCGAAGAAGCAGTCCTGCATGACCGAGTCGATGTTGTCCCCGGGGATGTCGGTCTTGAAGCTGCTCTCATCGTTGTCGAACGCTCCGGTGCATTCGATGTCGTCACCATCGGTGCGCCCGTCGCCGTCATCGTCCATGCAGTTCGAGCACTGCGGTGCGCTCGTGTTGGGCGTGCATGATCCGCCAAACGGCGGCGCATCGACGTAGATCGTTGTATCGGCGTCGGGACCGATCGAACCATCACCATCACCATCGCCGTTCGCGTCGGCTGCCGTCCCCCCTCCCTTGCTTCCGCAGCTGATCACAACGAGCGCCATGACGCTTACCAACCAGGTGCGTGCGATCATCGAATTGGTTCTCCCTTCAAGCGGTCAAGTAGTTTGCGTGCATCGGAGGCGTTGGCGCCGCTGGGAAATCGGCGCAAATAGATCTCGAGGAACGCCTGGGCTCGCGAGTCCTTGCGATCGGCGGCGAGCCGACCAGCGGCGTACAACGCCAGCTCGCCCCACCGACTCGACGAGCGCGACAGCTTGAGGTAGCCGGACAGTGCCGCACCCGGATCGCGCGACTCGAGCGCGATCAGCCGATCGTAGGTCTCGCGATCGGCATCGGACACGCTGTTGTTTGACCCGGTCTGGTCAACAGGATCCGGGGTGGGTGCAGGCTGGACGTCCGGACGGCGCACGTCGCGTGCCGGACGAGGAGTGTGACCAGGTTTCGGGGTTGCGGGTTCGGGTACGGGGGCGACCGGTGCTGGCTCGGGCAGTGCTGGTTCCGCCGGGGCGGGCGCTGGCGTCGGCGTCGCGACGGCGCCGCCTTGGACCTCCAGCGGCCGTTCCGAAGACCATGACTGGTTCGGGCTCACCATCACCTCGGTGCCACGGAACTGCACCGCGACCAGGCCGCGCTCGACCTGGACCGCGATGCGTTCTTCGCTGCGCGCCACCCGGAACTTGGTTCCGACCACGCGCACCACGGTGTCGCCGGCGCGAACGATAAACGGTGGCCGGTCCTCGCGATGAGCCACGGTGAACCACGCCGCGCCGCGCTCGACCAGCGTCACCGGCGCGCCGGTCTCGCGGTTCATCACGATCGCGCTGTGCGCATCGAGCGTGATGTGGGCATCGCCAAACATGATCGACGACGGCGCAGCGCCCGCGACCACACGTGACGGCTCGGTGTCGGTCAGCGCCGTCGATGACGGGCGCAACAGCAGCACGAGGATCGCCGCCGCCGCGGCCGCCATCGTGGGTGCAACGATCCAGATCCAGCGTCGAGGTGGAGTCGCGACGGGCGCAGCTACCTCTGCATCGAGGCGCACCCACAAGCCGCGTTCGACACGTGCCCACGCCACATCAGACATCGGCTCCACGGGCGGCGGCCCGCGATGTTCGATCGTCATGACTTTCCTCCTTCGAGCTCCACCAAGAACGGCTGAAGAACGTGATCCTTGGCAGCGCGCTTGAACAGCTCGCGGCGCGCGCGCCACACCCGGGTCTTCACCGCGACGACCGACGAATCGGTCAGTTGCGCGACCTCGGCGAGCGGTCGGCCGTCGATCACGGCGAGCGCGAACGCGATGCGTTGCTTGGAATCGATCCGTTCGAGCGCTGCGTACAGGCGGCGCGCAGCCTCGCGCACATGCGCGAGCCGCCGCGTATCGTCGTCACCCGCGATCGTGTCTTCGACCACCGCGAGATCAATGGTAGGAGGGCGGCGGCGCGAGATCGCGAGGTACGCGGTTCGGGTCGCGATGGTCTGACACCAGCGTGACAGCGAGCTCTCGCCTCGGAACGAGCCCAAGCCGCGGAAGATCTCGAGGAATGCGTCCTGGAGCAGATCTTCGAGGTCGCGATTCGAGCCCAGGATCCGGTACAGGGTGTGATGGACCGCCTTGCGTTGAGCGTGGAACAGCTCGCGCTGTGCCCCACGGTCTCCGCCGGCGGCCTTCTGGGCCAGGGCGAGATCGTGGTCTCGGGTTGCCGAAACCGCTCCCATGATTGTCCTAGTGGCCCGATTCCGTTAAAAGGTCGCAACAACTTACGAGCCGATGTCGGCTCCGACCACGACACCCGTAACTAGCGAGAATGAGGGTGCCGAATAGATGGCCATGCCTGCGCTTCGCAGGTAGGTCGGCGGCTGGAGGAACACATGTGCGCCGATGGTTCCCCCCACGGTCCACACCCCGACCCGGTACCGGCCGGTGAACCCCGCGCGCACCGTACCCAGCGTGTGCGCTTCGTCGCGCGGGGTCCCCATCTCGGCTCCGACGAACGACGTGCGTGCAAGCCCCGCCGCCAGCCACGGTTCGAGCTCCCATGCGCCGCGAGGCGTCGACCAGCTCGCGACGGCAACGATCGCCCAGTTGTTCCAGGTTCCCTTGAACCCCGAGCGCGAGATCGATGCGCTGCTCCCGGTATCACCTGCCAGCCCGAACCGCCAGCCGAGCGCGCTCGAAGGCCGCCATAACGCGGCAAGCTCACCGCGCAACGTGGTGTCCGTTTGCGAGCCCATGGCAACGCGCGCTCCGAACCCGGCTTGCACGCGCACGCCCATCGTCGATTCCAAGACCGGAGGTTGTGGCGAGGTACCGCTCTCGTCGGGCAGCCGCATCATCGTCTTCACGGTCAATGCTGCTGCCGCGGCGCTCGTCGGGTCGAGTGGGCCACCAGGTGCTTCGCGTCGATCGCTCAGCGTCAAGCTGCGATCGTAGACCACCAGCTCATTGCCCTCCCGCCACACCACGAACTTGGCGTTCTGGGCGTCGGCACGCGCCTCGGCCTCGTCCTCGTCCTTCGGCGGTACCGGATCGACGACGACGATCAATCGCCAGGGCGCCAGTGCGGCGACCAGCGCCGTGAGCAGCTCTGGATCCGCGTCAGCAAGTACGACGCGCGAGGTGGCGGTGTCGTCAACGCCTTGTGCGTACGATCCGCGACTCAATGCGGCGAGCACGAGCATGGCGGCGAGCCAGGCCCGCGGCGCGATCAGGCGACGATAGACAGTCAGTCGGGGCATGGGCTCGTGACGATTCCTGTGTACGAAAATGCGATCGAGCGAACGATCGGCACGTGCTGGAGGATCGCACGATCGAGCTCGCTCGTGCGCGCACCGAACGGATATGCGAACGACGTGACGTCGTATCCATCGGCTCTCAGGCGATCGATCGACGGCAGCACCTCGTCATCGAGGTACGCGGCCAGGCCGTGCTCCTCGACGTACTCGGGCGCGCGGTAGTGCCACACCGTATGCGCGGCGATGTCGTGCCCATCGGCGGCCAGCTCGCGGAGCATGGCGGTTTCGTCACTGGTCAGCAGCTGGTGATGGCTGACGAACAACGTTAGCCGTGCCGCGTGCGCCTGGAGCATCGGCCGCAGCGCGAACCACTCGGCGATCGACGAATCGTCGAGCGACAGCGCGATCGCCGGGCCGCGCCCGTCACCATGGGCGAAGTCCGCATAGGTGACGAACGCGAGCCCGCGCGCAGCAGCGCCCTCGATCACGTGCTCGAGCACCGAAACCGCCACCGTTCGGCCGGGGACATGCGCATATAGCTCGACGGTCTCGCCCCGGTCCGCCGCGCGGTCGAGCGCGGTATCGATGCTGACGAGTGAGTTGTGCGTGTCGGTGTCCAGCCCCATTGCACAATGTACCCGCCGGCCGTCGCCGTCGTAGAACACCTGATCGACGTCCGCTAGCTCGAGCTGGCAACTGGCGATCGCGAGCAGCGCGAACGCACCGGCGGCACGTGATAGCGTCGCCGCGTGCGAGCGCTCGTGGTTGCGACGGTTGTGCTCGCCGCAGCACCGGTGCTCGCCGAACCGAACGATCTGGTCGCGCGGCCGATCGTGCTCGGGCGAGGCGAGCTGCTCGCATCGCTGGCCGCCGAGATCAATCTGGAGCTGCGCAACGAGGGCCGGCCCACGTCGATCGCACCCGATGTGTGGCTCGGCGTGACGCCGCGGCTGACGATCGGGCTGATCCATTCGAGCCAGAGCGTAGACCGAATCGACGCGGGTGCGACGTTTTGCGTCCGCGAGCTCGCGTCGAAATGCGATCAGCGCTATCGCGGAAGCGGGATCGACCTGCGATGGAGCGTCCGCGGTGGCGCACTCGCGGTCGCGCCGCGCGCCCGCGTCATGCTGCGCGACACCGATCCGCTGAAGCCGGCGGTGACGCTGGGCGTCCTGACGCGGTGGACGGCTGGTCGCTATGCGATCACGACCGATCCCTACCTGCGACTTGGCCTCGCGAATCGCGATCTCGGGAACCGGGCCGCGCTGGTGATCCCGGTGTGGTTTGCGATCCAGCCTGGTTGTCGCTGGCAGCTCGCGCTGCACACCGGCTGGGACTCCGAGGTCGCCGTGTGGCGCGACGGCTGGCACGTCCCGATCGGGCTGGCTGCAAATGCCCGCGCGACGGAGCATCTCGAGCTCGCGCTCGAGGTCGGGTTCAGAAGTTTGCTCGGCCCACAGAACAACATCAAGCAGCGCGCCGTGATCGCTACGATCCAGTGGCGTGGCCTCGTGTTGTGAGGTCAGCTACCCGCCGACGGGGGAACACACGCCTTGCGCTCGTTCGCGCCGTCGAGGAATGCGACGTTGGCGGAGCAATTGGATTCGTTCTCGGCGTCCCGATTGGCGTTGCAGTCAAGCTTGTCCACGCAGGTCCGAAAGCAATAGTTGGTACCGTCGGTGTGGGCGATGCATGCGGAGTCTTCGGGGCAGTCGACGTCACCGGCGCACGCCGCGACGCCACAATAGCCGCCCTTGAATTGAGTCAAGCAGCTCTGCCCATCGTCCTCTAGGCAGTCGTCGCTCGCGGCGCACTCGGCTCCGACCCCGAGGCGGTCCGATTCGCTCTCGCCGCCGCAGCCGACGCCGAGCACCACGATGATCGCAACGCTGAGCTTGGTCATGCCGATCCAGTGGGCGGCTGGCCCGGACCGGTTACAGCAAACAACGAGCCGCTGCGCGGCAGATGTGCGGCCGTGTGCCGTGGGTGGTTACGCCGACGCTTGCGTCAGCGGCGCTTGCTCGCGAGTCTGCAGGAACCGCAGCTGCGGATGATCCTGCTTGGCGCGGTTGAGCTGCCACTCGTTGCGCGCGAGGAACACCGTGGCTCCGGAGTGATCCTCCGCGATGTTGTCGCGGTTGGCGTCCGCGAATTTCTTGATCAGCTTCGGATCGTCTGCATCGACCCAGCGCGCGACCTCGAATGATGTGGCTTCGAAGTGACACGGCAGGTCGTATTCGGAGCGGATTCGATCCGCGAGGACTTCGAACTGCAGTGCACCCACGACGCCGACGATGAAGTCCGAGCCGAGGAACATCTTGAACACCTGCGCGCCGCCTTCTTCGGCGATCTGCTCGAGCGCGCGGCCGAGGTGCTTGGCCTTCATCGGGTCGTCAGCGCGGACGCGACGCAAGAACTCGGGGGCGAAGCTCGGAATGCCGGTGAAGTGCAAGCCTTCGCCCTCGGTCAGCGCATCGCCGATGCGGAGCGTGCCGTGGTTGGGGATGCCGATGATGTCACCGGCCCATGCTTCCTCGGCGAGCTCGCGCTCGTTGGCCTGGAACAGCATCGCGTTGTGCACGCCGAGCGTCTTGCCGGTGCGCGGTACCGTGAGCTTCATGCCGCGCGTGAAGTGTCCCGACGCGAGCCGCACGAACGCGATCCGATCGCGATGCTTGGGATCCATGTTCGCCTGGATCTTGAACACGAACCCGGACACCTTGGACTCGCCGGGCACCACGTTGCGCTCGCGCGCTGGCTGCGGTCGCGGCGATGGCGCGAGCTTCGCGACACCGCTCAGCAGCTCGCGGACACCGAAGTTGTTGACGGCGCTGCCGAAGAACACGGGGGTCATGTGGCCTTCGCGATACGACTCGAGCTCGAACTTGGGACAGAGCTCGCGGACCATCGTGACGTTGTCGCGCAGCTTGGCCACCGCGGTGTCAGGCAGCAGCTGGTCGAGCTTGGGATCTCCGAGGCCGGACAACGTCACGCCCTCCTGCAGATACTCACCTTTGCTGCGCTCCATCAGCACGAGCTGATCGGCGAACAGGTCGAAGCAGCCGAGGAACTCGCGCCCCATGCCGATCGGCCAGCTCGCGGGCACCACCTCGAGCTGGAGATCGTGGGCGATCTCGTCGAGTAGCTCGAACGGATCGCGTCCCTCGCGATCCATCTTGTTGATGAACGTGACGATCGGGACGTTGCGGAGCCGGCAGACCTCGAACAGCTTGCGGGTCTGGGTCTCGATGCCTTTGGCGGCGTCGATCACCATGACGGCCGAGTCAACCGCGGTGAGTGTGCGGTAGGTATCCTCGGAGAAGTCCTCGTGGCCGGGCGTGTCGAGCAGGTTGAACGTGCAGTCGCTGTAGTCGAACGTCATCACGGACGTCGTCACGGAGATGCCGCGCTCGCGCTCGACCTTCATCCAGTCGCTGCGCGCGCGCCGCCGATCGCCGCGCGCCTTCACTGCGCCGGCGAGCTGGATCGCGCCGCCGAACAGCAGCAGCTTCTCGGTCAGCGTGGTCTTGCCGGCGTCGGGGTGCGCGATGATGGCAAACGTCCGCCGCTTCGCGATCGGCGCAGGAAGCTCGTCGGCGGTGGACATGACGGCGGAATCTACGCAAATCGGGTGTCCCCATCAACAGCGGTCTGCGGAACGCGTACACGCGGCTCGGGCGAGAACCATGGGGGGCGGCCCCTGGGCGGCAGGTCAAGGAACTGCGCGTCTTGCGATGATCGGCTGGATTTGGCGCGATGCGGCTCGGATCATTCGAGCTGGAGCCCACAATCGGAGCACGCACCGTTGACCAGCGGCGCCGCGGTACCGCAGGCCGGGCAGGGTAGGTGCTCGCCCGAGGCCTCGAGCGCGACCGGCGTCAGGCCCTCGCGTTCGAGGTGCGCGTTCCACTCGCCGCGCAACAGCTCGCCGAGCTCGGGAAGGTCGGCCTCCTGGACCAGGAGGTGCGTCTTGGTCCCTCAACCCTTGCCGGCGCCGGGGGGGCACCCGACCAGCGCGGGGATGTCGGCCGCGAGACAACGTGCGCGCAGTGCCTTCATCTCGCCGATCGATCCGGACATCGCTGGAATCAGCGCGGCGTTGAACAGCAGGTGCTCCGCTTCAGCTTCGGTCAGCGCCATCTGTGGTCCAGGCTACGGGGTCAGACTCAACTTGCGCAACTTGTATCCGTTTCGACGAGGCGACCAGCGCGATGAAATCGCACTGGTGCGGTAACCACCGAACATGAAACATGATGCGACTGATCGCGCTGTGAAACCTGGTTGAAAACTCCCCGCTCGCTCCAGGCGCAGGCCATCATGACCCCGGAGCGACAGCCATGACGATCTTCAAGTTGTTGATCCTCGTGTTCGGTGCCCTCGGTCTGGGTTTGGTGCTGTCGGACAACATCGCGGCCGCGTTCGAGCATGACAAGGCCAACACGTTGTTCATCGTGGGTGGGTTTGCGATCACGGCGCTCATGGGACTGCTCGGAATGATCAAGCCGCCGATGCAGGGATGGCAGGCGACGGCGGCGCTCGCCGGGTTCGCCGTGGTCGCGATTCGAACGCGCATCTGGACGCTGATCCCCGACGTGATGGATCAACGGTTGCGCACGCAGCTGATGATCGTAGCCACGGTGGGTGGCACGATCGCGGCGGTGCTGGCGGTGATCAAGCCGGACCGAACAGCGTAGTTGACGAGGCTCGCGCGATCGACGCCATCCTGAGGTTTCGCGCCAGGGAGCATCTGCCGCGGGCGGCCGTAGATCGTGGAGCATGCGAACACCACGATTCGGTCTTCTGGGGATCTGCGTTGCCGCGATGATCGGGTGCGGCGGCAGCGGCGGCGGAATGTCTCCTCGAGAGCTGTGCGAGGATCTGATGACGACAGCGTGCAGCCGTAGCTACGACTGCTACTCCAGCGAAGAGCTATCCACGATGATGTTCCCCGCCACCGAACAGGAGTGCGCGATGGCGACGATCGAGGAGCGGATGTGCAGCGCACAGACCCGCGAGACGTTGTGTGGCGACAAGAAATTTCGCGCTGACAAGGCGGCGGCGTGTCTCGACGAGCTCGCGTCGTTGAGCTGTCCCCAGGTTCGCGATCCTGATCTCAACGCCGCGCAGGCGACCCCGTCGTGCACGCAGATCTGTGGCGAGTGAAACCTGGGCCCGTCCGGCCTGTCCCGGTTTCTGGTCCCGTCAGCGGAAGCGGCGCCTCGTGTCCATCGGGGTAGCAGCCACTTGCAGTGACGCGCGAGCAGCGGTGCGACGGTCTCGTGATACGTGACAAGATCACGATCGCCAACTTCGAGCGATCCCAGCCCGGGACGCAGCGCCGGATCAGCTCGCGCAGCGCCTTGTCGATCCGGCGCACCGGGATCCTCATGTGCGCGGGAGCACCAGCATCGCGGGCCCCGGAAGCTCTTAACAGGACGAACCACGGAGCGACCTAAGGTTACGGCGAGTTGCGTAGCGCGGTCGTCATGGGGCCGCACCGAGCGGTCAGCTACGGGTTGAGCCGCTTCGCTAGATCTCGCGCGCCCGTGAAGTACATCCGCTTGCCGATCCTGGTCTGCTCCAGAAAGCCGCGCTCAGCCAGGCCGAGGAGGTCCGTGCGTGCGGTTTGGTAGACGACGCGATGGCTCGACTGGTGGGCTTCGATCGTGAAGCGCGAATCGGGATGGTGAAGGAGATGGAATCGTCCGGCGCCGTCTGGAACGTCGAGAGAGTCTTTCGTAATCCCAAGCCGCCGTTTTACAAAGAGTTTTGGCCGCAATGTCTGCGCGGTCCAGCCCGAACCGGTCCCATGTGGATCGACACGGCCCCACGTTTCAGCAGGACGCAATCCGGTGCGCAAAGCCGGTGACCCAGAAACCATGTCCCGCCGGTCTCGCCGGCACTCGCTCCCACCGGACGCCCAATCGGATCTGGACTTCGGCTGCGAACCCGCTCCGAGGCTCACGCGGGCTCGATGACGCGTACCGCCTGCCTGCGCGTCGTCCGGGGCCGGCTCCACCCCGCGCACCCGGTTCCCCGCTTGTTCCGCCTATCCTTGGCGCCGAATCGGCTATCGTCCGGACGAATGCGCTTCCTGCGTGTGCTCGCGCTACTCGCGTTGTTCGGCGCGCGCGTTCATGCATCGCCCCACGAGCGCAGCGATCGCAACCGCTACGTCTATCAAGCGATTCCGATCATTCTCGGCAGCGGGGCCTATCTCGTCGTCGAGCTCGGGCTCAAAGAACAGATCACGCCGCAGGAGTGCCGCTGGTGTCGAGCGAACGCGCTCGACCGATCGATCCGCAACGCGCTCGTGTGGGAGCACGTGAAGGGGCCCGATCAGCTGTCGAACCTCACCGGCTATGTCGGCGGCCCGGTGTTCGCGCTCGGCGGTTTGTTGTTCTCGAACCTCGATGCCAACGACAATCGCGAGTGGTTGGACGACGCGCTTCCGGTGCTGCAGGCCGGCGTCGCGACCGGCGTCGTGAACCAGACGTTCAAGGTGATCTTCGGTCGCCGCCGCCCATTCGCGGAGTTCAAGGGCACGCCGACGCGCGCGAGGAATGACTGGAACACGTCGTTCTTCTCGGGTCACACGGCGCTCGCCTTCACGATGGCCACGTCGTCGGGTACCGTCGCGAGCCTGCGCGGCTACCGCTCCGCGCCGTACATCTGGGCCGGCGGGTTCGTGCTCGCGACGACGACGGGTTACCTCCGCATCGCGTGCGACGCGCACTACTTCACCGACGTGTTCACCGGCGCGCTCATCGGCGGTGCGATCGGCGTCGCGGTGCCGCTGCTATTTCATCGCGACGTGCTCACCAACGAAGCGAGCCCGACGCCACGCACGCGATCCTCGTCGACGGATCCCGTGATCTTCTCGCTCTACGGCGGCGCGTTCTAAGGCGTCTTCGCGGCTTCTGCTTCCGCGAGCTTCGCTTCGACCTGGGAGTGCATGTGGATGCATTTCACTCGCGGCGGGCGCACGATGCGAGCGCGGACGCTCAGTCGATCGAGGATTACGTCTCGATCGGCGGTTCCTGAAGACCGCCGCAGGTCGCCTCCACGCATCGGGTGAATGACCAGCCCCACATCGGTTCCCGCCAGCCCGCATCACCATCGACGGTTTTCAGCTCGACCGTGCCTGCTTCGATGTTCTGCATCGTGTCGGTGACGAACTCGATCGCGATGTCGCGGGCGTTCCCGTCGCTGCACGCTCCTTGGAGCACCAGCAGATGTTCGACACTGTGCCACGTGCTGGCGGGCTCGCAGGTGAGGGTCGGGTCGCCCTCGCGCGACACCCGAGGGTACGGATACCACGGGGTGACCAACGTGCGGACGACTCCGCCATCCGCATCGAGCTCGTAGATCGCCGCACCGTACTCCGCGTGCGCGACGGTCTCCTCGACCGCCCACGTCCCCACGAACCGCGACGAGTGCTCGACGCCAGCGTCACCGCAACCGAGGATGACGAGGCATGAAACCAGGATGCTACGCATGCGTGGTAGCGTAGCGGCGGTATCACCGCGGGCTGAACTGCAGCGCGCTGACAGCGAATCGCTCGACGGCGTTGCGAGCCTCGACGTGCGACAGCCGGGCGTCTCAACGATGCGACACCGGGGCGTCGCAACGACGTCTCGATCAGGGTGGAAGCACGACGCCGGGCGGAGGCAAAGGTCGTGGCGCGTGGAGCGTGCTGGCGTTCCTCCGCACTGCGGCGATCAGAAGCTCACGGACCGCGGTCGAGATCTATCGCTCCGGGGGCTGGTTGAGCACCAACCAGTACATCCCGAGCTGACGCGCTGCCTCGAGGAACTCCGCGAAGTCGACGGGCTTGCGTACAAAGCTGTTCGCCCCGAGATCGTAGCTCGTGACGACGTCACGCTCCTCGTTGCTCGACGTCAGAACGACCACGGGCAGGCGGCGCGTGCGCTCATCGCGTCGCATCCGCTTGAGCACGTCGAGGCCGGTGACCTTGGGCAGGTTGAGATCGAGCAGCACGAGCGTCGGTTGAGCGTTGGGATCGCGATCCTTGTGCGCCCCGGTGCAGAACAGGTACTCGAGTGCCTCTTCACCGTCGCTGACGAGCACGACTTCGTTGGCCATCTTGTGACGCTCGAACGCTCGGATCGTCAGCTCGGCGTCATCGGGATTGTCCTCTACGAGCAAGATGGTGCGGGTTCTGGTCACGTCGGGGATACGCAAGCGTAGCCCAGAATGCCAGGTCGATGTCAGTCCTGCATGTGGCGTGCTCGGTGAGCTCGCCCGTCCAGCTCCCGCTCCCATCCCTCGCGACGTCGCAACGACGGGCGTCGTCGCGCCACCGTACAGATCGCGGTCGGCGACCGCTCTCCATGCTGCTGCTGGAGCTAATTGCCGATGTCTTCGACGAGCGTCCGATCGAAACCGGGGACGGGCCGGCCCGTCCGGACGGGCCTAGGTTTGAGGGAAACCGGGGACGGGCCGCACGGGCCCAGGTTCTTTAGGTGCGAGCGACGCCGGCATTGCCATCAGGAGCGCCTGTCAGCCGCCTTTCGCTGCCGGCCGCGGGCGGCGCGCCGCGCCTTCTTCGACTGCACGACGGGCGGGGCAACTCCGTCGCCCTTCACGACCGCGGGCCGCTGCGGCCGGACGAGCACCACCGCGACGGGGATCGTGACGAGCAGAAACATGACCCACCATCGTGGTCCCGTGCTCTCGAGCTTGAAATGCGGATCACGCACGAGCTGAGCGGCCGCGGCCTCGGCCTCGTCGTCCGATAGCCATTCGATCGTGAGCTTGTCTCCCGTCGCGAGCTGGGCGTAGACCTCGCCCTGGTTCTGATGCTTGCCCACCCGCCGCCATGTCACGCGGTCGGATGCGGGGGTGAACGTCTCGGCGCGCCTGGTGATCCCCGCGTAGCGCAGCTCGTAGCGACACGACACGTGCCCATCGGCGTCCGGCTCGCACGCGACCTCGATCGTCTGCACCGCCTTCGAGGCCAACCACAACGAGAGCGCGACCAGTCCGAGGATGACAGGCATGCGCTTCCACAGCGGGAGATCGGTCACCGCCGCCTGTTATCGCACGACCACGGGCGCCCACGCCGCTGGTCCGAACACGAGCGCTTGTCCGAGCAGCGGTCATGACGTGAGCAGCGCCCCGGTCAGATGGGCGCCCAGATCGAACAGGTGGTTCAATCCGCTTCCTCGGTCACATGCTCGAACGTGTGAAGGGCCGCGGTCAGCAGCATCAGCGTGCGCGCCAGCTCGGGTGATTGCGCGCGAAGCGGGAACAGCTCGATCTCGCCGGTGGCGGAGATCGGCAAGCTGCTCGGCGAGTGCTTCGGCCTGGTCGAGCCGGCGCTTGGAACGGCTGTCGCCGCCCTGCGGGCGTAACATGACCGGGTGGCGGATCACACGACTACCAATAGTCAGTGGTGGTGAGGTGCCCGTAACCACGAATTCCGCGACATTGCGTCGCGAACTTCGTTTGAGATGATGATGAAGCTGTTCGGTTGGCGCAAGAGGAACCCACTGCGCGAGCTGGTGCGTGATCGCGAGCTGCTGGCGGCGCGTTCGCCCGGCGGCTCACAACAGCGACCGATCGAGGTCGTGTCCGCCTCCGTGGTCGAGGTGCGCGCCCGCGCGCTGGCATGCCCCCAGTGCGAGGGGCCGTTCCGCGTGCTCGAACACCGCGCCCCGGCATCCGGGCTGCGCCAGGTCGCCGTTCGCTGCGAGCTCTGCGGTGTTGCGCGCGACCTGTGGTTTCGATTGGTCTCTCGCGACCCCAACTGAGCCCGATGACTTCGGACCCACGAACCGCCTCACACGTGCCTCACGTCGCGCTCGAGATGGCCTCGTATATGACGGGCTTGTATATCAAGCTCGCCCGCATCGCACTCGTGCTGATCGGCGTCCTCTACGCCTGGACGGCGTACGCAAACTACGATCGCTTCATGGGGGTTTGTAAGGTGCCCGGTTCCGCAGCGGAGTGGGGGTCTTGTCTCGGGCTCGTGTTCCCAGCGGATGACCCGCTCGGTGAGCTCGTCCACCGCTACCACTTCATCATCGTTCTCGCCGGCGTCGCTGCCGCCGTGAACGTCGTGCTTGCTGCGATCGCGGGCAAGAAGACCACATTTGCGATCTACACCGCGACCGGTATTTTCGCGGTCTACACGTCGCTGTCGCTCTACCAAATGTCGGGCCTCGTATTCACCTGGAAATGGTCGGTGACTGCAATCGTGCTCGGTCTGGGTCTTCAAGCCGCCTCCAAGGCGAATCAGTGGCGCGAGTCGCGGCGCTAGCCAAAGCGCGCGTTGTCGCCGGCCTGGCTCGCAGGTGACCGTGCTGCCACCGCACCCGTGAAGCTCCTCGTCGCGATCGCTCTTGCGTCCTGTGCCTCGTCCCCTACCCGGTGGCTCGTTGGCTCAAAGTGCATAAAAATCTTCGGGGATGGTCTCGGTGGGTCGCCAATCGACTTGGCCGGCCTCGGCGCCTTTGTAACGGATGAACGTCGAGGCGCACAGCTCGTCGTTCTTGCGCGGTGGTTTGCGTTGCGCTCCGCGCACCCAGGCGAGCGCTTGCGCCATGGGCAGCTCGCCGGTCCGCGACAGGCCGACGACGAGAACGAGCAGGTGTTTACACATCGAGCCCTGAAGGCCCATGCACTCGTTGAGATCGGGCTGTGAACAGCCGTAGCGACCGTCGTGGGCGAGCCAGCTGGCGTAGACGTTTCCCGATCCGCTCTGGCTCCGCACGACTCCGACCAGATGCTCGGGCTCGAGCTGTGCGTAGAGCTTGAACCGATCCTTGCGCAACATGTCGAGCGCTCGGCCGAGCTTGCCGCGATCGACGTATCCGTAGAGCTGGCCGATGAACCCCGAGAAGTCGAGCTTGCCGGTGGTACCGGCGGGCTGCTCGATCCGGACGAGATCCAGAAACGCATCCTCATCGAGCTTGGTGATCCTCGCGCCAGCTTCGATCAACCGCGTCGCCTGGTTGACCCTCGCGATCTTGCTCGGTCCGCGGCGGTTGCCGATCGCGAGGTAGTCGAGCGTTTCGTCGATCTCTGCGCTCACGGTCGCGCCGGTCGCCTCGACCATCCGGGTCAACAGGCCGTCGTCGAGGCCCTCGGGGCTGCAGTCGAAACCGCCCGCGAACGCGAAGCGCTTGCCCCGCAGATCGATCCGCACGAGCTCGCGAAAGCTGGCCTCATCCATCACCTCGACGCCGGATTTGCGCTCGACGCGCTTCTTGGCCTGCGAGCGATTCGGCCCGCGCAGGTCGCCGAACACCACGACATCGACGTCATCGAGATCGGCGAGCTCCTCGGTGGCGTCCGCGCCGAGCTGGCGAGCCACGCCGATCGGCGGTACGCCATGATACGCGGGCCAGATCGCGAACTCGCCAAAAAACGCAAATCGTCGCCCGGTGAGTGGTTTGTCAGGTGTGGGCGTTGCGGGTGACCTGGGCGCGGCGCGCTTGGGCTTCGCGCTTGGCTTCGCTGGCTTGACGCGTGAGCGCTTTGCGTCGAACGCATCGAGCGCGAACCCGTCGGCGAGCAACGCGCGAACGCGCGATTCCTGGGCGCGCGCGGCGGCGGCAGCGGACGTGAGCGTCCGGACCTCGGGGTGTGCGGTTGCCTCGCTGCCAACCTCACCGCTCGCAGACCACAGCTGGTCGCCGCGCTGCTCGAGCCACACGAACCGGCGCGTCCTTGGATGGACGAACATGAATCGCGGTGACTTCGAGAGCGGCACGGAAGCCGACAGCCGCGCCGTCTCGGCCTCCGCCTTCGCGATTGCCTGGTCGCAGGGCGCCGATTCGTTGTGGACCTTCAAGTAGCCGCGCCCGTAGCGCCGCAACACCTGACTGTCGTACTCCGCCTTCGCTGCTGCCTCGTCGGGGAGCTCGAGCACCTTGCGCTGACCTTTCGCGCCAAGTCGCCCCCACTCCAGCACCACGCGCGTCCCTTCGCGCTCGATCCGATAGAACTTGCGCATCCCACCTTCGTCGAGCTCGAACAGCATCGTTACCCTCGAATGATCTCCGCCATCGCCTCGGCGAGCCGCTCCGGCGTGCATACGAGGATGTCCATTCCCACCTTGCGGCACTTGCCCGCGGTCGAGCGGTTGTACTCGGGCCGCGCGTCGTACCCGAGGGCACCCAGGCCGATCATCCGCACGCCAGCGTCCGACATGACACGGACCTGATCGACGAGATCGCGCTCGTCTCTGCCCTCGAAGAAGTCGGTGATCAGCACGACGATCGAGCGGGCCGGCTCGGCAACGAGGCCAGCGCAATACACCAGGGCCTGCGTGATGTCGGTGCCGCCGCCGAGCTGAACCTTGAGCAGCACGTCGACCGGCGAGCCGACCTCGCCGGATAGATCCACCACGCTGGTATCGAACAGCACGAGCGAGGTCTTGACGGCAGGCAGCTCGGCGAAGATCGACGCCATCACCGCGGAGAAGATCGCGGAGTCCAGCATCGATCCCGACTGATCGACGCAGACGATGATGTGCCACGGTCGCTTGTTGCGCTCGGCCGCGAAGTAGAACAGCTGGTCGACGAGCAACCGCCGGCGCTGGTCGTCCCAGTTGTGGAGGTTCTTGCGCAGGGTGGTCTTGAGGTCGAGGTTCTTGAACACCTTGCGTGGCGAATGCCGGTCCTTGCGCAGCGCACCGGTGATCGCCTGTTCGACGCGGATCTCGAGCTGGCGCTTCAGCTGTTCGACCACCTGATCGATGATCTTGCGGGCAAGCACGCGAGCACGGGGATCTAGCAGATCCTTGTGGGTGAGCAGGGTCTTGACGAGCTCGACGTTGGGCTCGACCTTCTCGAGGAGCTTGGGATGGTCGAGCAACTCGCTGACACCGCGGCGCGAGATCAGCTCGCGCTCGAGGACTTCCTTCGCCGACCGCGGAAACAGCTCGCCGACGGCGTCGATCCACGTGGGGACCGTCAACGTGCTGCCGCCCGACCCGGCACCCCGGCTGTCGGCCTCGTAGACAAAATCGAGCGCGCCCATCGCGGCACTCGCTTGAGGGTCTCCGCGGCATGAAAGCCCGGCCTGCTCGGCGGTCTTGCCGATCACGAGGCGCCAGCGGCTGACCAGGCTTTGTTCCTCGGCAGACAGGGCGTTGGCGGGCGGCTTCGCCGGCGGCGTCTTGACGGGCGGCGTGCGCTTGCGGGGCGGCATCAGAACGTCCACTCCTTCATGATCGTCGCGACCCGCTCGTCGATCGTGGCCATGTAGGCAGCCGCTTCGGTCGAGGTCTGCGGCAACGTTGCAACCTGCTCGACGTCGGCGAGCCCGTAGCGCTGGGCCACCCGGTCGGCGAACGCGAGGCGCTGGCGCTCGTGCAGCCGTTCGAACGCGTGCCGCACCTTGGGCACCAGCGTCATGAACTGCTCCCAGGGCGCGGCGCGGAGCAGCTCGTCGATCGCCCCGACCAGCGCGTCCGCACCGAGCAGCATCGAGGTCTTCGACACGGCAAACGAGCCGTCGAGGAATTCGCCCGCTAACACCATCCTGCTCGGGTGCGAGGTCGCGAATGCGGCGACGCGCGCGGCCAGATCAGCGGGGTCGAGCTCGCGCAGCTCGGCGAGCAGCCCGGCGAACGCACCCTGGAGGAACGGCACCTCGGTTGCCAGCGCCGCGGCCTTGACCTGATCGGAGAACAGCGCGCGATCGAGCTCGAGGTCGCCACCGCGTACGGCCTCGGCGAGCGACTTCAAGTGGGCGATCGTCTGCTCCTGTTGATCGACGGGGATCGCGACCAGATCGCTGATCGCCAGACACGCGCGCGTGAACGCACGCTCGGCGAGCTCATCGATCGCGTCGCGTCCGAGGTCGCGCTGGATCGCCAGGCGATCGAGCACGAGCAGGTGCACCAGCGCGTCACACTGCGATCCGAAGTGGCGGTCGTCGTCGATCGCGGCCGCGGCGGCGGCGTGCATGAGTTGCACGAGGTGGGGCACCTGCATCGCGACGCTCTCGAGCAGCCGCTTGCAGGTGGCACCTGCGTGGCGCTGCTCCTTTGCGACGTCCTCCTCGAGCTGAGCGATCGCGGCAGCTTCGATGGTATCGCCGTACAGGTTCTTCTCGATCAGCTGGGCTTCGATCTTGGGCGACCAGCCCAGCCGCCACTTCTCGCGAAACAGCGTGGCTCCGTCACCGGTCGCACCGCCTTCCTGATCGCCCAGGCCGATGTCGAGCTTGGCGAGCCGGTGCAAGAACGCCGACCGCTTTGCCCCTGCGTCCTCGCGTAGGTCGAGCGTGACGACCATGCGCTTGTCCTTACCCATGACCTCGCCGAGATCGAGCTCGTCGAGCTGCGCATAGAAATCATGAACGATCGGCATCCGGCCGAGCTCGGGAGTCACCCGGCCGATCGCGGTGCCGATTTCCGCAGCCGTCATCGCCGCGAGCAGATAACGTCCCTCTTCATCGGGACGACCTTTGCAGCAGCACGAGATCAACGCGTCGCGAATGTCGTCCAGGATCGGAGCGGAACGGCCGCACAACGCGGCGAACATGCGGGCGTACTGCGAGACCACGATGGCGTCGGCCGCCGACAGCGCCTCGC
>JBFWXW010000065.1:0-34825 GCA_050187075.1 Kofleriaceae bacterium | reverse complement strand
AGATCCGCAACGAGCCCATGGATCGGCGCAGCGACGTGTTCTCGCTCGGCGTGGTGTTGTGGGAGTCGCTCACGCTCAAGCGCCTGTTCTTCGCCGACAACGTCGGAGCGACGCTGATGCAGGTGCTCGAGGCCAAGTATTCACCACCGTCTCACCATCGAGCCGATGTGCCGGTGGAGCTCGATGCGGTGACGATGCGTGCGCTGGCTCCCGATCCGCGCGATCGGTTCCAGACCGCCGCAGAGATGAAGCAGGCGATCGAAGACGCGATCTGGAAGTACCGCTGCGGTACCCCCGAGATCGAGCGCCACATGAGCGTGCTGTTCACCGATCGCATCAATCGCCGGCGCGAGCTGCTCGGACAGGTCGCGCGCGAGTCATTCCGCGCCGATGAGTTCGCGATGGTGGGTGGGGCGTTCGAGGATCGCTACACACAGCCGCCGCCGATGATGCGGCGCGAGCTATCGAGCTGGCAGCGGATGGCGCTCGTGCTCGCTGGTGGTTTGCTCACCGGCGGTGTCGCCGCACTGCTGCTAGCGCAGCCCTGGAAATCATCGGTGAAGAAGCGGCCGACCACCGCTGAACAGGCGATTGCCGCGCATGATGAGGCTCCCGCACCCGCGCCCGCACCGGCGCCGCCGCCGCCGCCACCGCTCGCGCCCGCGGCCCCCGCCGCTGCCGCGCCAACAGCCATAGCACCGGCGGCTGCACCAGCGCAGATCACGCCCCCTGTTGCCGCCGAGGTCACACCGCCCGCAACGCCGGCGGCAGTGGCTCCGCCGCCGCTCACCGCGCCCGAGCCTTCCGAGCCCGAGCCGGACGTCGATCCGACGCCCAGGAAATCATCGCCCAAGCCCAAGCCGCAGAAACCGGCGCGCAAGCCGCCAGCTCCCAAGCCGACGCCTGCGCCGGTCGACGAACAGCCGGAGGAGAGACCGTCTGGTTCGGCGAAGGAGCTCTACATCAAGGCCACGCAGCTCTACCTCGCCGGTGAGTTTGGCGAAGCCGAAGGTATGTTTCGCGAGTGTCTCACCGTGGATCGGAAGTACGCCGTCGCGTATCGCGGGCTCGGCGTGCTGTATCAGCGGACCGGTGAGGACACGAAGGCGCTCGATGCGCTGCGTACGTATCTCAAGCTCCGGCCCAATGCGAAGGACGCGGCTGCGGTCCGCGGCCGGATCGAGAAATTGCAGGGAGACTAGATGAAGCACGCGACCACCTGGCTGATGATCGCGGCGATCACGACCGCGACGACTGCTCGGGCGGACACCCGCGTGTTTCCTCTCGCCGAGTCGAAGCTACCCGCCGAGCTCGCAGGCTCGACGAACGAGGTCACCGCGGCCCTCGCGCAGTCGCTCGATGCAGAGGTGATGGCGGCGCCGATCGACGATGCCGCGACGCTCGCGGGGTGCAGCGCGGACAGCGGTACGTGTCTCGAGAAGATCGCGCGCTCGATGAAGGCGGATCGGTTGGTGTTCGGAACCCTGGCGCGCGAGCGATCGGGCGAGGTGACGCTGACGTTGGTCAGATTTGATCGCGGCGGCGATCGCGTGGAGCGCACCTTCGAGCTCGAGGGCGAAACGCCCGACGAGCTCGCCGGTGGCGTCGCTGCGACGGTTGCCCCGCTGTTCGGGGGTCCCGAGCCGGAGCCCGCCGGTGAGGCGGAGGGCGCCGCGGAGCCCACGGAGGAACCCGAGCTGCGGAGGACCGGCGGCAGCGTCACGGCGGGTAGCTGGGCGCTGATCGGCGCTGGCGGGTTCGTCGCGGTGATCGGTGCAGGATTCTTGATGTCTGCGAGCAGCCTCGCGAATGACGTGAACAATGCGCCGACCGATACGCACGAGGACATCGACCGATTGGTCGAGCTCGAGGATCGGGGCCGGTTCCGGATGCGCGTTGGTGAGGCAATGTTAGCTGTCGGGGCGGCCGCGATCGTGATCGGTGCGGTGCGGGCGGTGGTGCAGAGTCGTAGCTCCTCGGATCCACAGCCGGATGCAGATGCGGTGACGTTGTCACCAGTGTTGATCAACGGTGGCGTGGGCGTCGTGTTATCCGGAGGACTTCCATGAGAATCGCGCTGTGTTTGGTGACCCTCGTGGCATGCAAGTTCCCGGAGCGGTCGGGCTCGCTCGCCTGCGAGGTCGATGCCGATTGCGAGTCACCGCGGGTTTGTGACCGTAACTTCTGCGTGCTGCTCGACGAGACCCCATCGGTTGATGCGCGCGAGGTGGAGGCGGACTCGTCGATCGACGGCATGCCGCCGCTCGGTTGCGTCGATTGGTACACCCCGGCGCACTTCGATCCGTGCACGCTGCCGATGCCGAGCGAAGCGCTCGTGCTGTCGATCCCCGGCACGTATGTCTACAACACCGGTGATGCCACGCTGCGTGCGCCCAACGGAACGGTGTTGCCAGCTCCCGCGCAGCGCCCGCAGCAGACCACGGCGGGCAACGTTCGCCGGATCGTCTCGGTCGAATCGTTCACGATCAACGCGGGCGTGACGCTCCGCGTGATCGGCGAGCGCGCGTTGATCCTCGCGTCGTGGTCGACGATCGACGTCGCGGGTACGATCGACGCCAGCAGCAGCTTCACCGCTGGACCTGGCGCCGGCGCCAATCCGATGGCCACCGGCACGACCGGTGTGGTGAGCGGGTGCGTGACACATGCCGCGGGCTCGGCGGCGACCAACCAAGGCGGAGGTGGTGGCGGAGGAGGCGGCGGGTATCACGCGGTTGGCGGGCGAGGCGGTGACGGCAACACCGACAACACCGCGGGCATTGGTGGTGCCGGCGGAGGCGCGATCTCGATCAACTCGACCAACCTGCTAGGCGGTTGTCCCGGCGGCGCGGGGGGAACTGCGAATCATCCGGGTGGCGTCGGTGGCGACGGCGGTGGAGCCGTTCAGCTGACCGCACGGCAAGCCATCACCGTATCGGGGAACATCAACGTGGGCGGCTCGGGTGGCGCGGGTGGCGTGGGAGCTCCTGACACGGATCCGGCTGGTCAGGGCAACGGTGGCGGTGGTGGCGGAGGATCTGGCGGCACGATCGGCCTCGAGGCGCCGATGATCACGGTCAGTGGCGTGCTCGCTGCGAACGGCGGTGGCGGCGGTGGCGGCGCGGACAACGGAGCCGGAGGGCCTGGTGCTCCAGGTGGCCTGGTCACCACCGCCGCTGCGGGCGGAGCCGGCGGCGACGGGATCAACGGCCAAGGTGGAGCGGGTAGCTCGTCGACGAGCCTGGTCGGCGGTGCCGGAACGGGCGATCCCAACGACGGTGCGGGCGGAGGTGGCGGGTCAGCAGGCTACATCGTGCTCCGCGGCGCGAACCGCAACGTTGCCGGCGGGACGTTCTCGCCGCCCGCGCAGCTGCCGTAGTCTCGATGGTCCAAGGCGCGGTCGCTAACAGCCTTGACGTGCACGTCGACCGAGCTGACCCGGCAGGAGCGCATCAAGGCTGCGCCTTGTACGAAAACCGCGCGGTGATCGCCGCCTTCTTGCCGGTGCCGATCCTCACGGTCATCGACTTGGAGCCGAGCGTGGGGTGCCAGGCCTCCAGCGTGTACGTGCCCGCGGGAAGTCCGGATAGCTCGAACGTGCCGTCATCGCCGGTCACCGCGAACCACGGGTGGTCGTTGACGACGGCGTAGGCATGCATCCAGGGATGCACGTCACACACGACGTCGACGACATCGCCGGGCTTCGCGCTCGTCTCCAGCGAGAGCTCGGGTGAATCGGGCGCGTGGGGCTTGTTCCACAGCAGCTTGCCGCGGACGGTGCCATGCACGTTATGGAACGTCCCGTCGCTGTTGCGCACGCCTAGCTTCTGGCCGGCGACGATGCCGATGACCCGCGGGGTGTAGGTGCATCCCTTCTGGTCGATGATCGCCGGTTTTGTGGGTGGTGCGTGGGTGCCCATCGAACCGTTCTTGATCCGGACCAGCACATCGCGGAGCTTGCCGTTGGTCACGATGACCTCGTCGGAGAGCGCTGGGGTCCTCTCGCAGTACGGGTCCGCGTCGCGGCGCTGCGGGGCCCGCTCAGGCGGCTTGCCCTCGAAGATCACCGTGCCCTTGATCGCTCCATTCGATCTGGTGGGTGCAGACTTCGGCGCGTCGGCGAGCGCAGGTGTGCTCGCAAACACGACGAGGGCGAGTAGGGCGCGGCGCATGGCTCATCCTGACACGGATACCCCACGCAGGCTGGCCGTCGTCCTATCATCACGCCGTGCCACCTCCCTCGGTGACATTGGGCGATCTGGATCGGCTGCCACCGGCGCTCCGCCATCAGCTGCAACAGCTCGTGGACGCGCTTGCGACCCGGCGCGTGGCCGCAGCGATCGCCGTGCCTCGCATGATCGAGCGCGGGGCCGCATGGTTCGGCGGCGCGCCCGCCCTCGCGGAGCTCGGTCACTGGATGATCGCGGCGGATCAGCCGGAGCAGCTGCGTGCATCAGGTTGCAGCTGGCTGGCGATGTTCCCATCGCTCGATACCGCGCGCCGGCTGGCCAAGCTCGCCACGGATCGAGCGACTCCACGGACGATTCGCGACCACGCAATCGACGCGCTTGGCAACCGCCAGGTCAAGGCGCTCCACCCCGAGACGCTGTGGCCGAGCGATGCCGTGGCGATCGCGGACGAAGCGCTGGCGAGCGTCGCGGACGAATCGATCACGGCGGGATCGGTGACCAGCGATCGCTTGATCGAGGCGTTGCGTCACGTGCGCTCCGAGCTGATCGCGGCGATCTTCGCGCAGGCTCCGACGCTGTGGAGTGACGCCATCGAAGCGTTCGCGACGCCACCGCTCGCGCGCGTGCTCCTCGTGTCGATCGGGGACATTCCGCCGCACGCGCGGATCCGTACGCTGCGATTGATCGTCGCCACGCTAGGGGAGGAGGCGCTGCAGCTGATCGTGTCCCGCCTCGCAGATGCGCCGATCGACGAGCGGCTCGAGATGATGCAGCTCGCGATCGCCGTCGGCGGCGAGCGCTATCTCGGGTTGCTCGAGGATTCGGTCCGCGGGATGCGTTCGATCGAGTTGATCCGCCGCCGCGCGAGATGGCATCTCGCAAATCCCGGCGTCATTCCGACGGTACGAGGGCTGGCGGTTGCGCGGGTGACGGCAACGCTCCCGGTGTCCGAGCGTGCCGCGCGCTGCGGCGAAGCGGCCGACGACCTCGCGGCGCTGGTTCGATTCGAGCGCCACCGCGAGCGCTACATCTACGGGATGTGGGCGTGGATGGTTCGCGGCGCGGCGGACCCGATCCGTGCGAGCGAGGTCGTGGCTGCGCATCCGGCTTCCGCGTCGATCGTCGGCGAGCTTCATCTCGCGCACCTCGCGCGTCGTGGCAGCGTGGACTCGCTGATCAGCGTCGCCACCGAGCTGGGTGCTGCCGATCTCGGAGCGTTGCAGCTCGCGATCTGGGGCCGTCCGCTTGCGGCGCTCGAGCTCGCCGCGGCGGCGCCCGTGCATACGCCCGAGCTGGTGTGTGCGCGTGCAGTGGCGTGTTATCGCGCCGGCCGCCCGGATCTCACCGCGCGAATCCTCGACGAGGATCTGCCGCCCGCCGAGCCCACCGGCGGGCCCCATGTCGAGTTCCCCGGTCCACATGAGCAGTGGTTGATCGAGCGAGCGCCGCTGCAACGGCCGGCGATCGCGGCGATCCACGGTGGGCTCGCCGGCGTGCTCGCGCTGATCCGCCCGGCGCCCGACGACGCGCAACCCGATCATCGAGCATTCGAGCCCGTGCTCGCGGTCGAGCATCGTCTTCGCCGGACGGTCGCGGCGTCGACGGTGTTTGTCGCCGGCGACGTCGAAGATCCGACGCTCGTGGCGGCGGCGATCGAGCGTGCGGGCGCGCGGCAGGTGATCGGTCCGCTGCCGGGTACCGATTTCTACATCCTCGGGACTGGGTGCTCGGCCGAGCTGATCGCGCAGCTCGAGCGACAGGGGACCCGGCGGATCGCGATCCACGAGCTCGGAGGCGGCTGATGTTCGTGCTGCGCAAGCCGCATCGCGTCGCGTTCCTGTTCCCCGAGGTGCGGATCGAGGGTGCCGACGCGGTGCTGGCGCACGAGGCCGCCCTGGTGCTGTGGATCGCATGCATCGAGACCTGCCAGCGGCATCCCGAGCTCGCGGTGTACGACCCGGAGTCGACGCCGCTCGTCCCCACCAATGGCCATTTCACCCCGCTCAATGCGTCGATCGGAGCCAGCCCAAACGATGCGTTCTTCATCACGACGCGTCGGGATGAGGTTGTCTGGCTGAGCGTCATGCTGAGCGCTGCGCCCGGCGTGACGGTCCATGCGATCGCGCGCGATGGCACGCGACGTTCGTTCGAGGGCTCGGGCCGCCGGCTGGGCGATCAGATCGACGACGCACTCGCCGCGTGGGTCGCGGCGCGCGGGCTTCGGCGCGCGACCAGGCGGTTCGAGCCCGCGACGGCGGAGGAGTTGCTTGGTGTCGCGCGCCTGGTCTCACCGGTGCTCGGCGAACATTCGCGAACCTGGTCGAGCCCATCTCCACCCTCGGCTGCGGATCTCGATGACGTCGTGCCGACCGCGTCCGAGCTGAAGCCCGGGACCACCGCGGCGTCCAAGCTCGCGCGCTCGGTCGCCAACCGCTTGCCGGCGACCCTGAAGGTTCCGACGTTGCGGCTGCTCCAGCTCGTGCTCCGCGAGAGCTTCGACGAGCTCATCCTCGCGAGTGATCCCGAGCATCCACAAGCGCTGTTCGCGAAGTATCGCGCCGGTGATCGTCGCGACTTCGCGCTGCTCAGGGAGGTGATCGCGGCTGCGCCGTTCTGGGCGCGGCCGTATACCGAGCTCAGCGGCGACCTCGAGCGTGTTGCGACGTCCGATTCGCCGCGGCGCACACCGACGCCACTCGAGGCGGTGGCGTGTGCGGGGATCGCAGCGCTTTGTCGTCCCGCATGGCTCGAGGTGATCCAGCAGGCGGCGGCACGGCTGCATGATGCTCGGCTCGCGGATGAAGCGGTCCGGCTCCTGGAGCGTGCGCTGCCGGCACACGCCGACGAAGCCGAAGCCCATCGCGCGCTGCTGGCGATGCTGCGCAACACCGACCGGCTCGGCGTGTTGCTCGAGCAAACCATGCGGAGCCGCCAGGCCCACGGATGCCCGGGCGATGTGTTCCCGTGGTTCTCCGATCAGATCGCGATCGACCTGGCGCATGCCGACGCGCTGGTCAGAGTCGGCCGGCTGGACGAGGCGATCGCCCTCGCGACCAGCCGGATCGCGGGCAGGGAAGCGAGCTGGCCCAACCACGAGCGCAGCCTCGATAGCTGGCGCACCGACCCCGAGGTGCTCGCGACGTGTTACGCACGCGAGGCTCACGTGCGCGGCGATCCGGCCCGCGTCGTCGAGGGGTTGAGCTGTGCGGAGCCCGCGACCTGCGGCGATCTGGCGATGAAGATCGACGCGCTGACCGCGCTCGGACGCGAGCAGGAGATCCCGTTGGTGTGGGGGCGATTCGGGCTCGGGCGCGGGCTCACCACGCCGGTCGCGCGGCTCGCGGCGGCGCGTGGCCTGTTCGCCGCCGAGCAATGGCGCCGGGGCGTCGAAGAGCTGTGGCGCGTCGAGCTGACCCAGCCGGGCCGCGACGATCACGTGGCGATCGCGCGCTGTGGCTTGTTGCTATCCAGTGCGCCGGTCGAGCTCCTGGAGGCTGCACTCGTCGAGCGGCTCGCGGTGGGTGCGGCGACGCTCGCCCGGAGGATGGCGCGCGATCTGGCGGACTTCGTTCCCGACGCCGGTGCACGGCCGATCGTCCAGCGCGCGCTGGGCACGACGACGCCCACCGAGTTCGACCCGGGGTGGTTAGCAGGGTTCGCGGCTGACACCCCCGGCCGCAAAGCGATCGACGCGATGTTCGCCGAGCAGATCGCACCTCGACGATTTCGTCGAGCGCGCGGCACCGGCGAGGCATCAGACATCGCCGCGCGGGCCGATCGGCTGGTCAATCGCTGGATCGAGGCCGTGTTCACCGAGGTGCGTCCGGACGACCCGGAGCGCATCGCACGAGCCGCCGCATATGTCGCGGCGCAAGCGCTCGGCCGATATCTCGCCGCGACCACCACACCATCGACGCCGATCGTCGGCGCGCTGCGGACGGTCGCGGGTGAAGCGCTCGCGCTGGTCAGGTGCCATCGCGATGCGCTCGGTGATCGCGACGCGCGTGCGGTGCTCGGCGCGCTCGATCAGGTGATGCGCAGAGTCGATCGTTGGATCGGGACCACCTGGCTCGCGACGGTCGAGCACAGCTGTGGCATCGACGAGCGCGCATCGGGTGACCTCGCCGGGTTTGCCGGCGAGCATGCAACCATCGCCGCTCGTCTGCTCGGGCCCGAGGAAACCGCGGTGCTCGCGGCTTCGATCGCGCAACTCCATCGCGACCGGCCGGAGGGCTGGGCGAGTGCGGTATCGGCGCAGGCTGTTCGGCTCGCGATGCACACCGGGTACCTCGGCGCCGAGGAATGGGCGGAGGCCGTGGCAGCGCAGCTCGCCCAGCGCCAGATCGATCCCGACGATGCGGTCGATGCGTTGCACACGGCGTGCTATCTGACCGAGGGTGTGACCGCGTCGCCGTGCGTCCAAGCGGCGCGGGTGATGCTCGATCTTGGGAGATTGCCGGGGGCGATCAGCGTCCTCGGTGCGGGGCTGGGCTCGGCGTCGCAGCCAGCGCGCGATCGCGCATTGCGATCGATTGCGGAGCCGTGGGCGAAAGCGGGGAGCGATCTATCACTGTCGCCTGACCGAGCGCTCGGTGACGCCGCCGATGCGATCGCGACCGCGGAGTGGGCGAAGGCGGAGCGGCTCGGCAGGTGGGCAGTTGCGCTCGACCCCGCGAACCGAGAGGCGCAGCACACGCTCGCCGTGGCCTTCGCACGTCAGGGCAAGCTCCCCGAGTTGCTGGGCGCACTCGAGCGCTATGACCGCGAGCGTGCCGTCGAGATCGCGGTTCGCCTGGTGTCGGAAGCGCAGCGCAGCGCCGACGTGCTGACCATGCTCGACTACGCGAGCCGCAGCTACGTGCGCGCGGATCAATGGGCGAGCTTCGCGGTGCTGGCGCTGGGCGCGGGTGATGCCGCACGGGCCGCGCTGGCATTCACGCGCGCCCACCAGCTCGATCCGACCGCGCTCGACGAGATGATGGTCGACGCACATGCGAGGGCGCGCGCGGAGCTCCAGCGAGTCGATCCCGCCGGCCGCGGGCGCTCGTTCGGACGACGGCGGGATACCGTGTTCGGTCTGCTCGAGTCCGGTGCGCACAGCGAGGCAGCCGCGCAGCTCAGCGCCGAGAGCTGGCGGACCCGACGCGGTGCGCTGGTGGCGCTGCGGTTTCGCACGCCATCCGAGAATCACCTCGGTGTGACGTCGCGCGCGCGGTCCGCGGCGCTCTCGATGTTATCTGCGACGGTTGGGACGACGGACCACGACGCGCTGCTGTGTCGCGTCCACGCGATGGAGCTGCGCGAGCAGGCGTATTTCGCGCGCGATCCGGTGGTGCGGCTCGGAAGCCGAATGACCAGCGGCGAGTTTCACCAGGAGCTACGTCGGCGGGGCGGAACGCCGGTGGGTGAGCCCACCGTGGCCCGCGTGTATGACGATCGAGTGATCGTGCCGGGCAGCGAGGTGCCGCGGATCAGCGACTATGTCGCGCTGATCCGCGAGCTCGCGCTGCATGGCCCGGCAGAGGCGCTGCCGGTGCTCGGCCTCGACGACGCAAGCTATCTCGAGGTCGCGCGCGCGTGGGGGGCGGCGATGGCCGCAGATCCGACGATCGTCGCGGCGATCAGCGCGCGGTTGGCGGCGAAGCCGTAACTTCCAGAGCTGCCTGTGCTGACCGGATCTGGATGTCGACGCGACCCGCGACGATCCGTGCGGCAGCCGTGCGATCGAGCCGGACGGCCCCGGACGCCGCCGAGCAGCGGCGCGAGTCGAGCGCGCAGGCGAGATTCGTCAAGTCAGCGCTCCGTCCCTGGACCGCGCGTCCATCGCAGCTCGGTCCCCGATGGCGACGCGGTGACCCTACCGTGTGAGCACAGGATCACGAGCAGCGAGCAACCGGCACAGCGCCACGTCGCTGATCCACGATTCGGTTCCTAGCAGAGGACGAGCGCGCCGACCACCAGGTGCGCGCCGTCGCACCTGACAACGTCGTGCCCATCTCGAGCGCAATGACCATGCCGAGTTAGCGCGGTGCTCGACGATCGCAGTACCATTGACGAGGCCGACGATGTCCAACCAGAACTTCTACAAGGCAAACCTTCGCGACGTACGGTTCTTGTTGTTCGAGCAGTTCCGGCTCGGCGAGCTCCTCGGCAAGCCTCCATTCGCCAACTGGGGAGCCGACGAGGTCAGCGCGGTGCTCGAGGAGGTCTACGGCTGGGTGCAAAAGCACATGGGGCCGTACAACACCTCAGGGGATGCGGAAGGGTGCCGGCTCGAAGCCGGGCAGGTGAAGGTGCCCGCCGGCTTCAAGGAAGCGTGGAAGGCGCTCTATCAGGCGGGCTGGCGCACGCTCGCGATCGACGAGCAGCACGGCGGCCAGGCCGGACCGTTCACGCTCGCGATGATGGTCGAGGAGATGATGTGCGGCGCCAACACGTCGTTCAACATGTATCCGGCGCTCACGCAGGGCGCGGCCGACGTGATCCTCAACTTCGGCACGCCCGAGCAGCAGGCGACCTACGTGCCGAAGATGCTCGACGGTACCTGGGCGGGCACGATGTGCTTGACCGAGCCGCAAGCGGGCTCCGATGTCGGATCTGCGAGCACGCAGGCGCGGCGGCGCGACGATGGTCGCTACGACATCAAGGGCACCAAGATATTCATCTCCGGCGGGGATCACGACATGACCCCGAACATCGTCCACATGGTGCTCGCGCGCACGCCCGATGCACCGCCGGGCACCAAGGGCTTGTCGCTGTTCATCGTGCCGAAGCTGCGGCCCGACGGCACGGCCAACGACGTGAGCGTCGCCGGCATCGAGCACAAGATGGGCATCAAGGCATCGGCCACCGCTCAGCTCGTTTTCGGCGAACAGGGCAACTGCATCGGCGAGCTCGTCGGTACGGCGGAGCAGAAGGGGATGTCCCAGATGTTCCACCTGATGAACTTCGCGCGGATCGGGGTCGGGATTCAGAGCCTCGCGCTGGCGTCGTCGGCGTACCTGAACGCGCTGGCGTACGCGAAGGACCGCAAGCAGGGCAGCTCGATCAAGCAGTGGAAGGACGCGACCGCGCCCCGCGTGCCGATCATCGATCACCCCGACGTGCGGCGGATGCTGCTCGATATGAAGGCGCGGATCGAAGGCATCCGGGCACTGGCGGTGAAGCTGACGATGCACCTCGATCACGTGCACGCGCTCGAGCGCAGCGGCGCTGACCCAGCGACGATCGAATATCACTCCGGCCAGGTCGATCTGCTCGTACCGCTCGTCAAGGCGTACGGCAGCGACCAGGCGTTCTCGATCTGCGCGACCGCGATCCAGGTCTATGGCGGCGCCGGGTTTCTGCGCGACTGGCCGGTCGAGCAGTACTGCCGTGACTCGAAGATCTTTTCGATCTACGAGGGCACCAATCACATCCAGGCGATGGATCTCGTCGGGCGCAAGCTGATGCAGCGCGGCGGCGCCAACGTGCAAGCGTTCTCGAAGGACGTGACCGAGTTCGTGACTGCCCACAAGGGCCACCCCACACTCGGCCCCGCGGTCGCGATTCTCGGTCAGGCCATGGACGCGCTGACCCAGACCGGCGGTCGATTCATGATGTGGTTCGGCGGCGGCAAGATCGAGATGGTTCCGACCGTGGCGAACCGGTTCCTGGAGATGATGGCCGAGACCGTGATCGGTTGGCTGCTGCTCGACGCCGCGGTGATCGCCGATACCGCCGCCGCGAAACTTCCAGCCGATCATCCCGACCGCAGCTTCTACGCGGGCAAGCAGTTCGCGGCCTTGTACTTCGCGCGAAACGTCCTGGCCCAGGTCAGCGCGAAGGCGCAGCTGGTGGCAAACGAGGACCGATCGGCCCTCGACATTCCGGTTGAGGCGTTCGCCGCGGAGTAGAAACCGGGGACGGGCCCGGGTAAAAAAAAACCCGGGACGGGCCCCGGTTACCACTCGGAGCCGCTAGTCCACGTCGAGCGAGCTTCGCTAGCGTAGCCGCGCACGATGCACGAGCCTGCTCGTGCGCACGGCTCCAGCAGCACGCGCCACTGGCTTGTAAGAACTGTGGGCCGAATTGCAATCGCGATGACCGGACGATCGACTGCGTGATCTTGTTCGCATTCGGTGTAGCGCTCGGGTCGACGAAATTTCTATTCGCGCCAGCGTCACGCGTGTTATCTGCCACTCCTCGATGATGACGCGCTTGAAATTGGGTTTTGTCTTGATGTTCACGATGGGACTGATGGCGTGTAGCAGCGCCAACAGCGGCGACGACGGCGACGACGACGTCACGAATGTGTGCGGCGATGGCGTCGAAGCCGGCGGCGAGGGTTGCGATGACGGCAACACCGTCAATGGCGACGGCTGCTCGTCGATGTGTGAGCCCGAAGGTCCGCCGGCTACGTGCGGCAACGGCGCCGTCAATGTGGCGACCGAGGAGTGCGATGACGGCAACACCATCGACGGCGATGGCTGTTCCGCGACCTGTCAGAACGAGTGCGGCAACGGCGCGCTCGATGGCAGCGAAGCGTGTGACGACGGCAACGAGGCGAACAGCGACGGCTGCAGCGCGATGTGCATCATCGAAACTGGCTATATGTGCGAAGGCGAACCCTCGGTGTGCACCGAGATTCCGGACCCGCCGATGCCTGGATCGTGCGAGATGCCGTTCGAGCTCGCGCTGACCGCGAACGGCGATGTGCTCGAGGGCACCGGGACCGGCGATACCACCGGTGGCGTGGACCACGTGATGCAGGCGGCGTGCGAGAGCTGGAACGCCGGCGCCGCGGCCGACAACATCTGGTCGTTCACGTTGACCGACACGCGCGACGTGTTGATCGTGATCGCGGAGACCACGCCGTTCGACAGCGTGCTGCGGCTGTTCCGCGAGCCGTGCGATCTCGCCACCGAGATCCCCGACTACACGGGTGAGGACGGCTGCTCGGATTCCGGCCTCGAGCTCGAGTCCGAGGCGCTCGCGTATTCGGCACTGCCACCGGGGACCTACTACGTCGTGATCGACGGCTACGACAGCGCGCAGATCGGCAGCTACTCGTTCACGGTGCAGGCGTTCCCCTCGACCTGCGGCAACGGCGTGATCGACGCCCCGATCGAATACTGCGACGATACCAACACGATGGACGCCGACGGTTGCAGCTCGCATTGTGCCGTGGAGCTCGGGTTCAGCTGTGAGGGCGAGCCATCGGTGTGCACGTCCGCCTGCGGCAACAACGCCATCGATCCGGGTGAGGAGTGTGATGATGGTGGCACGGTCGACGGCGATCGCTGCTCGGCGACGTGCACCCTCGAGTTCGACGTCTCGGAGGTCGAGCCGAATGACACGGTCGCGCAACCGATCGCGGCGACCACTCAGCGGATCCGCGGCTCGTTCACCAACGGCGACATCGACCTTTACACGTTCACCCTCACCGCCCCCGGAACGGTGGAGATCGAGACCTACAACGGCATCGATAGCTCCTCGTACACCGGGCTCGGATCGAACGCGACGATCGACTGCGTCGACAACCTCGACACCGAGATCCGGGTGTTCGACGCGACGGGTGATGTGACCACCAACGCAACCGCGATCATCCACGACGACGACGATGGCGACGGCACCTGCTCGTACGTCGGTGCGACCGATGGCACGGATGGTGGCGGCGCCAACCCGATGGAAGGCGTGCTCGAGCCGGGCACCTACACGATCAAGGTGAACGTGTACGGCGGTTTCGGCAGCGCGCCCGTGTACATCCTCGATCTCAAGGTCGTGACCAGCGGACCACCCGATCCGGTTGCGCCGGTCCCGGGCGATCTGGTGCTGAACGAGTTCATGGCGGCGGACAATATGTCGGACACCAACTGTGACGGCGCGACGACCAACACCAATGACGAGTTCATCGAGCTCGTCAACGTGTCGGCCAACGTGCTCGACTTGAACGGCGTCACGGTCTCCGACTCGGTCACCGCGCGGCACACGTTCGCGGCCGGCACCACGCTCGAGCCAGGCAAGGCCATCGTGGTGTGGGGCGGCGGTGCGCCTGCATGCGCCGACGTCACCAGCTGGGCGGTTGCCTCCAGCGGTCAGCTCGGGCTCAACGACGGCGGTGACACCATCACGGTGGCCGATGCCGCCGCCGGGCAGCTACTACAGGTCGTGTTTCCGGCTGCGACGGCGAACGTCTCGGCGAACCTCTCGCCCGACGTCACGGGGACCGCGTACGACCTCCACACCGCGATCTCGTCGGCGGGCTTCTCGCCTGGAAAGCGGGCCGACGGCTCGGCGTTCTAATCAGTCGCGAGTAGTCGCAGTGGCTAGCACGCCGTGCAAGCCGTCGATCGAGCTCACAGCCCGAACCGCGGACGCGGTGCACCACACTGCGCCGCCGGTGGGCTGGTTCGCCCGTTGGCAACCACACCGACCGCGCTCACCGGCGCCGTCGGGCAGCTGCCGCCGCACACCGTTTCGACCTCCGAAACGCACAGGCTATCCCACGCGGTCTCGCAGCAATACGGATCGACCGCGCAGATGCTCGCCGCGCACGAGTCGCAGCTCGCGTCGAGTGCCGTCCCTGGCTCGCAAGTGCCGTGGTCGCAGCCGTTCGTGGTGGTGTCGACACAGGCGACCTCGCCATTCTCGTACCCGCACGTGCCGCCGAGCTCTGCACAATCGGTCGAGACCACCCGGCGTGGGCCTTCGTCCGGGTAGCTGCAGCGCGTCGCCACGGTGCCGTCGCAAACGCCCTCGGAGGGAAGGCCGGCGCACGGATCGTCGATGCAGCCGAGCTCGCCCGCTTCATCAATGCCGCACATCTGGCCGAGCTCACCACAATCGGTGCGGCTCTCGTAATAGCCACCCTCGTCGGGTGGAACGCAGCGGACGACGGTGTTGCCTTCGCAGGCGCCTTCGGCGGGCACCATCGGACAGGCGATCTGCGAATCGATGAAATTGATCCCCACCGGTCCGAGCGTGGCGTAGGCCGCGCCTAGCTCGCACATCCAGTTCTCGTCGGCGTATGCGACCCACGAGGCGACGCCGTACACCACCGGCTTGCCATTGGTCGCCAGCGTCACCGGTCCGCCCGAGTCACCAAAGCAGGTCTGCGCATCGTGGGGTCCATTGCCAAACCAGCCCTCGAGACCGTCGAGCAGCAGCGATTCATCCCATGCCTGCTGGAACAGCGGCACGATCGATGGGTCGTTCGGATCGAACCCATAGCGCGCGGCGTCGGCGAGGAAGCTCGCAAAGTCGCCGTAGATCGCCTCGTACATGCGACCGCCGAGCGCCTGGAGCGTCATCGATCCGGCGCGTCGCGTGCCCGATGCCGTCAGGCTCTGAACACCGTAGCCGACGCCCGTGAACCGGCGATCGATCAGGTCTGGCGTGGGCGCTGCGTATTGCAGCGGAGTCACATCGGTGACCGGCTCGGCGAGGTGCATCACGGCGAGGTCGAGCCCGAGGCCTTGCATGCCGCCGCTCTGCGTCGATTCCCAGGCGACGCCGGCGACCGGTACGGTCCGGATCGGAGCGGCGGCGTCGGGTCCGATCAGAAAGGCCAGCTCGACGGTCGGGTCGTAGACGAAGTTGACGCAATGCTCGGCGGTGAGCACGACCGTCGGCGAGATCAGCGTGCCGGTGCAGATCGGGTAGAACGTGCCATCCCAGCTGGCTTGGCCGATCGTGCCGATCGCGTTGAGCTTGGCGCTACGGGCGGGGACGCCGCCGATGATGTCTTGGGTCCCGACGGTGTGATCCGGATCGTCGGCGGAGCAACCGGCGACGCCGACGCTCGCCGTGGCGGTTGCGAGGATCAGCGAACCGATCCGTTGGGTGAGAGAGGAAGCACGAAGACGAGACGAGTGCTGCATGCGATGTCCTTTGTGGAGGGAAGAAAAACCCGGCGCCCTTCTACGTGCGCGCGCGGCCGCTCTTCGCTCCGCGTTGCGGCAAGTGATGGCAACACGTACGTGCTCGCACGCTGTCCACCCCATGAGAGTGATCGCGCCATTCGTGCAGCGCGGTTCCGGAGATCGCGATCGATCAGCTGCTGATCATTCGCGCAGCGCTGCAACGCAACGAGCCAGCGCGCTACTCGATCGAGGTGATCGTGAACGCGCGCGCGCGACCTGGAAGCTCGAGCTCGACCTCGTCATCGATGCGCTTGCCGAGCAATGCGCGGCCGAGCGGCGACGAGGGGCTGACCACATGGGTCGCGCCGGACAACACACTGCCGCCGCCGTGCGGTGCGAGAAACAGTCGCTGAACCGCGCCGTCCTCGTCGATCGTCACCAGCGCGCTGATCGCGATCCGATCATGTGCGGTGAACGAGCGCACGACCCATGCCTCGAGCTCTGAGATCGCGGCTTCGAGCTCGGCGACGCGCTTGGCCTGGCCCCGGGCGAGATACGATTGCTCGAGGCCACGCGTGTCCTTCTCGTTCTCCGCGCGCGACTCCTCGTTCGTTGCGCCATCGATCGCGGCAGCGTGTGATCTCTGGGCGGTCGAGAGTGCCTCTTGCAGGATCGCGAGCAGCTCGTCGCGAAGCGCGGGCTTACCGGGCGCGATCATCGCGTGCGGACCACGCTCGAGAGGCTGACCAGATAGTCGTGGCGCTCGCCCGAGACCAGGAAGTCCTGGATCGTGCGCGCCAGCATCGCGCCGACGACGCCGATCATGGGCAGATGCTCACCGCCCTCGCAGGTGGCCTGCCCGGGGGCGTCCTCGCGGTCCGCAGTGAACCGATCGTCCCATCGCACGAGGCCGAACGTGCCATCCGCCGCCAGCGCGCCGTGCACGAGCGGCACGTTTGCGGCACGTGCGGCCTCGGACAACACGATCCGGCTGTCCGCGTTATCGAAGCAGTCGACCGCCAGCTGGCAGTCGGCCAGGAGCTGCGCCGCGTTGGTCGGAGCGAGCCTCACCGGAAACGCCTCCGCCTTGGCGCCATAGAAGTTGGCAAGCTGGAGCCGCGCCGCCTCCGCCTTGTTCTTGTTCAGCGACTGCTTGACGAACCATTGCGCCGCGAGGTTCTTGGACTCGACGCGATCGAAATCGACCAGGCGCAGCTCGGCGTCCAGGTTGCGGCAGTACTGCACCGCGGTCGAACCCAGCGCACCGACGCCACACACGACGACTCGCCGCGCCATATCAGTGCTCCGCGGCGCCCGCGCCGAACGGAACCTTGGGGCGCAGGTAGATTCGCGGCTCGCCACCGGGACCGGTCAGTCGATCGACCACGAATGACTCGAACGCATTGGCCGGCAGGTTGGGCAGGTGCAGACCGCGCACGCCACCGGAGCGCACGAGCTCCACGGCGATGCGCCGGATGTCGGCGTCGCTGGTCGCGACGTCGATCGCGAGGTCGTAGTCACCCGACTGACCCTGGTACGTGATGTTGAGGATCGCCATAGCTAGTCTTCCTTCGTGAATGCCATCCCCGAGGCGAGCCGGAGCAGCCCGACCCACCACGGTTCTGGAGAAATCGTTTCCAACCTGTCGGAGCCGAGCCGCGTGATCGTGACCCGCGGCGCGACGACGCAGTAACGTACCGGCCGGCCGAGCGCCTGATCGAGCGCGGCCATCGTCGATTCATCTTCGGCTGAGAACGCGGCCGGACCGACGGGATGAGAGTGAGCGATGATCTCGATCGCATCGCGGCGGGTCCAGATCGCCTCCCACCGTGCGCGCGAGTCCGGCAGCGCTGTCGGGCTGGTCGACGCGTCGGCCCACAGGATCTCGCCGTGCTTGCCGATCAGAACACACACTTCGCGCATCGCTCAGTCGTGCCTCGTGATGTTGAGATGGTCCTGTTCGATGGCCTCCCGGATCACCGACGGCATGGCATCGAGCGTCAGCACACGGTGCGCGTTCGCGAGACATACGCCCGGGTCGATCACCTGCAGCGTTCTGGCATCGATGATCGTCATGATGCGCACGCCATCGACCACGTACGTGACGTCGAGCTGGGTGCCGCGGGCGAGCGTTCGGCAGCTGACCATGCGGGCGGCCGCGCCGTCCAGAGCCTCGTCGGCGCGGCGTCGCGGATCGCGAGCTCGTTCGCGCACGGTTGCGGTGCGGATCGCGTAGTCGATCCGGCCCTTCCGAACGACCTCCTCGGCACGGCGCCGTGCTGTCTCGATCGCGAGGCGGCGCTGCTCGACGAGATCATCGAACAACGTGCGAACGACGCCGGGGCCGCCGTCTGCGACGTCCACGACGACCGGCGCCAGCTCGCGAACCGAGATCGCGATCTCGAGCTGGTGCGCCGTCGCCATGCCGAGCGCATAGCCAAATGCCGTGCGAAGCGAGGGAGTGACGCCGCGAACACCGGCGAGCGGCATGCGCTGTTCGAGCAGTCGGCGCGCGGCGACCTCGGCATCATCCTCGAAGTCAGAGGTGTCAAACAGCCAGTCGCCGGAGTACCAGCGGCGCGCGGTAACCTTCGACAGCACCGCCGGTTCGTCATCGGGCGGGAGCGCGACCCGGATCATGTCACGGCTCGTGACGACCACCCAACCGTGGCACCAGTGCCCTCGCATCGCTGGCAGCGAGCCCAGGTCGATCGGGGTGGCCGGCTCCACGGGAACCGCGCGACGACCCTCGATCTGGAACCGCCACCACCCCGGCGCGAGCTCGACCTCGGCCTCGACATGAAATCGCCGGTCCGCCGCATCGACCCGCGTGCCCCCGAAATAGGGAAGCACGACCGGATCGGTCCTGGTGAGAAACGATTTGTAATCGATGCCAGGCGCCACTACGTGACCTCGAGCAACTTGGTCGCCATCACCTTCTCCACGAGCCCCGGTGTCGGGACACCGACGTTGACCGGCGCCTCGAGCAGCGCGCGCAGCACGCGCGGCACGTGGTACGGGTCCTCGAATTGCGCGACGTTGACCTCGCTGTACGGCACCTTGAGCTCGCGCGCACAGTCGCGCACGGTCGAGCCGCGGGTTCCCGACAGCATCAATGCGATCGCATCGGGGCTGTAGCCCAGCGCGCGGAACGTGCCCGCGAGCTGAGCACCCGACTCACCAGCCTCGTCGCCCACGACGATCACGATCAGCTTCGTGCCCGTCGCGATCCGCAGACCGTCGCGATGCAGCGCCTGCACCGCGGCGCCGTGGACCGTGCCGCCGTCCGCCCTGATCGGCGCCAGCATGTGCTGGACTGCCGTGCGCGACGCTGCCTTCGGCTTGAGCACCTGGCCCATGGTGTCGAACGCGGCGACGTGGAGCTTGTCGAGCGGGAAGCCGGCGAGGATCTTGGACAGCGCATCCTTCGACGCCTCGATCGCGCCCTGCATCGACCCCGACTTGTCGATCAGGAACATCACGCGGACCTCGACCTCACTCGACGCGGCGGCAACTGCCTTGCGCGCCGCGTTGTCGGCCGACTCTGCGAGCTTGTCCTTGAGCGCCTTGTCGCGCACGTTGGCTGCGATGTGCAGACCACGCTGATCGGTCGCCGATTCGATCGCCTTCTCCCAGCGCGCCCGGATCTCGGCCACGGTCATCAGACCGAGCTCCTCGAGCGTCGGTGTCAGCTGGCGGAGGTCTCGATCCGAGAGCGTGGGGAGCAGCGCGACCATGATCGCCGGGGTCAGGCCGATGTCCGCCGGAAGCCGGCCGACCGCATCCTTGTAGCGGAGCCGCTGCGAAACGATCGCCTCGCAGATCTCTGCCTCCGACAGTCCATCGAATCGCTCCGACTTGGTGAGCGTGGCGTTGTCGAGCCCGATCGTGCGACGGCCATCGGCGGCCTGAGACTGCTTCCAGCCGAGCAGGCCGAAGAACTCTGGCGTGCTCGGCTTGTAGCCGATCTTGCGCGCGAGGTTCTTGATCGTCTGCTTGTACCCAGCCTTGACCAGACCTTCGAGCATCGCCCGGTTGGTCTCGCGCATCGCGAGCCACCTGGCAGCAGCCTTCGCCCAGCGTCCGAGCGGCGGACGCTTCGCAGCCGGATCGCCGAAACCGGAGGCGCGGTTGAGCGCAGCGATCTGGGGAGTCTCGAGCAGCTCCGCGATTCGCAGCACCGCCTTCGGCGTCAGCATGCGAGCCGACTTGCGCTGGTACCACAGCACCATCGCCTCGCCGATCCGGCGGTAATCGTCGTCGTAGAACGCGACCGAGCCGTCGTCGTCATGTACCGGCGCGCCCGTCCGGGTCTGCACCAGCATCAGCGCCGCACACGCCACCTTGAGATCGCGCCAGTCCGTCTCGACCAGCGCGTAGCTCGCCAGGTGCGCCATCAGATCGGCGTTGAGCTTGTGGATCTCGAGCAGGCGCGAGTACAGCGCGACCGCGGCCGGAACGAACAGGCCCGGCTTGACGGCGGCACCGCGCTCCGGCTTGCCTGCGCTGTTCGCCGGCTTCCAGACGCCGTTGACGTTGATGCCCGGACGGTTGTGCCAGAGGTGAGCCGATGAGCCGAGCACCACATCGAGCAAACGCTCGGCGGGACCCATCTGTGACTCCGGGATTGGCGTACGTGCAACCATGACTGACCTCGATTCTGCCGCAGCCGTCCGGGCTGCATCGCTCCCGCGCCGAAAAAACGGCGCGATCCATTCGATCGTGCGCTCAGGTGAAAACGCGCCAAGGCTCCGCGGCCGCGGTAGGGGTGGGACGCCGTCCCATCAGAAGAAGCTCGCGGATCCGAGTTCGACGAGCACCAGGTTTGGAAGCGGGATTCGCACCCGCCACACTTTGCGTATGAGGCAAATGCTCTACTGCTGAGCTATTCCGGTGCGTGTTGGCTCGCTGATGCTGGATCCGCGAAAACGTGATGACGAGGTGAGGAAATGATCTCGCGTCCGAGAGCACAAGCCGCAATGTTCCCTTGAACCTGCCGAAGCAGACGTTGCGTGTAGGGCTTGTGCGATTGGTCGCGATGAAACCGGTGATGACCTCGTCGTTGAAAAATGTCGCGCGCCCGAGTGTAAGAGCCGTCGGAGTTGTTTCCTTCGTAGGGAAGTGCCGTTCCATCGGCGTTCGCTCCGAAAATTGGCGGAGCGACCTGGATTCGAACCAGGTTGAGTTGCGTGTAAGGCCCTTGCGGCAGGGCGCGCGAGAAACGTGTTTGATTCCGGAAGCAAGAAGGCCGCCCTGGCGGGGCGGCCTCGAGGACAATCCTCTGTGACCGACCCACTGCTACGCCGTCTGGTTGCCCCGAATAGACATGATGTGGAGAGCCACTCTATGGATCGGCGATCAAAACGCAAGAGAAATGTTCGCTCGTTGGATAAGGTCGCAACGCCATTCGTGAACGTTTCCTATTTGTCCGAACATCGGACAAGGAATTCAGCGGGGGGCGGGGGCCGTTGTGAGTGCACGAGTGAGCTACGAGCAAGGCGGCCGCGACAGACGATCCATGGCTGAGGACGCGGGGCCGCTGTTCCCATGATCCGTGTTCGGCGTGCCCAACTGCCCCATTCAGTTTGCAGAACGTGAGGAGACGCAACGCCTTAGCAGGCATGCACGCCAGCAACTCGTGTAGCCAGTTCCGCTACAGCCGCGAGATCATGAGTGCACGAATTGGATCGGGGCTCGCACTTGTTGCGGCGCATGCGGACGCATGCGGCTATACGAGTTGCCATCCTCACCTGTTCGCTTCAGGGCTTAGTCGGTTGTAGTGACGAGCTGGAGCTGACCCCTCTGTACAACCACGCCAACGGTCGAGTCGTGATCGAGATGAATCGCGACATCGATGGCGAGACCTTGTACGTGCGAGCGCGGCGCGGAAACTTTGGCCAGCTCGATTGCGCCAAGTTGATGCAGGAGATCGCGCCGGTCGAAGGCGCATCTGGAAGCCGGATCGACGGCCCGACCGTCGACCCCGCGCTGACCAAGCCGTTCTACGGCCCGGAGTGGGGCCAGGGCAACCCGACGCCGGAGATGCTCGCGCAGCTCGAGCTCGGCACCGACTCCATCATCGATGTCTGCCTCATGGACGGCAGCGAGGTGGTCTACAAGGTCGAGCGCGACCTGTTCGCCGCATGGGATGACGGCCGCAAGAAGGGTTTCGGCGGCAAGGCCGACGACCCGGGTAGCGGTGAGCAGCGCATCAACAGCGCGCAGGCCTACGGTGAGCGCTGCGTCGGTGAGCTCGGTGAAATCCCGTTCTTCGAGAAGACCGGCGAGGGCACCTACTCGACGTACAACTGCCTCGAGTCGACCGCGATCCCGGTGACCGTCACCACGGCGTCCGGAACGCAGTCGCCGCAAGAAGGCACCGTGCCCGCATGCGACAACCCACAATACATCTACGACCTGTGTGAAGCCGGTCCGCGCGTGGCTTCGCGCACCAACGAACAAGGAACCCGCTGGGTGCTGCTCTGCCGCAAGAGCATCGGCGGCTACACGTCCGATCAGTTCAACGACATCGCGATGATCGGGCACAACCCGTTCACTGGAAAGACCTGCTTCTTCCAGAACGCGCTGTATCAGAAGAAGGACGGCGGTCACGTTCCGCACCCCGCCGATGTCGAGAAGTCGACCAACCTGTGGAGCGGGGTGCACGGCGGGATGGGCTCCGGCATTCAGTGTGGCTCGTGCCACGACGCCGACCCGTTCATTCACACTCCGTGGATCGACGGCGCGAAGGACAACGCCGGTCGTCCGATCGTTCCGAAGATGGGCGTCGATCCCGACATGCCGCTGGGCGCCAACGACGCGCCGTACGCGATCGTGAATCGCCGCGGTCAGGGCTGGACGATGCCGAAGCAGCTCACGTCGCCCGAGGCCAACGCGTGCCTCAAGTGTCATCGCATGGGCGACGGTCGCTGGTCCGATGAATGGCTCGAGCGCCTCGAGGGCACCGACGCCGCCTGGACCAGCATTGTCACCTCCGAGTACAACCAATCGATCCACAAGTTCTGGATGCCGCCCGATACGTCGTTCGGCTCGGACGCCGAGTTCGAGAGCTCGGAGTTCCAGGCCGCGATCAACTTCCTCCAGAAGTGCGCGGCGACGCCGAGCGCGGCGGGCTGCACCTGGGAAGCTGTTCCCGAGACCATCGGCAATGCCGGTGGCGGCGGTCAGCTGCGCAACCCGGTCAACCTGCCCGACGACGATCTCGCACTGCAGGCAACGATGCTGCTGGGCATGAACAAGAGCGATCATGGCACGGCGACCTGCTCGGAGTGCCATGCGGCCAACGAGACCACGCTACGCGATTGGGCACACCTCACCTCGATCTCCGAAGGCAACTGCCTGCAGGCCGATTCGGGTGATGGTCAGGAGCACGATGACTCGCAGGACGTCAGCGTCGGCTCGGGCGACTTCAAGGTGCTCGGACCGTTCGAAGTCGGCGGCGGCTCGTTCTTCGAGGTCTACATGACCGGCAACGGCGACGCGGACCTCTACGTCAAGCGTGGCACCGAGGTGAGCGAGAACGTCTACGACTGCCGTCCATACTCGGGCGACTCGAACGAGACCTGCGACCGCGACCAGTACAACGCTGCAGGCCCCGCGAAGTTCTGGGTCGGCGTTCAGGGGTATGGCGCCGCGAGCGTGCAGATCCGCACCAAGTACCGCGCGCCCGGCTCGGGCGTGCGCCCCCCGAAGGAAATCGTCAACTGCCTGCGCCTCGATCCGAGCCGCGAAGATGCTCCGTTCGTTCCGCAGAAGCTCGGTGTTTACGCGGCCGCCGCTCACCTCGGTTGGTTCCAGGACGTGTTCAAGGCCGCTTACCCCGAAGGCGAGAACGGCAACACGGCGGACAGCTGGGCGATCGAGTACGGCCGGTTCAAGAACCGCGTCGGGATGCCGAAGGGCAACCACCCGCGGTTCTCGCAGGAGCAGTTCGACATCGTCGCCGAGTGGTTCGCTCGTGGCCTGCCGCGGCTCGACACGTACATCGCGCCCGACACCGGCCCGACGTCGTGCACCCCGTCGATCAGCTCGGACGTTTCCAACCACGTCGCCACGATGGCCACCCAGGGCTGGGCTGCTCGGAACCGCAACGCCGGCCTTGCGATGTACGGCTGCGGTGGCGCCTCCGATCCGCGCCAGTGCCTGACCTCGGTGCCCAACGCCGAGAGCCGCGACTACGGCCAGGGCTGGACTCACTTCGGTACGCTGCGCGTGCTCCGCGAGCTGGCGTTCAACACCTACTACTGGATGCGCAGCTCGCCCGACGGCCGGTTCGTCGGCAACGGCGCGACCGGCGGTGACGGCGCGGTGCTGAGCGATCTGCAGACCGACAAGGACATCCGTGCGCAGGCGGCGTACGACCCCGGCTTCTTCCCGGATAACCGTGGCTGGATGTTCCAGGGCACGCAGATCGGCGCCGCGTTCTGCACGATGGGCCTGTTGGTCTCGAACCCGGATCGCATCGACTTCAGCGAGTCGGCGTGCAGCTCGGTGTCCACCGTGAACCTCTACCAGCACCTCGGTGCAGGCCTGAACAACGGCGACTACTTCGCGGTGAACAGCGAGTTCACCAGCGACAACCCGGGCGGCGCGGTGAATGAAGATCCGAACGCTGGCTTCGGTATCCGCGGTCACATCACGCTGACGCCGATGGCGTTCGACGGTAGCCGCTATGTCGGCATGCCGCCGGCGACGATCCAGACGCCGCACGAGGGTGACACCGTGCTGTCGCCATCGACGACCCTGGCGATCAGCCGGTTCGGTAACGAGGACCGCCAGCTCGGCTACGTGCTGCGCCGCCTCAACGCCACGCCGACCGCGAACTCGTACGACATCTCGACCACCGAGATCGCTCGGTACTGCGTGCAGGGTGCGAAGCCGTCGATCTCGTTCGACGAGAAGTTCTTCGTGACCCACCACTATGTGACGCCGAACGACTACGCCGACCTCGGCTACTCGTCCCCGAGCGATCCGGGCTTCCAGGCGCTGCTCCAGAAGGGCTCGTCGAACATCATCATCGTGAACCTCCTCACCGGCGCACGTGTGCGGGTGACCACCATGAAGGCGGGCCAGTACGCGCTGTTCCCGCACTTCCGGTCGGACGGTTGGTTCTACTTCCTGGTCCGTGACATCAACACGGGCAAGGAATATGCGATGGCCAGCGACGCTGCGCTGCAGCTAAACTAGCCGCGATGTTCAACCGACGCACCGCGATCGTCGGAGTGTTCGTTGCCACCCTCGGGTGCGGCGATAACACCCCCGACAAGATCGCGGTGTGTCAGCTTTCGGCGACCGCCAGTGCGGTGCAGGTCCAAGATCGTAAGATCATCGGAGTCGCAGCGCCGTACGCCGCAGACCTCAGCTTCGCCGGCCGCGACGAGGAGTTTCGAACGTCGATCGCGGCACGACGACATGCTGCATGGCAGGTCGTCGAACGCGTGCTGCAGCCGATTCCGCTGGCGGATCCCGCGCTGGCCGCGCAGTTTGGCGGTCAGCCCGAGATCCCTGCGTGGCACACCTGGTACGGGCGCGACGACTTCGATCGGCTGTTCAAGAAGCTGTATCGCGACCTCGGCGCCGATGGCCGGGCAGCGCGAGCGCCGATCGACGCGCAGGCGGGGTTCACCTGGAACGCCAACGCGCTCGACGAGCTCGGCGACGAGTGGCCCGAGCAGCGCTACCTCGACTACCTCGCCGCGATCGACACGCAGGTCGAAGCCGATGGGGTGGGCGGAATCTCGCGCGTCGGCTACAGCCCGGGTGCGATGGGGCATCTGCTCGAGAGCTATCCGAAGCAGTACTCGTGTCGGCTCGACCCGGCCCCCGATCCATTCGATGACGATCCGATGCGCGAGGGTTTGCCGGTCACCAACACCGAAGACCTCGACCTCGCGGGTTGCGAGTGGAAGGTGCTCGGGCCGTTCCAGGCGGGCAACGCCGACGTGGTAGTGAAGACCGCGGGCCAGGGTGACGCCGATGTCTACGTCCGTCGCGGTGCACCGCCCGAGATCGACACCTATGACTGTCGATCGAATGGCGGAGACAGCAGCGAGAGCTGCACGGTAGCGGGCGACGGCCCTGTCTACGTCGTCGTGTTCGGCGCCGAGCCGAGCAAGGTACAGCTCGACGTTTCGTACCTCGCCGCCGACGTTCGTGACCCGACGTGCCTCGATGGTGAGATGCCGCGCGATGCCGTGCTCGTGAAGGCCGACTGGCGGCGCGAGCTCGCGGGGGATCTATTGCCGGTGTTCGACACCTCGGGGCCGCGCATGAAGGCCCGGCTCGGCGGCGAAGCGACCTGGAATACCGACGGCGCGGCAGCGCCTGACGAATCCGAGATCTACACGGTCGTGCTCAACAACCAGGCGCGCTTCCGGCTGCCTGCGCTCCACATCATGTCGAAGGAGCTCGACCACTGGATGTGGATCACGATGTGGTGGTCGCCGACTCCCGACAGCGACTTTGGTGCGGATCGGCCGCAAGCGATCGCGCAGATGCCGGGGCCGTGGCGCAACTACAAGATGTGCGTGACGACGCAATACGCAGAGGCAGATCCGGATCGCCGCGGCGGCCAGACCGGTACGCTCGGCGACGCGATCGAAGCGGTGCACGGCGGCGTCGGTGCGCCGACCTGGTGCTCCAACCCGTACCTCGAGCTCGGCGGGGGCAACGCCGCCACCAACTGCATCGGCTGTCATCAGCACGGCGGCACCGAGCTGACCGCAGAGTCGATCCTCTCCGACCAGCCGCATTTCGGCACGACGCGCGTCCGCAACAACTTCTTCACGGACTATATGTGGGCGGTCAAAGGTGGAGCGGGCGAAGACCTGTCGGCGCTCATCCAGGCCGAGGTCGATTACTGGGACGCGAATGATCATGAGTGACGTCGGGCCCTCGGGCGTCGGGTTGAGACGCTGGTGGTCTGAGATCGAAGCCTGAGGCCAGCGAGCGCTCGGACGCTGCCGACGATCCAGTGGCGAAAGAACAAACCTCTTCTTCGAGCGGCGTCACCGAACGCGCCGACGAGTCACTGCGCTGCGCCGCGTGCGATCACCGGATCACCGAGCGCGCGTATCGGATCGAGCAAAATGGTGCGCATCAGCACACGTTCGTGAACCCGGCGGGCGTGGTGTTCGAGATCGGGTGCTTCGCCCTGGCGCCGGGCTGCGTCCACCTCGGTGACGTCGAGCACGCGTTTACCTGGTTTCCGGGTTGGAAATGGCAGGTGGCCGTATGCGCGCGCTGCCGGACCCATCTGGGATGGATCTACCGGCTGGAGGGCGAGCAGTTTCATGGATTGATCTTGGCCGCTTTGCGCGGGTAGGGGCGGAAGCTCGATGCGTTTTCGTGTCTACTCGGGGGATGTCGCTCGTTCGATTCACGTTGCTCGCGCTGGTGGTTGCTGCTGGATGCAAGAAGCCGGAGTCCGCTGGAGCAAACAGTGGCAGTGGCAGTGGCAGTGCACCGGCGGTCGCCGAGCCGACGGGCGCACCGGGCAGCGGGGCCGCTCCAGGCCTGAACCCGGCCGATCCGGATCCGCCGGCGGGGGCGTGCGAGGGCGTCGCGACGCACATCGCGGGCCTGATCACGGTGCTGCCGATCAAGGACGACAAGGAGCCGTCGCATCTGGAGTTCTTTCGCAAGCGGATGACGTCGTCACTCACCGCCGCGTGCGAGGCGGACAAGTGGAACGAGCCGATGCGCACCTGCCTGCTGGCGATGAAGGATCTCGACGGGAGCTCGCTGGCGAAGTGTCAGGACAGCGCTGCGCTCGAGGCGCACAAGCAGCGCACCGCAGATGCGCGCAGCGACTACGCTCGTCGCGTGTTGATCGTCAAGGCGCTCGGTACTCCGAACGCGCCCCTCGATCCCGTACCGGTCGCCGAATGCAGCTCGTACATCGACGTGGTCAACGCCTGGTTCCAGTGTGACAAGACCCCGCTTCAGGGTCGCGCGATGATGCTGAGCGAGCTCGAGAAGATCGAGCCATCGTTCGCGACGGGCGACAAGGCCGACGCCAAGGCGCTCGGCGCCAGGTGCAACAAGCTCGAGCAGGCAGTTCGCAAGTCGCTCGCCGAGATGGGCTGCTGAGCGCGCGACCTCCGCGATCGGTCGAGCGCACGGAGGTGACGCTAACGTGCGAACCAGGCAGCGGTCGGTGCAGAAAGCCGATCCTGGCGTTCCATGACAGCGGTCATCGCCACGTAGCATGTGCGACGCATCGATCACGTCAACGGCATGCGAGAATCGCGTCACGGGCGATCGCCACATATCCGAAGTCAAATCGATGCGGAGGCCGGCGAGCTTGCGCGGTCGCACGCGATGCAACGTGATCGCGATGTGAGAAGTGATGTGATGCAGCGGCGCAATCGACCACCTGTCCCTCGTGTTCTCGTTCGCCGCGATGGAACGCAACACGTATGGTCTCGCCTTGGTGATGGTTGCTGGCCTGGGTTGTGGGAGCGATCCTGACCCGACCGAGAACCCCGACCCGAACCCGATGCCCAAGGCCGAGCCCACCAACTGGTGTGAGCGGATCGTGGCGGGCCCGGCGGGCAGCGATCCGGACATGATGGCGTTTGCGTCCGCGCATTTCACATATCGATATTTCGGGGTCGCGGAGCGCGAGCAGATCGATGCTCCGCTGCTCGCGGCCGTCGCAGGCGATCAGCTCGATCTCGATGCGTATGCCGCAGCTGCGATCGACGTGTGCGCGCTCACCGCTGTCGATCGAACGCTCGGTCCCGCCAGCGTTACGCTTCGTGGCGATGTCGCGTGGGTGAAGCCGGGAACTGGAGAGCTGTCGATCCCCGCCGGAGCCCAAGCGATTGCGCTCGACCTGCGCGATCTGCCAAATGTTGCCGAGCTGACGCCCGCGCTCGCAACCGCGGTGAGCGCTGTGCTCGCGACGCCAGTCACGGGGTTGTCGACGACGGTGACGGGCTACATGGGTCATCCCGATAGCTGGTTGCACAAGCTCACCGGGCGACCGGCGAACAGCGACGTCTATCAGACCCTGCTGCTCCCCGAGGATGGCCCCGCGTGGGAAGGGGACGCGACGACCGCGCGATCGCTCGCGGTGGTCACCGACGTGGCGATGCCACCCGCTGCCGCGCGGCTGGCGCTCGAGTTGCGCAGCGCGAACCGAGCGATCCTCGTGGGCCATTCGGTGATGGCGCGCGTGGCGGAGGCCGAGTGGCGATCGATCGGCACTCATGGGCTCGCGATCCGGACGATCGGGCTCGACCGCGACGGCGATCCGATTCCGGATCAGATTCCCGCGGACCTGCGTACCGACGATCCCGAGCTCGCGCTCGCAGTTGCCACCGCGGTGGTCCAGCCGGCTGGAGGCATCACCGGTACGGTGGATCGGTTGCCCGTGCGCACGCTCGATCTATACAACTCGGTGCCGAGTGACCAGCTCGCGACGCGTGATCTGGTCGGCGCGCTGGTGGTTGCTTACGGCACGGCGCGTGCGTTCTTTCAGATCTACGACCCATGGCCAGCGAACATCGACGCCGCGTACACCGCAGCGTTGGTCGAGGCACGCAAGCCATTCACCAAGCGGTACGAAGCACGTGCCGTGCTCGAGCGATTTGCGGCTTCACTGGATGACGCGCACGTGTTCGTGCACGACATCTCGTTTGACAGCACCTCGCTGGATCTCGCGGGTGTCATTCCTGTCCGGTTCGACATGATCGACGGCGCGCCCGTCGTGGCGTTCTCGGCGATCGCAGCGCTGCACGTCGGCGACACGGTGGTTGCCGTCGACGGAGCGCCGGTCGCGTCCTTCCTTGCTGCGGCGGGCGAGCGAGTCTCTGCAGCAACACCGCTCAATCGAGCCGTGCAGCAGGCCGCAAGGCTCGCGATGTTCGGTGCAGCGCAGCGAAGCTTCACCTTGCGTGCGCCCAACGGGACCATGCGCACCGAGCAGGTGACCGCGACGGGCTTCAACTACCCGCCTTCGGGACCGATGCATCCGTCGGGATGGCTGGCCGACGTCGGCGCTCCCAGCATCTATTACTTGAACCTCAACGGTACGCTTGGAGGCGCCAGCGAAGCTGAGCTGATGGCCAAGCTGGATCAAGCGAGGACGGGAGACGGTCTGGTGATCGATCTCCGTGGCTATCCCAACGTGGACGTGTCCAAGCTCGTCAGTGCGATCGCTGCCACGCCGATCGTGTCGCCATGGTTCGATACGCCGGCCTGGAAGGCACCAGCCTGGTTCATGATGGCGTCCAGCCACTATACACAGCCAGTGATCGCCACCGCGTTCGCTCCGCCGGTCGCGGTGATCGTGGGGCCGTGGACGCAGTCGTTCGCCGAGAACACCGTGATGATGATGATGGCGCGGCCGGATCTGCGGGTGGTCGGTCGCCAGACCTCCGGCAGCAACGGCAACGTCACCAGCGTGTTGTTGCCCGGCGGGTTCGGGATGGCGTTCACCGGCATGCGGATCCGCTACGCCGATGGCAGTTCATTCCACGGCGTCGGCATTCCGGTCACCGATCCTTCTGCGCCGAGCGTGGATGATCTCGCGGGTGAGCTCGATCGCGAGCTGCTCGACGCGATCGAGGTGGTCGCTCCCTAGGGGGCTGTCCTCTGTGAGGCGGGCCATGTGTCTGCAGCAACTCGAGTTGCCAGTGACGCGTACACAACAGAGATCATAGGCCCGAAAATTGGATCGCGGCTCGCAACTCTCCGTCCGCCATGCGGAGTGCGGCGATTCGACTTGCCACCTTGGTGGGCCTGTTGGCGGTCGCGGGTTGTAGCGACGACGGGCTGGAGCTGACCCCGCTGTACAACCACGCCAACGGGCGGATCGTGATCGAGCTGAACCAGGAGCTCGATGGGCAGACGCTGTACACGCGCGCCCGCCGGGGTAGCTTCGGCCAGCTCGACTGCGCCAAGCTGGCGGCGGAGATCGCGCCGGTCGACAACGCATCCGGTACGCGGATCGATGGTCCACTGGTCGAGATCGCCTTGACCAGATCGTTCTACGGCCCGGAGTGGGCCAACGGCATGCCGACCCCCGAGATGCTGGCGCAGGCGGCGCTCGGCGTGGACTCGATCATCGACGTGTGCCTCATGGACGGCCGCGAGGTGGTCTACAAGGTCGAGCGCGATCTGTTCGCGGCATGGGACGACGGCCGCAAGAAGGGCTTCGGAGGCAAGGCCGACGAGCCGGGCGGCGAGCAGTCGATCAACAGCCCGGTCGCGTACGGCGAGCGCTGCGTCGGCGAGCTTGGCGAGATCCCGTTCTTCGAGAAGACCGGCGAAGGCACGTACAGCACGTACAACTGCCTCGAGTCGACCGCGATCCCGCTCACGATCACCGCGAACGACGGCACGGTCTCGACCCCGCAAGAGGGCAGGGTTCAGCGCTGTGACAATCCCGAGTACATCTACGATCTGTGCGAGGCGGGTCCACGCGTCGCGAGCCGGATCAACGAGCAAGGCACGCGCTGGGTCCTGCTGTGCCGGCAAAGCATCGGCGGGTACACGTCGGATCAGTTCGACGACATCGCGATGATCGGCCACAACCCATTCACCGGCAAGACCTGCTTCTTTCAGAACGCCGTCGGCGCGAAGAAGGATGGCGGCCACGTCCCGCATCCTGCCGATCGCGAGAAGTCGCAGAATCTCTGGTACGGCGTGCAGGGCGGCGTCGGGGGCGGCGGGATTCAGTGCGCCAATTGCCACGACAGCGACCCGTTCATTCACACGCCGTGGATCGATGGCGCCAAGGATCAGAATGGCCGGCCGATCGTCCCGAAGATGGGCGTCGATCCCGACATGCCGCTGGGCGCCAACGATGCGCCGTACTCCCTGGTCAATGCGCGCGGCCAGGGGTGGCGGATGCAGAAACATCTGGTTTCGCCCGAGGCCAACGCGTGCCTCAAGTGCCATCGGATCGGCGACGGCAAGTGGGCGACCGCCTGGCTCAACCGCGTCGAAGGCTCGAGCTTCTCGTGGGACCTGCTGGTCACCGACGCGTACAAGCAGCCGAACCACAGGTACTGGATGCCGCCCGATACGTCGTTCGCCAGCCACGAGGCGTTCCAGTCGTCGGAGTTTCAGCGCGCGATCGACTTCATTCAGGACTGCGCCGAGAACCCGACGAATGCCGGCTGCAGCTGGCAAGAGCTTCCCGATTCGATCGGCGGTGGCGGCGGCGGCAAGCTGCGTAATCCGGTCGACCTGCCCGATGATGACCTCGCCAGCCAGGCGACGCTGCTGCTCGGCATGAACAAGAACGCGCCCAGTAGCAACTGCGCCGAGTGCCACGCTCCCAATCAGACCACGCTCGAGGAGTGGAAGGCGCTCACCGACACCGCGGTCGCCAGCTGTCTATCCGAGGAGGCTCCGGGCATTCCCCAGGACGTCACCGAATCGCTCAGCGTCGGCCAGGGCGACTTCAAGCTGTTCGGACCGTACGAGGTGGCGGGCAACGCGGTGTTCGAGGTCGCGATGACCGGCGACGGCGACGCGGATCTCTACGTCAAGCGCGGTGCCGAGGCGTCCCCGACGGTCTACGACTGCCGCCCGTACAACGGCAACTCCAACGAGACGTGCGGCCGTGGCCAGTACAACGCGACGGGTCCGGCGAGGTTCTGGGTCGGTGTTCAGGGGTACGCCACGGCCAACGTTCAGCTCCGGATCACGTATAGCTCGCCGAACCCGACCACGCGGCCGCCGATGGACGTCGTGAGCTGCATGCGGCTCGAGCCGGGTCGCGACGACTCGCCGTTCGTGCCGCACAAGCTGGGCATTTACGCCTCCGCTGCGCACCTCGGCTGGTTCCAGGACGTGTTCAAGGCCGCCTATCCCGCCGGCGAGAACGGCAACACCGACGACACGTGGGCGCTGCAGTACGGCCGGTTCAAGAACCGGGTGTCGATGCCCAAGGGCAATCACCCCAGGTTCTCGCAGGCGGAGCTCGACATCGTCGCCGAGTGGTTCGCGCGGGGCTTGCCGCGAATTCGCACGTACATCGCGCCCGACACGGGGCCAACGTCGTGCACGCCATCGATCGGTCCTTCCGTCCTCGACCACGTCAATGCGATGGCGACCCAGGGCTGGGCCGCGGTCAACAAGAGCCGCGGTATGGCCATGTACGGCTGCGGTAGCTCGGCCGATCCGCGCGAGTGTTTGACGTCGGTCCCCAATGCGTCGAGCAAGCCCTACGGTTCGAGCTGGACCAACGTCGGAACCCTGCGCGTGCTCCGCGAGCTGTCGTTCAACACCTACTACTGGATGCGCAGCTCCGCCGACGGTCGGTTCGTGGCCAACGGCTCGACGAGCGGCGCCGGCGGCGTGATCAGCGATCTGATGACCAACAAGGACATCTCCGCCGATGCGTCCTACGATCCAGGGTTCTTCCCCGATAACCGCGGCTGGATCTTTCAGAGCAGCGAGCACACGTTCTGCACGATGGGCCTGCTCACCTCCAACCCGGACCACATCACGTTCGACGAGCCCGAGTGCGGCGTGGTCTCGACGGTGAATCTGTACCAGCACCTCGGTGCAGGGCTGGGCGGCGGCGACTACTTCGCGATCAACAGCAGTTACACCAGCGACAACGCCGACAACGTCCACAGCGATCCTCGCACGGGGTTCGGTCCGAGCGGTCACATCACGATCACGCCGATGGTGTTCGATGGCGCGCGCTGGATCGGCAAGCCGCCGGCGATGGTGCAGACTCCACATGAAGGCGACACCGTGCTGTCGCCGTCGACCAAGCTGGTGATCAGCCGGTTCGGCAACGAGAGCCAGCAACTCGGCTACGTGCTGCGGAGGCTCAACGCGACGCCCAACGGCAACTCGTACGACCTCTCGACGACCGAGATCGCGCGTTATTGTGTGGCGGGTGCCAAGCCATCGATCTCGTTCGACGAGAAGTACTTCGTCACCCATCACTACGTGATGCCGAACGACTACGCCGAGCTCGGGTTCTCGTCAGCCAATGATCCAGGGTTCGTCGAGCTTCGCAACCGAGGCGCGTCGAACATCTACGTCGTGAACATGGTCACCGGCGCGCGCACGCGGGTGACCAACATGAAGCCCGGCCAGCTCGCGCTGTTCCCGCACTTCCGCTCCGACGGCTGGTTCTACTTCCTGGTGCGTGACACCAACACCGGCAACGAGTACGCGGTCGCGAGCGACGCGGCGTTGCGGCTGTAGAGCGCCCCTCGAGGTCGCACCCCGCTGATCTTCGGCGCCCCGAGGTCATGGCACCACTCATGCTTCGGTGTGGATTCGCACGGTCAACGTTCGATGGCGCGAGCGCCCCGGCCACGCGCCAGTGCACGGGCCGCGCGGGCGCGCACGCGGGACGATGGCTCGGCGAGCGTGGCGCTCGAGCGCAGTCTCACGGATACGATCGATGTGCGGTGCCAGCCAAGGTGCGCGGACGCATTGGCTGGGCCACCTGGCCCGTCCGTGCGATCGGCCGTCCTCGGCGCGGTGCGTCGCGCATGGACTTGCGCGCGCCATGGGTAAGCGCATTATCGCTTCTGCATGAAGCCCGAGATCCTGCGTGCTGCCTCCTGGGGGGTGATCTTCACCGTGGTGCTCGGGGCGCTGATCGTGCTGGGGTCTCGGAACCTCGCGCACTTCGACGCGGCGCTGGTGGGTTACACGTTCGCGACGCTGTTCGCGACGTTCGGGATCACCTACCGCTACGCGATGTGGTTACGGCGGCCGCCAACTCGGATGTACTGGCGCCGCGGCTGGCGCGCGTTCCTGTCTCCTGCACGGCTCCCCTTGATCGTA
>JBFWXW010000064.1:0-36550 GCA_050187075.1 Kofleriaceae bacterium | reverse complement strand
CGATCGCATCGCCGAGCACGGCCGCGGCGTTGCGTCCGGTTGCGAGCAACACGAGCGCCACCGCAGCGCAGACCAGCCCACCCACCAGGCGCGGGCTCGCCGCATGCACTCCCGCTTGTCGCGCCCGCGCACGGCGGCGTGCGGTCGGTGGGAACCGGCGGTCGTGGGCCATGCGTCGGAGCCTGATGGTAAGGTCGCGCGCGTATGTCGGCGGCTTCGAAGGTTCGAAAAGCGGTGATCCCTGCGGCTGGCCTCGGCACGCGGTTCTTGCCCGCGACCAAGGCAGTGCCCAAGGAGATGCTCCCGATCGTCGACGTCCCGACGATCCAGCTGGTGATCGACGAGGCGGTGCGCGCGGGCATCACCGACGTGGTCGTGATCAACGGCCGCCAGAAGCATTCGATCGAGGATCACTTCGACCACGCGTACGAGCTCGAGCACACGCTGCGCGGCCGCGGCAACGTCGAGCTCGCGGACGCGATGCAGACGATCTCCACGATGGTGCGCCTGATCTCGGTGCGCCAGAAGCAACCGGCCGGCCTCGGTCACGCGGTGCTATGCGCACGTGAGGCGATCGGCGACGAATCGTTCGCCGTGCTGCTCGGCGATGATCTGATCGATAACGATCGCGACCCGGGGATCGCTCAGCTGATCCGGGTGCACGAGGCCACGGGTGCCGGTGCGGTTGCGATCATGGAGGTGCCGGCGGGCAAGGAGCACATGTACGGAGTGGTTGCCGGCGAGCGCGACTCGACGGGGCACATGCGGATCCGTGACATGGTCGAGAAGCCGAAGTCGAACCCGCCGAGCCGGTGGGCGATCGTCGGGCGTTACGTGCTGCCGCCGCAAATCTGGCCGATGCTCGCGTCCACCAAGCCGGGGGCCGGTGGCGAGATCCAGCTGACCGACGCACTCCGCCAGCTCGCAGCGTCGTCACCTGGAATCTACGGGGTCGTCGTCGAGGGCACGCGCCACGATGCAGGTGACAAGCTCGGTTACCTGCGCGCCAATCTCGCCTACGCGATGAAGCGGCCGGAGCTGCGCGCGCAGGTGATCGAGCTATGCCGCGAGATGATCGGCGGGGCGTCAGGCAAGGGATGACCTCTCACCCTGCGGCGGCCGACATCGCCGAGGTCGCGGTCACGCTGCCGGTCCTGGGTAGGTTTCACTATCGTGTCCCGCCGCACCTCGCCGACCGAGCCGTTGTCGGGGCTCGGGTGCTGGTCCGGTTTGGCTCGCGCAAGGTGACGGGCGTGGTGGTGCGCTCCGGCGTGACGCCGTCCGACGACGTCACCCCGATCGAGCTGAGCGATGTCCTCGACACCGAGCCTGCGTTGCCACCCGCGCTGGTCGATCTCTGCATGTGGATCGCCGATTATTACGAAGCTCCTGTGGGCGAGGTGTTGCGAGCAGCGTTGCCGGCGGGCAGTGGCGTGGCCGCGCGCGCGGTGTTCGCCCTGACCGAGGCCGGCCGGCAGCTCATGGCGGGCCAAGGGCCAGCCCTGCCGACCAAGCAGCAAGCGTTGCTTGGCCAGCTCGTCAAGCGTGAGCTTCCAGCGAGCGGGGTGAGCGCGGCGACCAAGCGCCAGCTCGACGGATTGCTCGAGCGTGGCCTGGTGGAACGGCGCGAGCTTCGTAGCGAGGCGCGCGCCAAGCTGAAGCGCGAGCGGTTCGCGCGGCTCGTGGTGTCCGCGGACGCCGCGCGCGCGGCGGTGGCGAGAGCGCCGAAGCGACGCGCCGTCGTCGAGGCGCTCGCGACGGGGCAGCCGATGCCGGTCGCGCAGCTACAGCGAGACGTGCCGCGAGCCGCGGAGGTGATCCGCGAGCTGGTGAAGGCGAGGGTGGTCGAGGTGTCCGAGCAGGAGATGGCGTTGGAGGCGGTGGCGATCGGGGACGACATGGCGGGAGCAATGCCGCCGAGGTTGACGGAGGAGCAGGAGAGGGCAGTGGGAACGATCGTGGCGGCCATGGGACGTGAGCCGCAGGGCGATGGGGCTGGGGGGTCGGGCGCCTCGCGTCGCGAGCCACATGCTGCTGCATGTGCGTCTGCGGACTCGGATGCGGACTCGGGCTCTCGTTCGAGCTCATCCACCTACGTTCTCACTTCGGCCGACGCCGCCGCCCCTCGTTCGTCGTTCGCGCCGTTCCTGCTCCACGGCGTGACCGGAAGCGGCAAGACCGAAGTCTATCTGCGCGTCATCGATCACGCGCTGAAGATCGGACGCACGGCGCTGGTGCTGGTTCCAGAGATCGCGCTCACGCCGCAGCTCGCCGCGCGGTTCCGCGCGAGGTTCGGAGATCAGGTCGCGATCCTTCACTCGGGTTTGAGCGAGCAGGCGCGGCTCGGTGAGTGGTCGCGGTTGCGCCGCCAGGATGCGCGCATCGCCGTTGGCGCGCGCTCTGCCGTGTTTGCCCCGCTGCAGAACCTCGGCGTGGTCGTGGTCGACGAAGAGCACGATGGCTCGTTCAAGCAGGATGAAGGCGTGCGCTATCACGCGCGCGACGTGGCGCTGGTTCGTGCGCAGCGCGCCGGCGCGGTGTGCGTGCTGGGCTCGGCCACGCCCAGCCTCGAGACCTCGGCGCACGCCGAACGCGGCACGTATCACCGGCTCGTGTTGTCGCAGCGGCCGACCGCGCGGCCGATGCCGGGTGTGGAGATCATCGACCTGCGCAGGTTCATCCCCGATGGCGACGCGATGCTGTCATCGCCGCTCCGCACGGCCATCGCCGAGACGCTCGCCGCGGGTGATCAGATCATCTTGTTCCTGAACCGGCGCGGGTTCGCAACGTTCGTGTTGTGCCGGGCTTGTGGCCACGCGTTTCGCTGCCCGCACTGCTCGGTTTCCCTCACCTACCATCGCCACAGCGATCGGCTGAGCTGTCACTACTGTGGGTTCGTCGAGCGAGTCCCGGAGATCTGTCCCGGGTGCTCGGCGAAGGGGACGATCGAGCGCAAGGGCCTGGGCACCGAGAAGGTCGCCGACGCGGTCGCCGCCGAGTTTCCAGCGGCCCGGGTGGCCCGACTCGATCGCGACGTCGCGAGCGGGGCCAAGGCGGAGGCCATCCTCGCGCGTGTCGCACGGCGCGAGATCGATCTGCTGGTCGGCACTCAGATGGTTGCGAAGGGTCACGACTTTCCGGGCGTCACGCTCGTCGGCGTGCTGTGCGCCGACACCGGGCTCGACCTCCCTGATTTTCGCGCCGCCGAGCGGACCTTCCAGCTGCTCGCGCAGGTCGCCGGGCGGGCAGGGCGCGGCGATCGTGCGGGGCGAGTGTTGATCCAGACCTACCGTCCAGGTGCGCCGGCGGTGGTCGCGGCGGCCGCGCACGACTACACGCAGTTCTTTGCCGCGGAGTCGGAGGCACGGCGCGAGCTCGGCTATCCGCCCCATGGCCGGCTGATCGCCGTGCGGATCGACGGTCCCGACGAGCACGCGGTCGCCGGGGCGGCGCAACGTCTGGCCCAGCTCGCAGAGCGCGTCGCGCAGCGACCCGAGCTCGGCGGAACCGTGGACATTCGTGGCCCGGTCCCCGCGCCACTGGCTCGCCTGCGTGGTCGCAGCCGCTGGCAGATCTGGCTCCGCGGCGCCGATCGGCGTGCCCTGCGGTCGGTCGCGCGTAGCGTCCTGACGACCGAGCTTGCCGGCAACGTCCGGGTCGCGCTCGACGTCGACCCGATGTCCGCGCTGTGAGAACAGGTTCAGCCGCCAATGGGCGCCCCAGGCCCGACGCCGCGACGCCTGACACCGCGACGCCGCGACGCCCGACGCCCGACGCCGCGACGCCCCACGCCCGACGCCGCGACGCCTGACACCGCGACGCCGCGACGCCCGACGCCCGACGCCACGCCGATGCCCGCGACGCGGCGACACCCACGCCCGCGACGCGGCGACGCCCGACGCCCGATGCTCCGAGGTATACTGCGCGGCGAGGCAGGGACACGCGTGTCTGATCGGTCACCCGTTTGCGTGCTGCTGGTCGCCGACCAGGCTCGAACACCCGAGCTGACGGCAGCGCTGCCACCGGATCTGTTGAGCGAGAAGCTCGGATCGCCGGTCGAGGTGATCGCGAGCTCGGGGGCCGACGAAACGCTCGATCTGTTCGCGGCGCGGACGCCGCACGTCGTCGTGGTGACCGCAACGCTCGAGGCTGGCGACAGCCGCGCGCTGGTCGAGGTGCTGCGTGGGATGGTGCCGCGCGCGAGCGTCGCGATCGTGGTGGTTGGCGACGACGACGGACCGATCCGGACTGTGCTCGACGCCGCGGACCTGGCGCCCGAACGGTTCGTCAACCGGCCGTTGGCCCCGCACGCGCTCCAGTTCGCCGTTGCGAGCGCGTGCGAAAGCGCGCGTCTGGCGCGTGGCAGCGATCCCTCATCCGTACCCTCGGAAACCGCCGACGATCCGACCGCAGCCCAGCGCGCCGAGCAACGTGCACGGTGGGAAGCGCTCGCCGACGCATTCGTCGAGGACGCCAGCGATCCGGGTCCGCCGGCGCATCAGGGCGAGAGCAGCTGGCCACCCGCCGTCGTGCTGCAGCCCCGGCGAGCCGGCGATGTCCCACCCGATGCCGACGCGTCGCTCGGCCGCGAGCCCGAGGTCAACAATGATACCGAGTGGTCGCAACCGGTCCGAGAGCCGACGCTGATCCTGCGCGACCCCGAGCCTGCGCCGCCGCAGGGGATCGCCGAAGCGGTGCCGCTTCACGATTCGGCGCCGCTGGTCAGCTCACGGTCGCGTACCGATTCCGCGCCGCCGCCGGCGATGTCCCGAACCCGCACCGAGGAGGGCTCGGTCCGGCTGATGGAGCGCGGGCGCGACGACGACAAGTGGTCGGAGCCGGTTCCGCTTGCCGAGCTTCCGGATCGAGAATCGAAGCGCGACATCGAGCTGCCGTCGGCCGATGATCTCGGGTTGCCGTTCGAGGACTACGGCGATGACATCGGGCTCGCGGAGACCGGTCCGGTCCGGCCGGCGCCCGTCGCGGTCGATCTGTTGCCGGCCGACAATGCCAACGCCGTCGCCAGCGACGGCCGCGACTTCGCGCGTCAGCTGCGCGCGAAGATGTCGATGATGGCGCAGCGCCTGTTTCAAGGCGCCGACCAGGCAGCACCGCCGCCGGTCGATCTCGGACCGCGGCACGACCACTCGACCGAGATCGATCTCGCCGCGCTCGGCGAAGAGCCGGCCCTTGGCGGAGGTGTCACCGAGATCGAGACCCGCTCGATCCCGCGGCAGGGCGCGCACTACGACATGTCGACGTCGCCGGGTTCCTGGGATTCACAGGTGCGCGATCGCGGGCTGCCCGATACCGGCGAGATCGTTCGCGGCGTGTCGGACGCGGCGATGTTGTTCGCCCGGGTGTTCGCGCAGGCCGCGACCGGCCGGGTGGTGTTCCGGCGCGGTGACATCGAGAAGACGGCGTTCTTCGATCAGGGCCGCCCGGTGTTCGGCGCTTCGAATCAGCCCGGAGATCGCATGGGCGAGCTGCTCGTGCGCGAGGGCAAGATCACGGCATCGCAGTACGAGCGCTGTCAGACCGTCGCATCGGAATCGGGGCGCCGGATGGGCGAGATCCTCGTCAGCTTTGGCTATCTCAAGCGCCGCGAGCTCCTGCCGGCCGTCCGCCGGCACGTCGAGGACATCGTCTACTCGCTGTTCGGTTGGGACCGCGGGATGTACAGGATCGAGCTCGAGCGCGACGCGTGCGCCGAGCGGATCCGGTTGTCGCGTCATCCGGCGGCGATGATCATGGAAGGGATCCGGCGCAAGCTCGACCGCACGAACCTCGAGCGGCTGCTCGGTCCGCCCACCACGGTGATCGAGATCCCCGACCGCGATCGGATCGGTAACGTCATCAACCTGGGCGATCTCGCGACCGAGGAACGCGCGGCGCTGGCTGCATTCGATGGTCATGCCGACATCGCGACCGTTGCGCGGCTGGCCAGCGTCGACGTCGCGGACGTGTTGCCGTTCGCGTGGGGCCTGTGTGTGCTCGGCCTCGCGCATCCACGGCGGCCCGATACCGAGGTTCCCGACGACAGCCCCGCCTTGATCGGAGAGACCGATCTGGCGATCGATCGCGAGCGCGTGCGCGCACGCTGGCAGCTGGTGGCCGACGCCGACTACTTCGCCGTGCTCGGTGTGCGGCGCGATGCGACCGGGTTCGAGATCCGACGGGCGTACCAGTCGGCTCGGCGCGATTTCGCGTCGGACTGTTTTCCGCCCGATCTGCGCCGCGAGCTCGCCCACGAGCTCGACGAGATCGCGAACGTGCTCGACGAGGCCTTCCGGGTACTGCGCGACGATCGGCTACGCCTCACATATCTCGCCAACCTCGTCGAGTGACCACCAGGGACTCGCAACGCGGCGTTGTCGTGTCGGTTCGCGCTCCGCCGGGGCAATGGCCCGCAGGGCGCCTCGGCCGCGATCATCGATCGATTTATCCATTCACGGGCCGTTAGCGGCGGCCGTGGTTGGCGTGGTCGAGCGCCGGGTGATACACGACCGCGATGCGCGTCGTGTTCATGGGCTCCCCCGAGTTTGCGGTGCCCTGCTTGCGCGCGCTCGCGAGCGCCCACGACGTCACACTCGCAGTTTCGCAGCCGGACAAGCCCGCCGGGCGAGGCGGTCAGCTCAGCTCACCGGCGGTAGCGGTCGCTGCGCGCGAGCTCGGGATCCCGTTGATCCAGCCGCGATCCGCAAGGACGGGTGAGCTGCGCGATGCGCTCGTGGCGACGGGAGCGGAGCTCGCCGTGGTGGTCGCGTACGGCAAGATCCTGCCGCGGCCCGTCCTCGATGCGCTGCCGCGGGGATGCATCAACGTCCACGCGTCGCTGTTGCCGAAGTATCGTGGCGCGGCGCCGGTACAATGGGCGGTGATCGACGGCGAGCCGGAGACCGGCGTGGCGATCATGCAGCTCGACGAAGGCATGGACACCGGGCCGGTGTTCCTCGAGCGTCGAGTTGCGATCGAGCCCGATGAGACGGCTGGCGAGCTACTGGCGCGGCTCGCCCCGATCGGGGCGGCGGCGTTGCTGGAGGTGATCGCCGCACTCGAGGCGGGCACCGCGCGCGCGGTCGCGCAGGATCACCGCACGGCGACACACGCGCGGATGCTGACCAAGGCCGACGGCGCGATCGACTTCACCCACGATGCGGCTGCGATCGCCGCGCGAATTCGTGGCGTCGACCCATGGCCGGGCGCGATCGCGACGCTGCGCGGCCAGATCGTCAAGCTGTTCCGCGCGCGGCCCGGGCGCGAGCGACCGGCGACGGCGGCGTCAGGGCAGGTGCTGGCGATCGATGCGGCGGGTGTCCAGGTCGCCTGCGGCAGCGGACACGTCGTGATCCGCGACGTCCAGGCAGCTGGTCGCAAGCGGATGGCGGCCGCACAGTTCGCGGCCGGGCGCGGGATCGCAGTCGGAGATGTCCTGGGGCGCGCGGAGCTGACATGACCGCGCGCGACGTCGCACGGCGCGTGCTCGATCGCGTGAGCCGTGGTTCGTGGGCGACGCCGACGCTCGACGGTGAGCTCGCGCGCGCGGGCCTCGACGAACGCGACCGCCGGCTCGCATCCGAGCTGGTCTACGGCGTGTTGCGCCATCAGGCCCGGATCGATCGTGCGCTCGCTGCACACGCGAAGCTATCGCGCACGCCCCCGCGCGTGATCACCGCGCTTCGGATCGCCACGTATCAGGTGCTGTTTCTCGATCGGGTACCCGGTTATGCCGCGGTCGATGATGCCGTGGCTGCGGCACGCGCGGCAGCAGGTGCAAAGCTCGCGGGGTTTGCCAATGCGGTGCTCCGCAAGGTGGTCTCCGCGGGCGAGCCCCCGCTACCCGCGGATCCGACCGAACGGCTGGAGATCGAGCACTCGCTGCCGCGGTGGATCCTCGACGAGCTCGAGGCGGCGGCCGATGACGCCGCCCCTGCCATCGCGGCAGCGCTCGCGGAGCCTCCGCCGCTGATCGCGCGGGTGAATCAACGCCGTACCACCCGTCAGGCGCTGGTCGCCGCGCTCGCGGTCGAAGGGATCACCGCAACGCCGGTGGAGCTGTCACCCACCGCCTTGCGGCTCGAGAGCGCCGGTGATCCGTCGCGCAGCCCATCGTTCGCAGCAGGCGACTGGACCGTCCAGGATACCGGCGCCCAGCTCGTCGGTCACCTCGCTGCGCCCCGAGCGAATCAGCGAATCCTCGACGGTTGTGCCGGCGTGGGAGGCAAGGCAACGCATCTCGCCGAGCTGATCGGTGATCGCGGGCTGATCGTGGCGGCCGACCAATCGGCGACCAAGCTCGGGCTTTTGGCCGAGACTGCGCGTCGACTCGGACTGTCGTCGGTCCAGCGCGTGACATGCGATCTGCTCGATCGCAGCGCCCCGCTCGGTGACGCATATGATCTGATCGTGCTCGATGCGCCGTGCTCCGGTCTCGGCGTGTTGCGCCGGCACCCCGATGCGAAGTGGCGGCTCACGCCGGGCGACGTGCCTCGGCTCGCCGCACTGCAACGCCAGTTGCTCGACGCGATGCTCCCGCGGCTCTCCCCGGGCGGATCGTTGATCTACTCGGTGTGCACGTTCACGCGCGCCGAGGGCCCCGAACAGATCGCCGCGTTCGCTGCGCGCACCGGGATGCGAATCGTCGAGGAGCGGCGGACCTGGCCACCGGACGCCGACGCATTCTACATCGCGCGCCTCGAGCGCCGGCCGTAACGTGGCGACTCGTCGTTCGGGGTGGTGTCGCGCATCACGCAGCAGCGGATCTCCAGTTCGTGCGTCCGACACATGTCGAACGGCGTAGCTCGTTGAATCACCAGCTGGCTAATCGACTAGCCAGCAGCGACGTCAGCAACAGACAGGAGCAGCTAGCCCGTAACCATCATCGCTTAGCTAGTCTCCGCGCCCCATGCGACTAGCTTCCTGGTTCATTCGGCCTGCCCTTGTCAGCCTGGTTTCGCTCGCAACTGTTGGATGCACTTCTGCCCCCGACGACGCGGATCACGCGGGCGGTGGTGGCAAGGCCGACGAGTGGGATGGCCTCAACGTCGAGCTCAACGTGAACGGGCTCACCGAGCAAGCGGGTCAGGAGGTCCAGCTTGCGTTCGTGAATCGGTTCGACACCAACAAGGCTCGTCGCATCTACCAGCAGTGGAATCTCCACCCCATCATCAACCCCGACGGCAACATGCTGGTCCAGACCCGGATCTCCAATGGCGAGAACGTCAAGGTCGTCGCATATGTCGAGACCGATGGGATCCCGGGATGCTCGGCAAATGACGCGATCGCCTCCTCGATCGCGACCGCTGGAAGCACTACCGTCGGCGTGTTTTTGCGCAACGGCCAGCGCTGGATCGCCGAGGACCTCGAGCAGGAGCTGCGCGACTGCAACGAGGTGTTCGCGCCGCGGTTCGACCTGAAGATCGCCGTGACCGGATTCGCCGGGCTTGATGAGTCGGTCGATGTCTACGTGATGCCGCATGCCGGATACTCGTCGTACGACCAGGGCTATGGCTGGCTGAGCAACGGCGTCGCCACGATCGAGTCTGCGGGCGCGCTCACCGCGGGTCGGCGTGAGCGCATCGTGGTGTTCATCGACAAGGACGGCCTCTCCGGCTGCTCGGAAAACGATGTCGTGTCGGTCTACGAGACCGATCCGGTCACCGGAAGCATCGATCTCTCCCTGACCCCGCAGACCGTGCAGCGCAGCGCGGATCCAGCACGCGACCTCAACGACTGCAACAAGTTCGGTTGGGAGGGCAAGCCGATCGGTGACTACAACGTGACCGTTCGCGGCAAAGGGTTTGCGGCGAACGAGGGACAGAACGCGATCCTCGGCCTGCCGTATCGCGGCGTCATGAACCTGGCGCCGATCGTCAATGGCGAGTTCGAGCTGTTCGTGCCGAAGGTGGTCTGGGAGGGCTCGAGCGCCAACTTCGTCATGCTCGTCGACGCCGATGGCGACAGCAAGTGCGGCGGTGCGAGCGACCTCAACGTGTGGTTCGACGCCGGCTACGCGACGGGTGATCAGGTCCTCTACTTCAAACCCGAGGACCTGCCCACTCCCGACACGTACTGCTGGTAGTCATGCGGGCGCTACCGATCATCGTGGTCGCGCTCGTGGCCAGTTGCGCGAGCGCGGATATCGACGGCGATTCGTTCGACCGCGGCGGCAAGGCCGACGATCCTCACGTGGTGAACCTCGAGGTCACGGTCACCGGGTATCCCGCGCAGGCCGGTGCCGAGATCCGTTACGGCTTCATCTACGCGCTCGCGCCAGGGCGCGCGAGGAGCGCGTACATCCAGCCTCATCCGGGGCTCGTGCTCAACGACGATGGCAGCGTGATGTTCCAGGTGCCCACCGGCAACACCATCGAGCGCAAGCTCATGGTCTACCTCGAGGTCGATGGGATTCCGGGATGCTCCGCCAATGACGCGTTCGCGTCATCGATCATCTCGGTGGGCGCGGCGACCTTGCCGATCACGCTGTCGCCGGACCAACCCTGGCTCGCCGAGGACTTCGATCAGGAGGTTCGCGATTGCAACCAGCTGTTCGCGCCGCGTCATGATCTGTCGGTGACGGCGTCCGGGTTCACCGGCAACGTGGTGATGGAGATCTACGTGATGCCGGATCCGGGCTATTCGCAGTACGGCGTGGATTTCGCCTTTCTGATCGATGGCGCTGGAACGATGCCGATGCCGAGCGTGCTGGGTTCCGGCGATCGCGAGAAGATCCTGCTGTTCATCAATCTCGACGGCACGGTGGGATGCTCCGAAGCCGACGCGCTCGCCGTGTTCGTCACCGACCCGGTGACGGGCCCGCTGGCGCTGTCGATCGATCCGACGAACCTTCCGCGCACCAGCGATCCGGCGCGCGACCTTCACGATTGCAACAAGCTCAAGTTCGGCGGCAAGCCGCTCGGCGACTACAGCGTCACCGTTCGCGGCTCGGGGTTCGTCGATCACAACGGCAAGCCGGCGATCTTCGGGTTGCCTTATCGCGGCATTCTGATCGAGACCACGATCGCCAACGATGGCTTCGAGCTGATATTTCCGGGATCCGTATGGGAAGGAGCCTCCGCGCTGTTCACGGTCCTCATCGACGGCAATGGTGATCGAAAGTGTGGCAACGCGCTCGATCTGAGCACGACGTTCGATGCCGGATACGCGACCGCGGACCAGGTGATCTACCTCAAGCCCGAGGATCTCCCACCGCCGATGGCGTACTGCTGGTAGTCCGGACTCGACGCGATCGCCGGGATGTGATCGAATGATCGGGTGCGTTCCGGTGCCACGCTCGTCGTCGCGATCGCGATCGCCCTGACAGGGGCCGAGGCGCAGGCGGATCTGGCAAACCACGAGCTGCTGCACAAGCATCTGGACGACGAATTCGCAACGCTCGATCTGGCATCGCTCACGCCGGAGCAGCGAGAGGAGCTCTACGCGCCACGGCTGTCACTGACGCTTGGGTTGCTGGTTCCGGTCTATGGCACCTATCGGCTGGACAACCGGGTGTTCGGGAGCATGCGCCCGGCGGGAGTGATCTTCGACTGGATCGCGGGCGGCCTGGTTCCGGCGGCGCTCGGCGTGACCGCGCTCGCCACGGACGGACGCACGCGTTCGATCTGCGGGTGGACTGCGCTCGGCCTCTACACCGCGACTCGGATCGGCACGCTCGTGTTTGGAAGCCTCCACCTCCGTGCGTACAACCAGGAGGTCAAGCTGCGGCTGAGCGCAGCTTCGACGCACGCCAGTGCGCTTGCGCCCGCCCTCGTGGCCGAAACGCACTGGTAGCTCGCAGTGGTTCGCCGGCGACACCCGGCGATTCGGGCAGTTGGGCGCCGCAAGAATCGCGGATACGTAGGTCGCCGGGCGGCGGTGATTCGGCGCGCGGGCACAGGACTTGCGAACAGCTCCCGGTAACAGGAGGCTGCCATGAAGATTCGTACGATGTTCGGACTCGGCTTGCTTGGAACCGCGCTCTACGCGCACAAGCGTCGCGGCGGTGACATGTCGCTCGAGAGCATGAAAGACAGCGCGAAGGCGCTGTGGCGAGGGATTCAGAACAAGGCGATCGACACCAAGAACACGGTCGCGGACCTCGGCGAAAAAGCCAAACAGAACGTCAAGGATGCCCAGGAGGTGGAGGCGCAGGAGCGCGCCGAGAACCCCGAGTTCCGCGATGAGCTGCGCGAGGACGTGGGCTATGGCGCGCCGGATTACACGGGCGGAGTCGGCAGCCGGCACTAACCAAGGGCCCCCAGGCATCGACGGAGCGTCGCGCAACGGAGTGGGCTGATGACCACCGCCTCGAACCCGACCCGCACCCAGTCTGCAACGATCGTTCATGCGCTCGCATGGCTGCTCGGCGTACCGACTGCGGTGCTGCCGATCGAGCCGTCGCGTTCACGCCGCCTCGCCGCGCCGGCGTAGCTCCGCGATCGTCGCCGCGTAGTCCTTGGTTCCGAACACGCCGGAGCCGGAGACGATCACGTTGGCGCCGGCCGCGCAGACGTCGGCGATGTTGTCGATCTTGATTCCACCATCGACCTCGATGTCAACGGTGAGTCCGCGCTCGTCGATCATCCGGCGCAAGCGACGGATCTTGTCGAGGGCGCCGGGAATGAACGTCTGTCCGCCAAATCCCGGATTCACCGACATCACGAGCACCATCGCGACCTCGCCGAGCACCCATTCGATCGCTTCGAGCGGAGTCGCCGGATTGATCACGACCACCGGCCGCTTACCGAGCTCTCGGATCTGGCCGAGCGTGCGATGCAGGTGCGGGCACGCCTCCGCATGGACGCCGATCAGATCAGCTCCCGCCTTGGCGTACGCGCCGACCCACTGCTCGGCGTTCTCGATCATCAGGTGTACGTCGAGGGGAAGGGAGGTCGCGCGCTTCACGGCCTCGATCACCACCGGGCCGATCGTCAGGTTCGGAACGAAGTGTCCGTCCATGACATCGACGTGGACATAGTCCGCGCTGGCGATCGCCTTCACCTCTTCCGCGAGTCGGCCGAAGTCCGCGGACAGGATCGACGGAGCGATTTTGACCTTCACGGGCGCACGCTAGCACGTGTCGCGCCGAGCAGCTGATCGCTGGGTGTCGACGCGATCGGCGGGCCGAGCGGTTCGTGGCCGGCGAACAGGCGCGTGCTGCAGCACGCACGCCAGCGGCGTCGCGGCGCGCTTCAGTAGCCGGCAAACAGATCGGTGAGCCGGACGTCGAGCGCGGTCGCAACCTTGAACAGGCTCGATACCGAAGCGCTCGACTCGGCGCGCTCGATCTGAGACAGCAGCGACACCGACAGATTGGTTCGCCTCGCCATCTGTTTGAGCGTTAGCCCGCGCGTTTTTCGGAGGTCACGAATCTGCCGTCCGATCGCGGCGTGGAGCTCGTCCTCGCGGCGCAGTACCAGCCCCTTCTTCTTCGCGATCCGCGCGATCACCTCGCGGAATTCCTCCGGGGTGAATGGCTTGTGGATGTAGGCGGATACCTCGTGCTGAATCGACGCCGACGCGGTCTCGAGCGACGGATATCCGGTCAAGATGATGACGGCGATATCGTCGTCGACTGCGCGGATCTGAGCCAGCAGATCCAGTCCGGACAGCTTCGGCATCATCAGGTCCACGACGACGAGGTGAAACACCTCGTCACGGATCCGTTCGACCGCCAACGACGGGTCGGCGAGTGTCGTGACCTCGAACCCCTCCGCCTGAAGGAAGTCCTGGAGGTACTCACGAATGTCCTGCTCGTCATCTACGACTAGGACCGAAAGCTTCGAAGCAGTACGAAGCTGGCCTCCCCCCGCAGCAACCATGGCTCGTACGATACGCCCAGCCGCCCGAAAAAGCGAAAGCCGCGGAGGCGAACCTCCGCGGTGGTCGGGGCGACAGGATTTGAACCTGCGACTCCTTGGTCCCGAACCAAGTGCGCTACCAGGCTGCGCTACGCCCCGGGAAGGGCAGTTTGGTAGCTCGACCTCGTCGTGCTGTCAATGGTTCGACGAACCGGAACGCTTGGCTCGGTACACCGGGAAGGCAATGTAGACGCCGATCTCCCCCAACATTCCGAGCTCGTGGACCCATCCGACCCGGGCATACGGAGTTACGCCGACGAACGCCCAGCACCCGAGCGCCCCGCCGATTCGGGGGTGGGCGAGTGCATTGAGCTCGAGGACGGGGCCGATCGAGAGCCCGGCCATTCGCCCTGCAAACCGATTTCCTGCGACCAGGTCCAGCCATACCCGGCCGGCTTGCTGCTCGGTCCACGCACTCGCCCCGGCCGCCACGCCGATCAGCCCGAGCCGCTCGCGCTCGCGGACACGCGTGATCGCGAGCTGTCCGCCGATCGTCGAGTCCCAGTTCTGGTCTACATGGGCCGCCGCACCGATGGGGCCAAGCCACAGGTAAACCCCGTCGAGATCCCAGCTCGGGCCAAACCCGGAGGGCGGCACCGACGGCGGCGCGGAGCGCGGTGGAGGGTCAGGAATTGTTACAGCGGTGCGATCCGCCCACGCGGGTGAGATCACGGTCTGAACACCGACGAGGATAGCCGTCCGGACGCCTGGGGACGAAATCCCCGGGACGAACCGCCCGTGACCACCACTCTTGCGCTGCATCCTGATAGAATCAGAGCCGAAAACGCGGGGGCTCTACCTGGGCTCGTAGTTTGCTTGAAGTTCGTCCTTCAGGTGAACCGTACGGTCGAAAACCCTCGCGATTTCGCGTCACCGATTTCCGGCGAGATGTCGAACTTGGCCATTCAGCAAGGCGCCGCGATCGCACCACCCGGGATGCTCCCGCCCGGGTTGGAGCATGACTATGCGCTCGTCCGGCAGCTCCCCGCGTTCGATGGAATCTCCGATCCCGACCTGATCGCGGCGCTCGCGCAGCGCGGGATCGCCGTACGCCATCTGGAGCGCGATATGTTCGTGCTCGATCCGATCGGTTTGGCCAGCGGACAGCCCGCCCCGGTGATTCACGTGGCTCGCGGTCAGGTCGCCGCGGCGGTGTTCACCGACCACGAGCTCGCCGAGCGTCGCGCCGCGCAGGTCGCACACGAGACCTCCACCAAGGAACAGCTCGAGGCTGAATCGCTGATCAAGCCGCCGCCGCTGGCGCGCGTCGCGATCAAGAACGTGGCGCTGTTCATCGAGAACGATCTGTTCAACTCGGGAGCGCTGTCCGCAGCGCGCGGTCAGCCGATCGCGTTTTACACCACCGCACCGTCGGTGTTGATCTCGCTCGACCAACGCTGGGTCGCCGAGCTTGCGGTGCGCCATCCGATGTTCGAATCGCGGTTGCGTCGCGCGCTCTCGATCTCGCGCGAACGCCTCGCCTGGGTGTCGGGCGTCAAGCAGGAGCTACTCGACTTCTTCGTCCGCCAGGGCTTGTCGGTCTCGGGCGAGATGGTGCGCGTGCGCCAGCTCGGCCTGTGCATCGATTGCAAGCTGTGCGAGGAGGCCTGCGAGGAGCGATATGGCGCGCGCCGGCTGACCCTGGGTGGCTACCAGATCGGCATGCTCGACTTCATCTACACGTGCCGCACGTGCACCGACCAGCGGTGTATCGACCCCTGCGCCTACGACTCGATCAAGTTCGACGCGCAGAAGAAAGAGGTCGTGATCAATGAGAGCAGCTGCACCGGGTGCACCGCATGTGCGCAAGCCTGCCCGTACGGCGCGATCGACATGGTCGAGATCGATCCCGAAGCGCCGATGTTCAAGAAGGACTTCAAGGCGCGACTGGACAAGAAGAGCTCGCTCAAGTTCGGTGCGGGTACGCCGCGCGTCGCGCGTGCCCGGCGGATCGCCAACAAGTGCGATCACTGCATGGCCTATGGCGATCAGGCGTGCGTGTCGGCGTGTCCCACGGGCTCGCTGATCGAGATCAACGCCTATGACCTGTTCCGCGAGCGGTCACCGAAGATGGCCAAGCTCGCGGCGACCGGGTACGCGGGCGATCTGATGAAGAAGGACCGCAAAGAAGTCCTTCCGATGATGCCGTTCACCGAGGGGCTCGCGGTGCGCTCGGGTGGGCTCGCCAAGCTCAAGCGCGGTCGCTACGCGCCGCTGCTGGTGTGGATGCTCGGGATCTTCGCGTTCCTGATCGCGCTGGGGGAAGCGCTGCTGATCACGTACGCGCCGACGCTGTCGTACCGGTTCAGCCAGGTCGCGGCGCTGCCGGACATGCACGATCTTCCGGTCGACGTCATCCTGGAGCGCGTCAACTTCCGCCCCGGCGATCCGCTGTCGACCTACTGCGGGTTGGTCGGCGTCGGCATGATGATCGTGGCGGCGATCTATCCGGTGTTCCGGCGGATCAAGATGTTCCGGTGGATGGCGTCGAACACGATGTGGTTCGACTTTCACCTGATGGCCGGCACGGTCGGCCCGATGTTCATCTGCATCCATTCGCTGGTGCGGCTCGACTCGTGGGTATCGCTCGCGTTCTGGAGCATGGTGATCGTGGTGTTCAGCGGGTTCCTCGGCCGCTACCTCTATACCCAGGTGCCCGAGCTTTCCGGCGGCGTCGAGCTCGAGGAGCTCGATCACGAACGATTCTTCCAGCAACATCGGCCGCGGTTGACCGTCCCGATGAGCGACATCGACCGCGAGCTCGCGTTTCATCGCGACATGGCGCAGCGCGTGGCCCGGTCGCCAAGCCTGCTCCGCGCGCTGTCGTGGCTGGTGATCCAGGACGTGGGCCGGATCCCTCGCACGATCGCTCGGCGCAGCCGGCTCGCGCGGATGGGCGTGCCGCCCAAGCTGCGCAGGGAGCTCGCGCGTCGCGCCGCCCGGATGATCGTGATCGCGCGCCGCCAGGTAGTCGCTCCCAAGGCGCAAATCCTGTTGCATTCCTGGAAGAAGGTCCACGTTCCGTTCACGATCATGCTCACGGTGTTCTCGGCGGTGCACATCTACATCTCGTGGTCTCGTGCGGCGTTCTGATCGACGCATACCGAGCGCGCTCGCGCTCGCGGTCGTGATGGCGCTCGGCCTGTTCGGGCGGAACGCCCATGCCGACGACTTCTTCTCGACCTCGCCGGGCCCGCTGTCATCGAGCCACGCGGCTTCGGACAATCAGAACCAGTGCAACGATTGCCACATCGACAACACGCGCGTGGTGTCGAGCCAGAAGTGCCTCGATTGTCACGACCACAACGATCTCCGCGCGCGGATCAACGCGGGCAAGGGGTTTCACGCGTCGGCCGGCGTGAAGGGCAAGAAGTGCGAGTCGTGCCACAACGAGCATCAGGGTCGCGGCTACGACATCATGGGGTGGTCGTCGGTGAAGGGCAGGGAGAAGGGGTTCGATCACGACCTCACCGGGTGGAAGCTCAGCGGCAAGCACGCCGCAACCGATTGCGCCGAGTGCCACAAGGCCAAGAACAAGCAAGGCCTCAAGGTCTACATGGGCACCGATCGGCTATGCGGCGCATCGGGATGCCACGCTCAGGACCAGCCGCACAAGCTGGTCAAGCGCGACCTGCTGGCGTGCGAGCGCTGCCACGGCGAGAGCGTGTGGGTGCCGCCCAAGAGCATCCTCGAGTTCAATCACAACGATCGCAAGGACGCCGGGATGCCGCTGATCGGCCAGCACAAGGACATCGCGTGCACGCCGAAGTGTCATCCCAAGGCGGTGTTCGATCTGCCGGCGCAGGATCCCGACTTCTGCGGCAACAGCGGCTGTCACAAGAGCAGCCACGACGGTCATCTGTTCGGCAAGCGCGAATGCGAGTGGTGTCACTCGCCGACGTTCAAGTCATTCAAGCAGCAGTACAGCCGCGACATGCCGTTCTTCGATCACTCGGAGCGCACGCGGTTCGACCTCGGCGCGCACAAGCGGCTCAAGTGTTACGACTGCCACACCAAGGCGCTCGGCGAGTCCAAGCCGATCGCCGCGTGCGAGCAGTGTCACGCCAAGGACAACAAGCACGGTGAGCGGTTCAAGCAGTTCGGCTCGCCGCCGAAGTGCAACGTGTGTCATCCGACCACCGCGTTCAAGCCGACGGTGTTCAACCACACGACGCGCACCAACTTCCCGCTCAAGTTCAAGCATGCCGAGGCGACGTGCCGGCAGTGCCACCGCGGCAAAGGCCCCGCCGACTTCGAGGTGTTCAGCGGGAAGTTCGATCCGAACAAGGAGTGCATGTCGTGCCACCAGCACGCAAAGGTCCACTCCGATCCGAAGTCTCCCAACGGCAAGTACAAGAACAACCAGTGCCTGCAGTGCCACATGCATCCGGGCGATCCGACCATCCGCACCGGGAAGGACAACAAGATGGTCGATAACGTTCACGGCAAGCTCGGGTCATTCCCGCTCGAGAAGCAGCACGCGCGTGTGGTGTGCGCCGCGTGTCACACCGGACGCGACAAGAAGAACAAGACCTCGTTCTCGGGGCTCAAGCCCAACTGCGACGCGGCGGGCCAGTGCCACGAGGATTCATTGCACGAGGGCACGCTCGGCTCGGATTGTCTGTATTGCCACAGCCCCGGGATCTGGGACGCGCTCAGGTTCGATCACGACAAACCGTTCCCCAAGGGCCATCAGGGCAAGGTCGATGAGTTCCCGCTCAAGGGCGCGCACAAGGACAACCAGTGCGAGGACTGTCATCCCAAGCGCGACTTCGCCGCGGCCGAACCGACCTGTTCGGCCCAGGGCTGTCACGCCGATGACGACGCCCACAAGGGCCGGCTCGGCAGCGCGTGCGAGAAGTGCCACGTCGAGACCGGCGACGTCATCTTCAACCACAACACGATGTCGGCGTTCGGGATCGACGGCGGCCACCTCAAGGTCCGGTGCGCCGATTGCCATCCATCGGTGACGTTCAAGCCGCGGCCGCAGACCTGCTTCGGCTGCCACCCCGAGCCGAAAGTTCACAAGGGCCAATACGGTACCGGCTGCGAGCAGTGCCACACCACCCGCACGTGGAAGGACATCCGGCCGCTGCACGACGTCGGCGATTTCTCGCTCAAGGGCATGCACGACAACATCGCGTGCGAGCGCTGCCATCGCGACAGCCGCCCGCTCGCCGGCTCGGGCAACCTGTGCATCAACTGCCACCGTCAGGACGACATCCACTCCAATGGCTTGTCGCCGCGCTGCGGCGAGTGCCACACCCAGTGGTCGTTCGCGCCGGCGCGTTTCGATCACAGCCGGGTCGGATGCAACTTGACCGGCGTGCATCGCACGGTCGCGTGCTTCGATTGCCACCGCAACGGCAACTTCGGCGCGATCGGTCCGCAGTGCATCCAGTGCCATCGCGACGATGCGATCCAGCACGCAGCGAGCGGGAGAGACACGCAGAACCATAAGGCCCAGGTCTCGTGTGCCACCTGCCACAATCCGAACTCGTGGTCGGCAACCACCCTGGGCAACAACATCGTGTTCGGAAGGGACTCGGTATGTCGCTGAGCCGCGTGCTTGCGATGCTCGTTGCGCTCGCGGTGCACGTGCCGGCGGCGTGGGCACAGCGCGCCGGTGACGACGAGGAAGAGGACGAGGACAGCTCGGAGGAGGACTCCGACGACGAGACGGCGCAAGACGATTCGGACGAGGAGGACGAGGAGGACGAGGAGGACGAGGAGGACGAGGAGGTGGTGGAGGCCACCCGGAAGCCGCCGCCGAAGAAGCGGGCGCGCAAGAACGAGCCCGTCAAGCAGAACCTCACCGGTCATGATCTAGGCAACAACCAAGTCATCACGCCGTTCGAGAAGGATCGGTTCTTCATCGACAAGGCCGACACCAAGAAGACCGCCAAGGGCACGCTCGTCCAGGGCAGCGTTGCGTCGAGCACGATGTTGTTCACCGAGCGCGGCGGGACGTACCCCAATCCGCTGATGCCCACAGACACCCGGTTCGGCAGCAACGCGGCGCGCTACAGCCGGATGTTCACCGAGCTGCGGCTGCAGACCGACTTTCGCCACATCTCGGCGAGCAAGTGGAACGCGCGCGCCGATGTTCGGGCGCGCTTCGTCAATACACCGACGGATGGCGTGGACTCGACCGACCCGACCCACATCCAATCGGGGTTCAATGGGACCAACGAGTACGAGCTGCGAGAGCTGTGGCTGCACCGCAGCGGCAAGCGCACCGACCTCTATTTCGGCCGGCAGTTCATCGCCGACCTGGGCGCGATCCGGTTCGACGGACTGCGATTCGACTACGCGAAGTCGAAGAAGCTGACGATCGTCGGGTTCGCAGGCTTGTACCCCGTGCGCGGATCGCGATCGATCACCACGGATTACGTTCCGCTCAAGGATGCCGCCGGCAACTCGGCCGGGCGGTTCGTCGGAGCAGGTGGGCTCGGCGTCGCTTATCGCACCGAAAATGCGTACGGCTCGATCGGCGGCGCCACGCTCGCACCGTTCGCGGGTGAATCGCCCCGGGTGTTCGTGACCTCGACCGGCTACTACCGCAACGCGCCCACGTTCGACCTCTATCACTTCGTGCTGATCGACCTGCTGTCGTCCGGGTATCAAGACGAGACTCGGTTCGCGATCACCAACGCATCGGCGGGTATCAACTACCGGCCGAACCCACGGCTGCGCGTCAACGCCGGCGTGAATCGGATCGATGTCGACACGCTCAACGTGCAGGCCCGGGCGTTCCTCGACAAGGCCGACAACTCGGACATCACGGGTCAGACCGCCGTGCAGAACGAGACGTTCTTTCGCCGGCTCGCCACCAACGAGGCGCGCGTGAGCGTTTCCGCCGGGCTCGGGCAGGCGCAGCGGTTCGAGCTCACGGCCGCGGGCGCATTCCGCGTTCGAGATGGCGTTCGGCTCTACGCACCGGGGTCGCCCGACGGTGCACCGACCATCACCGCGACGCTGGATCCCACCAGGGGCGTCGAGGTCTATGCGTCGGCCGTCGACCGGCGGTCGTTCCTCGGCCTGCGCATCGGGGTCGACGTGTCGCGAATGTTCGCGATCGGGATTCCGTTCCAGCGCAGCGAGGTGCTCGCCGTTCGCGGTCTGGTCGCGCGTGAGCTCGCCAGCGGGCGCGGGGAGTGGGAGGCCGAGGTCAGCTATGCAAGCACGCTCGATCGGTCCGCCGGCATCCAGTGTTTCCCCGGCGGCAGCATGCCCACACCGAATGTGACCGATCCGGTGAACAAGGATTACGCCAACGAATGCCTCGGTGCGTCGCAGGGCTCGCTGATCGGTGTCGGCGGCACGTTCTACTACCGGATCAATCGTGACTGGTTCGCGATGGCGACCGCCCACATCTCGCGCCAGCAGCTGGTGTTCGCCAACCCGCAGTTCATGGGCCCCGTCATGCCGATCAACGATCCGGCGATCATGGGCATGCTCGGGTATCTTCGCGTCGCGTATCGGTTCTGATTCGAGAGGACGCGACGAGCACGTGCGAGAGTCGGCGTCATGAAGCCCCCCGAGATCAGCACTGGCGCTGCGGTGGTCCGGACGATGTCGATCCTCGTGATCGGCCTCGGCATCGTGGGCGCCCTCGTCTTGGGCGGGTTGGAGCTGATGTTCGGACTGCTGGGAGCGGCCGAGTACGACTGCGGAAGCTCCTGCCAGGAGCGACGCGAACAGGAGCGCGCCGATCGCCGGTGGATCACCCGTGGAACCCACGCAAGCCTGTTCTCTGCCGCTGGCGGAGTGGTCGGCGTGATCATGACGTCGCCCCGCCGTCGCAAACGCGGCGCGGACGACCGGCGCCGCGGGCCTACTCGAACTTGATCGTCCGATACCCGAACAGCCTGACCCGCTTCGCATACAGATCGAGCAGGAACAGCGCGATCACCGCGAACAGCACGTACGGCCACAGATCCTGTGTGTACTTGACCGGCTTGCCTTCGGTCGACCAGATCTGATCGGGTTTCGCGCGGTCCGCGCCGCCGGAGACCTGGGCCGCGTGTTGTAGCGGTTCGAGATCGGGCGTCGACATCAGGTACTCGAGCGGATATGACAGCGCGACGGAGCCGAGCGACTCGGCCACGGTCTTGCCGTCGCGCTTGTGCACGGCCTTCAAGAGATAGCTGCCGTAGCGCTGGATCCGGAAGTCGGCAGTGTAGCGACCCGCGGCGGTCTGCTCCATCGGCAGGGTCTCGGTCACCTTGTTGGTCGCCGGATCGATCACCTCGAGCTGGGTCTGGAGCTCGTTGACGAACTTGTCGTTCGAGTCGATCGCATCCACGGTCACCTGCGCGCGGCCGTCGGCGACCTTCGCGTAGAGATCGTAGCTGTCATAGACCTTGCGCCGCATCGACGTGCGCACGACCTGCGCCCAGAACTTGGGATAGCCGTTCCACCGGATCCAGTTGACCGCCCAGCGGTTCTTCACGTCGCTGGTCCACGCAACCGAGGTCCCCGCACCGTGACGCCAGCGCGCGAGGATCGGCTCGCCGAGATCCGAGATCAGGATGGTCTCGGCGGTCGGCTTGGGCTTGGTCGTCACATAGCCGCCGAGCGACGGAGCGTTCTCCACACCGGTGCCTTCGATCGCCTCGACCCGCTTGGCGATCCGCACGTGAATCACGTCCTCGACGAGCTGGCTGCGCTGCGCCTCCTGGGTCTCCTTCATGAAGATCTTCGGCAGCGCGCCGATGTCATCGACCATGTAGAGCCGGCCGTCCCCCGCATCGGCGATCATCGACAGCAGATTGCGATCGGCACCGTGGACGCCCACGCAGGACACGGTGATCCGCGCGCCGCGCATGTCTTGCACGAGCTCGGCGATCCCGTCGGTGGGAGCCTCGCCGTCGGTCATCACGATCACGTGTTTCACCTTGGCGTTGATGCCCTGCAGGATCTCGAACGCCTCCTTGAGACCGGGGAAGATGTTGGTACCGCCACCGGACTGCAGCTTCGAGATCTCGGTGTCGATCCGCATCCGGTTGGCCGCGCGCTGGGGCCGCACGAACACGGTGGCCTCGCTGTCGAACGCGACGACCGAGATGTAGTCGTTGGGCGACAGCACCTGCACGGTGACCCGCGCCGATTCCTTCGCGGCCTCGAGCTTGGGACCCTGCATCGACCCCGAGCGATCCATCACCAGCACCAGCGCGATGTCGGGCTGCTCCTTGATCTTCTCGGAGTCGAATCGCACCGGCATGATCTGCTCGATCCGGGTCCGCTCGTAGCCACCGGACCCGAACGAGTCCTCACCGCCGGCCATGATCAGCCCGCCGCCCATCCCGGCGACGTAACTGTCGAGCGCGGCCATCTGCGCCGTTCCCATCAGGTGCGCGGGCACGTCCGAGACCAGCACCAGATCGTACTTCTCGAGCTCCTTGGCGTTCGACGGAATCCCGGTCGGACCGCGGACCTGCACGTCGATGTTCTCGTGCTCGAGCGCCTGCTTGAGATAGTTCGCCGAGCCTGGCTCGCGCAGCACGCCGCCCTCGACGTAGAGCACGCTCGGCTTGCCCTTTACCGGTGCCGTCATCACTGCCTGGTTGTTCGCGGCCTCGGTGTCCTTGTCGAACTTCGCGAGCCGCAGCCGATAGGTCGTCGCGCCGGCGCGCTTGGCGTCGGACTTGAACTTGATGAGGTTCTTGCCCTCGCGCAGCTCGACCTTCTTGCTCGGCTCGAGGGGGTTGGGGAACTCGTCCTGCTGCAGCGACAGCGTCGCGCTCTGGGCCTCGGTCGACCACACCTCCGCGGTGACCTCGAACGGCTGACCGACCTTGATCTCGTCGGGCACGCCGACTCCGACCACCCGGATCTCGCTGGTCTTGTCCTGCTCGAAGGCCTGCCACGACACCCTCACGTCGAGCTGTTTCGCGCGATACGCCTCGACCGCGAGGTCGCCCGCGGTCTGGTTACCGTCGGACACGATCACCATGCGCGGCAGGTAGCCATCCGGGTACAACCCATAGGCGAGCTGCATCGCCGCCTGGGCGTCGGTTCCGGCACCAGCGCCGACGTGGCGCTTGATCCCCTCCGACAGCGACTGGCCGTCATCCGGGCGCACCACCGACGGCTTCTCGGCGAACGTGATCAGCTGAAGATTGCCGTCGCCCTTGGCCGCGGCGAGCTCGTCGACGTAGCGCTTCGCGGCCGCGAGCTGCTTGTCCGATACCGAGTCGGACACGTCGACCAGCACGATGGTCGCGACCTTGCGTTGCTCGGTGATCCAGGTCGGACGCGCGAGCGCGATCGCGACGCCGATGATCACCAGCGAGCGCAACGATGCCTGCACGACCTGCTGGAGCACCGACAGGTCGGTGAGCGACAGCACGCGGAGCAAGAAGAACGCGGGGACGACCGCGATCAGGTACAGCCACTGGGGCGCGAGCAGATCGATCGGCCGCGTCCACAGCCAGTCGACGTGAACGCTCGTGCGCCCGTCGATCCAGTGCGACAGCGCGAGCGCCAGGCCAATCACGGCGGCGATCGCGATGCCCAGCCTGACCAGCGCTGCCGGCTGGAGCAGCGCGCGCAGCGCCGAGCGGAACCGACCCGGCTCGCTCATCACACGGTGATCCTGCGGTGATAGGTGATCCACTCGACGACGATCAGCCCCAGAGCGAGCAGCACCAGGTAGATCCACAGCTTCTGGCTGCGGGTGATCGCGAACGCCTCGGGCGCCGCAAGCTGCTTGTCGCCGAGCGTCAGCTGTGTGGAGGGGGCGATGTCGGACTCGTCGACCGACGCGAGGTTCGCGGCGAGCTCGATCTGTGCCATCACGGTGCCATCACTCGCCTTCGCAGCGAGGTCATAGTAGCCGACGCGCGATCCGTAAAACGTTGCCAGCCCGTCGATCACCGGGGTGCGCGTGATCGAGCCGTCGGGTCCCTTGACCTCCGCCTCGCTGGCTCCGACCACACCGTCGAGTGGGACCCGCTCGCGCCGGCCGGTGGGGTAGGTGGTCAACAGGTCGGTCTGATCACCGGCGAACCAATCGAGCGTGTTGACCAGCAGCATCGGAAACGCGACGCGCATCGGCAGATCGGTCGCGCTGTCGCGGCCCTCCGATGGCAGCGAGAATCCAAACGCGAGCATCTTGCGCTTGCCGTCACGGCGCGCGGCGATGATCGGATCGCGCACCGAATACGCGATCGCCGAGTCACCTCGCTTCGGATCGAGCGCGAACACGTTGCTCTTGTCCATGTAGACATCGGACAGCGTCACCCACCGCATCACCGGATGAGTCTCGTCGGTTTCGGTGATCCGCGGATTGGTCAGCTCGCCACGCACGGCGAACGGCGAGCTGGGCCCCGTGGGATGGAACAACAACACGCTGGTTGGAGCTGGTGGCAGCTCCTTGGGCGTGTACTCGTCGAACACGACGACATCCATGCCATCGGCATACGACGGCTTCGCCTCGAATTCAGCGGGCGTGACCTTGAGCGGTTCGACGTTGTCGTAGACCAGCAGGGCGCCCTCGAGGAACAGGTTGTCCTCGGTCACCATCAGCACCTTCTGCTTCTTGCGGCCCGGCAACAGCGCGAACGCCTCGTCATCGAGCGCGAACGCGTCGGCGCCGCCCGGGCCGTCGACCGGCTGCAGCGACGCGCGGAGCCGGTTGTCCTCTCCGCCGGGAAGGTTGTCGTAGATCTTGTGGATCCGTTTCCCCGGCGGGATCACGAGCTGCTGGGTATCGACGGGATTGGCGCCGTTGGAAATCTTGAGCTTGCGCCGGGCGGGTTCCTGCCCGAAGTTCTGGATCTCGATGTAGACCTCGTACGCGGCCTTGTTGGCGATGTAGCGCCGCACGTTGAACGCGACGATCCCGACGTTGTCGCTGCGGCTGCCGACCGGGATGTAGCGGACGTCGATCCCGCTGAGATCGATCGCGGCCAGGTTCTTCGCGCTCCACTGCTTGGCGTCCGCAGCGGTTCCGGCGGCGGGCGTCGGCGTCGTCGCTGGTTGCCACTGCACCAGGCCGAGCTGCGCCTCGGGAAACGCACCATCGGAGATCAACACGATCAGCGGATTGCGGCGGCCGCGCAGCGCATCGGAGGCCGCCCCGAGCGCACGGGTCAGGTCCGCGGGCGTGTCGCTCGCTTCGATGCCGTCGACGATCTTGTTGAGCATCGGCGCGTCGGTGGTGAATCGCGACATCGGCGTCGCCTGGCCATCGACGCGCATCACCAGCGCGAGGTCGCCGCCGCCCATGGAATCGATCAGCTCCTTGGCAGCGTCCTTGCCCGCGGCGAGCCGGCTCTTGCTGCCGGCGGCGTCGCCATCCATCGCCTTCATCGAAGCCGACGCGTCGATCAGGATCACCACGTTGCGCGCGTCGCGTGACACCGCGCCGAGCGTCGGGTCGAGCGCGGCGAACAGCACGAGCCCCAAGATCGCCAGGATCATCACGAGCGACAGCACCCGGCGCAGCTGCTTCCACAGCGAGTTGGCGTCCTTCTGCTCGAGCACGCGCTTCCACAGCCGCGAGAACGGCACCTCGAACCGGCGCCGGCGCATCTTGATGATGTACGCGCCGACCGCGAGCGCCGCCGACGCGGCTGCGATCCACGCCCATGCGCCAAGCGAGATCGGTCCGAGCAGGTTCATCGCAAGAACCCTCCCGACCGGAAGATCTTGAGCACCAGCTCGTCGAACGGGATCGAGGTATGCGTCCGGAAGAACGGCATCGCGTACTTGGTGCAGTACGCCTCGAGCTCCTTGCAGTAGCTCTCGTGCTCGCGCTGATACGCCTCGAGCAGCGATCGCGAGATCGTGACCTCCCTGGTGTCACCGGTCTCGCAATCGACCAGCGCGAGGTCACCCATCAGCTTGGGCTCCGCTTCACGGCGGTCGTACACTTGCAGCACGAACGGCTCGAACTTGTTGTAGCGCAACGTATTCAGGCCTTGCTCGAACCCGACCGGATCGTAAAAGTCCGAGATCACCACGGCGAGCCCGCGCCGCTTGTTCTGCGCCACGAACGTCTTCATGCACTCGGCGAGCTCGGTCTGGCCGCCGATGTCACACGACCGCAAGAACTCGAACACGCGGAAGATCCGGTTCTTGCCGCGCGACGGCGGCAGCCGATCGATCAACCGATCGGCGAACGGAATGATCGCCACGCGATCGAGGTTCGCGAGGCCGACGTAGGTGAGCGCGGCGCCGACCTGCATCGCGTAGTGCAGCTTCGGCAGCGGCGTGCCGATCGCCATCGAGTCGGAGACATCGACGAGGATGTAGATGTGGAGATCCTCTTCTTCCTCGAACAACCGCAGCAGCAGCTTGTCGAGCCGGCCGTACAGGTTCCAGTCGATGTAGCGAAAGTCATCGCCGCGCGAGTAGGTGCGATGATCGGCGAACTCGATACCCGAGCCGACCTTGCGCGTGCGTCGCTCGGCGCGCAGGTTCCCGGCGAATACCTTGCGCGAGACCATGTGAAGGTACTCGAGGGTCTTGAGAAACTTGTCGTCGAACAGACCGGTGCGATCCTGGGCGCGATTCGGCTTGGACGCGACGGTTTTGGCAGCGGCGGACGCTCGGGCCACTTAGCGCTCCGATCCAGGATCGCGTGCCCGTGATCGAGGATCACCAGGGGCTGTCGCTGTTCGCCGATCACGCGCTGGTGACCGCAGGTGACGAGGACTTCCCAACATCACGCTTCTTTCGTCGCCTTCAAGATCTCCGCGATGATCGCGTCAGGCCGGATGCCTTCGGCTTCACCTTCGAAGTTGAGGATCAAGCGGTGGCGAAGCGCGGCACTCGCGACGTGGCGGATATCGTCGATCGAGACCGCGTAGCGTGCCTCGAGCAGCGCGCGGATCTTGGCCGCAAGAATGATCGCCTGAAGGCCGCGGGGAGATGCGCCGTAACGCAGGAACTGCTTTGACATCGCCGTTGCCTCGGCCGTCTCGGGATGCGTCGCGAGCACGACGCGCACCGCGTAGTCCTGGATCTGGCGCGCGAGCGGGACCTTGCGGACAAGCTCGCGCATCTCGAGGATCCGAGTCTTGTCGATCACCGGCTTGGGCTCCGGCATCGACTCGGTGGTGGTGCGGTCGAGGATCGTGTGCAGCGCGTCGCGATCTGGGTATTCGACGATCAGCTTGAAGAAGAACCGATCGAGCTGGGCTTCCGGGAGCGGGTAGGTGCCCTCCATCTCGAGCGGGTTCTGGGTGGCGAGCACGAAGAACGGCTTCTCGAGCTGGTAGGTCTGCTTCGCAACCGTGACCGAGCCTTCGCTCATCGCCTCGAGCAGCGCCGACTGGGTCTTGGGCGTTGCGCGGTTGATCTCGTCTGCGAGCACGATGTTCGCGAAGATCGGTCCCTTCTGGAACTCGAACCGCTTCACGCCTTGATCCTCGGTGATCACGTTCGTTCCGACGATGTCGGCGGGCATGAGGTCAGGCGTGAACTGGATCCGCGAGAAGTTCGCGTGGATGGTCTCGGCGAGCGTGCGCACCAGCATGGTCTTGCCAAGGCCGGGCACGCCTTCGAGCAGCGCGTGGCCACCGCCGAGCAGGCACATCAACACGCCCTCGACGATCTCCTCCTGGCCGACGATCATCGTCCCGATCTCTTCGCGCAGCTTGCGCAGGTCGGCGGTGAACGAGGCAACAGTTCCTTCGACGTCTCGCGTGGCAACTTGGCTCTGGGTCATGGGGGCGGGTCCTGCTGGGCGGGAGGGCTCGGGTCCGAGCCGGTCGGATGGATCTTCGCGAAGTAGCGCTTCACGTAGTACTTGTAGCTCGACGGTAGTTTCTCGGTGCGCATCACCTCTTCGACGATGCGCTCGTAGTCGGCGTAGACCTTCTTGTACGCGGTCTGGGAGAAGCCCTTCTGCGACGCGGCGAGGATCACCTCGCGGCGAGACGTGCCTCGGCTGCCTTGCTGCCCTTGCAGATCCTGGTCCTTGGTGTTTCCCGACTTGGCCGTGGGATCGCCGGCGAGATTGTCGTCGTGGCCGGTGCCCCATTGCTGGCCTCCCGGCTGTTGGCCTTGTCCGTTCTGGCCCTGACCGGGTTGGCCCTGGTTCTGTCCGGGCTTCCAGCCTTGACCCGAGCCCTTCTGTCCGCGTGCACGCTTCGCGAAGTCGCGGTGCTTGTTCTTGGCGAACGGATCCTGGGGACCCTTGTTACCCTTCTGCTTGGCGCGGCGCATCGCCTCGCGCAGATCGTCCATCTGCGATGACATCTTCTTCTGCGCGGCTTGCTTGCGCTGATCCTGATCGACGCGTCCGGTCTCGCGCGCGGCGTCCTTCAGGTTCTGCGACGCCTGGCGCTCGCGCTCCTGCTGCTCCTGATCCTGCTGGGCCTGGCTCTTGTTCGGATCCTTGGGCTGCTTCTCGAGGTTCTCGGCTGCTTTTTCGATATCGCGCTGAAGGCGCTTGAGCGCCTCGCGCTGGATCGAGTTGTCCTTGTCCTGCTGATCCTTGTCGAGCTTCTTGAGCTCTTGCTTCTTCTTCTCGAGCCGGCGCTCGGCATCGAGCTTTTCCTCCGGCGTCTTGGCCTGGTCCTTCTTCTTCTCGAGCCGCCGGATCTCGTCCTCGATCCGCTTGCGCGCCTGGTCCTGCTTCTGCTGCTTGTCCTGATCTTGCTTGGCCATCTGCTTGGCCACCTGTTCGAGCTTGTTCTGCAGCTGCTCCTTCTGCTTCTCCGACAGCTGCTTGGATTCGAGCTTCTCGGCGAGCTTCTCGAGCTCCTGCTTGGCCTTGTCGAGATCGTTGTTCTTGAGCGCCTCGCCGAGCTCCTTGGTCATCGGCTCGTTGGCGAGCTGCTTGCCCATCTCGGCCATCGCCTTTTCGATCTCGGCCTGGTCGGGCTCCGCTTGCTTGTTGAGCGCCTCTTCTGCCTTCGCGAGCGCGTCGAGCAATTGCTCCTTGGTGATCTTGCCTTGCTCCGCCTCGGCGAGCAGCTGTTCGATCTTGTTCGCGAACTCGTCGAGCTCGGGAACGTTGTCGCGCTTGGCGGCGGCCTTGAGCTGGCCGAGGATCGATTCGAGGTACTGGCGATCCTCGGGATCGAGCGCGACCGCGGTGTCCTTGTGGTAGCGGGAGTCCTTGGGGTCGACGACGCTGAACATCACCGGTCCGATCGCCTGATCGCCGAGATACGCTGTCAGCACCGTATCCCCGAACGGCGCGTCGGCTGGAATCTCGACGCGGATCGACGACTCCGTCCACTCGATCACCGGAATCGCACGGGCGACCTCGGGGGCGCCGAGCTTCACCATCCCGTTGTGCGGAACCCGCGACACCATGGGCAGTCCGGCGGTGAGCCGCTGGCCGGTGAGCGTCACCGTCGATCCGGGAGGTGCATGATCGGGGTCGACGCCGAGCAGCCGCGGCGTGTGATCGGGCATCGGCAACGCGAGCCCGGCGGCCAGCGCAGCGATCACCGTGAATCCAGCGGCAGCGCGCCAGTCCTTCGGCATCGCGAACGGTGCGGCGGCCTTGACGTCCGCGCGCGGTGCGGCGCGAATTCCGTCGTGGATGGCGGCAATCATCAGCGCGTGCGTTTCATCGTCAAGCTCCGCCGTGCCGGGGGTCTGCATCGTCCGGCGAAATGCGATCGCGGTGGACAATCGATCCGACAGATCCGACGCGCGATCGAGCCTGCGCGCGACGTGCTCGTCATCGAGCCTGCGCGCTGCACTGAGCACGGCGCCGATCACGATGATCGCGACCGACACCGCGAGCAGCGCGATCCCCACACCGTAGGACGCCAGCTCTGCGCGCATCACAAAGATCGCGGTGAGCGCACACGCGGCTGCGAGCACGGTGGCCGTGGTCGCGCCTTCGAGCGCCCACTGTCCGCGGATGCGAAGCCGCGTTCGCCCGATCAGGCGATGGATGGCCGACGTATCACTAGCTTGCACGGTGGGCTCCTACGCAACCGGGCGGAATGGCGGCTCGCACCCTAACGGCTGAGGATAGCACCATCATTCCACGTGCCAGGCGAAGCTGCGGTCTAACTGGAAATTTGACGCCAACCGCCATGGGACAGCGTCGGGACCGGGGCGGTTGCCGCATGCGCGGCGTAGGGAGCCAACCCTATTCCCTGCCGGTATCAGCTACATCCAGAACGCGCCGAGGGAAAACTTGTTGCTCGTGGTGTCGATCACCTCGAACGTCTCGCGGCCGCGGTTCGTCGGGAGCATGTTGCGGACCCCGTTGATGCGGCCCGCCTCGGTGACCACGAAATAGCGCCGCCCAAGTGGCGTGCGCGCTCGGTCGTTCAAGTACTTGTTGAACTCGACGTTGTCAGTCTTCATGAATGCGGTCCTCATCTCGGGAATCGGGCCCACGATCTCGTCGCCCGACCAGAAGTTCTCGCCGCGCCAGTAGAGTTGCCACGCGATCAAGCGGTCGGCGTCGACGGTACGGATCGACCTCTTTCGGCCGCGAGGGGCGCTCTTGCTGCGATCGAGGATCGGCCGGAGCTTCTTGTCGATCTCTCCGGGCGAGAACGTGACCTCGACCGAATGGTCGCCCACCGATGTCACGGTTCCGGCGAGCACGACGTCGAAGTCCTTGGCGAGCTCCTCTTCTGGCCGGTTGGGGGCGGTCCGGTTGAGCTCGCGAGGATTGAGCTTGTTGACCTGTAGTGTGATCGCCATCGGCTGGCCGACCTGCAGCGCGTCGGGGATGAACGTGTCGAACGACCAGGTGCTCGGCGGATCATGCCACTCGTCGTAGAGCTGACCGGCACCGAAGTAGACCAGCTTCTGCCCGTACACGTTGCGCTGCTCGTAATAGGTGCGGATCGCGTCGCCCATGCCCCAGTGCGTGCCCGCGATCGGCATGTACACCTGAAGGCCCCAGATGCAGATCGCGAGCCCGGCCGCGCCGAGCGCGCCGACTGCGATCCTGCGCAGCGGAGTCGCCGCGATCGCGAGCGCACACGACGCCGCGATCCCGAGCGCGAGGATGCCATCGGACGGATCGATCGCCCATGGCTCCGCGCTCGGCCACGGCCGGTCGTAGCGGAACACAAACATCTCGATCCAGTGATCCGGCTCGTACATCAGGTCGCGACAGATCAGCAGCACGATGCCGATGCCCAGCACTGCATAGAGCGGATGCAGGCGCTCGCGCCTGGCCACGATGTCGTCGAGCAGGAACGCGACCAGCAGGCACAGCGGCGGGATCGCAGGGAGGATGTAGTGATGAAACTTGGTCTGGACCAGGCAGAACACCGCGACCGCGGTGATCGCCCACAACCCGACCATGAACCGCACGCGGCCCTCGCGCTGATCGAGGCGCGCGCGCAGGAACGTGACGCCGATCGCGGCCGGCAACAGCGCTGCCCACAGCCACATGCCGTGGCCGATCTGCGAGGTGTAGTACTCGAACGTGCCGGGCGAGTTATCGACGCCAACCGCGGCGCGGTTGAGGATGTGCGTGAACACGTACTCGTCGATGAACCGGATCCCGTCCTTCAGGTACATCGCGATGTGCCAGGGCACCGCGACGATGAACATCATGATGAACGCGCGCTTGAGGTCGTATTCGCCCTCGTACAGCGCGCGCCATCGCCAGGTCAGCGCCATGTGCAGGGCGGTCACACCGCCGACGACGGCGAGCCCCGGCGGACCCTTCGCGAGGATGCTGACGCCGAGCAGAAAATACGCGCCGAGCAAGTAGACCTGGCGCATCGTGGTGATCCGCTCGATCCGAAGCAATCGCTCGGCGATCCGCTCGGTCTGCTGCCATGCATCGTTGGCCGCGCCGCGCGACTCTTTCGTCGCGATGGTCAGGTGACCATGCGCCGCAAAACACGGCAGGAACAGCAGCCCGCGAACGACGTAGCGATCGAGCGCGTGGCGATCCCATGGTCGCAGCGTGTTGTCGAACACCGCGCGCCAGAGCGACTGATGCGGTTGCCGCGCGGGCAGTGGCTCGTTGACGATCGCGGCGATGATGCCGCCGACCAGCACGAACGGAATCCGCAGGATCAGCCAGCCATCGCGCGACAGCGCGGCGAGCCCGAGCAGCATCATGAGCGGCAGCCACAGCGCGGGATCGGGGATCCTGCCGCGGATCGCGAGCTGGGGCGCGGCGGCAAAATAGAGCGCGTAGTAGATCGCCTGGATCAACACGAAGCCGCCGGCGATCGCGAGCACCACGTGGCGCGCGTCGAGCACCAGCTTCCCGGTGCCGAGCCGCCACATCGGCAAGATCGGCCGAGCGCCGTCCTCGAGCGCGAGCGTGATCAACGACAGCGCGCCGATCGTGCACGCCACCATCGGCATGTCGGGGATCGCGTTGCGCGCGATCATGCAGAACATCGGCGCCGACCCGACGACGAGCAGGCCGAGCCACGCCATCCGCCGGCTGACCAGCCGCGCGAGCATGAACCACATCAGCGTCAGGCCCGCGATCGCGCACAGCAGGAACGGCAGCCGGATCGCCACCATCGTGCGAGCGCTGTAGACCATCTCGCCGGAGAACCCGCCGTCCTCTGCCATGCCGAGCGCGCGCATCCCGCTGGCCATCAGCCAGAACGACAGCACCGGCTTGCTGCGAAAACCTTCGTTGTCCTGCGGCCACTCGGTGTGCACCCAGTCGTTGTTCTGGAGCATCATCCGCGCGACTTCGCCGTAGTGCGTCTCCCATGGGTCGACGAGCGAGTAGCGCCAGATGCCCGGGATCAACACCGCCGCGGATACCAGCACGACCAGCACGAGCTCGTAGCGAAGCTTGCGGCGGCCATCGGGCGCCTCGGCGGTCGCGATCGCGATCGCCTGCGGAATCGGAACCGGCGTCGGGCGCCGTGACGCCAGCGGGTCGTCGGGCGGGGACTCGGGAGCCATCCGTCGCGACCGTATCATGCCGGTGCGCGGGGCAGCCCGTGATCGCTCGGCGTGGTTCTTCATTTCTGTACCGACTCGGTCTAGCCTCCGGCGGTGTCTCGATTCCCCGAGATGTCGTCGGCCGGAGCCAGCGTGCCCGCGTCGATCTTCGCGCGGCTGCGCGAGCACCTCGCGCGGTACGGCGGTGACGTGATCCCGCTGCAGATCGGCGACACCTACCTCGCTCCTCCAGCCCGCCTCGACGCGATCGGCTGGGCAGACCACGCACCGAGCGAGCTCTACGCCTATGGCGCACCGACCGGGTGGACACCTCTGGTCGAGGCGATCGTCGAGAAGGTCGCCGCGAAGAATGCGATCGCGATCACGCCCGCGCAGGTGCAGATCGCCTGCGGCGCAACCCATGCGCTGTCCTGTGCGGTGCAGGCATTGTGTGATCCCGGGGACGAGCTGATCCTGCTGACCCCGCACTGGCCGCTGATCCGCGGCATCGCGCTCGGCCATCACGTCGCTCCGATCGAAGTCCCGTTTTCGATGCGGCTACCGGCCTCCGATGTCACCGCGCTGATCGAGCCGGCGATCACGCCCAGGACCTCGGCGATCTACGTGGCCACGCCGAACAATCCCGATGGTGCGATGCTATCGGCCGCCGAGCTCAGGGCGATCGCAGGGCTCGCCGATCGCCATGGGCTGTGGCTGTTGTCCGACGAGGTTTACGAGGACTATGGCTATGAGGCCACGCATGCTTCGCTTGCCGCCCAGCCCGGTGCGGCCGAGCGAACGGTGACGGTGTTCTCGTTTGCCAAGAGCTATGCGCAGGCCGGGTTGCGCGTCGGCTACGCGATCGGCCCCGAGCTGGCGATCGCCACGATCCGCAAGCTGATCAATCATTCGGTCTACAACGTTCCCGTGGCGATGCAGCGGGCAGCACTGGGCGCGCTTCGCACCGGCGAGGGGTTTCTTGCGACGGCGCGCGATGCCTACCGAACCGCGCGTGATCGGGTGCGAGCCCGGTTGCACGTGCCCACCGACAACCCCGCGGGCGGTGCCTACGTCTGGCTCGATCTGCGGCAGTGGTCGAGCGATGACTGCATGCCCGTGCTGGAGCGCTGCGCGGCCGCGGGAGTCCTGCTGGCGCCGGGCAGCGCGTTCGGTGCTCCGTGCGCAGGCTTTGCGCGGCTGTGCTTCACCGGCGTCGAGCCGGCCGTGCTCGACGAGGGGATCGATCGGATCAACGCGGTCATCGGGTCGCTGTGATCCCGCGCGACGTCGCAGAGCTCGTGTTCGCCGAAGCGGTCGCGGCCTGCGATCCGCGCACGCTGGTGGCGGCTGCGCTGGCGGCCCCCGCGATGACGAACCGGCTCGCCGGTCGTACGCGGATCGGGCTCGCCGTCGGGAAGGCCGCGATCGCGATGGCGCAGGGCGCCGGCCCGGTTGCCCGCGGGCTCGTGGTTTCGACGGCGCGCGACGCGCCTCAGCTGCCGGCCGGCTGGCGCTACCGCCGAGGCAGTCACCCCGACCCGGATGCGGCGAGCGAAGCCGCGGGCCGCGACGCGCTCGCGCTGCTCGGATCGGCGAGCGCTGGCGACGTGGTGCTCGCGTTGATCTCGGGCGGCAGCTCGGCGCTGCTCGAAGTCCCAGCGCGAGGGCTGTCGATCGACGAGCTCGCAGCGCAGGTGCGCGCTCGGATGCGCGCCGGCGATCCGATCCACGAGCTCAATCGATTGCGCACGCGGCTCTCGGCGATCAAGGGTGGCCGGCTCGCCGCAGCGTCACCCGCGCCGGTGATCTCGCTGGTGGTCAGCGATGTCGTCGGCGATCCGCTCGACGTGATCGGCTCCGGACCGACGATCGCTCGTCGCGACCACGATCACGCCCAGCTGATCGCCCCGATGGCGAGCTTTGCCGATGCGGTCGTCACTGCGCTCGGCCAGCGCGGGATCGCCGCGCGGCGAATCCAGGCGCCGTTCGCGGATGACGTCGCAGCCGTCGCCGAGCAACTGGCAACCCAATCGGACGTCGTGGTCGGGTGGGGCGAGCCTACCGTCCAGCTCGGAACCCGCAGCGGCGAAGGCGGTCGGGCCCGTCAGCTCGCCCTCGAGCTCGCTCGGCGGATCCGCGGTCGCGACCGCAGCGCGCTGGTGGCCGGTAGCGATGGCGTCGATGGGCCAACGCCGGCGAACGGCGTCGCAGTGGCCGGCGCGTTTGTCGACGGCACGACCTGGGAAGCCATCGCCGCCGCTGGCATCGATCCCGATGCGGCGCTCGCTGCCACCAACGCTGGCCCCGCGCTCGCAGCCGTCGGTGCGCAGCTGATCACCGGGCCGACCGGGGTCAACCACGCCGACGTGATGATCGTCGGCTGACCTCGCCAATGACGCATTCGGGCTGCGACGCGAAGCTGGCGACGTGCAAACGTCTCATATGCAGACCACGCGTGATGCGAAGGTGGGTCCCACCATGCTCTCGCGCGCAGACGATGTGCGACGCGAAGTTGGCGACGTGCAAACGTCTCATGACCACGTGTGATGCGAAGTTGCGTCCCACCATGCTCTCGCGCGCAGACGATGTGCGTCGCGAAGTTGGCGACGTGCAAACGTCTCATGTGCAGACCACGTGTGACGCGAAGTTGGCGACGTGCAAACGTCTCAACCCACCATGCTCTTCCTCCGAGGAGCGTGGAGGATCTCGTCGGGCACGCGGCGCCCGGCGACGGGCGGCTCCAGCCGAGAGCGAGGTAGGCGCGCAACGGTGAAGCCGAGCGGATCGGGGGAGCACCCCGTCGCCCTAGCCGCGTGCCCCGCCACGCGAGCACGCCCCCACGCTTTGGCACCGCCCTACATCGTCAACGTCAGCGTCGA
>JBFWXW010000063.1:0-37438 GCA_050187075.1 Kofleriaceae bacterium | reverse complement strand
CGCCTCGGCCGCGATCATCGATCGATTTATCCATCCGCGGGCTCTAACTAAGCGTTACGCACGCGTGTGGCGGCGGATCTCGGTCGTTACTCCCATGATCAGCGCCGCTGCAGCTGGCTTGAGCGGCACCGCTGCGCGAGACAGCGCGTGCAACCGAAACGGTGGTCGACCTGCAAGCCCCTTGAGCGCGCGCAGCCGCTTGGTAGCGAGACTCCGGCGAACCGAGATCGCCGGGAAGTAGCCGAGGTAGCCACCTTCGGCGACCAGCTCGACGCCCATCTGCAACAGCTCGATGGTCGCGCCCACGCGCCGCGGATACCGCGTGTCGGGAAACTGGTCGAGGCTCGGCAGATGCTCGGCGCCGAAGAACCTCGGCACCACCGACGGGTAGCGCTGCAGATCGCTCGGCGACACGCGCCCGCGTGCGTGGAGGGGGTGGGACTTCCCGCAAACCAACACGCCAGGCGTGGAACCGAGATCGTGCCGCTCGATGCCTTCGGCCGGGGTCGAGGCGATCGTGAAGCCAACATCGAGCTCACCATCCAGCAAGCGAGCCGCCATGCGCTGCGGGATCATCTCGTAGCACAGCGGTGTCACCGCCGGATGCGCAGCGACCAGCTGGGCCACGGCGATGGGCAACACCTCGATCGAGAACACCTCCATCGCCGCGATCCGCAACGTGCCGGTCGGTTGCCCCGAGGCCGAGACGATCTCGGCATCGAGGCCATCCAGCTCGGCGAGCACGCGCCGGCACCGTTCGAGCGCGACCTGCCCTGCATGCGTCAGCTGGACGCGTCGCGTGGTTCGCGTGAACAACGGCGTACCGAGATCGTCCTCGAGCTTGCGGATCGCCTTGCTCACGGCCGGCGGAGAGACGTGCGCTCGCTCCGCGCCACGCACGAAGCTGCCCGCGGTCGCGACGTGCACGAAATAGCGGATCGCGGTGACCTCGACATTCATTCCCATCTGGAAACAATCTCATGAAAACTCTTCGCTTGTGGTTACTCGCTCAGAGCCGCAACGTGGCGCAACACCCAAGGGGAGGACCATGCAGCTCGGAGCGCGAATGTTCGTAGTGGCGGCCACGTCATGGCTTGCTGGATGCAATGGGAACGACCGCACGGACCCGACGGGATCACCCGATGCGCCCGTGAGCGAGTCCCTCTGCCCAACCGGGATCACCTGCGACGGCACCGGTCCATGCGCCACATGGCAACAGGCGCCCGACGACTGGCCATTGGTTGGCGAGCACACCGCAACTCGCCTCCACGATGGTCGCGTGCTCGTGGTGGGCGACGTGACGATCTGCGACCCGACAGGCTGCACGACGCATGGTGGCGCGCTATTCGATCCTCGCACCGATGCGTGGTCGGCGGTCGCAAGCGCACCCGTTCGGCTCGCCGGTCGTACCGCGACCTTGCTCCGAGATGGACGCGTGGTGGTCGTTGGCGGCCTCGACCACCAACAGCGCACCGTCGCGGACGTGTTCGTGTTCGATCCGGAGTCCGGCGCGTTCACGCCTGGGCCTTCGCTCGTGATGTCTCTCGGGTATCACACGGCGACCCGGCTGATGGATGGCCGCGTCGTCGTGGTTGGTGGTCGTCACCGAGACGAGCACGCTCGCGACGTGCTGCTGTCTTCGGTTCAGATCTATGACCCGGTCGCACAGGCCTGGATCGATCGTTCGCCATTGATCGGCGCGAGAGAACGTCACGTGGCGAGTCTGGTCGGGAACGCGGTGGTGGTGGCCGGTGGTGTGGGCCTCACGGACGGACTTCCGCGGGTGACCGCGGCCACCGAGATCTACGATCCCGCTACGGATCACTGGCAGGTGCTCGGCGATCTGGGCGGCCCGGCGATCGGCCACACCATGACCTCGCTAGCAAGCGGATCGAGTTTGCTCGTCGTGTCGAACAGCGCCGGTGCGATGACCAAGACGCCGTTCAGCACATGGGAAGCCACGGGTGCGATGCGCTGGGCGAGGTCGAACCACGTCGCGACCCTGCTACGAGATGGACGCGTCCTGGTCGCAGGTGGCACGCCCTATCAATCCGTGCTCACCCCGGAGATCTACGATCCGATGATGGGAACGTGGTCTGCCACGTGCGATCAGCCGCTCGAGATCACCCAGGGCTCGGCGACCTTGCTCGACGATGGCCGGGTGCTGGTGATCGCAGGTCGGCCAGTGATGTTCCAGCCTCCAGGCTAGATTAGTACATCGATCGATCCGGCGCCGGCGCCCCGGCGTGCCGCTCGAGCTCGGCGTTGACGAAGCCACCGATCACCAGGGCGATCACCGAGAGATAGATCCACAGCAGCAGCACGATCACGCTGCCAAACGTGCCGTAGACGAGGCTATAGCTCGCGACGTGGCGGACCCACTGCGACAACAACCACGACACCGCCACGAGCAACAGCGTCGAGATCGCCGCGCCGGGCCACAAGTGGCGCTCGGTGCCGAGGTCGCGCGGCGACGGCGCGAACCGATAGAGCAGCATCAGCGCGATGCACACCACGCCCATCAACGCGGGCCAGCGCAGCCACGCCACGATCGCGTAGCCGCCGATGTTGAGCACCGCGAAGATCGCGGGAAGCGCGACGACGGTGACGAACATCGAGATCAGCCCCAGCAGGGTTCCCGCCGCCATCGCGATCGTGACGAGCAGCTTGCGCACCGGCCTGCGTCGCTCGCGAACTCGATACGCGCGATTGAGCGTGTCGATCAGCGCACGCGCTGCGCCACGGGCCGAGAACACGGCGATGAAGATGCTGACCCCGAGCGCGAGGCCGAGCTCGCGATCGGAGCGCTCGGTCTGCTGCTGGAGCTGCTGGCCGACGAACTCCACCACATCCGGCGGCAATACGGTCTCGAGACCATCGAGCTGGGACTTGATCTCCGTCGGATCGGCCACCACTCCATAGATCGCGACCACCGCGGCCAACGTGGGCAGCGCCGCGAAGATCGTGTACAGCGCCGTGCCTCCAGCGAGGATCGGCATCTCGCCGAGCAGCGCGTCGCGCGCGGCACGCAGCCAGTGCGCGACCCACGCATCGCTCGTACGGAGCCACGTGGTCCAGCGCTTCCAGAGCCTCACCCCGCGAGCGTACCGCTACATCGCTGTGCGCGAATGTACGTTGCCGTGCGATCGTGATGCGACGGTAGCGTCGACCGCGGATGCCCCTCGTCGGCAAGCCCCGCGCCGGGCCGTGGCTCGCGCGATCGGCGCGGGACGACGAGCCGCGTGAGTGGCGTACAGTACGATGGCTTCGTGATCGACACGCACTGCCACCTCGATGTCCAGGCGTTCGACGAAGATCGCGATACGGTAATCGCGCGCGCGACCCGTGCCGGTGTGACCGGCATGCTGATCCCGGCGATCCGGCCGCGCACGTGGGATGCGCTCGCGCAGCTGGCCAACCGTCACGCAACCGCAGGTGTTCGGTTCGCGATCGGGATCCACCCGCAGATCGTTCCGGAGCTCGACCCCCACGAAATTGCCGGCGACCTCACCGCGCGCCTACTCGCGGCGCTGCCAGGCGCGGTCGCGATCGGTGAATGCGGGCTCGATGGTGGCACCGGTGAGCCTGAACGACAGCAACAGATCTTTCGTGCTCACGTTCGCGCCGCGCGCGAAACTGGCCTGCCGTTGGTGATCCACGTGCTGCGCGCCCACGACGTCGCGCCGCGAATCCTTCGCGAGGAGGGACCTGTTACCGGCGTCCTGCACAGCTACTCGGGTGGTGCGGAGCTCGTGCCGGTGTATCGCGATCTCGGAATGGCGTTTTCGTTTGCCGGTCCCGTGACCTATCCGAACGCCCGCCGACCGCTCGCGGCCGCCCGCGCGATCCCCGAAGACCTGTTGCTTGCCGAGACCGATGCACCGGATCAAGCACCGGCGCGCCATCGTGGCGAGCGCTCCGAACCGGCGTTTGTCGCCGACGTGATCGCCGGGCTCGCTGCGGCCCACGGGACCTCACCCGACGCAATCGCCGCACGCACCGCTGCAAATGCGCGTCGGATCTTCAATACCTGGGCGGACTCGTAGGCTTTGCTTCTTTCGCTCCTGCGTTGATGCTATTGCTCCGCGGCGATGACACACCGCCGGTTCGACCGAACTGCCCGGCTGCTCGGGGATGCCGGCGTTGCGCGGCTCGCGCAGTCGACCGTGACGGTGTTCGGGGTCGGCGGGGTCGGCTCGTTTGCGGCCGAGGCATTGGTCCGCAGCGGCGTCGGCCGGGTGATCCTGGTCGACTACGATCGGATCTGTGTCACGAACGTCAATCGCCAGCTCCACGCGATGAAGGGCACGCTCGGCAAGTCCAAGGTCGCGGTGATGGCCGAACGGCTGCGCCAGATCAACCCGGACGCCGTCATCGAGGCGCGCAGCGAGTTCTACAGCGCCGAGACCTCGGCGCGCTTGCTGGTTCCCGAGCCCGACGTGGTGATCGACGCGATCGACAACATGTCGGCCAAGATGCACCTGATCGTCACCTGCGTGCGTGACCAGCTACGCTGTGTGTCAGCGATGGGGGCTGCCGCGCGCCTCGATCCGACGATGGTGCGCGTGGCAGATCTATCCGAGACGCGCCTCGATCCATTCGCTCGCGATCTCCGCAAGAGCCTGCGGCGCAAGCACGACCTCGACTGCACGCGACCTGTCGGCGTCTGGGCGGTGTTCTCGGAGGAGCCGCCCACCGCGCCGCAGTCGCTTGCATATGATGACGGCGCATTCCGGTGCGTATGTCCCGGCGGCCACAACGGCGTCAACGACTGCGAGCACAAGCATCGCGTCGAGGGCTCGGTCGCTTTCGTCCCCTCCGTGTTCGGCGCCACGGCCGCCTCGGTCGCGATCAAGCTGCTGGTCGGACTCCCACTTCCCAAACCCGCGACGGCAGCTCCGAGCCCACGCCGCCCAGCGCACGTCCCGGCACTCGACGCTGTCGATCGTGGTATCGATTCGCCATGATCAGCCAAGGCCAGTCGATTCCTTCCGTGACGATCAAGCAAGCAACTCCCGAGGGGGGCAGCGAGGTCGATCCGTCGGCTCTGTTCGCGGGCAAGAAGGTCGTGATGTTCTCGCTGCCCGGCGCGTTCACGCCCACCTGCTCCGCAAAACATCTGCCCGGTTACCTCGAGAAGCTGCCCGAGCTCAAGACGCAAGGCATCGACATGGTCGCGTGCCTCTCGGTCAATGACGCGTGGGTGATGAAGGCGTGGGCCGAGCAGCACGACGCGCTCGGCAAGATCGTGATGCTCGCCGATGGCAGCGCGCTGTTCAGCAAGGCGCTCGGCATCGAGACCGAGATTCCCGGCATGGGGGTCCGCGCGCGTCGCGGGGTGATGGTATTCGAGAACGGAAAGCTGACCTCGATCGACATGGAGGCGCCCGGCAAGTTCGAGGTGTCGAGCGCCGACGCCTGCTTGATGCACCTCAAAAAATGACGCGAGCGAGCGCCGGCGCCCACGAGCCCTGATAGCGTCGGCGCGTGCCTGCGCTGTTTCACCGGATCCTGATCGCAAATCGCGGCGAGGTCGCCGTCCGGATCGCACGGGCGTGCGACACGCTAGGCATCGTGCCAGTGTTCGCGGTCAGCGAGGCGGATCGCGCGGCACCGTACACCCGCGATCGCGAGATCGTCGTGCTCGGTCCGAGCCGCGCCGCGCACAGTTACCTCGACGTCGAGCGCGTCGTTCAGGCGGCGGTGCAGACGCGATGCTCTGCGCTCCACCCGGGTTGGGGCTTTCTATCGGAAAATCCATTGCTCGCGACGCTGTGCGCGCAACACGGCGTGACCTTCATCGGGCCACCGCCGCACGTCACCGCCTTGATGGGTACCAAGACTCGCGCCAAGGCTGCGATGCGCGCCGCCGGTATGGACGTGATCGCAGGCAGCGACGGCGTGCTCGGCTCGGTGGATGATGCGAAGCGGGTCGCAACTGCGGTCGGATTTCCCGTGCTGTTCAAGGCCGACAACGGCGGCGGCGGACGCGGCATGCGCGTCGCACGTGACGCAGACCAGGTCGCGACCGCGTACGCCGAGGCACAGGCCGAAGCGCGCGCGGCGTTCGGCGGCGACCGCGTGTTCCTCGAGCGGCTGATCGAGACCGGGCGGCACGTCGAGGTCCAGGTGTTCGCGGACCGCTACGGCCACGCGGTTCATCTCGGCGAGCGCGACTGCACGGTACAACGGCATCATCAGAAGTTGATCGAGGAGAGCCCGTCGCCGGCTGCGGTCGGGCGCGATCTGATCGCGTCGACGTGTGCCACCGCCGCACGCGCCGCGGCCCGCGTGGGATACGTCGGGGCCGGCACGATCGAGCTCCTGCTCGACGGCAACGCGCTGAGGTTCATGGAGCACAACTGCCGGTTGCAGGTGGAGCATCCGGTCACCGAGATGCGCACCGGACGGGACCTCGTGGTCGCCCAGATCGAGGTCGCAGCGGGCCGCCCCCTGACCTGGAGGCAGTCCGAGATCGCCTTCGACGGCCATGTGATCGAGTGCCGGATCAACGCCGAAGATCCCACCGCGAATTTTCAGCCCGCGCCCGGGACGATCACGGCGTGGCAGCCGCCCAGTGGCGACGGCATTCGCGTCGACACGCACGTCGAGGCGGGCTATGTCGTGCCGCCGTTCTACGACTCGCTGATCGCAAAGTTGATCGTGAAGGGGACCTCGCGGGCGAATGCGATCGATCGCATGATCGCGGCGCTATCGAGCTTCGTCGTCGCAGGCGTTCCGACGACCATTCCGATGCACCTGGCGATCTTGCAGAGCGAGGCGTTCCGTAGCGCGAGCTACGATACGCGATCGATCCCTGGCTGGCCGCCGGCCTGAGCATCGCGCGTCAGCTGATCGACCCGGCGCAGCAGCGTGGGCACGCGATGCTCGCCGTGCATCCGGGTGATGTTCGCCGCCACCACGAACAGGTTTGAACCCGTGGTGGTCACGAACAGGGGCTGCTTGCTCGTGCCGCGAAACACCGGCGTCGCCACATCGTTGCCTCGATACGGGCGCTTGGCGACGCCGACGACCGGCACGCGGCCATCGAGCTCGTCGTGTAGCTTCGCACCTAGCCCGGGCACACCGCGTGCGAGCCAGACGTAGCCGTCGACCATGATCAGCGACGGGACCTCGTTCAACGAGGCGATCGCATCGAGCAGATACGGAAGCTCACGCAGGTAGAGCTCCCCCGAGGCGTACTCGGCGGGTTTGCCAAACACGCGCGTCACTCGTTCGTAGCTCGGTTCCGACGCGGTCCAGTCGGAGAACCCCACACAGGCGGTGATCGCCTCTTGCTCTCGGTACGCGACGTCCAGACACACGATCACGGCGGTGACTCGCGAGTTTGGCAACGTCGGAGCTCCTCGTCGAGGTCGGTGGGGCGGTTTCCACACATGTCGTGGCGCGCTGCGAATCCGCGCAAACCCCAGCGCTACCCAGCCGCGCCAGTGCGGACCGCCTCACCAGCCTTGACGGCGTCGTCCACCGGTCGATTCTAGGTGTCGAGGAAGCGAAGGAACCGCGATGGCAGCCACGACGAAGCCTCGGATCCTGTGTGTCGACGACGAACCCAACATCCTGCATGGGCTCGCCAATACGCTGCGCCGTCACTTCGAAGTCGTGACCGCCGAGGGCGCTGCACACGGTACCGAGGCGATGACCAAGCAGGGGCCGTTCGCGATCGTGATGTCGGACTTCGCGATGCCAGGCATGAACGGCGCGCAGTTCCTTGCCCAGGCCAAGCTCGTCGATCCGTCAGCTGTGCGGATCCTGCTCACCGGCCAGGCGAGCATCGACGGCGCGATCGCCGCGGTGAACGAGGGCAGCGTGTTTCGGTTCCTCACCAAGCCGTGCTCGCCCGACCGGTTACTGCGCACTCTGCAAGAGGCCCTCGAGCACACCCGTTCGATCAAGGCCGACCGCGCGGTGCTGGAGCACAAGGTCGAGACCTTGTCGAGTCACCTCGTCCATGCGGATCGGATGTCCGCGCTCAGCTCGATGGCCGGTGGGCTCGGGCACGAGCTCAACAACGTGCTCGCGGTGCTCGGAACCGCGGTCGACTTCATTCGTCAAGAAGCGGACAGCGGACGCCCCCCGACGGCCGAGGATCTCGAGTCCCTCGATCACGTCAAGGCGCGCATGATGAGCCACGCCGGAAACCTCCGGCAGCTCCGCGCGCCGGAGACGGAGCGCCTCGCCGAGCCCGAGAGCGATCTCCGGGTCGGGATCGACCACGCCGTCAACTTGCTCGCCGCTGCCGGCTTGCTCAAGCACAGCGAGCTGACGATCGAGGGTGCCACCCGTGAGCTGGTGGTCCGACTCAGCTCCGCGGACGTGGAGCACGTCCTGCTCAACGTGCTCAAGAATGCCGTCGAGGCGGGAGCCGACACTGGCCGCCGGACAAAGATCTCGATCGAGGTTGAGCAAGAACACGACCGGACCGCCATTCGGATCGCCGACAACGGCCGAGGGATCGCCAAGTGCGACGTGCCATACGTGTTCGAGGCGTACTTCACGACCAAGTCGCCGGATCGCGGCACGGGTCTTGGATTGTTCGTCGCCAAGCAGCTCGTCGAACGAGCCGGCGGCGGGATTGCGATCACCTCGGAGCAGAACGTTGGTACCGCGGTCACGATCACCATTCCCGTCGCACGATCCGCGACAGCCAGCTAGGGACGATGGCATCCGCCGACAAACTCCACCGTACGCGGTTTCCGCTCAAGGGGCTGATGTTCGGCATTCTGTCGACCTGTGCGATCGCGCTCGGCTCGGCGTGGATCGCGTGGACGCTGTTCGGCAAGCTGCAAGGCCTGGTCGCCAACGAGCTCCGGCTTCGCGAGCTTTGCGGGCGCGTCGTGCATCTCGATGAGGTGCTGACCATGTCGGCACGGATGGCAGCGGCCACCGGCGATGCGCGATGGGAAGCGCGCTATCGCAAGCACGAGCCCGAGCTCGCACACGTGCTCCACGAGATCGTCCACCATTCCCCCGAAGTGGTTTCGGTCCTGGCGAGCAAGACCGATGCCGCAAACGAGGCGCTGGTGAAGCTCGAGACCGAAGCGTTCCAGCTGGTCCGCGCAGGCCGCACCAGCGACGCATCGGCGCTGCTGTCCAGCAACGACTACGAGACCCAGAAGGGCATCTACGCCACCCGCATGAACGAAGCGATGACGATGATCATCGATCGCGCATCGCGACTCGTCGAATCCGTACGGACCAGCCTGTATCGCGCGCTCATCGTGCTTGCGATCGTGTTCATCGGTTTCGTGGTGTCGTGGATCAGGATCGCACAGCATCTGCGCGCCTACGTCCGCGATCAACGAGCCAACGCACGCTGGCTCAACGACATGAACGCGAACCTCGAGTCGATGGTCGAGCAGCGCACCGCGATGCTTACCAAGGCGAACCAGGATCTGGTCAGCGAGATGGACCGTCGCGCCAAGGCCGAGCTGGAGCTCCTTCAGGCCCAGAAGCTCGAGTCGGTGGGCCGGCTCGCCGCGGGCGTCGCACATGAGATCAACACGCCGATCCAGTTCGTCAGCGACAGCGTTCACTTCACGCGTGCGGCCGTGGCGGATCTATTTCGCGTGATCGAGGCCTACGACCAGCTTCACCGCGCTGCGATCGACGGCGGCGCGGTCGATCAGCTCGCCGCTCGGGTCGAGCTCGCCAAGGACGACGCCGACCTCGCGTACCTGCTGGACAATGTCCCCAACGCGCTCGAGCGGTCGCTGGACGGTCTCGATCGCGTCGCGACGATCGTGCGCTCGATGAAGCAGTTCGCCCATCCCGATCAAAAGGAGATGACCAGCGTGAATCTCAACGCGGCCGTGACCAGCACGCTCGAGATCGCGCGCAACGAGTACAAGTACGTCGCCGATCTGGAGATCGTGCTCGGCGATATTCCGCCCGTGCGCTGTCACGCCGGCGAGATCAACCAGGTGATCCTGAACATCGTGGTCAACGCCGCCCACGCGATCGCCGAGCTCAAGCGAGACCAGCGCGGTTCGATCAAGGTCACGACCGTTCGCGACGATGCCGATGTCGTGGTGTCGATCAGCGACACCGGGGCCGGCATTCCCGAGGCAATCCGCGAGCACGTGTTCGACCCGTTCTTCACCACGAAGGAGATTGGCCAGGGCACCGGTCAGGGCCTCGCCATCGCTCGCTCGGTCGTGGTGGACAAGCATGGCGGCACGCTCACGTTCGAGACCGAGGTCGGCAAGGGCACGACGTTTGCGATTCGCCTACCGATCGCCGGCCGCATCGCCGACGCGGGCTCGAGCTCGCCGGACGCCACGCCGGGCGTCACCGCCCCACCACCGAACGACGCCGCTCGCGTCGCCTGAAGGTCGCGGTCGTGTGACACGCGGCACGTGCTCGGCGGCTTCGATCGCGCTGGGTCGCTGCGCCCGCCATGGAGCTCCGTAACCGGTTTCGACGTGGGTGTCACAATTTGACGACCTTGAAATCGCCCCCGGCTCCGCGGTGATCCGTGTTCTTACATCGGAGCGTACAGCGCACCCACTCCACGATTCGTGTGCTCCTCGTGATCGCACCCAGCTTACAATGGGCACGATGCGCGACGTCCGAGCCCTCGTGGTGGTGGCAATGCTCGGGGTCGCGTGCGGCGGTTCCCCAGGATCGAATGCGTCCGACAGCTGCGGAGACGGGATCCTCGACCCGGGTGAGGCGTGCGACAGCGGCGAGCTCAATGGCGCGGAGGGAACCGGCTGCACTGCCGATTGCGCGTTCGCGTGCATCGACCCGGTGACCGACTGCGACCCACCGTCCGGATGTCAGATCGCGTTGTGCTCCTCCGATCACGCGTGCGTGCTCGGTCCCAGCGGCTCGTGCGATGACGGTAATCCGTGTAACGGTATCGAGACCTGCGGCACGGCCGGATGCATGACAGGCACAGATCTGGCCGACGGAACGCCGTGTGGCAGCGGAGGCTCGTGTCAGGCAGGCATGTGCTCCGCACCCGTGTGTAACAACGGCATCGTCGAGGACGGCGAGCAGTGCGACCATGGCTCGTGGAACGGGACTGCGGGCGATGGCTGCACCAGCGACTGCAGCTATGTCTGTGTCGATGCGATCGCCGACTGCGGTGCGCCCCCTGCGTGTCAGCAGTACGAGTGTAGCGGCTCTCACGCGTGCGCTGCCGTCGCCGATGCCGCGCAAGACGGCATGTTCTGCGACGTCGACAAGATCTGCGACAGCGGAAGCTGTGTTCCGTGGACCAACGTCTGCGGCGACGGCGTGCGCGCCGGCAGCGAGCAATGCGACGATGGCGGAACGGCCAACATCGATGGCTGTAACGCGACTTGTACGTTCGAGCAGACCCAACGCATGACGTCGCTGGAGATGGTGTTCACCGCCGACCCGACTTGTGGTGGGAACGCCCTGGGTAAAGCGTTCGCGGGCGGTATTGCGCGCGATTCGCTCAACAACGGCGTCGCTGCCAGCATCGCCGACGGAACGATCACCATCATGCTCCACGCACTGGGTCTCGATGACCTCAGCGGGACGAACGATGCCTCGCTTCAGATCGGCATGTTCGGTGGCACGCGCCACGCGGGCACGCCGTACGATGGCACCAACGACCTCGACTGGTGGTACACCGCCGACGCGAGCAAGCTCGACAGCACGCGAACGCCGACCTCGTTGTTGCCGGCGGCGATCTCGTCCAAGGCGCTCACCGCGGGCCCCGCGGAGTCGACGATCACGGTCAATTTCGGCGGTGTCTCGATGACGATGAACATGTTCGACACGAGATTGCAGGCGACCATCGGAGCCAGCTCGACGCCGCTGGTCTCGACGGGCTCCTCGCCTGGTCACCTCGCATCCGAGCACCTCGATGGCGCGGTCTCGAGCTTCGCGACCATGACGGCGGGGAAGCTGTGCGGCAAGACCACCGCCAAGTCCCTCGCCGACGTGTTGGCGCCATCGGCACTGGTGGGTTGTGGATTTGGCAAGTGCACCCAGTGCTACACGTCCTCGAACACCATGCTCGACGTGTACATCGGCGGCTGTTCGATCGCGATCTTCGGTCAGCAGTTCGCTCCCACCCAGCCAGACGCCGCACGAACGCCGGGGGACGTCTACGTGTTCGCGGCGAACGCATCACGCTCGGTCACCTCGTGCACCAAGAACGGAGCACCGGCCGTGCTCTCGGATTGTCTTGTCAACGCCGCCTACCAGAGCGCCTACAAGTTCACGGCCGATCGCGTCATCGCGAAGTAGACATGAACGCATGCTGAGTGGCCCGCGATATCGCGCAGCGTGGTTGCTCGCAGCCATGAGCGCGCTCGCCGGGTGCCTCGATCCGGCGCTCGCTCCGTGCGGCGCCTTGGTGTGCCCGATCGGCACCACCTGTGTGGCCGGCGAATTGTGTGCGAGCCCGGATCGGATCGCCGCGTGCACGGGCATCGGCCAGGGGGAAACGTGCTCCGTGGGGACGCAGGTCGGCCGCTGCGATCGGGGCGTCTGCGTCGCCACCGGTTGCGGCAACTCCATCAAGGACCTCGGCGAGGAGTGTGACGACGGAAACACCACGAGCGGCGACGGCTGCCGCGGTGACTGTGGCAAGGTCGAGGTGTGTGGAGACGCCATCCTCGACGATGGCGAGGGCTGCGACGACGGCAACGCCAATGGAGCCGACGGGTGCGACGCGTGCACGCCCACCACGTGGCATGCAACCACGATGATCGGTGGCACCACCGTCGCGACCGAGTCCGGGTTGGCGTACCCGGTTGGAATCGCGGCCGACTGGCGAGGGAATTTTTACATCGCCGACGTCGACAACCACCGGGTGCGTCGGGTGGACGTCAACGGCGTGATCACGACGGTGGCAGGTACCGGAGCTCCGGGCAGCGACGGCGATGGTGGCCTCGCGACCGGCGCGCAGCTCCACGGTCCGTCGTCGGTGGCGGTCGATGGTCTCGGCCGGATCTTCATCGCGGACACCAACAACCATCGAATCCGCCGCGTCGACACGACGGGTGTGATCTCGACGGTGGCCGGCACAGGAACGCCGGGATTTAGCGGTGACAACGGCGCCGCGACCAGCGCGGAGCTGTCCGGACCGTTCGGCGTCGCGGTGGATGGCCTCGGGAACCTCTACATTGCCGATACGGCGAATCAACGGATCCGGCGGGTCGATGTGGATGGCACGATCACGACGGTCGCGGGAACTGGGGTCAGCGGCGCCGGGGGCGCCGGCGGACCGGCAACGAGCGCCGAGCTCGCGTTCCCGCTGGGGGTTGCGGTCGCCGCACAGGGGACGCTCTACATCGCGGACACGTCGAATCATCGGGTCGCCCGCGTCGATGATTCAGAGAACCTCGTGATCGTCGCTGGAACGGGCTCGTTTGGCGCGACCGGTGATGGTGGCCCGGCGACGAGCGCAACGCTGTACCAGCCGTTTGGCGTCGCGGTGGATCCCGCCGGCAACGTCTACATCGATGATCGCAACAATCACCGGATTCGCTGGGTCGATTCCGCTGGCACGATCCGGACCGTCGCCGGGATCGGCACGGGCGGGTTCAATGGCGACGGTGGAGCCGCGACCAGCGCCCAGCTGCTGTTCCCCACCGGGGTCGCGATCGATGGCATGGGCAACCTGTACGTTGCCGACGCCGACAACCGCCGGATCCGGCGCATCGACATGTCCGGCGTGATCACGACGGTCGCCGGGACCGGGGCGTTCGGCTTCGTTGGCGATGGCGGAGCTGCGACCAGCGCGCAGCTGTTGTTCCCCGCCGGGATCGCGGTGGACGGCCAGGGAGCGCTCTACATCACCGAGGAGAACAGCCAGCGCATCCGCCGCGTGGACGAAGGCGGGGTGGTGACGACGATCGCCGGCACCGGATCGTCCGGTGCCAGTGGTGATGGTGGCCCCGCAGCTACCGCGCGGCTCTCCAATCCGTTCGGGCTGGCGCGCGACAGCGCGGGAAACCTCTACGTCGGCGACACCCTCAATCATCGAGTCCGGCGGATCGACAGCAATGGGATCATCACCACCGTCGCTGGAACCGGCACGCCGGGGTACTCGGGCGATTTGGGACCGGCGATCAGCGCCCAGCTCGCCTACCCTCACGGAGTCGCGATCGATGCGGTGGGCAACCTCTACGTGGCCGATACGCTCAACCATCGCGTGCGGAAGATCGCCACGAACGGAGTCATCACGACGGTCGCAGGATCCGGCGCTCCTGGGTCAGCGGGCGATCAGGGCCCGGCGATCGCCGCGCAGCTGGTGTCGCCCTATGGGGTGGCGGCGGATGGCTCGGGCAACCTCTACATCTGCGATCGCGACGCTCACCGGATCCGGCGCGTCGATCCTGATGGCGTCATCGCCACGATCGCCGGTACGGGAACGTCGGGCTTTGGCGGTGACAATGGTCCGGCAACCGCAGCGGAGCTCGCGTTGCCGACGGGAGTCGCGACCGGTGCAGGCGGGATCCTCTACATCGCGGACCGCGGGAATCATCGGATCCGACGGATCGACGCCGGCGGCACGATCACGACGCTCGTCGGCACGGGGACCCCGGGGCAAGACGGGGACGCAGGTGCGGCAACCACCGCGCAGCTGTTCGCACCAACTGCCATGGCCCAGGACGGCGCCGGCAACCTCTACATCGCGGACCGCGAGAACCATCGGATTCGCCGCCTCGATGCGTCCGGGGTCATCACGACCGTTGCAGGCCGTGTCGATCCCGAGGGAATGGGGCCGCTCGCGCAGGCACGGCTCGCCGATCCGCGCGCGATCGCCTTCACCGGCTCGATGACGTTCGTCGCGGGAGGCAGCTCCGGAACCGTGCAGGCTGCGCGCGCGACACCGCCATGGCTGGAGGTCGTGGCGGGCCGTTATCCGTCGAGCGCGGCGATGGGGATGCTGGCTCGGTTTCGCAGCCAGACGTTTGGCGAGGTTCGCGGCATTGCGTACGACGCGGCGTCGGGGTTGATCTATCTCAGCGAAACGAGCTCCAACCGGCTGCATGCGGTGACGATCGTCGATCCCGATGATGCGAGCACCTGGACGATCGCGCCGCTCGCCAACACCGCCGGGACTGCAGGGTTCGAAGATGGCCCCGCCGCAGCCGCGAGGTTTCGAGCTCCGACCGGGCTGTACTTCGATCCGACGGAGCGCCAGCTCTACGTTGCCGATACCGGCAACCACGTGATCCGCGCGATCGATCTGAGCTCCGGGATCGCGGGCGCGATGGTTCGAACCTTGGCAGGCACACCCGCGACCCTCGGCTTCCTCGGCGACGGCGGCGCGGCCACCGCTGCGCTGCTGTTTTCGCCCCAGGCGCTGACACGGTGCTCGAATGGCGATCTGTTCATCGCCGATACCGGTAACCACCGCGTCCGGCGCGTGGCGGCGGCGACCGGCTTGATCTCGACGGTCCTGGGCGTTGGCGTACCGGCGTCCTCGGGTGAAGGGTTTCCGGCTTTCCGGTTTCCGGTGGATGCCCCGTTGGGCCTCGCGTGCGATGGGATCGGCAACCTGTTCGTGAGCTCGACGACGACGGTGCGGTTGGTGCCAGCCGACCCGGCTGGCGTCGTCGATGGAACCGGACCCGTACAGACGATCTACGGGGCCCCGCCACGGGACAGCTTCCCCGCGAGCGTAACCACGTGTCTCACGGGGCTGTTGGTGATCGACGCCACAACCATCCAGGTCGTGGACGCGTGTACGGGCCTGCTCGTCGAGCTTCGCCGCGCAGCACTGTAGCCGGCGAAGGCACGTTCGTCGCGAGCGTGAGGCCATGCGCGCAGCCGTCGCAGCGATCAACCTGTCAGGCTGCGTTCGCGGCTTGCCCCACACCCGTCTTACTCGTGGATGGAACGAGGCAAGGCGACGCTCGCGGCCATCGAGCGTGAGGTGGCTCGGGTGAACGAGCTCGCCAAGCATCCGGCCCGCCGCGCGCGCGACGACTTGTACGATCGGGTGCGGCTGGTCCGCGTCGTCGCCGGACCGGCGCGTGCGGTCGGCTTCGGTAGTCCGCGAAGTGCCCTCGAACCATTCGAGGTTGCTGTCGCCGTCGAACGGGATGACGCGGTGCCGCCCGTTCACAGGACGTCGAGCAGGTAGCGCACGCCGAGCGCGTAGATGTCCGCCGAGTACGCCTCGTTGCGGTTGCGCAGCTCGAAGTCCGCGCGCACGAACACGTCGAGCACGGACGCGCGCGGTCCCTTCGACGTCAGAAAGTGCACGGCGATCTCCGGGCCGAGGTACGCGTTCACCTTCGGATCGGTGAAGCCGAGCGCAAGCGACGCGCCGAGCGTGAGCTTCCATACACCCTTGCCGACCCGCGCGCGCATCGCCCAGTCCGACGAATCAAAGTAGCGGTTGCCTTCGAGCGCGATCGTCATGCTCGGACGCTCCATCGTCTTGGCGCGGATGTTGGCCATGCCGAGCACCTCCTGGACGGCTTGGTTCCACGCCTCGGCCGCGAGCTGCTCGATGCGAGCCTCGAGTTGCGACGGATCGGGCGGCTGCCCCTTGAGCGATTCGACGAGTGCTTGTTTCAGCTTCGCCTTCGCGCGCTCCTTGACGATCGCCTTCAGGTTCTCGAACGTCGGCAGCACCGGGATGTCGAACACCTCGACGCCGAGCCCGAACGACACCGCGCCATCGAAGTCTTTGCCGTAGCCGGCAAACCCACCGACGGACGGCCCGATCGATACCTTGCGGCGCGCGCGCCGGATCGCGCCCTTCGCGACGTCCCTCAGCGCGGGTGATGCCGCCTCGAGCCGATCGAACAGCGCCCCGGCGCCCTGGACATAGGCATCGGGATCGATGTCGATGCGGTCGATCGCCTCATCGGTGACGCGATCGTCGTTCTGGGCGGCAGCGGTACCACTGGCGGCGATCACCACCGCGATCGCCACTGAGCTAAGTCGGGTCATTTCTCACATCTTACCGGACGGCACGATCGATCCTATTTCATGGGCAACGTGGTTCCGTCCCGGAGAATCCGGCAAAGAAGTCATTCGATGGATCTCGAAGCTCGGCTTGCACCCGAACATGCCTTCGCCGGGACCGCCAGCAGCGTCGGATCAACCTGTCAGGCTGCGCTCGCGGCTTGCCCCAGACGCCTGTTACACGCGTGCGAGTGCCCCGTTCTACGGCAGCCGTACTCGATAGGATCGACAGTGATGCTCTATTGGTTTCGTGGATACGAACCCAGTTCGCCCGTACCGTTCGAAGCGATGGATAACCCGCGCGTCCAGGTGCTTCCCGCGATTCCGTGGGTCCTGGTCGTCGACTTCGACGATCTCGACAGGCACCCCAAGTGCATCGACCTCCTCGCCGAGCACAAAGGTGCGTAGCAAGCGCATTCCCCAGCGCCGTCGAGCGCCGAGCCCGGAGCAGCAATCGCTGATCGATGGTCTGCTGCAAGACCGTGCCGATCTCTCGCGGTGGAGCGTGCTCGGTGATTTGCTCCAGACCGAAGGAGATCCTCGGGGTGAGCTCGTCTCGTTGATGGTCGCGCGAGAGCGCCACCCGTCGAAGGAGCTGTTCGATGCGGAGCACCGCTATCGCCAGAAGTACGGCGCCGAGCTGGTGCGCGAGCTCGGGCTCGATGCCGAGCGATTGGCGTGGCGCCGAGGGTTTCCAAGCCAGGTCCGGGCGACCTCGATCGACACGTTGAAGGCGATCACGCGTGATCCGTCGATGAGGTTCCTCGACAGGGTCACGCTCGAGCTCGAGGGCAACGCGTGGCCCCGCTGGCTCGCAATCCTCGTGAAACATCCGCTCCACTGCCCCGAGATAGCCTTGACCCTGAGGCGTTCGGAGTCCGCCATCGTCCTGGCGCCGCTCCTCGAGGCGGTGCCACGCCTCGAGAGGCTCCGCGTGTCCTTCCTCGAAGGTCACGGAGAGCTCGACTGGGTAGACGCATGCTCGAACCAGCTCAAGCAGCTCGCGCTCAGGAACGTCGACGAGGTCGGGTCGCTCGAGCAGGCAGACCTGTCCGCGCTCGAAGATCTCCGCGTGTTCGATTCGTACGGGATGGATGACCTGCGCGACGCCGACGTGTGGGCCCGGCTCAAGTGCGTCGTGAGCGACGAGCTGTCGTTCGATGACGAATCGGGCGATCACGCGGACGGTCCGGAGGTTCGTGGCTACTACGCAGGAGAGGAGCGCAGCTACCTGACGGCATTTCTGGTGGTCGTACGGCCAATCGATCTCGAGCTCGTCCGCGAGCTGGTGTCCCGGATCTCGGGGATCGATTATCTTGCGGCGAGGCTCGCGCGGCTGTCGTGTTGCGCGCCGATGACGGCAATTAGTCTACGGGGAGTCGGGGCGACCCTGATGCCGTACGGGCTTGCGCGGGCGCTCGAAACCCATCTGGGGACAAGCGTGGCGATGTTCGCGATGGACAACGAAAGGCTTCGGAGCTCGGTGCTTGGTCCCGAGCCGATCGCCCGCGAGGAGGCACTCAACCATCCTGACCCTCGCATGCGCCCTAGCCCATCCGTCCTCGTGCGCAACGTCCTCGACCTCGCGTTTGGATACGATCCAGGTCCCGATGCGCTCGGGATGATCGTCGAGGAGCTCGGTTGTGCGCGAGAGGTCCCGGTGGTTGGCCCTACGATCCATCGCGGCCATCGGCTCGGTGGGCTCGAGGTCTTGACCGATATCGACCCGATCACGAAGCCGATCACTCCGGACCTCGCCTTCGAGGCCGAGAACTTCGACTTCGACTTCATGGCTCTCGACCACGACGACGTTGTCGAGCACGAGCGTGACCTTCGTACCGACCACTACCCCTGGGAAGCGCCGGAGCTCGACGAGCCAGAGCGGGAAGCCACGATCGAAGCGGTGAGCTTCGAGCTGCCCGACGTCGACGAGCCAACCCCGCCGGAGCACGACGAGCCAGCGCAACAGCTGTGGATCGCGGACGACCAGGCCGTGACCAAACCGCTCGTCGAGACGTCGGATGGCGTCGACGCATGGTCACGGCTGAACGAGATCTGGGATGCGCAGGAGTGTGATCCCGACGCCGAGACCGTGGAGGCGCGTTGGCCCGATCCCGAACAATCGTGGATCGCGATCGTCGACGCGAGCACGCTGCAAGACACGGACTGCTTCGACTGCGCCAGCTGGGGACCACTGCGACGCTGCAGCGTGTGCTGGCGGCGCTACTGCATCGCGTGCTCGGTGGACGACGAGCGCGAGGTGATCTTGTGCACGCAGTGCGTCAGTGACTTCATCTGGGAGACGCTGGCCCCGTTCGCACCGGAGCAGGAAATCGACGAGCCCGAGTGACCCTGATGCTCGCATCGAGTACACGTTCACGCGGCCGGACCGGCCCTACTCCGATGGGCGCCATCTACTACGCCGGCCGACCGGCTGGCGTCGACGATCTACGGGGCCCGCCACGGGACAGCTTCCCGCGACCGTAACCACGTGTCTCACGGGCTATTGGTGATCGACGCCACACGCATCGAGGTCGTGGACGCGTGTACGGGCCTGCTCGTCGAGCTTCGCCGCGCAGCACTGTAGGATCGAAGCCCACATCGCGGCGGGGTGATGCGTCGCGGTACGATCGCTGTAATCGTGGACACGAAAGTCTCGGAAGATGGATCCGAGCGTGGGGAAGCGGAGGACCCGGTCGATCCATTCAACGGGCGTTCGATCGCGACCGCCCCGGCGCTGCCGGCGCACCTCCGGGATCCGGCCCCGCACGCGCGCGGTTCGACCTCGCAGCTAGCGGGTACGCACGCCGAGCAACCGGCCGACCGGAACGCAGCCACGGCCGTCCTGCCCCCGGGCGCGGTGTTCGCGGTCTCCAACGCCCATCGCAAGCACCCGGACTCGACCCCGCCACTCGACTTCTCCGGCAATCGCTCGATCGGTCGGTTCGAGCTCATCCGCGAGATCGCGCGCGGTGGCATGGGCCAGGTGTTCCTCGGCCGTGACCCCAATCTCGGTCGCAAGGTCGCGATCAAGTTCCTGCTCCGCGACGATCCTCACTTCGTCCAGCGGTTTGTCGTCGAAGCGCGCGCGACCGCCCGGTGCACGCACGAGAACATCGTCACGATCTTCGAGGTCGGCGAGCACAACGGGTTGCCGTACATGGTGCTCGAATACCTCGAGGGCAAGACGCTTTCGGACGTCCTCGATGGGCGACCGTCACTCCGGCAGTTCGTCGAGCTCATCATCCCGGTCGTGCGCGCGCTCGAACGTGCACACGCCCACGGCATCGTTCACCGCGATCTCAAGCCGAGCAACGTGTTCGTCACCGAGCGCGGACAGGTGAAGGTGCTCGACTTTGGCGTCGCGCGGCTGATCGACCGCGAAGACGCCGGGTTCGTGCAAGCGACTCCGCCGACCGTGCCAGAGAACCTCGATCATCGGCCCGACACGAACCAGAGCTTTACGAGCAACTCATTGATCGGCACGTACCCGTACATGTCTCCCGAACAGTGGGGGACGGACGTGGTCGACCACCAATCCGATCTATGGGCCGTGGGGGTCATGTTCTGGAAGGCGCTGGTCGAGGCTCATCCCGCCGGCACCCTGTCCCCAGAGAAGCTGCGGGTTCGACTCTGCGACCTGACGACGCCGGTGCCCAGCATCGGGATGCATGACCCGACGATTCCGCCAGCGATCGTGGCGATCGTCGATCGCTGCCTCGCGAAGCACAAGCAGGAGCGCTACCAGTCGGCGGCGGCGCTGCTTGCCGATCTTCAGGCTTTCCTGGCACCGGCGACCGACTGTTCGAGCGCCGACAATTCTCCGTACCGTGGCCTCGCCGCGTTCTCGGAGCGGGACGCGCAGTTCTTTTTCGGCCGCTCGGGCGAGGTGCGCACGGCCATGTCTCGGCTCGAGCAGTGGCCGCTGCTCGCGGTGGTCGGCCCTTCCGGCGTTGGAAAGTCGTCGTTCGTCCACGCCGGTCTGGTTCCGGCGGTCCGAGCGCGTGACAGCTGGCAAGTACAAGTGCTTCGCCCTGGACGCGCCCCGCTTTATCGGCTGGCCGCCGTGCTCGAAGCCACGTTGCCGACCGGGGAGCACCAGCCGGACCTGCTCGAGAAGCTTGCGGTCGCACCTGGCCTGTTCGGCTCGATGTTGCGCGCCGCGGCGATTCGCCGCCGTCAAGGCGTCCTCGTGGTGGTCGATCAGCTCGAGGAGCTGTTCACGCTGTGCGACAACGACGATGTTCGCAGCTCATTTCTCGCGTCCCTGTTGGCGGCCGCGGATGACTCCACCTCTCCGGTGCGGGTAGTGCTCTCGATGCGAGCGGATTTCCTCGATCGACTTGCCGGGCACAAGCAATTCCTCGCAGAGCTGACGCGCGGGTTGTTCTTCCTCACCGCCCCGGATCGAGACAATCTGCGCGAAACCTTGCAACGCCCGGCGGAGCTGGCGGGCTACTCCTTCGAGGACCCGGCGATCGTGGATGACATGTTGCAAGTCGCGACCAGCCGCGGTGCGCTGCCCCTGCTGTCCTTTGCTGCGTCGCGGCTGTGGGACGCGCGCGATCGCGAGCAGCGGTTGCTCACCACCGCCGCGTATCATCAGATGGGAGGCGTCGGCGGAGCCTTCGCCCAGCACGCCGACCAGGTCGCGGCCGCGGTGCCTCCGAGCAGTCAACGCTTGCTGCGCGCGATCATGACCCGGCTCGTGACCCCTGAGGGAACGCGTGCGGTGGTCGATCAAAGCGAGTTGCTGTCGCTGGCGACCGATCCTGCCCAGGTCGAAGCCATCCTCGATCAGCTCGTACGTGCCCGGCTGATCCATCTACAGACCGATCAGGATCAGGTGACGACGGTCGAGATCGTGCACGAGATGCTGATCACGGAGTGGCCGACCCTGCGCCGCTGGCTCGATGACAACCAGGCGCTGCGCGGGTTCATGCACGAGCTGCAACAAGCCGCGCGGCAGTGGGCCGCGCGCGGCAAGCCGAACGACCTCGTGTGGCGAGGCGCAACGGCACAGGAAGCACTCGGTCACGCCGACCGCCACGTCCTCGATCTCTCGCTCGTCGAGCACCAGTTTCTGGCAGCGGTGCGGCGCCAGGTCGGGCACGCACGCCGGCGCAGAGTGCTCGTGCTTGCATCCATCGTCACGACCCTCGGGCTCGTGTTGTTCGGTGGTGCGGTCGCGATGGTCCGGATCAAACACGCCGAGACCGTCGCGAAGGACAAGGCGCGCCAGGCGGTGGACTCGCTCGACGAGGCGCAGGCTGCACGGGCTCAGCTGCAGGGCAAGCTCGACATCATCGAGGCCGAGAAGAAGGCGCGCGAGACCGCCGAGGCCGAGCGACTCGCGGAGGAGCACAAGCGCAAGCTCGCCGAGCAGGACCTGGAGCACTCGAAGGAGCTATCCCGCGATCAGCTCCAGCAAGCAAACGAGCAGCTCCAGAACCAGGTACGCGAGGCGCAGGCGTCCAGGGAGGCCGCGCTGGCCGCACGGGCGGCGGCGCTGGCTGCCGAGGCCGCCGCCAAGCGGGCGACCGAAGAAGCGCAGCGGGCGAAACACGAGACGGAAATTCTGTTGAGCAAGGAGAAGGCCGCGCGGGCCCGACTGGAACGCGAGAAGCAGACGATCTTCGACGGAGACCTCCGCAAGCGCGAAGGCTCACCGTGAAGCTCAGGCTGGCAGCGGTCATCGTCGCGATCGGGTTGGTCACCACCGCTGCGCGGGCCGACGTGCCGTGGGCTGCTGGGGTCTCGGAGGACCATCAGTCACGAGCCAACACCCTGCTCGCCGAGGGCAACGAGCTATTCGCGCAGCAGGCACATGGCTCGGCGCTCGAGAAGTACAAGGCGGCGATCGAGCTGTGGGACCACCCATTGATCCGGTTCAACATGGCCGTGGCGTTGATCCGCCTCGACCGCATCCTCGACGCGGCCGAGAATCTCGATCGCGCGCTCAGGTTCGGCCAGGCACCGTTCACGCCTGCGCTGTACCAGCACGCGATGGACTATCAGAAGCTGATCAGCGGTCGCGTGGGAGCGATCGAGGTCGACTGTGATCAGAGCGGCGCCCATGTGCTGCTGGATGGCAAGCCATGGTTTGCGTGTCCCGACAAGCGCAAGGTACGCGTGATCGCGGGAGAGCACGTCCTCGTGGGTGAGCGCGAAGGCTATCTCGCAAGCTCGCGACGAGTGATCGTCTTCGGCGGAAGAACATCGAGCGAACGACTCGAGCTGTTGCCGATCGACGCGGTGGTCAAGCTCACGTATCCATCACCTCGGTGGATGCCGTGGTCCGTGCTCGGCGGTGGTGCGGCGATCGTCGCCGGTGGCCTGGGTGCTTACCTGAGCGGCAAGAGCCAGCTCGATCAGTTCAAGGTCGACCTCGCGACTCGATGTCCGAACGGCTGTCTGGCGGACTTGTCCGACGTCCCCGATCTTGCGCGCGAGCGCGACCGGGCGTTGCTCAAGGGCAAGATCGCCACCGCGATGTTCGTCACGGGCGGCGCGCTGATCGCGGGCGGGATCGTGTGGGTGGTGTTGAACCGGCCCAAGCGCGTGGTGCCCAGGATGGAAGTAACACCGACGCAAGGCGGAGCCGCCGCAAGCGCGACCTGGCTGTTCTAGCTCGCGCACCATGCATTTCGGCACCCCCGATTTTCACCGGCCGGGCTGTGGATCCGCGCATGTAGCACGCCCTGGTGAGGCAGCTCGAGTCCCAGAGTCACCGGTGAACTGGACTCGGCCTATGACGTACCCGGGTCGCACGAGGCTCGGGGCTCCACCGGCCGTCGCGTGGACCACGACAGCAGGGGCCCGATCCCGCGCGTAACGTCGCGACCGTGGTACTCGGGGTTGCGGCGGCGTTGCGGCGTACAAGCTGCACTACGGGGCATCGATGATTCGACCTGGTGCCGTCGTGGCGTGCCTTCCGTTCGTGACGACGATTGCGTGTTCGACCGCCGCATCACCCGAGCCCGAACCCGGTCCGACGCCAGGAGGCGGAAAGGCCGATGTTTGGGGGACCGATGATCGCAGCGAACGCTACGAGTACCCCGACGGACCGATTCGCGCCGCCTCCCTGAGCTCCGCCGCCCTGATCCGGGCGAGCCGCTTGGTCCGCGACTCCGCGACCGATACATGGTCCGTTCCCAACGCACCGACTCTCAAGAACAAGGAAAACCTGTGCGACGGCGAGCGGTTCGAGGACCAGCCCACGTCCGCCGGGTGCTCGGCGACGCTGATCGATGATGACATCCTGTTGACCGCGGGCCATTGCTACAACGGCTACCCGGATACCGAGTTCGCCGTGGTGTTCGATGTTGCCTACGAGGCAGAGCCCGACGATCCGATGGACGCGGTCCGTGGCATCTCGAGCGATCGCGTGTACCACGTGACCGAGGTGCTCTCGAAGGGCTACACCGTGGACCGCGAGACCGAGACCGGGATGGACTACGCGGTGATTCGTGTCGATCGCGCGGTCACGGGACGGTCGCCCGCACCGGTGAACTGGAGCGGCGTGCTGAGCGCCGGCCAGCCGCTCCATGCGATCGGACATCCCTCCGGGCTTCCGCAAAAGATCTCGAGCGGCGTGGCGCTCGACGTGACTGGCAACCCCGAGTACGTGATTCACGATGCCGACGTGTTCGGGGGCAGCTCGGGGTGCGGCGTGTTCGATGACGACGGCGTGCTGGTGGGGATTCACGTCCGCTCGAGCGCACGGCGCTACATCCAGGACGACGATGACGACACGTGTTACGTGGTCGCAGTGTGCGGTGACAACGTCGACTGCCATCGCAAGCCTCACGCCTACGATCCCCGTGCGCTGAAGGACCAATTGTCCGCCGAGCTCAAGGCAGAGCTCGGCGTCAACTGAGCTGACGGGGTTTCAAGCTATGACGGGGGACGGTTTCAAGTTAGCCACATTGTGACGTCCAACGCTGCGTCTTTGTTGAAGGGACTGGGGACGCTTTCACGCTGCCCCTTTGCCGCAGCGCACGTACGACCTCATCGAGAACTATCGATCGCAGAGTCCGCTGTCACGGGTCGCGGAGGCCCTGTGGTCATCCGAGAAGCGTGAGATGAGATGACCGCTACTCGGAAGCGTCGCAGGGCGCAGTTCTGACCATGCGCCGGATGCATCATGCGGCGACGACGTCTCGCAAAGCGGATTCACCGATCGGTTCGTTGCTAGCTTCCGGTCTGTGAAGGCGGGTGGTGCTCGCGGATTTCGTTGATATCGGGCAGGCCCGCAGCTACGTTGCGGCGGTGCGGTCACGATGGGTCATGCTGAACGGACTGTTCGTCGTCGCATGCGGCGCATCCTCCACCACGCCCGCACTGACAGACCACCGCTCAACACCGACCGAGCCCCAGACGCCAGCACCTGCACCCGACCCTTTCCCACCCGATCTCGCAAGCTACGCACGAATGACGCCGGATCAGCAGTGCACCGCCGTTGCCCAGCGCGGTGTTGAATGCGCGGACGAGCTCGTCCTCGAGGAAGCGCGCGCAACGCTGCCCGATCGCGAGCTGGCGGACGTTTTTGAGGACGGATGGCGCGCTTCGCCGCGTGCCACCGAGGATGCGGCCCAGGCGATTCACGAGCTGATGTGCGTCGAGGGCGCGGATTACACCGACTCCCTGCTGGCATGCTGGACCACCAGCGACTGCCACGCATTCGCGGTCTGCGTGATAGCGCGCCGCACGCGCCCGTGAACCTGGCCTGCCACACAGCGCGGTCTCGAAGACCCAAAAGTCATCTCGAGCTCGACCCACAGCTGCGCTGCTGCGTCGCTTCGCACCTGAACGCCGTGGACGAAACGCGACCGTAGGCCGCAGGTCTACGCGTCACCGTGTAGTACGTTGCGCGCATGGCGTTCGTGCCACTGGTCCCGATCGGCGAGCCGCTCACCGCGATCATTGACGCCAGAACCGCTGCGGATCAGCGGGCTGCGTTAACCAAGTTGGAAGACCGGCTGCGCACACGCCGCACGGATGTCGAGGCCGGCTGGGGAGCGAGCTACATCGACCGCGTCCACAAGAAGGGCAAGCTCACCGCGCGCGAACGGCTGTCGCGGCTCGCCGATCCGGGCACGCGCACGTTCGAGGTCGGTACGTTCGTCAACTACGGCGACGTGTTCCCCGGTGAGCAGAAGTCGCCGGCGGCGGGCGTGGTCACCGCGTTCGCGTGCATCGAGGGTCGCTGGTGCATGGTGATCGCCAACGACAACACCGTGGCGTCGGGTGCCTGGTGGCCGCGAACCCCGGAGAAGATCCAGCGCGCGCAGATGATGGCGCTGCGGCTGCGGCTGCCGACGATCTACCTCGTCGACTGCTCGGGGCTGTTCTTGCCGGAGCAGAGCAAGAGCTTTCCCGGTCCGCGCGGCGCTGGCTACATCTTCAAGATGAACAGCCTGCTGTCGTCCCATGGCGTGCCTCAGATCGCGGGCGTGTTCGGCGATTGCATCGCCGGCGGCGGCTACATGCCGATGATCTCCGACCGGGTCTACATGACCGAGCAGGCGTACATGGTGATCGCGGGCGCCGCGCTGATCAAAGGTGCCAAGAGCCAGAAGATGACCTCGCTCGACATCGGCGGCCCCGAGGTACACGTGCATCGGTCGGGATGCGCGGACGTGCGCGTCCCCGACGACGAAACGCTGCTGGCGTGCATCCGGCGCGACGTCGGCCGGTTGCCATCGAGCGGCGCGGAGTTCTACCGCGGCGGGATCGGCACGATCGATCCGCGATTCCCCGCGGCCGAGCTCTCGAGCCTGTTGCCCGCCGATCACCGCGAGGCGTACGACGCCAATCAGGTGCTCGCGCGACTCCTCGATCAGTCGCTGTTCTGGGAGGTGATGCCCGAGGTCGGTGAGGAGATGATCTGTGGGATCGGCCGGATCGCGGGCCTCTACGCCGGGTTCGTGATCAACCGGCAAGGTCTCGTCGGGGATCCCGAGCACCCGGGCCGCCAGCGCCCCGCCGGGATCCTGTATCGCGGTGGCATCGCCAAGATCAGCGCGTTCTCGCGGGCGTGTAACGATGACGGGATCCCGCTGATCTGGCTCCAGGACATCTCGGGGTTCGACATCGGCGCCGAGGCCGAAGCGCACGGCCTGCTCGCATATGGCAGCTCGTTGATCTACACCAACTCGACCAACTCGACGCCGATGTTCACGGTGCTGCTGCGCAAGGCCTCGGGCGCCGGGTACTACGCGATGAGCGGCATGGCGTTCGATCCGGTGGTCCAGCTGTCCACGTCGCTATCGCGGCTCTCGGTGATGGAAGGCCGAACCCTCGCGATCGCCGCGTACAACACCAAGCTCGACGACGATTTTCAGATCATCACGACCGACCCGGCCGAGCGCGCGAAGATCGAAGCCGGCATGCGCGACACCGAAGCGCGGATCGAGGGCGACATGGATCCGTTCGTGTCGGCGCGCCAGATGGACACCGACGAGATCGTCGAGCTTTCCGAGCTGCGCTCGTATCTGTGTGCACTCGTCGAGATGGCGTACCAGAACACCGGTTATCGCCGGGTCAAGAACCCGCGGATCTGGTCGATGCACGATCTTCGCGAGCTGGTGGGAGGGCTGCGATGATCGGCGGCGGCGCACGGTGGCGCACGCTCGAGGCGATCACTCATCCGCTCGCCGATGGCAAGCTCGAGCTGCGCAGCCCGGCGCCCGGGTGGTTCCGCCGGACGCGTGAAGCTGCGAGCGCGGGTCCGGGTGACCAGCTCGGCATCCTCGACATGCTCGGCCGCTCGGTGCGCATCGTGATCCCTGCGAGCGCACCCGCGGGGTTCCTCGCGATCGATCGTCGCGCGACGACGCGGATCGCCGTGGATCACGGCGGCGTGATCGCGACGCTCGATCCTGCCGGTGCGGTGATCGCACCGAGCGGCGGCCACTGGACCGATCGTGCTGCGCCCGTGGTGGCACATCACGACGGCCTGGTGTTCGCATCGCCGACCAGCGGCCGGTTCTACGGTCGACCATCGCCGGACAAGCCGCCGTTCGTCGAACCCGGCAGCGAGCTCGTCGCGGGCACGACGATCTGCCTGCTCGAGGTCATGAAGACGTTCCACCGCGTCGGCTACGGCGGCGCGGGTCTACCTGCCAAGGCGCGCGTTCGTGCCGTGCTCGTCAGCGACGGCACCGACGTCAACGCGGGCGATCCGCTCATCGCGATCGAGCCCTGACGCCGACTCGTCCTTGACCTGAACCGAGTAGCCGAACCCGTTCGGTTCCTCGTTGAGCGCCTTGGTATCGATCTACGTCGATGCGCTGTCGACGATCAGTACGTGATGTACGGGCCGCTGCCCTCTTCGCTCTCTTCAGCCTCGGGCTCGTCATCGACGATCACATCGGTGACGCGGGCGCCTTGCAGCACGAAGATCTTCACGGATGACGCAGGGATCCGCGCGTTGGGCGCGACGCGGCGAAGGATCGAGATGATGTTGCGCTGGATGTCGTCGACCTCGGTGACGGCCGGACCGGGCTTGATGACCTTGCCGATCCAGCGCTCCTTGTCCTTGTCGTCGCCGATCTCCATCACGCGGAGGAAATCCTCCGAGCTGCCGTCGAAGTACTTCTTGTCGCCCGGCTTCGAGAGCGCGAGACCTTCACGCAGCTTGCTATCGACCTTGGTGCCGAAGAACAGGGAGCAGGTCTTGTCGAGTTTCATAGTCGTTTTCTCCGCCCCGCGCGCGGCGGATTGGTTCGGGGACAAGGATTCGAACCTTGATGAGCAGCTCCAAAGGCTGCTGTCCTACCATTAGACGATCCCCGAATTCGGCAGCACGATACCCCAGGCTCGTCGACGACGCTAGCCATGTTCCTGATTTCCTTGGGAGCTTGCGCGGTTTCGCGAACCTACCGGCGGTGGCGCCGGCCGACACGCATTCAATCGCCGCGATCCCGAGAACCTCAAAGGCGGGACTTGCCTGGACCGACCGAACCCATTAGGGTCTCGCCCCACTTGGCGGGGTAGCTCAGAGGTAGAGCAGGGGTCTCATAAGCCCTTGGTCGGCGGTTCAATCCCGCCCCCCGCCACCACTCCTTCGCCGCCTGCCTTCTGACTGACGCTGGAAGTGAACGCGCCACGCGGTGGCGGTCTCGGTGGGTCGCACGCTCCAGGCTCTCTATGCCCTGCGGGGCGAGTCGCGGTACGACTCCGGACATGCAGTTTTCCCTCGATGCCGAGCAGGACTTGACGGTCCAGACGCTGCGGCGGTTCGCGGAGCGCGATCTTCGAACCTGGGCGGGCGATGCGGATCGCGCAGGCGCGCCACCCTCACGCCTCACGGCGATCGCGGGCGACCTCGGCTTCTTGCTCGATGCCGTTCCGTCGGATGCGGGCGGTCTGCTCGACGGCGAGTACTCGCACCTGACGCGGGTGCTGCGGGGCTACGAGCTGGGCCGCGGTTGCGCCGCGCTCGCGGCGTTGCTCGAGGCGAACGTCGAGCCTGCGCTCGCGGTCTCGACCTGGGGCAGCGATGCCGCGAAACGATCGCTGTTCGGCGCACTGTGTGGCGGTGGCTTCGCGACGCTGTATCACGACGCTCGAGGTCAGCTGCAGGTCATCGACGAAGGCGGAGATCTCAGGATCACCGGCAAGCTCGGCCCCTGCCCCGCCCTCGGCATTGCGAGCCACATCGTGATCGCGGCGAGCGACGCGCTGGTGCTCTTGCCGATCACCGCCGAGCTCCAGCGCACCCCGATCGCCCCGTCGGGATGGCGCGCCGCCCAGTGGGGCACCGCGACGCTCGGAGCGACGCACATCCCGGCCGACTTCGTACTCGCTCGCGGAGACACAGCGCGCACCGCCATCGCGGAGGTGCTGTCGTGGGCGCGCGTCTCGCTTGCCGCTCGCGCCGCAGGTGTCGCCGCGGCCGCGATGGAGCACGCGCAGAGCTACGCGGCGGAGCGGATCCAGTTCGGCCAGCCGATCGGCGCGTTCGAGTCGATCATCCGGCTGCGCGATGACGCCCAGACCCAGACCGCGGCCGCCCGGTTGTTCGCGCTGCACGCCGGCTGGGCGATCGATCAACGCCGGCCAGATGCAGCCGACCTGGCGAGCCGCGCCCGCGTGCTGGCAAATGACGCGGTGTCGCGTGCCACGATCGACGCGGTGCAGATCTTCGGCGGCTACGGGTTCGTGAACGACTTCCCCGTCGAGAAGCTGATGCGCGATGCGCGCGCGTTCGAGGCGCTGCACGGAGACGAGCGGCTCGGCCGCGTGCTCGCCGCAAAGGCCAGGCAGGAGTAATCGCCATGGACATCTTTCACGACTCGCCGCTGTTCTCGGGCGTTCGCCAGATGCTGGGGGCGTTCGCCAAGCAAGTGATCCGCCCGGTCGCCGCGAAGCACGACGCCGAGGAATCGATGCCGTGGGCAGTGATCAAGCAGGCCCAGAGCTTCGGGCTCACGCAGACCGCGGTGCTCGACGGCCGCAAGAAGCTGACCGGTGTCGAAGACGACTCGGATCCGACCAAGCCCAAGACCGCCGCGCGCCTGGGCGTGATCGGCACCGAGGAGCTCGCGTATGGCTGCGGCGGCATCTGCGTCGCGATCGGCGGCTCGGGGCTCGCTGGCTCGCCGGTATCGCGCATGGGTACCGCCGAGCAGAAGCAGGAGTTCAAGCGCCTGCTGTCGGGGCTCGACGAGCACGGCCACGTCAAGGTCGCGGCGATGGCGCTGTCGGAACCGGCCACCGGCTCGGACATCTCGGGGCTAAAGACGACCTGCCGGCAGGATGGCGACTACTACGTGATCCGCGGCAGCAAGCAGTGGATCACCAACGGCCAATCCGCGTCGGTCTACGTGGTGTGGGCGCAGACCGAGGGCAGCACCGGCCGCGATGGCGTCCGTGGCTTCATCGTCGCTCGTGGCACGCCTGGGCTGATCCCCGGCAAGAAGGAGATCAAGCTCGGGATCCGTGCCTCGGAGACCGCGCAGGTCCACTTCGAGGACGTTCGCGTCCACAAGGACATGATGCTCGGCGTCGGCAACGCTGGGAAGTCGACCGCCGGTGGGCTCGCCGACACCAAGAAGATGCTCGACTCGACGCGTCCAGCCGTGGGTGCGCAGGGCGTCGGCGTGGCGCGCGCGACCCACGAATTTCTCGTCGAGCGCGTCAAGACTGGCTCGCTCCGCGGCACGCCGATGGCGAGCCATCAGCACATCATGTTCGAGCTCGCCGAGATGGCGATGGAGATCCACGCCTCGCGCCTGCTCGTCCATCGCGCCGCGTGGATGGCCGATCATCATCTCGAGAACGTCGCTGAAGCGTCGATGGCCAAGGCCCACGGCGCGCGCACCGCGCAATCGGTGACCACGCGCGCGATGGTACTGCTCGGCGAAGAGGCACTCGAGCCGGGCCATCCGGTCGAGAAGTGGTACCGCGACGCGAAGATCTACGACATCTTCGAGGGCACGGGTCAGATCCAGCGCCGGATCATCTCGAAGCAACTCACCGGCCAGAATCCGACGTAGGGACAAGCCATGTGGCGCCGCTGCGCCGGATCGCGAAACCAATATCCGACGATAGATGGTGCCCGCCGGACCTCACTGTAGGCTCTCCCGTCACCAGGTTTCGGTGGCTAGCTTCGGAACGCGTTTGAACTCACCGACGTTACGGGTGATCAGAGTCAAGCCAGAGGCAACCGCGATCGCGGCGATCATCAGATCGTTGCCTCCGATCGGTCGACCTTCCCGGCGCAAACGAGCTCGGATCTCGCCGTATGCATCCGCGGCCGAGTCCGCGAACGGTAGTGATTCAAACGCGGAGCAGAACTGCTCGACGCGGTCGAGGTTTTCGGCGACTCGACTCGAGTTACGAGCACCAAATGCGAGCTCCGCACGAACCACACTGCACAACACAATGCTCGACGGATCGGCGGCGAGCAGTCGTTTTGCAAGCGACGGCTCTGATCGATTGATCAGCGGGATGCATACACTCGTATCCAGCAGTCTGGTCACCGCAAAGACTCCACATCCTCGGGTGGGGCATCATCTGGCTCGACCAGATCGGCGGCTCCCTTCGTCAACACTTCCACCAGGGCGCGCGGCCATTGCCGCGATCCGGTCTCCCGCTCGATGAGCTCGGTGATCCATGCCGAGACACTCTTGTCCGCCCGTTGGGCCTGGCGCTTCGCCCGCTCCGCCACCTTGTCGGGCAAGTAGATCGTCACCTGAGCCATTCGCACATTATATATGTTCCAAGTATATGTGCAACGTATATCAGAGCGCTCCCACGAGCGCGACGCCGTCGCCCGTCGGAACGATCGCCACGTCGGGGCAGTCGCGCATCCACCGGGGAATCGTCAGCCCTGCCGCAACCCCGACGACGCTGCCGGTCACGACGTCGGTGAAGTAGTGCTTGTCGCCGGCGATCCGCAGGTACGCGGTCGATGCGGACAACGCGATTCCGGCGCCCCACATCAGCCACTCGAGCCGCGAGCCGCGCCGGTGAAGCACCATGCCCGCGCTGGTCACCATGCCGAACGCGAGCGCGGCGTGCCCCGAGTAAAACGACATGTTGTCATCGGTGCTCGCTGCAGTCGCCGCACCGGCGTAGTGCACGAACGGCCGCTGCCGCGCGGCGGCGAACTTGAGCACCTGGGTGACCACCTGGCTGACCGCGACGGTCTCGAGGATCGGAACGGTGTCGTCGATCAGCCTCGCCCAGCTGGGGTCCTCGGCGAGCGCGAGCGCGGTGACGACGCCGAGGCTCAACGCCGGAGCCGAGACGTACCCCGTGATGTTCGACCACGTGCGCGCACGGTCGACATCGCTCCAGACCAGCGCATCGCGGACGCTCGCGTCGATTCCTGGGGGATCGCACCATCGGCAGTGGTCGGCGGCGAGCGTCGGCTTGAGCACGGTCTCGGACACCAGAAACGCGGCCCCACCCGCGGTGGCGATCGACAGGTGAACGACGCGGGTCTTGCCCCGAGGCCCTTCATACCAGGGCTCGGCGAGAACAGGCGTAGCGGTCGCCGCGAGAAACGCGCACACCGCGGCGAGCCGGGGCCGGATCATCGAGCTTGAGTCTATCCGGGCGATGGCCTACTCGACACCTCGCAAAGCTCCGTCGTACCATTTGTGCCTGAATGTCTGTTGCGCTGGGGATCGATCTGGGGACCACCAATTCGGTTGCGTCGATCGCCACTCCGACCGGCGTGGAATTCATCCTCGGTCCGCGCGGGGAGCGCGTACATCCATCGATCGTGGCGTTCCCTTCCACCGGCGGCGTGGTCGCGGGCGTCGATGCGAAGCGGTTCCGGATGTCCGAACCGACCAACGTCATTCATTCGGCCAAGCGATTCATCGGCCAGAACATCCGTGGACCGCTCGTGCAGCTAGCGATGACGGGCGTCAAGTACACGATCGAGGAGGGCGCGAATCAACAGCCGATCGTCGTGGTCCGCGACCGCCGGATGACGATGCCCGAGATCTCGTCGCACGTGCTGCTGCACCTCAAGCGCTGCGCGGAGCGCCAGCTCGGGACCTCGATCAAGGACGCGGTCATCACCGTGCCGGCGAACTTCACGGATGCCCAGCGCCAGGCGACCAAGGAGGCCGGCCGACTCGCGGGCCTCGAGGTGATGCGCCTGATCAACGAGCCGACCGCAGCCGCGCTCGCCTACGGGTTCGGCCACGAACGCCAGCAGGTCGTCTGCGTGTTCGACTTCGGCGGCGGCACGTTCGACGTCAGCCTGCTGCGGATCAACGGCGAGGTGTTCGAGGTGCTCGCGTCGGAGGGCGATTTCTTCCTCGGCGGCGATGATCTCGATCGTGCTCTCGCCGAGGTGCTCGCGTCGGAGTGCAACCTCCAGCTCGGGGTCGACCCGCGCAAGTTCCCATCGGTGATGGTGAAGCTGATGATGGGCGCCGAGGCGATCAAGTGCCATCTGTCGGACAACGGAGAGGCCGAGGGTGAGATCGAAGGGCTCGAGCTGCCGGCGACCAAGGGCTCGTTGCCGTTTCACATCACCCGCCAGCAGTTCGAGGATCTGATCACCGGCTACGTTCAACGGACGTTCGACGTGACCCGCCAGGTCCTGGTCGCCGCGGGCCTGGACGTACGCGCGGTCTCCGAGGTGCTGTGCGTTGGCGGCTCGACGCGGATTCCGTTGGTTCGCGAGCGGCTCGCGGATCTGTTTCGCAAGGAACCCAACGTCTCGATCAACCCCGACGAGGTGGTGTCACAAGGCGCCGCGATCCAGGCCGGCAGCCTGACCAGAAACATCTCGAGCGGGACCGGCATGGGTGCCCGCGACGCGGTCGCAACGACGGCCCACTCGACGCTCGATCGCGGCAACCTCGCGCTGCCGCAGCGCGACGCGAAGCGGCCGGTACTGCTCGACGTGAACCCCGCGACGCTCGCGATCCACACGGTCGGTGGCTATGCCGAGCGCCTGCTCGACAAGAACGCGCCGATTCCGATCGAGCGAACCCGGGTGTTCACCACGTCGCGCGACAACCAGACCCGCGTCGAGATCGAGTGCTGCCGAGGCGAAGCCCGGCGCTATTCCGAGAACGAGCCGATCGGCGCGCTGGTGCTCCAGGATCTACCGCCGAAGCCGCGCGGCGACCTCAAGATCGAGGTCTCGTTTCGCGTCGATGCCGATGGCATCTTGCACGTTCGTGCGAGCGACCAGGCGTCCGGGGCACGGCAGGAGGCTCACATGCAGGTGTTCGGCGCGCCGGTGAAAGAACCATGATCAGTCCGCGGGGCGAGGTGCTGTTGTGGGCGCACCGGGTGATCGCCAAGCACGGTGCGCCGGCACACCAGATTCTCGAGTTGCCCGCGACCGCCACCGTCGAAGACGCGACCAATGCGTTTCACAAGATCGCACGGGCGGCCCATCCCGACCTGCATCGCACCACGCTCAGCCCCGAGGAGCTCGAGGTTGTGACCACCGCGTACGCGCGCGCCGCCGGGGCGTACCAGGAGCTCCGCAACCAGACGATGGCGACGACCCGGATGCGACCGATCAAGACCGAAGAAATGCCGCCGATTTCGCGTTCCGCGGTCCCCGGCGCGCCCGCCGGCCAGCCGGCATCCGGGGATGCAGGACCTGCGATGAGCTCGAAGGCGCAGATCTACTATCGCAAGGCCGAGATCAGCCTCCGCAAAGGCGACTTCAAGACCGCCCTGTTGCAACTCAAGATGGCGATTGCGGCGGACCCACAGTCGTCGTTCTTGCGCGCAGCGCTCGCCGAGGTGCAGGCCGAGCTCGCGAAGCAGCCCTAGCCGCGGCGACCAGCGCCATAATCTCGCGCAGTTGCAGAGTCTGGACAGCGGCCTGCGCTTGTGAGCAACTCCTGGCCTCGCGGTTTGCCGCGTATGCTCTCCTCACCGAGGTACCGCTATGTCCCCGCGGAAAACGACTGGCACTTCGATCACCGGTTTTGGCGTCTGGCACCCATCGACCGTGCTCCACAACGACGAGCTCTGCGTCGGCTTCAACGAGTTCGTGCGTCGTGAAAACGCGCGCAACGCCGAGGCGATCGCCGCGGGCAAGCAAGAGCCGCTCAAGGAGTCCAGCCCCGAGTTCATCGTCAAGGCCTCGGGGATCAAGCGACGGTACGTCGAGGACAAGACGGGTCTACTCGACCCCGAGCGGATGTGCCCCAACATTCCGGACCGGCCGGAGGATGTGCTCAGCATCCAGGCCGAATACGCGGTCAATGCCGCCAAGGTCGCGCTCGAGAAGGCGGGCCGTGCGGGTGAGGACATCGACCTCGTCGTCCTCGGCTGCTCGAACCTGCAGCGGTTGTACCCGGCGATCGCGATCGAGGTCCAGAACGCGATCGGTGCACGAGGCTACGGGTTCGACATCTCGCTCGGTTGCTCGGCGGCCACCGGCGCCACGCAGCTGGCGTGTCAGGCGGTCCGGATCGGCCAAGCGCAGTGCGCGCTCGTCGTGGTGCCCGAGCTAACCACCGGCCACATGAACTGGCGCGACCGCGACAGCCACTTCATCTTCGGCGACGCCTCGGTCGCGCTGGTCGTCGAGCCGACCGCGCGCGCGAAGCCGGGCTCGTGGGAGATCCTGTCGACGCAGATGGCGTCGAAGTGGTCCAACACGATCCGCAACAACAAGGGCTATCTCGATCGCTGCGATCCGACCACCGAGCGCGATGACAAGCTGAAGCTGTTCCATCAGCAGGGCCGCCGCGTGTTCAAGGATGTCGTGCCGCTCGCCGAGAAGTTCATCAAGGAGCACATCGCGTCACACGATCTGCAGCCATCGCAGATCGGCCGCTACTGGCTTCACCAGGCGAACCAGAGCATGAACGAGCTGATCGCTCATCGCATCCTCGGACGCGAAGCGACGCGCGAAGAGGCACCGCTGATCCTCGACGAGTACGGCAACACCGCATCGGCGGGCTCGCTGATCGCGTTCTCGCTGCACAACAGCGATCTCGCCGCCGGCACGTACGGCATGATGGCGTCGTTCGGCGCCGGCTATTCGCTGGGCTCGCTGTTGCTGCAGAAGCAGTAGCATCGCGACCATCGCGAACGAGACCCTCGGGCGCGCGGCTCACTTGCCGTCGGCGAACGCGCTCGGCGGCAGCACGTCGCCGAGGTCGGCGATCACGTCCTGGATCGGCACGCCGCGATTGCCACCATCGCGCGCGCACCCGTTGCAATGGTGAAGTGCCACCACCGCGTGATCGTCGTACGCGATGACCGGGGATCCCGACGAGCCCGGCTGGGTATCTGCACGGTACCGGATCCGCGGCCCCGTTCCTCCGCACGGGGTCTGCTGCGGAACGTCCTCGGTCGTTCCGAGCACGGTTGCGAGCTCGCCGTCGGCCCACACCGCGATCCGCTTGCCGCCGCCCAGCGGGTGCTGGGGCACGTAGATCCGCTCGCCGGTCTTTGCACCCGTGCGGCGCAGCCGCAGATAGCCGAGCTCTGCAGGTGCTGGCGCCGGCAGCTTCAGCAGCGTGTAATCGAAGTCGTAGCTGTTCTTCACCAGGGTTGCGCCGGTTCCGAGAATCGTGCCTGGACACGCCAGCTTCTCCGAGCAGTCCTGGTCGCAGGTCTCCCCCTCGGCCATGCTCTCGAACACGATCGTGTTCGCCGTGCTCTGGAACCGCACGCAGTGACGGTTCGTGAGCACGTGGCCCTGATCGCCGACCAGCCAGCCGGTACACGTCCCGGCGCCGATCGTGAGCCGTAGCACCGCGCGCGAGGTCTCGTAGATTCCCGGCTCGGTCTCGGCCACGCACTTGGCCTCTTCGGTGTCATCCGCGCTGCACAGATCGGACTTGCCATCAGCGAGGTCATCATCGGCGACCCCTGTCGAGTCACCGGCACAGGCAGCAAACGACAGGCAGCAGCTCGCCACGGCGATCGAGAAGCGCATCCAGCCCTCCGCAGCAACGTCCATGCCGGAGGTGGCAGGTGACTGTGCGCAACGATCGTGCGGGGTGCTCGCGCGGCCGCGTGGCTGTCGCCGCAGCCTGGCGCGTCG
>JBFWXW010000062.1:0-37962 GCA_050187075.1 Kofleriaceae bacterium | reverse complement strand
TCTTGGCGCCGCGCACGACGATCGAATCCTTCTTGCGCTCGACCACGCGCAGGTACATGTCCGGCTGGTCCAGCGGCGCCTTCTTGCGGTCGCCCTTGGGATCGGTCATCGCACCGCACAGCATCAGGTCTTCGCGCTGCACGTGCTTCACGAGCTCGACGAACCGCGCGTGAAACGCCGTCCCTTCCTTGGCGTCCATGTCGAACGTCGTCGAGTACAGCGCGTTGATCGCATCCATTCCGACGCAGCGCTGGAAGCACGTGCCGGTGTAGCGGCCGAGCGCGCGCTGCATCTGGATCTTCTTGACCAGATCGTCCGGGCTCTCGAACACGTGGGTGAACCGGTTCACGCGATCGTTGATGAACCGCGAGTGCGCGGTGAACAGCTCGCGATGTTCGGGCTCGTGCGCCATCCGGTACGACTCGGCGATCGTGCGGATCGAAGGCGCGATCAGTGGGTGCTCGAGTGGGTTTTCGATCCGCTGGCCGCGCACGAACAGCCGGATGTTTCGAGCCTGCAGGCTCGCCAGGTACTGATCCATCGTCTTCATGACTGCGTGGTCCTCTCCCACAAGGGTTCGATCAACTGTGAAAAGTCGGCCCACACCGCCCGGCGCTTGACCTTGAGGCTCGGTGTGAGGTGACCATCGGCGGCGGTCAACGTGCGCGGTGCGATCGCGAACGCACGGATCCGCTCGAACGTCGACAGCCTTGCGTTGAGCGCGTCGATCCGGGATTTCAGCCCTGTCATCACGTCGGTGTCCGCGGTGGTGCGAGCGCGATCGACCTTGCGTCCGAGCTCGCGCTCGATGTTGTCGAAGTTGGGAACCACCAGGCCGGCGACCGCCGGGCGGCCAGTGCCGAACAGCACGACGCGTTCGATCCACGGATCCTCGGCGGCGCGGGCCTCGATCGGCTGCGGCGCGACCTTCTTGCCGTTCGACAGCACGAGCAGCTCCTTCTTGCGATCGACGATCTTGAGCTGACCACCGGGCAACCACGCTCCGAGGTCGCCGGTGTGAAACCAGCCGTCCCCGTCGATCACCTCCCGGGTCGCGTTCGGATCGCGGTAATAGCCCGCGAATACGCTCGGTCCGCGCGCGAGCACCTCGCCATCGTCGGCCAGCTTGACCTCGACCGACGGGTACGGATGACCGACACCATCGATCTCGGGATCGTCCGGACGCTGCAGCGTCAACGTCGGCGAGGTCTCGGTCAAGCCGTAGCCCTCGAGCACGCAGATGCCGGCGTCGCGATAGCGGCGCTTCACCACCGGCGACAGCGCCGCGCCGCCCGCGAGGCACAGCCGGATCTCACCGCCGAGGCGCGCGCGCAGCGCGTCGGCGTCACTGGCGTCCCGAGCCAGCCGCTCGAGCAGCGCCGGAACGGTCATCAGCAGGTGCGGGCGATGGTCAGCGAGCGTTGCGGCTACCTCCGACGGCGCTGCGAGCCGCGAGCGGATCCCGGCGATCGTGCCGATCACGGCGTCGCCCCAGCCGAAGATGTGCGTGAACGGCAACCACAACACCTCACGGATCGGATCGGTTCCCAGGAGCGGAGCACAACACGTCATCCAATCGGCGCCGTTGGCCGCGAGATTGGCGTGGCTGAGCATCGCGCCCTTGGGATTTCCGGTCGTGCCCGACGTGTAGATGATGCAAGCGCGATCGAGCGGGCGAGCGACGCTGTCGTAGCTCGAAGCGGTGAGCGCCGCGGTCGCCGTGACGATGTCGACGATGTCGCAACCAGTTGTCTCGAGGCCAGCGCGTGCGAGCTCGCTGCTGCTCGCGAGCAACAGCTTGGCTTGCGAGTGCCGGACGATGAAGTCAGCGAGGGCCGACGAGCTGCCTGCATGCACGCCCACGAACGCCGCGCCACACGCCTGGATCGCGAGCGCCGAGGTGACCCAATCGACGCTGTTCTCGGCGAACAAGGCGACGTGATCGCCGCGGCCGATCCGGCGATCGCGCAGGTACTCGACCCGCGCAGCGACCCGGGTGACCAGATCGCCGAGCATGTACGAGCGCTCGCGATCGATGAATCGGACGCGGCTCGGTGCGGCCTTCGCCGCCTCGAGCAAGGCCCGCGGCGCCGGCAGTGCGGCCAGCTGGTGCGCACCCTCGATCATGGCTCGGCCTGAAACCGGATCGCTTTTGGAAGCTCGGACTCGGTCACCACCGCCAACCGCTTGGCGTCGGCCTGTTCGTTCTGGCGCTGGAGCTTTTCTGGTCGCCGCAGCACGAGCATGATCACCAGGCCGGCTTCACAAGCCCCTGCCACCCACAAGATGGCGTCGGCGAATGACATGCCATCCTCGTGCAGGACGCCGATGATCACCGGGATGAGCGCCGCGCAGAACGCGCCCGCCTGATAGGTGATGCCGGCGCACAGCGCGCGGATCCTCGCGGGATATAGCCCGGTCAGTAGATCTGGCGTCGTGCCCGACCAACCGACCGAGATCGCTCCGGCCAGGAACGCGCCAAGCGTGAGCAGGCCGGCCACTTTCCCCACGAACAACCACAACACGGGTATGCCGAGGAGCGCGGGCACCACGATCGCGGAGGTCACGCTGTAGCGCCTGGCCGCCGCACCGCAGACGACGGATCCGACGAAGAAGCCGATGTTGAACAGGAGCGTCAAGATGAACACGTCGCGCGGGGTCATCTTGAGCTCCACCTGCAGCATCACCGGGTGATAGACGATCAGCGCGTAGTACACGCAGAACCCGAAGCCGGCGGTCAGCGAGCTGTACAGCACGTTCTTGAGCAACGTTGGTTGCAGCAGGTCGCGCAGCTTCGCGGTCGTTCCCGCAGCCTTGTGGGCGAGCCATTCCTGACTCTCGGGGACCCAGTACCGCATTGGCAGCACGACGAGCGCCGGGATCGCCGCGATCACGAACAACGCCCGCCAGCCCCAGATCGGCGTGACCAGCCAATCGGCGAGCGCCGCGAGGCAGTAACCGATCGCCCAGCTGCCCTGCAACACGCCCGAAGCGATCTTGCGGCTGCGCGCGGGCCAGTTCTCCATCGCGAGCGTTGTTCCGGACGACCACTCGGCGCCCATGCCGAATCCGAACAGCGTGCGGCACAGGATGATGGTTCCGAGCGACGGCGCGAGCGCGACGAGCCCGTCGAACACCGCGAACCAGATCATCGACAGCAGGAACGGCAGCTTGCGGCCCCACTTGTCCGACGCCCAGCCCGCAGCGACGCCACCGAGCAAGCGCATGAGCAGGGTGAGCGTGACCGAGCCATGAACGACGAGCGGACTGGCATCGAACTCTTTGGCGATCGCCGCTGCGACGAACAAGTAGATGCAGAAGTCGAAGCTATCGAGCACCCAGCCAAACCACGCCGACCCGAACGAGATCCACTGCTGCTTGGTGGGTTCCTTCCACCATGGTTGTGTTGTTGCTTGCGTGGTCATGACGCCTCCGATCGACGCTGTGTTCGCTTGGCCGGCAGCGGTGCCTCCAGCCAGGTCTTGAATTCGGTCGCTTGCAACGCGAGCGCTCGGCGCGACGTCAGCACGCCGACGTGGCCGCTCTCGACGCGCAACACGCGTGCGACGCCGGGCGCGCACAGCTCCGCGAGGCCTTCGGCGGCCTCGGGTGGCACGATCGTGTCGCCGGTGCCCGAGACGATGAGCACGGGGCATGCGATCCGGCTTGGATGCACCGCTTCGCCGCCGACCACCATCGTTCCGTTGACCAGCGCGTTGCGTTGATAGAGCTCGCCGACCCACGACCGGAACACACCGCGCGATAGCTCGACGTTGTCGTGGTTCCACACCTCGGTCGCGAGGAACTGCTCGACGTAGTTGGGGCGCTCGAACGCGCGGGCGAGCAGCGCGAGCTTGTGCAGCTTGATGCTCGGGCGCAGCCACCAGAACGGCGCGTGCACCAGCTCCGCGGGCACCCGGTTCCAGGCACTGGTCACCAGGTCGATGTCGACGAACTTGGACGACAACCACTGGGTGAACGACCCGCCGCGTGCGAAGTCGATCGGCGAGCACACGGTGGCGAGCCGGCTGATCCGCTCGGGATAGCGCGACGCCAGACAGGCCGCGATCGTGCCGCCCATCGAGTAGCCCACCATCGCGATCGCGTTCACGTCGTGGTGCGTGCGGATCCAGTCGGTGGCCTCGACGACCGGACCCGCTGCGAGCTCGCCGAGTCCTCGATCGTCATCGACGCGCGGCGCCCACCACTCGAGCAGGTACACCGGGCGGCCGAAGCCACGGAGCATCGCGATGAACGATTGCTCGACCTGGAAGTCAAGGATGTACCAGCGATTGATCAGCGACGAAACCACCAGGATCGGCTCGCCGCTCGCTCCGTCCGGAGCGACCGCGCGCAGCCGATACTCAGCAGTCTGGTGAACGATCGCGCACGGTGTCGGCGCGAACGCGGGTTGACGGGCGGCCTCCAGGGTGCTCGCGAGCTGGTGCAGGCGGCGGCTCTCGTCGACGCCGTACGGCATCAGCCCTTGCTGCATCGCGAGCGTGCGCGCCGAGGTGATCCACATCGTGCGCACGAACCCGAGCAGCCCCGACGGATAGTCGTCGCCGAGGCCGCCCGGATAGCCGGGGCCACCGCGGAACAGCTCGACCGATCGCGCGAGCCCACGCAGCTCGGCCGGCATCGCTGCGAGCCCTGCCACCCACGACCGCCATGACTGGGCGAGCCCTTCGAGCACGACGGGATCCTGAAGCTGCTGCTGCGCGGTGCGATTGATCGATGCCTCGGTGCGATCGATCAGCTCCGCGAGGCTCGGCATGGCCTGGCCATCGGGCGTGGTCACGCCACGCGCTCCTTGGCGGCGCTTGGATCGCGCAACATGCCGTGCATGAACACGTCGGCGATCGCGTCGATGGCCTTGGCCTCGCGCACGCCATAGTGCTCGTCGCCGCCGAACACGGTCTCGATCAGGAAGTAGTTGAACAGGTGCATGTAGACCATGACGAACGCGAGCTCCGGGTCGATGCGGAGCACACCCTGGGTTCGCAGCTCGTCGAATCGCGCTTGCAGCTCTCGCTGCCCCAATAACGCCTTGGGCGCGAGCTGAGACTTGAAGTGCTTGCCCTCGAACTCGAGGACATCGATGTACCAGAGCATCCAGTAGGCGCGGTTGTGGCGAATCACGTGCTGGATCGCGCGCGCGAGCTCGTGGATGTCGAACGGAAACTGGCTCTGGTGGAGTACGTCGCGCAGCGCGGTGTCGTCCGCCAGCTGCCGGCGGCGGCGGGTCACGACCGCTTCGAACAGCGCGTCCTTGCTCGGGTAGTGGCTATACAGCGCGCCTGCCGTGAACCCTGCAGCGTTCGCGATCTCGCGCGTGGTGGTCGCCGCATAACCTTTGCGGATGAACAGATCGAGGGCGGTCTCCTCGATCTTTTTGTGAATGTTTTGGACAGTTTCGGGGTTGAGGCGGGGCATCGGCTACCTAAACGAGCGCTCATTTTGCATAGGGACCCAAACCTGTCAATCCGAAAACTTCTGGCGCGCGATCACCGGCGCCGCGCGTGGAGACCTCGGCTCCGCGCTTGCGATGTTGGTCTCCCAAAGCGAATCGCAGAACGGACCGGTCTACACTGCGCACACGCAGGGGGAGTCATGAGCAGCGAGAAGGAACAGATGCCGCGCGATCCGCGGATCGTCGTGCGTCACGAGTACCCGTCGATCACCAAGTTTGTCGACGAGTACATCAACAACGTCAGCCGCTCCGGTGCGTTCATCTTGACCCGCAGCCCGCTGCCGGTGGGCACGACCATCGACCTCAAGTTCACGATCCACGACAGCGGTGGGCCGATCACGATCGAGGGCGTCGGCGAGGTCGTGCGGAATCAGGCCGAGCCGAGCGGCATGGGCGTGGTGTTCATCATGCTCACGGTGACCTCACTCAACGCGCTCAACAGCCTGCTCACGCGCCGGCTCGATCCCGAAACCTGACGGCGGAGCTCCGTGCGAGCTGGATCACCCAGCGAAAATCGTCGATCCGTGGCCCAGATCTCGTCGAGCGCGAATAACCGCGCGAACCCTGAGCGACCGTGAGGGCGTGGCGCGGCACGTGTTCACGCGCGCTTCACTGGATTGATCGGCGAGTTCCTGCGAGTCTGGGAGTATGAGCAAGCCGAAGCGGGAGCATGTGCCACGTGACCCACGCGTGGTGGTCAGGACGTCTGGGGGACGTAGCAATACGACCAATGGCACGAGCAATGGCGTGCTGAATGACATCAGTCGCACGGGTGCGTTGATCCTCACGGACAAACCGCTGCCAGTGGGAACGACGATCGACCTCAAGCATGCGCTGTCAGATGACGATGCGACGACGATCGAAGGTGTCGCCGAGGTCGTGCGCAATCACGCAAACCCCGTCGGCATGGGCGTCGTGTTCATCATGTTGACCGACGACTCGCGCAGCAAGCTCAAGACATTTCTCGAGCGGCGCCGCGGTTAACCGCCATTCGAGATCTCCGAGTGGCGCAGCACGATGCCCGCCGGATGCTCGGATCCTGTCGAGGGTGGATTGTCGCCTCCTGCGCGACAGGTGTTGCACGCGATTCTCATGGAGTGGCATCAGAACCGTCGTTTGCAAGCGAGCGTGAGCTGCTCGCATGACATTCGTTTTGCGCTCATCACTCCCTTGCGCGACGAATGGCGCACCAACCATGCATCGCATCCTCTTGCTCATGATCGCGTTCGGCTGTGGCGGCAGCGGACGCGGAACCGACGTTCGTGTGGATGCCCCGACGTCGTCCGAGCCACCGGCCGACGCCGCGGCGATGGCGCCGGATGCCGATCTGCCATTCGACTGCTCAGCTGAGGTCGTGGCGAAGATCAAGTTCGACATCACGACTGGCTGTCAGAACGACGGCTCGGTGGAGTTCTGTGCTCCTGAACATGACACCGCAGTGATGGCGCTGCTCAAGGCGATCGAGCCGAACCTGGTCTGCGGACCGTGGGGTGGCCGTGCGATGTGCAGGCAGACGCCAGGCACGTTGCTCTGCATGTATCAAACCGAGCAGCCTGTGCAGTGCACCGCGACCGACGCGATGAAGCCCGCCGTCTGGGCGGACATGTGCCGGATCGCGGGGCTACCGCAGATCACCGAGATCGTGCACACGTTCCTCGAGTAGCGCGAACGCTACTGGCGGCGCCGCCGGCGCCGAGCGAGTAGGCCGAGCACCAGCGGAGCGAGCGCGCCACTGCCGAGGCCGTGGCCCGCGCCACAGCAACCACCGCCGTCGTCGTCACCGCCGCCTCCACCACCGCCGGTGGGTGGTTGTTTACATTCACCCTCGCAGCGCTCGAGCGCGCCGATGTCGATCCCGTTGCCTTGTGGTCGCCCGTTGCCGGCGAGATCGACGTTGGGCGCGTCGGTGGCGCTGCCGTGGTCGACCGCCGGCGCGGTGGCGAGGAGTGAAAAGTCGGCGGTCGCCGGCGCGACGAACAGGTCCGCTTCCGCGGCGGCCATCGAGCTGCCATCGCCGCCGGTCATCGTCTTCCACGCGTTGAGATTGATCTGCTGATCATCGAGCGTGAACGTACCGGTGACCACGTTGAAGTCGGATTCGAATCCGCTCATGCAGGCGCCGCACAGATCGACGGCGCCGCGACTGCCCTTGTGGAGCAGGATGTTGTTGCGCAGCTTGTTGCCGGTGGACGCGTCCTGAATGTTGACCGCCCACCGCGCATCCGCCGCCATCACCACGGTGTTGTTGATCACCAGGTTGTTGGTCGACGGCGCGCCACCGTCGATCGAGTACAGCGAGATGCCCGAGGCGTGGTTGTTGTAGAGCAAGTTGTTGCGGATCACCGAGTCGGCCACGCCGTCACCGTTGATCCCGGAGCCGCCCGCCTCGCCGTTGTCGTAGATCACGTTGCCTTCGACCAGCGCGCCCGAGATCACGCCGTCGCCGCCGGCGCTCGCGTCGCCGTTCATGTGCAGCCCGTTGGCGTTGTTGCCCCACATGATGTTGTTGCGCACGATCGGGCGATCGCCGCTGTTCGAGACGTAGATGCCGTGCTCGTCGGCCGAGCGCGAGCACTCGTTGTTCTCGATCAACAGATCGTCGCAGAACCCGGTGATGATGCCCCAGCGGCCGTTCATGTCGGCCTTGTTGCCCCGGATCGTCACGTGCTCGCACAACACCGCGCGAATGCCGGTGCGGGTCGCGCCGGTGACGGTGAATCCTTCGACCGTCACGAACGATGCGCCCTCGAGGTTGATGCCATCGGGCGTGCTCGCATTGTCGCTGGTGACGTTCACACCCGGATCGGCCTTGAACACGATCGGCGCGGTCTCGGAGCCGCTGGTCTCGAGCTGAAAGCCTTCGTAGTCGCCGGCGTGAACGAGCACGGTATCGCCGGCCTTCACTTCATTCGCCGCATGCTGGAGCGTTTGCCACGGCGCGCCTTCGGTGCCGGCGGCGTTGTCATCGCCATCACTCGCGACGTGATAGGTCTCGGCGTGCGAAACGGCGGGCGCGAGCGCGACCGCCACCATCCACAGGGTGGCCCTCATTGGCGACCATCGTACGCCCTCCCGATCACGGGTGGCTCACTTCTCGTGAAAAATGTGGACCCCGCTCCAGCGCTCCGGCGGCGACGCGAGGTAACCCTCGGCACGGGCGATCATGACCGTGGCGGCCTGATCGCCGGGTCGAATCGCGATCAGCTGGCGCCATGTCGTAATCGCGCCGTTCAGATCCTGGGCGAGGTACGCGTCGAGCGCGCGCTCCGACAGCGCGGCAAGCTCGTGGAGCGAAGGGTCTCCATCGCTGGCGAATCCAAGGATCTCGTAAAGCCTGACGCCCTTGGCCTTGCCCTTGACGGCGACGACGTCGATCGCACGGCCGATCACATGATCGCGCGCCGCGTCGAACGTCGCTTCGGATACGAGAATTCGCGTGCCGTACACCTTGTTGAGGCCTTCCAGCCGCGCCGACAGGTTCACCGTGTCGCCCATCACCGTGTAGTTGAGGCGTGCAGGTGAACCGATGTTGCCGACCAGCACCTCGCCGGTGGCGAGCCCGATCCGCGCCGACAAGTGTTGCGCCCACGGCTCCCCGGCCGCCTTGAGCTCGTCGATCCGTCGCTGGTACAGCAGCGACGCTTCGCACGCGAGTCTGGCGTGCTCCGGGTTGGCTTCGGGGGCGCCCCAGAACGCCATGACTCCATCACCGATGAACTTGTCGACCGTCCCGTGCTTCTCGCTGATGATCCGGGTGGTCTCTTCGAAGTAGCCGCCGAGCAACCGCACGAGCGCGTCGGGCGGCATGGTCTCGGCAATCGACGTGAAGTTCGCGATGTCGGAGAACAGGATAGTCAGCGGCTTCACTTCGCCCACGAGCACGGCCTCACGGCCGGAGGCGAGCACGCTGCGCACGAGATCCGCCGGCACGTACCGCCCGAACGATCGCAGGCCTTGCTTCATGCGATGGAGCGCACCGTCCATCAGCGCGATCTCGGCGAACACCGTCGATCGCGCCGGTCGATCTTCAACACGGAACTGGCCGACGCGCTCCATCTCGCCGGCGATCTCGGCGAGCGGCTGTGCGATCCGGCTCGCAAGCACGAACCCGAGCAACATCGCGACGAGCACGGCGATCGCCGAGACGATCAACGAGATCTGGTTCGCGCGCTGCACGCCATGCAAGAAGTCGCGCTCGGGCGCGGCTGCCACGACCACCCAGCGCAGCCCACGGTCGACATCGAATGGCGTCAGGCTACCGCGCCAGCTCTCGCCATCGTGCTCGAATCGTACGTCACCGGAGCGCCGCGTCCCCGCCGCCGCGATCAGCTGCTGCACCATCGGATCGGCAACGTCAGCCACCGTGACGAGCTGGCCTTCGCTGCCCTGGCCCTTGCTCCACACCAGCTTCACGGATGGGTGCGCGATCACCTGATCGTCCTGCGTGATCAGAAACACCCGGCCGTGCTCGCTCAGCTCGAGCTTGGCGACGAACTGCGACAGCGCGTTGAGGTCGAAATCGACGGTGGCGACCCCGCGCAACGTGTCGCCGTCGTAGTCGGGTGCTGCGCACGTGATCCCCGGGACCCCTTGATCGAAGAACACGTACGGCGGCGTCCACACCCGCGCGTGAGCGGCTGCGGCTTGCTGATAAAACGGCCTGGTGCGCGGGTCGTACTTGGTGTCCGGGCTGTCGCGAAACGGTGTGGTTGTTCCGTCATCGGCGACCGTGACCTCGTTCATCACCGTCTTGCCATCGGCGATCCGGCTACGATTGATCCGCAGCGTACGCTCCGGTGATCGCAATGCGCCGATGAACGATCCGTCCGCGAGCGACCAGCTGATCCACGAGACCTCCGGGTTGGCACGCAGAAGACCGATCAGGTGGTTCTGCAAGCTTGTCTGGTCTGGTTCGGCCGCCGTGCCCGCTGCGAGCGTCCGCGCCATCTCGACCGTCGGTATCGCGCGTAGCAGGTGGGCGCGCGTCTGCTCGACTGCCTGCTGCGCGACATTGGCGAACAGATCATCGGCGAGTGCGTTGACCGTGGCGCGCGTCGACGAATAGGTGCGCCACGCGATCACGCCGCCGGTCACCAGAACGACGAGCGGAATGATCACCACCAGGCTCAGCCGGTAGCTGATGCGAAACCGTCCCACCAGCGCGGACTATATACCGGCCGCGGGACGCATCGCGGACCTCAGCGGTGCATGTGATCGGCGCGTTGGTGAGCGAGTCGTGGTGCGCCGTCGCTATCGCGTCACTTGTGCTTCTTCGCGTCGGCTTTGGCCTCGGCCTTTTCAGCTTTCGCGTCGGCCTTCGCGGCCGCCTTGTCGGCCTTCGCAGCCGCCTTGTCAGCCTTCGCCTCTGCCTTGTCGGCCTTGGCCTCGGCCTTTTCAGCCTTCGCTTCCGCCTTGCCGGCCTTGGCTTCGGCCTTTTCAGCTTTCGCCTCCGCCTTGGCAGCCTTGGCCTCGGCCTTGGCTTCGGCCTTTTCAGCCTTCGCTTCCGCCTTGGCCGCCTTGGCCTCGGCCTTGGCCGCATCATGTGCTTCCTTGCGGGCCTCGTTGCGCTCGTGAACCTCTTCTTGGCGAGCCTGGCCGCGGTTCTTCGGTTCGGGTTCCGCTGCGGGCGGAGGCATCGCCATCACGGCAGGCTCTGACGACGGTGGTGGCGACGGTTCGGCGGCGACCGGCGCGGGCTCTGCCGGTGCGGGTGGCGGTGCGGACGCGGTGCCGCGGGAGCTCCGGGCGGTTGCCACGCACCCTGACACTGCGATCGCCAGTGCGGGAGCCAAGAACATGGTCAGATGTCGCATTCGAGTCCTCCTACCGTGAGCTCGTCAGCGTAGTCGCGAGTCGAGTCGATCGCGACGTGGTTGTTTGTGTGCACTGCCACTTAGCCATCGTGTTGGTAGCGACGCTAACGTGGAGGAGCTCGCAGCCCTCAGAAGAACAGCGGCGCTTCGACCACCGCATCGCGACCGGGTGGCGCGAACTTCAACCCGCGCGCGACGGTGCTCAAGCAGGACCCGAACTTCGCCGCCGCTGCATCGGTCTGGACGGCGAGGATGGCGCCGGTGCGATCGACCTCGATGTGCAACACCACCTTGACCGAGCTGAGCGTCGGGTCCTCACGCTGTGCGCGCGCGAAGCAGCGCAGAAATGCCGACCGTCCGGCGTCGAGCGCGCGCGTGACGACCTCGTCGGGCAAGCGGATCGGATTGACCATCGGGGGGCGCGTTGGCGGCGGAACGCGCGATGGCACATCGTCTTCGCGTTTGGTGTCAGCCGAGTCGTCGACCGTTGGCCGATGGTCGACGATCGGCATGTCGTCGCGCGCGATCGGCAGGTCCTCGGGCACGCTCGAGGTCGACGCGACGACCGGAGCGGAAACCGCGTCGAGCGAGCCGACCATCGGCGAGCGCTGAAGCTCGCGACAGCGGTACGTCGCGTGATACCCGATCGCGGCGGACACCGGAAATGCAGTGCCGATCAGCAGCAGCGGCGCGCCGGTATCACCGGCCACCCCGGCCGCCGCGGTGGCGACCAGCGCACCGGTGATCAGCGAGTCGATCAGCGGTGCGGTCCATGTTTGCGTGCAGCGCGGCGGCGTGATCACGACCGGCTCGCGGGGCGCCTGAACGACGCTGAAGAACGAGCACGCCGGTACCGCGGCGAGCACTACCGCCAGCGGCAATACGCGGACGCACCACCTGCGCAGCAACCATTGGGCTCGCACGCTTCACCCAGTATGGCATCGGTTACACCGGCAAAGGGGATCCGCGCGGATATCGCGGTGGCCAACCGCGTCGTTCGATGCGATGGTGGTCGCCGAAGTGGCGACCAGCTCGCACATCGATGCGCTGCGATTCACCGAGCGGTTCGTTCAACAGCTCCCAGGTGATCCACGCACCGACAATGCGTTACGCCAGGTGATGGGGGCGTGTTATTCGCGGGTTGCTCCCGAAACAGTCCCATCGCCCGAGCTGCTGGTGCTGGTCCCCGAGGTGGCCGAGCTGCTGGACCTGAGCACCGAGCCCGAGTCCACCTTGATCGACGTGCTCGCCGGCAATCGTGTGGTTGCTGGCATGGCCCCGTATGCAGCGTGTTATGGCGGCCATCAGTTCGGCACCTGGGCTGGTCAGCTTGGCGATGGCCGCGCGATCACGTTGGCCGAGGTCGAGAATCATCGCGGCGAGACCTGGGAGCTCCAGCTCAAGGGGGCGGGGCCCACGCCGTATTCGCGGCGTGCGGACGGCCGTGCCGTGTTGCGATCGTCGCTTCGCGAGCTTGTGTGCAGCGAGGCGATGTTTCACCTCGGCGTGCCGACGACGCGTGCGCTGTCCCTGGTGCTGACCGGACAACCGGTGCTTCGCGACCTGCTCTACGACGGTCACCCAGCGTACGAGCCGGGCGCCGTGGTCTGTCGCGTCGCGCCTTCGTTTCTGCGGTTCGGCAGCTTCGAGATTCACAGCGCGCGCGACGATCGCGAGACGCTCCGCCGACTGGTTCGGTTCACGCTCGAACGGTTCTATCCGCATCACCTGACCGGCGACGTGATGGACGTCGTGGGTTTGTTCGATGAGGTGATGCAGAAGACGGCGTGGATGATCTCCGAATGGATGCGCGTCGGGTTCGTGCATGGGGTGATGAATACCGACAACATGTCGATCCTCGGCCTCACGATCGACTACGGACCGTATGGCTGGATCGAGCCGTTCGATCCCGACTGGACGCCCAACATCACCGACGCCTCCGGCCGCCGGTATCGGTTCGGACAGCAGCCACAGATCGCGCACTGGAATCTGGCACAGCTCGCGCGCGCGCTTGCTCCGCTCGTCGAGGATCTCGACCCGCTTCGGCAAGCAATCGACCGGTTTCCCCCGCTGGTCTCGGACCATCACCGCCACACGACGCTGCGCAAGCTCGGGCTCACCGCTCACCGCGAATTCGCCGCGCACGACGACGAGCTGCTCGAACGACTCGGCGCTCTGTTGATCGAGCTCCAGCTCGACATGACGCTTTGGTTCCGGCGCCTGGGTGAGGTCCAGATCGCCGGGCCGATCGAGTCGATGATCGGCGTCTTGCGCGAGGCTTGCTATGACGACGGCGCCACGACCGGCTCGGCGCGGCTCGCGCTCGTCGACTGGCTCCAGCGCTATGCCGCCCGGGTCGCAGCCGAAGCGCTCGACGACGCCGAGCGGCGGGCTCGGATGATGGCGATCAACCCGCTCTACGTACCGCGCAACTACGTCGTCCAGCGCGTGATCGAAGCGACCGAGGCGGGCGATCGACAGCAGCTGCTCGAGCTGCTCGTCGTGTTGCGCCGGCCCTATGACGACCAGCCGGGCCGCGAGGCGTTTGCGGCCAAGCGCCCGGACTGGGCACGCCACAAGCCGGGATGCTCGATGCTGTCGTGCAGCTCGTGACGCGCGCGTGATCCCGAGCGTGGCTACTCGATCCGCTGGATGATGTGCATGCCGTACGGGGTCTTCACGACGCCGACCTCGCCGACCTTGAGCCGAAGCGAGAGGTTCTTGAACGCCGGCATCAGCGGCGAATCTGGCGCGGCATCATATGCGCGGCCGGTCTGTGCCGAGCCCGGATCCTCCGACAGCTCCTTCATGAGCGCGTCGATGTTGGAGCCCTTCTTCTTGAGCTTCGCGACGGTGCCCTTGACGAGCTTCTCCAGCGTCTTGCGATCGCGTTTCTTGCCGCGCTCGTCGCCCGCATTCGCCGCCTGCCAGCCCAGCAGGATGTGCTTGACCTTGGCCTTGTCGGTGACCGGGGCGCGCGCGAGGATGTCGGCGGACTCGAGCGGATCCGGCGGCTCTGGCGGCGGCGGAGCCACGCGCTTGAACAGCATCCAGCCAAACGGCGCCTTGTAGAGACCGGCCTCGCCGATCTTCAGGCGCCGCGGCAGCTCGAGCAGGGGCTCCTGCGGAGCCTCTGCGGGGATCTCGACGGGACGGGTGTTCTGCTTGGTGCGCTCGTCGCCGTACTCCTTCATGAGCTCGGTGATGTCAGCCGCGGCGCGTGCCTTTTCGAGCAGTTGCTTGACCAGCGCATCGGCGTCCGCCTTGGTCCGCTTCTGCGCTTCGGCGTTGTCCGGCGGTGCGATGTCCTTCCACTGGATCACCAGCACCTGGACCCAGTGCGGCCCGGGCTCCATGGGGCGAGCGAGGATGTCTTGCGACTGCAACGGATCCGGTGGCGGCGGCGGCAGGCGGAGGATCACGTGATAGCCATAGTCGGTCTTCACGATGCCCGCCTCGTTCACCTTCAGACGCAGCGCGAGGTTCTTGAACGGTGGCACGAACCCGGTCGACGCGGTGACGACGTATGGGTCACCCTTCTGCATCCCTGGATCTTCACCGTGCTGCTTGACCAGCGCGTCGATCATATCGGGACGCGCGCGCAGCTGGGACGCGACCTCCTGCGCGAGCTTGGCGGCCTCTTCGTTGGTGCGCTTGGCAGCGCGGGGATCGATCCCACCACCGCGCTTGTTGGTCTCGGCCAGATCTTTCCAGCCGATCAGCACGTGCTTGACCTGGACTTCGGTGGCGGTCTCGGTGCGCGCAAGGATGTCCTTGCTGTCGATGTCCCTGGCCGGTGGACCCGCGGTCTGGCCGCCGCCGCTGCCGGCAGATCCGGTGGCGCCAGCGCTGCCGGTCTTGTTCGCGCTGTCGTCAGTGGTGCCCTTTTGACAGCCGGACGCGACGGCTACCAGAACAACGAGGTATCGCAGGATGCGCATGCGCCGCGCATCCTAGCACCGTGCTCGATCCGCAACTTCCTCGGCGGCTGAGAACATCACCCGCCGCGCAAGCCTCATTCGATGCGCTGGATGATGTGGATGCCGAACCGGGTCTTGACCACGCCGACTTCCCCGACCGTGAGCCGTAGCGCTAGGTTCCTACCTAACCAACTAAAAGATGATCGGCGCGCAGGTCGAGACACCGGCGCCGACGATCGATCGACCGTCCGAGGACGTCATCGACTGGATGGCGCCGTTGCTGGCGTCGACCTGATAGATCGTCGACTCGGTCTCCATGTCGCGCTTGAGGAAGACCCAGAAGTCGCCGCCCCAGAACGCAAATGCCCACGACTGGCGGGCGCCATTGAGGGTCGCGAGTGGGAACGTCGTCATCGTCGAGCCGTTGCCCTTGTCGAGCTGCTCGATGCGCGAGTTGGCGGTGTCAGGGAAGAACGCCCATAGCTCGCCGGACCCGGTCCCCGTGAGCTCGGGCCAGCCATTGAGCGTGGAGACCATCGTGGTCGCCATGGTCGACGGGTTGACGGTCGCCAGCGTCGAGGTGGTGGCGGATGACGTCGTCAAGCCGCCAGCGACGAACAGCGAATCGGTCGTTCCACCGGCGACGTCCGCCGAGAACCCCATCCCGAACTGGGTGAGCCCGAGCGGCTTGGCCCAGTTGGTGTTGGTGCACTGCAGCGTCTTGGGGTCCACCCGGAACAACCTGCCGTCGTTGTAGAGCACCCACGCGATCGCGTCGCGATCGATGCCCATCGAGAACGGGGTTGCGAAACCGGTATCGCAGTCGAGCGTTCCGAGCGTGACGAACGCCTTGGTCGGCGGATCGAACGTCGAGAGCTTGTTGGCCTTATCCAGCACGTAGATGAGGCGCGAGCCGTCGGCACAACCGTCATCGGTGGAGCCGTCGATCGTGGACGTCTGCGCGTCCGGCGTGGCGTTGAGATCCGGATCCTTGCCGTCGGGGCGGCCGGCGGGGCCACCGCATGCGGCGAGGGCGGCGAGCAACCCAACAAGCACGCGAGGGGATGCCTTCATCGCGCGGACGCTACCACAGCGTCGTGAGCGTACCGCGGACATTCTCGTGGCCGATCGCGCCCGGCTGTCGCGCGCCGCGAGACATGCGCGCCACCGAGGCTCTGCTTCATCAGTCAGTTAGCGCCGGCGAGGCAACCAGTGCCTGGCAGGTGCCTAGAAGATCACAACGGGCGCACAGGTCGAGACGCCAGCGCCCACGATCACGCGGCCGCCCGCGTTGCTCATGCCCTTGACCATCCCGGTGGTCCCGTCCACCTGATAGACCGTGGTCTGAAACTCCAGGTCCTTCATCAAGAAGATCCAGAAGTCTCCACCCCAGAACGCGAACGCCCAGGCGCCGGGTTGGCCGGCGAGCGACGGCAACTGGAACGTCTTGATCCCCGCGCCGGTGGCCTTGTCGAGCTGCATGATCTTCGGCGCCGTCGGGTCGGGGAACCAACCCCAGAGCTCTGCGTTACCCGTGCCGGTGAGCTCGGGATTACCCGAGACCTCGCCGATCTGGACGGCGGACATCGTCGAGGTGTCGAGCTTGGCCATCTTCGCGGTCGGGCCTGGGATCACAGCGCCACCGCCTGCAATGAACAGCGAGTCGGTCGTACCCGCGGCCGCGTCGGTGGAGAACCCCATGCCGAAGTGGGTCAACCCGAGAGCATGGTTCCAGCTCGTCGGCGAGCACTGGAGCGTCTTCGTGTCGACCTTGAAAAGCTCGCCGGAGTTGTAGAGGACCCAGGCGCTCGGTGTGCGATCGATGCCCATCGAGAACGGCACTGCGCCGAGCTCGGCGGGGCAGCTCAGGGTACCCAGCGGGGTGAACGATTTGGTCATCGGGTCGAACGTCGACAGCTGATTGCTGTCGTCGACGACGAACACCAGCTTGGCCTCGTCGGAGCAACCCTCGGTGTTGTTGTTGTTGTTGTTGTTGTCGTCAGCCGCATCGGGCTTGGGTTCTTCGGGACCGCCGACCTTGCCCCCTGGATCATCTCCGCGACCCGCCGGGCCACAGCCGATAACGAGCGTCATTCCGAGAATTGAAATCCAGGAGAGGTTCCTCATCGGGGCGCGACGCTACCACGCAGCCGTTCGAGTCAACCGAAAAAAAACCGCGGCACGCGAGGACACCAGGGCGCGTGTCCCGCCCATCGAGACATGGTCGGCGGTCGCGCGCAGCAGCACGATCGCTCGGTCGTGATCGTGCGATGCCGCGCTGTTCGGTCCCAACGGTTAGCGGTGTCCGTCTCCGATGACGTCGATACCGAGCACGGTTCGGCCCAGGTTCGGCCCCATCTCCCAGGTCCATCCGGTGTCGTGCGTGATCCAGACCTGACCACCCTCGCCGGCGGCGTAGCCCGCGCGGTCATCGCCCGACCACGGCACGAACATCGTGTGGAGATCCGCGGTCCCCAGGTTCTGCGTCACCACCTGGCCGTCGTAGGCGAGCCGGGCAACCAGCCCACCGGCGCCGACCGCCAGACCTTCGCCGCGATCATCGATCCGCGCGTCCTCCAGCTGGGTCGTCGCTTCGAGCTCGAGCGGGCTCCATGTGTTGCCCGCGTCGCTGCTGATCGACATTCCGGCACCGACCACGAGCGCAGTATTTCCGTCGGGCGAGATCGCCACCGCACGCGCGCCTTGGATCGTTTTGCGCCGCACCAATCCTCCCGCTTCGTACGACCACAATCCGCCATCCTCGCTGATCGCGAGCACGGTCGTGCCGCGTTGTGCAGCGGCGACCGATCGGAACCTGGTAGTTTGGTCGCCAAGCTGCGTCCACGTCGCCTCGCCGGTGTCGAACGATGGGACCCCGGTCATGAACACGCCGTCGCCGACGACGAACACCGGCCCGGTATCCTGCGTGGCGACCGCACGGAGGTCTGCCGTTGCACCGAACGTGCGCTCGACCCACTGGTCGCCGCCGTCGTTGGTGTACAGAACCGTTCCTCGCGAGCCGACGACCCATGCTTCGCCGTCCTGGCGGCATGCGATCGCGTTCAGATCTGCCGCCGTCGACAGCTCGTAGTTGTCCGCGAAGCCATCCTCGTCGATGTTGGCCATCAATCCCGCGGTCCCCGAGGACCAGCCGCTCGGCCCGCTCTTCTTCTTGCATCCAGTGATCGCGATGGCCGCAACGAGCAGGATCAAAACCTTCGTCCGCATGGGTCCCTCCGTGGCCGATGCTACCCCGTATGCGGCGGCTATGACGGCAGCAGCGCTCCGATCAACACATCCGCGCGGTCGATCGCGCGCTGCGCCCGCTTCACGACCTCCGGCGGCGCGAGCCGTCGCCGCGCTGCGGCGGTGACCGTCCGGTCGATCTCGCGGACTGCGATCCACGCGCGATGGTGTGCCGTGAGTCGCTTGCGGCTCGCCGGTGGCGCCGCGAATCCGTCGGCGAGATCGCCGCACGCGATCGCGAGCGTGCCGATCATACCGGTGGCTTCGGAGCGAGACCGGATCCGGAACGCGAGCTCCGCGATCGGCGGGGCCGCTGCGATGACAGCACGAAACGACGGATGGTGTTCGAGCGGATGAGGCGGACGACGAGTGCGCATGCGAGCGCGCTCCTTCAACTCGCGCGCCAGTCGATGCGTCGTGGGTTTTGGAGCAGTTCCAGCGCGGCGTGGCCGGCGGTCGTCCACGCCGTCCGATGGCCGTCGGACACCGGACGAACATTTCGCGCGTCGTCGTCGATGTCCTCGTCGATGTCCTCGCGCGTCAGCGGTGGACGATCGGTCGCTCGCTCGTGGTTGATCACGTGCGTGCCCAGGGCTGCATTGTTGACCTCGAGCTCGAACGGCTCGGACATGTGGCAACCCGCACATGACGCTTCGCTCCCCAAGATCCGGCGGCTTAGATCATCGGTTCCGCCGGGGGCGCGACCGCGTCACGCGCTCACGCTTTTGAATCACCCGCGCCGGAGGTTTCTTGATACGGATCCGCGCGTGAGACTCACCACCGACGCTGTGCCCGATCATGCTCGCCTCGCCGTCACGGTGGGCGGAACCAGCGATGGCAACGGCCGCCACAGAGAACGCACCACCGATGGTCGATACACCGTGGTGCGCGAGCTGGCGCGCGGCGGAATGGGGCGGATCTGGATCGCCAGTGATGCTCGGCTGTCGCGCGACGTCGCGATCAAAGAGCTCGTCGATCCGCGCGGCCCACATGCAGCGAGATTCGAGCGCGAGCTGTCGCTGACGTCGCGGCTGCAACACCCGTCGATCGTCAGCATCCACGACGCGGGGACCTGGCCCGATGGCACGTCGTTTTACGTGATGAAGCTCGTGAGCGGCGAGTCGCTCGCCCGCGTCATCGCCGGTACTGCCAGCCTGGCCGAGCGGATCGCGTTGCTCCCTCATGGCCTCGCGATGGTCGACGCCCTCGCGTACGCGCATGCACAGGGCATCGTCCATCGCGATCTGAAGCCGGAGAACGTCCTGATCGGCGACTTCGGTGAGACGGTGGTGATCGACTGGGGCCTCGCCAAGGAGCTGAATGCGGAGACGCCGGAGCCGACCGGGGCCATGCGAGTCGACGTCGTTGGCATCGGCGCCACGCTCGGTGGCGAAGTCCTGGGTACGCCCGCGTACATGCCCCCGGAGCAGGCGATGGGCGACGCGGTCGACGAGCGTGCCGATGTCTATGCGCTGGGCGCGGTGCTCTATCATCTGTTATCGGGTCGACACCCGCACCAGGGCACCTCGGTCGATGAGGTCCTTGCGAATGTGATCAGTGCGCCGCCGCCGCCACTCGCAACCATGGCGCCGGGTGTGCCTGCGGACCTCGTTGCGATCATCGAGAAGGCGATGGCGTGGCAGCCGGAGGATCGCTACGCGACGGCCGGTGAGCTCGCGCTCGACCTGAAGCGATTCCAGCGGGGTCAGCTCGTCGGCGCACACCGCTACTCGCCGCGACAGCTGCTTTGGCGCTGGATCCGCAAGCACCGGGCCGCCGTGGCGGTCGCATCGGTGGCGATCATGCTGCTCGCGGTCATCGGCGTGGTCAGCGTACGGCGGATCATCGGCGAGCAAGCGCGGGCCGAGCACCAGCGCCAGGTCGCCGAGGACAACCGCGCCGAGGCCCAGGACATCATGGGCTACATGCTTGTCACGCTGCGCGACAAGCTGCGGCTACTCGGTCGGCTCGATCTGCTCGACGAAGTTGCGAACAAGGCGACCAGCTATTACGACCGCCGGAGCGCGGAGGTGACGGGCGGGGAACGTCACAACTTCGCGCTCGCGCGCGCAAACCTCGCGGACGTGCTGCTGGCGCAGGGGCACACGGACCAGGCGCTCCGGGAATTTCGTGCGGCGCTGGCGATCTTCGAGACCCTGGCGCGCGAACAGCCGACGAGCACGGTTCCGCTGCGCTCGATCGCCACGGCGCGCGAGAGAATCGGCAAGGTGATGTTCGCCCAGGGAGACGCCGCAGCTGCGCTCGTGGAGTATCGAGCCGCCCTGACGGCCGCGACGATGGCGGCCGCGCTGGACCCCACCAACGTCAACCGGCCGCGCTCGATCGCACACATGCATGCGCAGATCGGCGGTGTGGTCCTCGCGCAGGGCGACCCAGCCGCCGCGCTTGCAGAGTTTCGGTCCGTGCTTGCCATCGAGCAGATGCTGGCAGCCAAGGATCCGATGAACGCCGACCGCCAGCGAGACCTTTCCATCACCCATGCCGACCTCGGAGATGCGCTGCGTGCGGGAGGCGATCTCGCCGGCGCGGTTGCCGAGTATCGAATCGGGCTCGACATCACCCAGCGCCTGGTGGCGAGCGATCCGACGAACGCGGACTGGCAGCGCGGGGTCACGGTGGCCCACGCCAACGTTGGCGACGCGCTCGTGGCCCAGGGCGACATGGCCCGCGCGCTGGCCGAGTATCGATCGGCGCTCGCGATCACCACGTCGCTGGCGGCGAACGATCCCACGAGTGCCAACCGGCAGCAGGACGTTGCGCTGAGCCACGACAAGATCGCATCCGTGGTGCTCGCTCAGGGCGACGCAGCTGAGGCGCTTGCGGAGTACCGCGCGGCGCTGGGAATTCGGGAAGCGCTCGTCGCAAAGGATCCCACGAATGCGGACCGGCGGGCAGAGCTCGCGTTCAGTCACGCCAAGCTCGGAGATGTGCTGATCAAGCAAGGGCAGGGCGATCCCGCGCTCGTCGAGTACAGGGCAGCACTTCCGGTGTTCAAGGCGCTGGCCGCCAAGGACCCGACGAACGGCGATCGCCAGCAGCAGCTCGCGGACGTTCACGACAAGATCGGAGACCTGCTGCTCGGCAAACGCGACGCGGAAAACGCACTCACCGAGTACCGGGCGATGCTCGCCATCGTGGAGCCGCTGGCCGCCAAGGACCCGACGCACGCGGACCGTCAACAGACGCTCGCGATCGCTCGAGCCAATTTCGGCGACGTGCTGCTGTTCCAAGACAACGCTGCGGGGGCTCTCGAGGAGTACCGAGCGGCGCACCGCATCTTCGAGACCCTGGCGACCAAGGATCCGACCAACGTCCACCAGCAGGAGGCGCTCGCATCGAGCTACACGGCGGTGGGTGACGCGCTGTTCGCGAACCGCGAGCACGCCGCGGCAGACGCCGAGTACGCCGCCGCGGACGCGATCTATGGCAGGCTCGCGGCGAAGGACCCCACGAATATCGAGACCCAGCTCGCGATCGCGGAGCTCCGCGCAAAGCTGGGTGATGCGCTCGCCGCGAGGGGCAACAAGATCGGCGCGCGCGCAACGTACAACGAGGGCCTCGCGATCGCACGACGCGTCCAGGCCACCGACCCCAACCGCGCGGCCGCCGGCGAGTTGATCGCTCACATCATGCCCAAGCTGACCGCGCATCGACGTCCGCTCAAGAAGCGGCGATAGCCGAGCTGGACGCGTTCGTACCTGGGGAGCCTCGGTTGCAGCACGACGCGACTCGTCGGAGATCTGCCAGCCCGCTTCAGTCTTTGGTCAGATATCGATAGTACGTCCACACGTTGTGCTCGGCGCCCTCGAGGATGCGCTGCTGCGCGCGGCCCCACGGCCAGATCACGGCGCGGGTTTCGATCATCCGCATGCCGGGGAACGTCGAGCCGTCCGGCGCGGTGATCTGTCCCCACTCGGCAGGATGCGCGCGACGCAGCACCTCGCCGAGGTAGCTGCCGAACACGGCGCCGAGCTGGAACACGCGGCGCTCGTCGAGGTTCGCCCGATCGCTGTGAACCTCGTCGAGAATTTCCTCGAGGATCTCGACGCTCTCCTCGCTGTAGTCGAGCGGCGGCGAGATCGCCGGTGCGGTCATTGCCACCGCATGTTCCGCGAGCTCTCGGACCTTGGCGGCAAGCGCCGGGTCGGGCTCGAAACGAAGCTTGTCCAGCTCCGGACCGCTGCCGCTCATAGATAGGCCGGATCGCGGTACTCGCCGAGCTCGGAGCGGAACAGATCGCAGATTTCACCGAGCGTGACGTTGTGCTTCACGGCGTCGAGGATCGGCGGCATCACGTTCTGCTTGTCATCCTTGAGCGCGGTGCGCACCGCAGCGAGCGCGTTGGTCGCCGCTGCGGCATCGCGCTGGGCGCGGAACGCGATGACCTTCTCGATCTGACTGCGTTCGGTTTCGTGATCGATCTTGAGGGTCGGGATGTGATCGCCTTCGCCGGGCGTCACGTACTTGTTGACGCCGACGATCGTCCGTCGCTTGGTATCGACCTCGCGCTGGAACTCGAACGCCGAGCGCGCGATCTCGCGTTGCGGGTAACCTTCCTCGACGGCCTTCACGATCCCGCCCATCGCGTCGATCTTGTGGATGTACTCCCACGCCGCGGCCTCGACCTGATCAGTCAAGGTCTCGACGAAGTAGCTGCCGGCGAGCGGATCGACGACCGCGGCGACACCACTCTCCTCGTAGATCACCTGCTGCGTTCGCAGCGCGAGCTCGGCGGCCTGTTCGGTCGGCAACGCGTAGGTCTCGTCGTAGCTGTTGGTGTGCAGGGACTGCGTTCCACCGAGCACGGCGGCGAGCGCTTGCATCGTGGTGCGGATGACGTTGTTCATCGGCTGCTGCGCCATCAGCGAAACGCCGGCGGTCTGCGCATGGGTACGGAGCAACCACGACTTGGGATTCTTCGCGCCGAATCGCTCGCGCATGATCTTGGCCCACATCCGGCGGCCGGCGCGGAACTTGGCGATCTCCTCGAAGAAGTCGTTGTGGACGTCCCAGAAGTACGACAGCCGCGGGGCGAAATCGTCAACGTCGAGGCCGGCGTCGATTCCCAGCTGCACGTAGCCGATACCGTCGGCGATCGTGAACGCGAGCTCCTGCACGCCGGTCGCACCGGCTTCACGGATGTGATAGCCGCTGATCGAGATCGTGTTCCATTGGGGCATCGTGCGAGTGCACCACGCCAGCATGTCGCGGATGATCCGCATGTGGCCGCGGATCGGTGAGATCCACTCCTTCTGCGCGATGAACTCCTTGAGCATGTCGTTCTGCAGCGTGCCGCGCAGCTTGTCGGGGGACACGCCCTGGCGCTCGGCGACCGCGACGTAGAGCGCGAGTAGCACCGCGGCCGGCGCGTTGATCGTCATCGACGTCGACACCTTGTCGAGCGGGATGTCGCCGAACAGCCGCATCATGTCGTCCATCGATGCGACCGACACGCCTTCGCGCCCGACCTCGCCGAGCGAGCGCGCGTGATCCGGGTCGTAGCCCATCAACGTCGGCATATCGAACGCGGTCGACAGTCCGGTCTGGCCGTTGGCGAGCAGGAACTTGAACCGCTGGTTGGTGTCCTCGGGGGTCCCGAATCCGGCGAACATTCGCATCGTCCACGGCTTGCCGCGATACATCGTCGCGTGCGGCCCGCGCGTGAACGGGTATGCACCGGGGTCACCCAGCTTTGCGTCGTAGGTCCAGCCGCGGTCCGCCAGGTCCTTGGGACCATAGGTGGGCTGAAGCGGGATGCCGCTCATCGTGCGGTACTCGTGCTCGGAGGTCTCGGGCTTCTTGACCGGGGCCATATGCGGGGCGGTTTACCACGAGTTCTCGAGCGTTGATGCATATGGAAGGATCCGCTGGATTTCGCTCGGCCGTCGATCCGGGTTGCATCGTGTGGGCGGTCCTGGATCGAGGACACGCCGCGAATGGTGTTGCGCCGGCCCCGGCCTCCGAGGACGATTCCGGCCATGCCCGTCCACCTGCGCGACGTCATCGGCTACCTCGACACCACGCTCGAGATCGACCGGTTCAAGGACTACGCGCCCAATGGCCTGCAGATCGAAGGCGGGCTCGAGGTCGATAACGTCGTCACCGGCGTGTCCGCGTCGGCGGAGCTGATCGGTCGCGCCGTCGAGAAGCACGCAGATCTGATCGTCGTGCATCACGGCCTGGTGTGGGGCCCCGGCCTCACCAAGATCGCAGGACCGCTGGCCCGCCGGCTCAAGCTGCTGCTTGGCAACGATGTCTCGCTCGCGGCCTATCACCTGCCGCTCGACAAGCACCCGCGCCTGGGCAACAACGTCGGCCTGGCCGACGCGCTCGGCCTCGGTGCCCAGCGCGAGGCGTTCGGAGACGTGCGTGGCGTCGCGCTCGGACTGTCGGGCATGTGGTCGAGCCCGCTCACGCGCGACGAGGCGATCGCCCGGATCGCCGGTGGCGTCTGCAAAGGTGAAACGCCGCGGTTCGTGTTCCCGTACGGACCATCGGTCGTGCGCAAGGTCGGCCTGTGCTCGGGCGCGGCATCCGATCTGCTCGAAGCCGCCGCGAGCGCCGGTTGCGATCTGTTCCTGACCGGCGAGCTCGCCGAGCGGGCAGGCGACCTCGCGAAGGAGCTGCAGATCACGCTGATCGCCGCGGGGCACTATGCCACCGAGGTGTTCGGCGCGATGCGGCTGGCCGACGAGCTGCGGCTGAAGTTCCCGGGCTTGAACGTTCAGTTCGTGGCCGCGCCCAATCCGCTGTGACGGGACTAAAACGCGCCGCCGATTCCAAGCGTCGCGCCATGCGAAGTGACCTGCACGGACGGAGCGACCCTGGGCGGCGTGGTCACAGGATCGCCGCCCGCGAGTGCGACGGTGTCGATCAGGCTTGCGAGGGCTCCGCCAGCGATTGCAAAGACGATCATCGCGATCTCGGGCCGTTCCTTGTCGCGACCCACCGTCGCCTTGCCGATGGCGGCGCCGCCGATCGGCAAGATCAAGCGAAGACCCATGCTCGCGATCGCGCGCCCCGGCCGACCGTGAGCCGCGTGGATGATCGGTGCGCCTAGCACGTAGGAGCCGATCGGAAGCTCGACCGGAACCCGACCGCGCTCAGCGAATCGGAAAGCCACCAGCGCCGCGAGGTCCGCACCTAGCGTCTGCAATCGGTACGACGACGTGATGGCATGTTCGGCGCGGTTGGGCGTCGGTTCAGCGAGCGTTACACCGGGCATTACAAGGAGCGACGCGATCGTGACAGCTACAGCACGCATGATGACTCCGTCATGTGAAACCATCGACCAAAGCGGCGCTAGAACGAGCCGGCGACGCCGAGCGTCATGTTGTGTGGGTCGAGCTGGACCGTGGGCGCGACCGGCAACGGCTTCGGCGGCGAGTCTCCGTCGGCGAGCACAGCGGTATCGACCAGGCTCGCGATCAAGGCACCGGTGATTCCGGCGATCGCGACGCGGATCTCGGGATGCTCGTTGCGATGAGCGGTGGATTCCTTCGCGGCGAGTGCGAGTCCGAACGGCATGACCAGGCGGAGCCCAAGGCTCAGCATGGCGCGGCCCGGACGACCGTGGGCGACGTGGACGATCGGTGCGCCGAGCACATACGTGCCCAGCGGAATCTCGATTGGGAACCCATCCTTGCTGGCGAGCGGGACAAGCAGGATCGCGGTGAAATCGACGAACAGCGTCTGCGCGCGATACGACGATGTGTAGCGCTCCGTGGTGGGCGCACCGCCCGCACTCGTGACCGGCGGGGTCGAATCAGCGCCGGCGCCGTTCGCGATCAGCAGGAGGATCAGGACGGACACCCAGCGCATGTGGTCTGTCACAGCAAGCTGCGCGCCGGGTGTAACCTGGCATTGCCTCGCGTATCTCCGTCGAGGATCTACCGATCTCGGACAGTCAATTCGACACAAACTGTTTGCACGCCATGGATTCCGCGCGCGCGCCGCGACGAGCTGCGCAGGGAGCGCACCAGGCAGGCAGACTCCTCGACGAGCCGCGCTGGGGAGCACGCACCCGGGCAGGCAGGGTCACGGCGCGAGATCGATCGGCTCGCAGATGTCCTCGGGGATACACGCGCCGGTGTAGCAGCCGCCGAGGATCCCTGGCGTCGACCCGGGTTCGCAATCGGGTGGAGCCGCGCGACAGATGACGTTGCCACTGCATCGCCCCGGCAACCTGCCTTCGATCGCGCACATCGCGAACGGCTGCTCGCATGGAGCGTCGGTGGGACACGGTTCGGCGATGTGCAGCGCGATGCACGCGTTGCTGCGCGAGCACGATGCTGCGTCTGCGCGGTAGCACTCGATGGTCGAGTCGGGCTGCTGGTCGAGTGGGAAGCAGCCGATGTAGTTGGTCAGGCAGCTACCGCTGATCGTGCACCGCGCCTCGTAGGCGATGCGACAGCTCGCATCGAGCGCGCATTGCTGTTCGGCGAGATCTTCACAGCGACTGCCGCATTCGCCCCAGGTCGGAACGAACGCTGCCTGGTCGTCGAGCGGGCAGGGGCCGCAGCGCGACTCACACCCCGGAGAGCCATCGCATAGCAGCGTGGTGGGGTCGCGATACAGCGTCGCGTCATCGAGTTGGTCGCAGGTCTGGCCGTGTTCGTCATCTCCGTCGAACACGAACGAACACGCTGGCGACAGCGCTGCGGCGATAACCACCAAGGGCGTGAGCTTCATGCGTGGCGGCAAGAGCAAGGCGTGCGCCAGGTTCGCTCGCATGAGCTCGCGCAGTTGCGATCAAAGGCCATCAGAAATTCGCGGCGCGAGCCATTCGTGCAACGGTGATTTGTCGTGATCGCAGCGCGCGAATCTGCTTCGCACGGTTGACTGCGATCTCGATGCGGATCGCGTGGCCACGCGAGCGAATGGTGTTCGAACCCGGGGTAGAGTAGCCGCGATGTCTGTCGTGATCGTCGTCGGCGCCCAATGGGGCGATGAGGGCAAAGGCAAGGTGGTGGACCTGCTCACCGAGCGTGCCGACACCGTCGTGCGATATGGCGGAGGCGCCAACGCCGGACACACGCTCGTGATCGATGGCCAGAAGCTGGTCACCCATCTCGTGCCCTCCGGGGTCTGCCATCCGGGCAAGAGCTGCGTGCTCGGCGACGGCATGGTGATCGATCCGCACACGCTGCTCGATGAGATCGCGCAGTGCCAGGCGCGCGGCCTGCTGGCGCGCGGCGAGCTGCTGATCGGGCTCGGGGCCCACGTGATCCTGCCGTATCACAAGCTGATCGATGGCCTGCGCGAGGATCGCGGCGCCAAGCGCGGCAAGGCGATCGGTACCACGCGCCGAGGCATCGGGCCCGCCTACGAGGCCAAGGCAGCGCGCCGGGGCGTCCGGATGCGAGATCTCGCGCGGCCCGAGCGCGTGCGCGATCTGGTGCATGCCAACCTCGACGAGCTGATGCCGCTGATCAGCCACCTCGGCGGCACCGCGCCGTCTGCGAACGAGGTCGCCACGTGGATCGACGAGGCCCTCGCCGCCGGCGACAAGCTACGCCCGTACACCGGCGATGCCGGTCGCCACGTCGCGCGCGCGATCGCAGATGGTCGCCACGTCTTGTTCGAAGGCGCGCAGGGCTGTCTGCTCGACCTCGATCACGGCACCTATCCGTATGTGACGTCGTCCTCGACGATCGCTGCCGGAGCTTGCCAGAGCGCAGGCATCGGGCCGACGCAGATCGACGCGGTGGTGGGCATCACCAAGGCGTATGCGACGCGCGTCGGCGAAGGACCATTTCCCACCGAGCTGCATGGCGAGGAGGGCGAACGTCTGCGGCAGGCGGGTGGCGAGTTTGGCGCCACGACCGGACGCCCGCGCCGCTGCGGGTGGCTCGATCTCCCCGCGCTTCGCATGGGCGTGCGCCTCTCGGGTATGACCTCGCTCGCGCTGACCAAGCTCGATGTGCTCGCAAATCTTGCGGAGGTCTCGGTGTGTGTGTCCTACCACCTCGACGGCAAGGAGCTGGACGAGCCGCCCACGGATCCCGAGGATCTGGCGCGCGCAAAGCCGATCTATCGCGCATTTCCGGGCTGGGGCACGCTCCCGGCGGAGGCGCGCTCGGTAGCTGATCTACCCACAGCGGCACGGACGTACGTCGAGACCATCGAGCGGATGGCAGGGGTACCGTTCTGCTTGGTGTCGGTCGGTCCCGATCGTGCGCAAACGATCAGGCTCGTCGATCCGTTTGGCGATTTGCGGTAGGGCAGCGTAAACGTCCGGGGCAATTGGCGTCCTGCGCGCGGCGGTGTGATACGATTTTTTCTCCAAGGAGCGCCAGACTCGGGGGTCTGAGCGTTCGAACCCCATAGGCAGGGAACGCCCATGAAGATCGTTTGTGATGCTTGCCAGGCCAAGTACTCGATCTCCGATGACAAGGTCCAAGGCAAGGTCTTCAAGATTCGCTGCAAGAAGTGCAGCAACATCATCGTCGTTCGCGGCGGTGCCGGAGCTGTCGAGCAGGCAGCGGCACCGGCGCAGGAGAAAGAGACCCGCGTCTACGACTACGGCTACGAGGGCCAAGGCCCCGGCGCCGACGACGCGGTCTGGCACGTCGTGATCAACCAGGATCAAGTCGGCCCGATGACTGCCGCCGAGGTCGAGAAGCGATACGCCGCCGGCGAGATCGATGCGGACACCTACGCGTGGCGCGAAGGGTTTGCCGACTGGATGCCGCTCTCGCAGGTCGATGCGTTCGCGGCGTTCGCGGCTGGGAATGCCGACACGGCGATCAGCAGCGGCGGAGGTGGTGGTGCGGCCGCAGCGTCGATCTTCGGTAGCGAGGGGCTCGGCAGCGCGGGCTCGGATCTATTCGGCTCAGGCTCTGCTTCGTCCAGCGCGATGGCCGCCAGCGGGGACGACGATGGTGGCGACCTGTTCGGTAGCAACCGATCGGCGCGCACGACGGGCGCCCCCGGCGGTGCTGGTGCGGCGGCGGAGGCCAAGCTCCGCGGCGAGCGCAACGAGAACTCGGTGCTGTTCTCGCTGAACAACCTCGCGCAACTCGCGAGTGACAAGCCGGCGCCGAGTGCGGCGGTCACGTCGATGCCGAGCGGCCAGGCGACGGGCGCGGCAGGTGGCGAAGGCTCAGGTCTCATCGACATTCGTTCGATGGCGAATGCGTATCTCGGCGGGTCCGCAGCCAGCGCACCGCGCACCGCGGCAGCGGTCGGTACGATCGATGACCTTCCGGTGTTCGGTGGCGGTGGTTTCACCGAGCCCGCCGTGCTCGTGCCCACGGCCGGCCGCAGCTCGAACAACAAGATGATGTTCGCGCTGATCGGAAGCGTCGGCGTGCTCGCGGTGGCCGCCGTGATCATGGTGGTGGTGCTGCTCAAGGGCGGCAAGACGCCGACCAAGGTCGCGACCGCTCCGGCGATCGCATCGAACGACAAGGACGATACGAAGTCGGATACGCCGTCGACGCCCGATTCACCCGGATCGTCAGGATCCGCCGCCGAGCCGACCAAGGCAGGCAGCGCGGATACCGCGGCGGCCGCTGACAAGGCTTCGGATCCCGAGCCCAAGACGCCGCCACCGCCCTCCGATACCAATGACAAGCCGGACAGGCATTCGCGCGACAAGACCGCTGCGCGCGACAGGCCACGCGAGACCAGCACGCGAACCACCGCGAAGGCGGATCCACCTCCTGCGAAGGAGCCGGCCGCGGCGTCGGGTGGCTGCGACGAGGTCTCGTGCGTGCTCAACAACTACGAAGGCGCGTGCTGCTCGAAGTTCCGCAAGGGCGGCTCGAAGGGTGGGACCGCCAGCGCCAGCAAGGGCCGCAGCGACCTGCCGGACAAGCTCGATCGCGGCATGATCCAGGGTGCGGTCGAGAAGGTGAAGGCGCGCGTGATGAGCTGCGGCGACCGGTCATCGGCCAAGGGGATGGTGAAGGTCTCGGTGAAGGTGAGCCCCGACGGTCGCGTTTCGAGCTCGTCTCCCACGCAGTCGCCCGATGCCAGCCTTGGCAATTGCGTCGCCTCGGCGATGAGCAAGGCGAGCTTCCCGAAGACGCAGTCCGGCGGGTCGTTCAGCTATCCGTTCAACTTCTGAACGTGAGCGCTCGCGCGACCGCTTGCGCGGCAAGGCGGTCGCCGCGGACACGTTCCTGAATTTACGTAGGATCGGACCGTGACGCCGGTCCTGTGGCGGCCACTATGGTTGCCGCTCGACGGCTTGCCGAGTTGCGACGGCGCGAGCTGCCGGTAGTGATTTCCGCGATCTGGGCTGGATCACCCCCGGCACGGAACACGCACTCGGGCGACAGCATCATGCGTTTCCGCCCACTTGCAATGCTCCTGATGTCGCTCCCGATGTTCGCGGCCTGTGCTGGTCCGTCGTCGGACAGTGGTCCAACCCCTTACGACGACGAGTTCCCGGTCTCGGATGACAACGTCAACGCCGGAGCTCCAGACAACGACTCGCTCCCTGATGACAACAAGGCCGATGCGACCTATCCGGCGAAGTTCGTGGTCGGCGATCAGTCGCCGGTCAAGAGCCAGGGCGGCCGCGGCGTGTGCTCGATCTTCGCGTCGACCGCGCTCGCCGAGAACCTCTACATCAAGGCCGGCATGCCGATCCAGGACGCCGATTTCTCGGAGCAGTACCTGCAGTGGGCGGTCAAGAACCTCGAGGGTTCGTTCCGGTACACCGAAGGCTCGAGCTCCGACGCCAACCTCAGGACGATCGTCCAGTTCGGCACGATCAAGGAGGCCGAGTGGCCGTACGAGAGCGCCAAGTGGGGCACGTTCGAGGACGCGGAGTGCACCGGCGGCGAGAACCTTCCGACCAAGTGCTACACCAACGGCGAACCGCCGGCCTCCGTCGAGCAAGCGCTGAAGATCAAGCTGCCCCGCACGCGGTGGATCAATACCAACTCGATGAAGGCGCACCTCACGTCGCGCGGCACCGGCGTCAACATCGGCTTCACATTCTTCTATCAGTCGTGGAACCACCGGCTGTCGACGCTGCCGATCAACGACAGCTTGTGGCGCATGGGCGTGGTCACCTATCCGAACCAGGCGGACAAGGACGCGTCGCTGCAGCAGCGCGCGGGTCACGCGATCCAGATCGTCGGCTGGGATGACGAGGCCGAGTTCGAGATGCGCGATGGCGACGGCAACCCGATCCTCGACCAGAACGGCGTTCCCCGGATGGAGAAGGGGTTCTGGATCTTCAAGAACTCGTGGGGCACCGAGAGCTTTGGCATCGAGAACCCGTACGGTGCCGGCTATGGCTACCTCTCGTACAAGTACGCGAGCGATTACGGCTCGGCGGTCACCGCGGACCTCCCGGTGCTCGCGGTCGCCGAGGTGTGCGATGACCCGAGCGGGATCGACGAGGATGGCGACTTCGCAGCGAACTGCGCGGACAGCGATTGCGCCGCGTTCCCGGCATGCGGCGGCAGCGGCACGACCCACGAGTACAGCGTGAACCCGTCGCTCGAGATCCCGGACAACAGCCCGGTCGGTGCGGTGAGCACGATCGAGGTGCCGGACAGCGGGAACATCGTCGGAGACGTGAAGGTCAGCGTCGATATCTCGCACTCCTACCGCGGCGACCTCACGATCACGCTGACCAAGGACGGCGTTTCACAGCTGCTGTTCGATCGGACCGGTGGCGGCGAGGACAACCTGGTCGAGACGTTCTCGGTGCCGGGCTTCAGCGGCTCGGTCACGGGCTCGTGGCAGCTCAAGGTCGAGGATACGTCCGGCTCGGACGTCGGTACGCTCAACAGCTGGACGCTCCAGGTCGTCACCAACTGACGCCCGGACGCTCGCGTGCTGAAACGGCGCCCCCGGAGGCGCCGTTTTGCTGTTGATACGGATGCTACGGTCCGTTTGTGCGGTTCGAGCAGGTCGCCACCACCAGCGCAAAGATCGCCGACGTCTCGTCGCGCAAGCGCAAGGTCGAGCTGATCGCGGAGCTGGTGCGCGGCGCGCCCGTGGGCGAGCGTAAGCTCGCGGCGCGCTATCTATCGGGCATCGTCGGCTACAAGCTGGGCATTGGCTACGCAACCGTTGCCGAGCTGCGCGCGCAGGTGCCCGCAGCGGACACGGCGCAGCTCTCGCTCACCGACGTCGATCAGCGGTTCGCCGCGATCGCAGCACTGTCGGGCACGGGCGCGGGCCGCGGGCGCAAGGATGGGTTTGGGGCGTTGCTCGCGGCGTGCACTGCGATCGAGCAGCAGTTCGCGTGTGCGCTGGTGATCGGCGAGCTGCGCCAGGGCGCGCTCGATGCGCTCGTGGTCGACGGCCTTGCGGTCGCCACGGGCGTGCCCACACGCGATGTCCGCCGCGCGTACATGCTGGCTGGCGAGCTCGGCGAGGTCGCAGAGGCGGTCCTGTCCGATGGCGTGACCGGGCTCGCAACGTTCGGGCTGACCCTGTTTCGCCCGGTCCTGCCGATGCTGGCACAGACCGCGGAGACCGCGGGTGAAGCGCTCGTGAACCTCGGGGGCGAAGCTGCGCTCGAGCTCAAGCTCGACGGGTTTCGCGTTCAGATCCATCGGGCCGACGAAGACGTGCGGATCTATTCGCGCAGTCTCAACGACGTGACGGCGACGGTGCCCGAGCTGGTGGCAATGGCGCGCGCGCTGCCCGCGCGCACCTTCATCGTGGATGGGGAGGCGATCGCGTTTGGTGACGGCGGTCGGCCGTTGCCATTTCAGGACACGATGGGGCGGCAGCGCGGGCTGTCGTTGTCGTTGTTCGACGCGCTGCGCATCGACGACCAGACGCTGCTCGCCGAGCCAGCGCGCCATCGATTTGCCGCGCTCGCCGAGCTGTCGCCCGCGCACGCGGTGCCGCGCCTGGTGACCGGGGATCCGGCGGCGGCCAAGGCGTTCTACGACGACGCGATCGCCGGCGGCCACGAAGGGGTGATGGCCAAGGCGCTCGATGCGCCCTACGATGCGGGCAGCCGAGGCGCCGCATGGTTGAAGATCAAGCGGGTGCGCCGGCTGGATCTCGTCGTGCTGGCGGCCGAGTGGGGCTCGGGCCGGCGGCGGGGTTGGCTATCGAACTTGCATCTCGGCGCGCGCGATCCCCAGGACGGGTTCGTCATGCTCGGCAAGACGTTCAAGGGGATGACCGACGAGGTGCTCGCCTGGCAAACCGCGGCACTGCTGGCGCGCGAGGTCGACCGCGAGGATCACATCGTCCACGTCCGTCCCGAGCTGGTCGTCGAGATCGCGTTCAACGAGGTCCAGCGCTCGACCCGCTATCCGGGCGGGCTCGCACTACGGTTCGCTCGGCTGGTGCGCTATCGCGAGGACAAGACCGTCGCCGAGTCGGACACCATCGATGCCGTTCGCGCGATCGCGATCGCGGATGGCGTGATCGCCTAGCGCGCCATGGCGGCTGCGGACGCCGACCCCTCGAGCGCGATCGAGCGCGAGCTCACACGGTAGCGGCGCTGCGGATCCTGCCGAGCAGCGGTGCCTTGGCGGTCGCCGGCAAGAACGACGCGCGCACGGCGTTCTCCGCGCAGCGCACGATCTCTTCGGGGCTCAGGTCGAGCGCCGCGGCCGTCGCACGGTAATTGTCCGCGATGTAGCCGCCGAAATAGGCGGGATCGTCGGAGTTGATGGTCACGGCGACGCCCTTGCGCAGCAGCCTGGCGAAGTTGTGCTGTGCGAGATCCTTGACCACGCAGAGCTTGAGGTTCGACAGCGGACACACCGTCAGCGGAATGTTCTCGCGGATGAGCCGATCGACCAGCGCAGCATCCTCATCGCAGCGCACGCCGTGATCGATGCGCTCCACCTTCAACAGATCGAGCGCTTCTCGGATGTACGCCGCGGGACCTTCCTCGCCGGCGTGCGCCACCGGTCTGAGCCCGAGGCTGCGCGCCTTGGCGAACACGCGCTCGAACTTGCTCGGCGGGTTGCCGCGCTCGCCGGAGTCGAGGCCAACGCCGACGAATTCGCTGCGAAACGGCAGCGCGGCATCGAGCGTGGCCATGGCGTCGTCCTCCGACAGGTGGCGCAAGAAGCACAGGATCAGCTCGGAGCTGATGCCATAGCGCCGGTGTGCGTCCTCCATCGCGTCCCGCAGGCCCGCGAACACCACCTCCATCGGAATGCCGCGCTGCGTGTGAGTCTGCGGATCGAAGAACAGCTCGGCGTGAACGACGTTGTCGGCGTGCGCGCGCGTGAAGTACGCCATCGCGAGCGCGTAGAAGTCGCGGCGATCGCGGAGCACGTTGCACCCGGCGTAGTACAGATCGAGGAACGACTGCAGGTCGTGAAACGAATAGGCTGCGCGGACCGCGTCGACCGAGCCGTAGGGCAGCTTGACGCCGTGCTTGCCAGCCAGGCTGAACATCATCTCCGGCTCGAGCGTGCCCTCGATGTGGAGGTGGAGCTCGACTTTGGGAAGCCGGCGGATCAAGCGCTCTCGGTCGACATCGATCGGCATGGCGGCACGTTATCACTGACAGTTCGCATAGAGGCTTGCCGAGCGGGGGCGCCGCGGCTACCGTCGCCGACCCATGACCGACGACACCGCTCCCGGCGGCGCTCCCGTCGCCTTCGATGCAGTTCCCCCCGTTTCGGCGATGCTCGGGTTGCCGCCCGGCGCGGTTGCCGCCGTGATCGCGATGCTCGACGATGGCAATACCGTCCCGTTCATCGCGCGCTACCGCAAAGAACGGACCGGCGGGCTCGACGAGGTGCAGCTGCGTGCCATCGAGGAGAACCGCACGTACGTGGTCGAGCTCGAGACCCGGCGCGCAGCGATCCTCGCGTCGGTCGCCGAGCAGGGAAAGCTCACGCCGGAGCTCGAGGCCAAGCTCAAGGCGACCGCCAGCAAGTCCGAGCTCGAGGACCTGTACGCGCCGTACCGGCCGCGCCGCAAGACCCGTGCGTCGGTCGCCCGTGACAAGGGACTCGAACCACTCGCGCAGCGGATCGTCGGCCAGGCCAGCGACGGTGATCCGGCCAGCGAAGCGGCGGGGTTCATCACCGACGCCGTCGAATCCGCGGACGCCGCACTCGCCGGCGCGCGCGACATCGTCGCCGAACAGATCGCAGATTCGGCGGAGGTCCGCGCCTATGTGCGCCGCGAATACGCCGAGCACGGTCAGCTCACGTCGACGGTGGTCCCCGGTAAGGACAGCGAGCCGACCAAGTTCGAGCAGTACTACCAGTTCAGCGAGGCGGTGAAGGCGATCCCCTCGCACCGGTTCCTCGCGATCCGGCGCGGTGAGGCCGAGGGCGTGTTGCGCGCGTTCGTCGCGATCGACACCGACAAGCTCGGCGCTGGGATCGAGCGGCTGGTCAAGCTCGAGGCGAGCTCGCCGTGGGCAGCGCAGCTTCGGCTCGCGGTCGGCGATGCGATCAAGCGGCTGCTCGGCCCGAGCGTCGAGAACGATGTTCGCGCCGAGCTCAAGCAGCGCTCCGATGGCGCGGCCGTCGATATCTTCGCGGGCAACCTGCGCAACTTGATGCTCGCGTCCCCGCTCGGTCCGGCGGCGGTGATCGGGATCGACCCGGGCTTGCGCACCGGATGCAAGTGCGCGGCGATCGACGCGACCGGAAAATTCCTCGGCACGATCACGATCTTTCTGTCGCAGGGCGACGCTCAGCTCGCGAAGGCCAAGGACGATTTCCTCGCGTTCGTGCGCACCCACCAGCCGCGCGCCATCGGCGTCGGTAATGGCACGGGAGGACGCGAGGCCGAAGCCTTCGTCAAGCGCACGCTCACCGAGGCGGGTATGCGCGAAGGACCCGACGCGCCGTTCGTGGTTCCGGTCAACGAGGCCGGTGCCAGCGTCTACTCGGCATCTGATCTCGCTCGCGAGGAGTTCCCCGAGCTGGACCTGACGATCCGCGGCGCGATCTCGATCGCGCGCCGGCTCCAGGATCCACTTGCCGAGCTCGTGAAGATCGAGCCGAAGTCGATCGGCGTGGGTCAGTACCAGCACGACGTTCATCAGCCGCTGCTGGTCAAGAAGCTCGGCGACGTCGTCGAGAGCTGCGTCAACCACGTCGGGGTCGAGCTCAACACCTCGAGCGCGATGTTGCTGCAATATGTAGCCGGCATCGGTCCGTCGCTCGCGAAGAAGATCGTGGCCCACCGCGACACGCACGGAGCGTTCGCCGCGCGCGATCAGCTGACCGACGTGAGCGGTCTGGGTCCCAAGGCATTCGAGCAGGCGGCCGGATTCCTGCGGATCGCGAACGCCCCAAATCCGCTCGATCGCTCGGCGGTGCATCCCGAGCGCTATCCGCTGGTCAACCGGATCGCGACCGACCTTGGCGTCGAGCTGTCGGCGCTGGTGGGGAACTCCGAGCTGGTAAGCACGATCGACGTCTCGAAGTACATCGGCAGTGACGTCGGCGAGCTCACGCTCCGCGACATCATCGCGGAGCTCGCGAAGCCCGGACGCGATCCGCGCGCCGAGTTCTCGCCGCCGGCGTTCCGCGATGACGTGACGTCGATCGAGGATCTCAAGCAGGGCATGGTGCTCGAGGGCGTGGTGACCAACGTGACCGCGTTCGGCGCGTTCGTCGACATCGGCGTCCACAACGACGGCCTGGTACACGTCTCGCAGCTCTCCGACCAGTTCGTCAAGGACCCGAGCGAAGTGGTCAAGGTCGGTCAGAAGCTCAGCGTACGTGTGCTCGAGGTCGATCTTCCGCGCAAGCGGATCGGCCTGTCGGCCAAGAAGGGCGGCCAGCAGCAGCGACCACCACGCGAGCCGCGCGGTGAGGGACAGGGACAACAGCAGCGTTCGCGCGGTGGTCGCGGTCGTGGTCGCGGCCAGGACCAGCAGCAGCGCGCGGGCGGCGGTGGACCACAGGGTGAGCAGCGCGCCCGAGGCCCGCAGGGTGGAGAACCGCCGCAAGGAGAACCGCCGCGCGATCGCCGGCAATGGCGCGAGCGTCCGCAGGGTGAGCGTCCGCAGGGTGAGCGTCCGCAGGGCGAGCGTCCGCAGGGCGAGCGTCCGCAGGGCGAGCGTCCGCAGGGCGAGCGTCCGCAGGGCGAGCGGTCGCGTGGGCGGCCGGCGGGCGATCGCCCGCAAGGCGAGCGCCGCGAGGGCGGTCCCGGCGGCGGTCCCGGCGGCGATCGTGGGCCGCGCAACGATCGCGGGCGCCGAAATGATCGGCGCGACGAACGTCGTCCCGACGACGCGCCTTCGAACTGGGGCGTCTCAGGGTTCGTGAACAACCCATTCGCGAAGCTTCAGGGCGGCGGCGGCAAGCGCTCGTAGCGTACGAACGCCGGTGCCGCACCGGTACCGCGGTGGTTTCGTCACGTGCGTGCCCGACGGTGGATCGTCTCGACGCAGCGGCGCTGCCAGGACCAACACGGTGCTCTGTGTCCTTACATCGTCGGACAGTCACGATCCCACGGGCAGTGGCACGACCGCGCGCTCCGGGCGCGTATCGACGGGTTTGCGCGCTCATCGGCCTCGCTCGCGAGGCTCGGCCAGCGATCCTCGATCGATTTATCCATCCGCGGG